>JANQIX010000093.1 GCA_028281925.1 Alphaproteobacteria bacterium
TCTGATCCGCGGCTACGACACCGGTATCGATTTCAATGGCACGATCCGCCAGAACGCGGTCGTGCGTGTTGTGAACAACGACCGGATCATCGGCCGCAACGACGAAGGCATCGAGTTCAGCACGATCCGCGGTGACGCCCGCGTCGTGATCGCCTGGAACGACCTGATCCGCGGTTACGACAGCGGCATCGACTTCGACGGCCGAATTCGCGACAACGCGCTGATCCGGATTGCCGACAACGGCAGGATCATCGGCCGCCACGAGAACGGCATCGAGTTCTCACGGTCGGTCGGCGACTACTCCGTGGTCCGGATCGTGCGCAACGACCTGATCCGTGGCTATGACAACGGCATCGAGTTCGAGGCTCCGGTTCAGGATGCGGCGAATGTGCGGATTGCCCGCAACGAGCACATCGTCGGTCGCTACGAAGACGGCATCTCCTTCAACGGCGTCTTCGACTACGAGACCTATGTGCGGATCGTTAACAACACCCTGATCGAAGGGTATGAGAACGGCATCCACTTCGCGTCGGTGCCCTGGTACGGGTACGGCCCGCTCAGCAGCTATGGGCTGTATGGGGCCGATCCCAGCATCTGGGGTGCGCAGGTGGCCATCATCGACAACGACGAGATCGTCGGCCACCACCGCAACGGCATCCTGGTCGAAGGCATCCGCGGCGACGGTGCGCCGATGGACTACGGCGTAGGCTCCCGCTACGGCCTGCCGGCGTCGCTGTTCGGTTACGACCAGGCGCATCTTGAGATCACCGGCAACGGGTCGATCACGGGCTACACCAACGGCGTCAAGATCGCCCGCGTGCTGAACCATGACATCGGCTACGGCCCGTTCGGCTTCGGCGGAAGCTTGAGCGCCTGGGCGGTGGAAGATGCCATCGTGCGGATCGCGCTGAACAACACGATCGAGGGCGAGACGCGCAACGGCATCCTGATCCAGGGCATCCGCAGCACGACCTTCGACCACGGCTTCCCGGGCAACCAGGTCGCTCTGATCGACGAGCCGGGCTACGAGGAGTGGGAGCCGAGCCAGACGATCGTCGACATCTACGGCAACACCGAGATTCTGGGCGCCAACAACGGCATCAAGCTGGCGCGCGGCTTCGACCTCGGCTTCGACGTGTTCCGCGAGTTCGACATCCGCACCCTGGGCGCGGTTGCGGCTCTTGCTGACGCGGATGGCATCGACGGCTTCGGCGACTGGCTGTTCTCGATCGACGGGATCTATGTGGACCTCAGCGCCTGGGCGCTGCAGGACGCGACGACGCGGATCGCCCATAACGACCTGATCCGCGGCGGCGTGCCGGCTGACAGCGGCGGTGCCGTCACCACCGCAGAGACCGACGACGAAGGCCTGATCAGCGGCAACAACGGCATCCTGGTGCAGGGTGTGCGCAACACCGGCTACGGGCCGATCTATGACGATCCGTCCCTCGGCACGGCGGAAGAGGCGGTGGACCATCCGTCCTACCGCGGCGCCGGCTCCAACCTGGAGATCGTCGCCAACGGCACGATCGAGGGCTACAACAACGGCGTGCGGCTTGCCCGCGGCCTGACGGCAGAGGCGTATCTCGACTTCGGCGAGTACTACCATCTGTCGATCGATGCCTGGGCGATCCAGAATGCCTCGGCGGTGATCGGCTATAACGGCCTGATTTCCGGCCAGAACCGGGACGGCATCCAGGTGCAGGGTGTGTCGGAAGGCTTCAGCCGCAACGGCAGCGCGTCGGTTTCGTTCATCAACGGTTTCGACAACGGCATCGACCTGCTGATCATCGAGAACGAGGAGATCAGTGGCTACGACGACGGCATTGACCTGCAGCGCGGCCTGTCGGCAGCCCTGGATGTCTATGTCGAGCCGGGCGTGCTGTCGCTCTCCGATCAGCTGCGGGCGGACCCGTACACGCCGATCTCGACGCCGCGTTCCGGCAACGGCACGTTCAATCTGACCTCCATGGGTCGGATGACCGTCGACGGTGTCGAGTACACGGTGTGGCGTCTGCGCAACGAGACGGACACGGACGAGCCGGCGACGCTTCGGGCGGCCGGTGGCCCCGTGGTGTTCGACGGGATCGTGCCGGCGAACAGCGACCTGTTCGTCGCCTCCCCGGTGACGGGCGGCGCGGCGACGCACATCGTCTCGTTCACCGATGCGGAGTTCTCCCGGACCAAGGCGTCCGATACGCGGGACTTCCAGTACGGCACGTCGACCCCGCCCTCTTTCGACGCCTTCCTCTCGGCAGATGCCTGGGCGATCGACGGTGCGGAGGTGGAGATCTCCGGCAACCCGACGATCACAGGCACCGACGGGGACGGCATCTTCGTCGGCGGCGTGCGGGATCAGTTCTACTCGTACGGCGAATACGACAACCTGCTGATCACCGAGAATGGCCTGATCGAGGGTTACTGGGACGGCATCCGGCTGGGCCGCGGCCTCAGCGCCTCGGCCAGCCTGTCGGCCGACATCTACTACGAGGAAGGCGACGATCGTGAGCGCCTGCCGGTGGGTGCCGGCCTGACGCAGATCGATCTGGCGGGCGATGTCGACCCCGGCAGCTTGGGCGGCGAGTGGTTCGATGATGTGGAGCTGGACGTGCACTCCGCGTCCCTCAATCTCGACATCTGGGCCATCGACTACGCCACGGTGACCATCAGCGAGAATGAGACCATCCAGGGCCTCGCGGGTGATGGCATCTTCGTCGGCGGCGTCCGGGACGGCATCACGAGCCCTGAGGATCGGGACAACCTGACGATCTTCAGCAACACCGATATCCTCGGCGGCCGAGACGGCATCCATTTCGGACAAGGCCTCAGCTTCTGGCTCAGCTACGAGAGCGAGGAAGAGCTTGAGCCGCAGGTCTCAGCGGCGAGCCTCTTCTCCGGCGGCTTCGGCAGCGGGCATGAGGGGCTCTCCTACGGTCTGACGGTTGCCAGCATCTACGACGCCAATGTCGTGATCGACCTGAATGGCACGGCGGAGCAGCTGGGCGAGGTCTACGACCCGATCTCGGGCGACACGATCCTTGTCGATCTGGACGAGTTCACGGTGACCGGGAAGGTTTCCGGCGGTGACGACGGCATCGACTTCGCCGGCCTGATCGGCGGCGACAGCACGGTGACGGTGAGCCGTAACATGGTCACCGAGAGCGGCGACAACGGCATTGAGGTCGGCCAGGTGGGCGACACCTTCATTCCGGTGCCGGTCAGCTTTGAGGTCGACTTCCCATTCTCGTCCTTCGGCGGGGCGCCGCTGAATGGTGGCAACACCATCAACGGTCAGGCGGCATCGAGCCTGAGGAACCCGACGAGTGAGACCGTGACGTTCACCGCGGTGACCGAAACGGGCCTGACGATCGAGGTCGAGGTCCCGCCGGAGAGCTGGGTCTTGGTGCCGACGGCGGAGCTTGAGGGCTTCAGCAACGTCGACTGGTTCGTCGACGGCGAGCGGGTCGGTGGCGGCAGCTACCTGAACAACGTGCCGTATGTGCCGGGCGAGTTCGATGTGGCGGTGCTGAGCGAGCCGGAAGGTCCGGTGGCGACGTTGAACATCTTCAACAACTTCGTCATGGACAACGGGCTGAGCCTGGAGGAAATCGACGAGACCTTCGCCGCGGAGACGGCAGCGCTGCAGAGCGGTCTGGGCGACTACCGCTACTACGACGAAGGCACGCTGCACGGCGACGGCATCCACTTCGAGGGCGACATCTCCCCGAACGGTCTGGTTCAGGTCTATCAGAACTACCTGACTGAGAATGCGGGCGATGGAGTGGGCGTGGGCAGCGACTTCTCTTCGGAGGAGCCGACGGAGCCGCCGATCACGTCGCCGAGCTTCCTCTCCTTCTACGGAGATGACGACGGCATCGTCGATATCGGTGAGCCGGTGGTTGATGAAGAGGGCAACCCGGTCAGCGGTCTGTTCATCAACATCAACTTCATGCCCGGCAACGGCCCGGACGGCCCCATCGACCTGGAGTTCTCCAACGGCGGGTTCGGCTACAACCAGGGTCCCGACGCAGAGGGTGTCGCCAATCTGGAAGGCAACTGGTGGGGCACGCCGCTGGGCACCGACTTCGCCATCAACTTCACGCAGTCGATCAACGGCGTGGCGCCGGAGAACCTGCCGGAGCTGATCGTCCTGGATACCGGCGACGATGACGCGAACATCACGCCGCCCTTCGGCAACACGCCGTTCGAGTTCTTCGCCTTCCAGCCGGCGCTGGTCGGTCCGCCGGTGACGCTGGCCGATCTGGACGCGCTCCTCGGCTTCCCGGTGGATCTGTTCACGATCCTGATCGATCCGCGGGGACCGCTGAGCGATCTGAGCCGGCCAGGCGGAGCGCAGTTCTTCACCAACGAACTGGGCGAGCCGTTCCAGGTGACGACGTTCTCCGACAGCTTCTCCATCGGCGAGTTGGCGGGCCCCGGCGGTCTGCAGCCCGCAGCCGGCGGCGGCACCGGTGAGGAGGAGGAAGAAGAGGCCGAGGGCGAAGGCGAGAGCCAGGAGGAAGGCGGCCAGCAGGGCCCGGTCAACCTCGGCGACCTGCAGCCGGCGGCCGGCCCCGGCAGCCAGCAGGCGCTGAACGAAGACACCTGCGTGGCGACCTTCTTCGGCGACTTCTGGAACGCAGCGGCCGCCTGTCAGTAAGGCAGCGGCGGACGGGCCCCGGACCGGGGCTCGTCCCTTCCTGGTCACGATACGACGGGGCCGCCCATTTGGCGGCCCCGTTCGCTTTGGCCAGCGGCTTAGGGTAGCAACCGGCTCTATCAGGCAGGCGGGGCGCCTGGATCGTCGCCCACGCTGCAAGCCAGGATCCTGCTGATATGGGCCAGCGGCCGGCCACTCTCTTCCCGCCAGCGGTTGAAGGCCGCCTGTACCGCCTGAAGGTCGCGCTTTGACGACGGCGCCTTGGCAACCACGCCTTCGCGCACCAGGGCCACCGCCACATCGCCGCCCAGCAGGAACGCGTCCTTGCCCATGAAGCGCAGCACATAGGCGGCCGTGGCGCCACCCAAGCGGCTGCCGCGCGATCGCATCAGCTCCAAGAGGCCGACATAGTCGCTGTCCGGCCAGTCGGCGAAGCAGGCCGACGCGGAGCCGTGCTCGCCGGCCAGTTCCAGCACGAAGGCGGCGTTCTCACGCACCGACAGGATCTTCTTGGCGTGGCGGACGATGCGCGCGTCCTTCAACAGGCGATCGACATCCTCATCGGACATCATCGCACAGCGCTGCGGCGTAAAGCCGTCGAACGCTGCCTCGAAGCCCGGCCATTTCTTCTCGATCACAGACCAGTTGAAGCCGGACTGGAACACGCATTTGGTCATCTGTGAGAGCCAGCGGTCGTCCCCGACTGTGAGCAGCTCTTCCGTCGACCGGACGCTCGGCAGCAGCGCCTGAAGCGCCTCTTGCCCACCCTTGCGGCGGAGCGCGACCGCCAGGATCTCGTCGAAGGGTCGAAATCGAGTGATTGTCGCTGTATCGGTCATGGTGCAGCCCCAATGGCTCGGCCGAATGGTACGAGAGTCGCCATGGAGCATGCCTGACGGGGGGCGGCGCTGTCACATCACCCCTGCGAGATGCCTTTCGTTCGATGTGTCTTCTGTGCCGTCGCCGCGCGCGGGCGTTGCGGTCCGGCGGGTTGCAAATGGGCGGGAACCGGCATAGCGTGCCGGCCATCCGGATAATCGGGGCGTAGCTCAGCCTGGTAGAGCACCTGCTTTGGGAGCAGGAAGTCGCTGGTTCGAATCCGGCCGCCCCGACCAACCGGCCGACTGCAGGCGACGGCCTTAAAAGCGTTCCTGGGCGTCGCGGACCGTTTGCCAGAATTGGGCGGCGGTCAATCCGTCGCTGCGCAGCACCGCGCGCGTCAATGCATCGTCCATCAGTTCTGCCAGCGTCAGTGCCGGCACTGCCAGAGCGGGTTCCGGCGGCGGCATCTTGGAATTGGAGCGGCGCGCTACCCGTGGAAATCTATTCAGCATGGGTACACCTCGCGTTCCAGTTGGCTGCTGGATGCCTCGGTTACAAACCAAAACAGGCGAGACGGCGACTCGTTCCCTCGGTATCGAAGATTTTGATGGCGAAGTGTCATGCCGACCGGGGGTGGCCCATGGCGAGACGGGGTGACCGGCCGTTGATCCGGCTTGAGAAGAGGTCCCGGAATGCGTAAACCACAAGGGCGGCGAAGGGGATCTCGTCCCGACAGGGACATATGCCCTGCAGACTTCTGGATGCATCGCAACAATGGAAGCACGGATCTACCGCCCGACGAAGACGGCCATGCAGTCGGGGCGGAGCAACACTCAACACTGGGTCTTGGAGTACGTGCCTCAGACCGCGCGGCGGCCCGAGCCGCTGATGGGCTGGGTAAGCTCGGGCGACACGTTGAACCAGGTGCGCCTCCGGTTCGACAGCAGCGACGAGGCCGTGGCCTTTGCCAAGCGCCGCGGCCTGTCCTATGTGCTGGAGCCGGAGCACGAGCGCAAAGTACGCCCCCGCAACTATGCGGACAATTTCAAGCCAAAGCCGAGATAGCCGTTCGTCGGACGGCGGTTCTGCCGGGCGGCGGCTGGAACGGCCCCGTAGCTCAGATGGATAGAGCAGTAGCCTTCTAAGCTTCTGGTCGCAGGTTCGAGTCCTGCCGGGGTCGCCATCTTTCGCGTTGTCCAGCCCAGCAACACGCGAGCGTGCCGCCGATCAGCGGCCGTGGCGGCGCCAGCGGGCGATGGTGCGGGCCAAGAGGTCGCCCACAGCCTCCTGCCCACCCCACGCGGCGGAGAAGCTCGCGCTGGCGCTCAGCGGTCGTTGGGCTTCCGGCAGGTCGGCGAAACGGATCCGCATCGGGAAACTGGCACCTTCGCCGACCACCAAGGCTTCCTGTGTCCTGAGCGCAGGCAGGGAATTCAACAGCCCGGCAGCACTCTCCGGAATGGCGCCGCGCACGAATTCCTGATCCTTCTCGTTGCTCATACGCATGGCGAACAGCGTGTTGCACTGGGACACGATGTTCTCAGCCAATTCGGCCGGGCGCTGTGAGACAAGGCCCAGCGATACGCCGTATTTGCGGCCCTCTTTCGCGATCCGCGAAATGGCGATGCGCGTGGGCTCGAACCCCATGGTCGTGTCGCGGGGGATGTAGCGGTGGGCCTCCTCGCACACCAGCAACATCGGGGCCGCGCGCTCGCGGTCGCTCCAGAGCGCGAAGTCGAAGACGATCCGGCACAGCAGCGAAACCAGCACATCGACGATCTCTGATGGCACGCCGGCCAGACTGAAAACCGTGATCGGCCGCCCATTGGTCGGCAGGCGCAACAGCTCCGACAGGACCTCCGCCATGGTGTCGCGCGCCGACAGCCCGCCGAACATGAAGGCGTAGCGTTCATCCCGCCTCAGGCTCTCAACGGTGGACAAGAGCCGGAGATATGGGATGGCGCTCTCCGGCCGGTCGAGCTTGCCCATAGCATCTTTGACGAACTGGATCAGGGTCGACAAGCGGTAGGGGATCGGTGTGTCCACCGTCACCGTCTCGTCCGCTGCGTCGCCCAGATACTCCCGCTTCGCCGCCAGCACCGCTTCTTTCAGGATTGCCGCTTCGCTGTCATGCGAGGCATCGTTGCTGCACAACACCGCCACCGTTTCTTCGTAGTTCAGCAGCCAGTAGGGGAGGTGCACGGACTCCGGCGCCAGGACATGGGCCATGTCGCCGAAGGCCTGCGCATATTCCGCATGCGGATCGATCAGCAGCACATGGCCGTGGCCGTATTCTTCGAGGATCGACCGCAGCATCAGCGCAACGGCACAGGATTTCCCGCAGCCGGTCGTGCCCAGAACCGCGAAATGCTTGGCCAGCAGGTGGTCGGTCGCCAGATAGGCCGGCAACGTCCGGTCCTGATGCAGGGTGCCGATCGCAACGTTCGCCGCCAAGGGCCGAGCATAGATCTGGGCGAGGTCCTGCGATGTCGTGGCGCGGATGGGTTCGCCGAGCCCCGGATAGACAGAGACACCGCGTTCGAACCGTAGTGTGCCGTCGTCCACGTCGAACATGGCCTCGCCGAACAGGTCAATATCGACCATGCAGGCATCGGTCGGTATGGGCGGCGATGACGGCCGCGGAATGCGCAGCGAGCTGATAAGGCCGAAAGCGAGAGATCGATCGGTGGATATCTTGACCAGCGAGCCGATCTGGGCGTCGTGGCCATAGTCACCGTCTTCGGCGGGGCGACCGAAATTCGCCAGTGTCCCCGTCAGCTTCGCGCCGGACACGGCGACCACATGGCCGATGATCAGGTCTGAATCCCGCATATCCGGTGCCAAGGCGCCACGCTTGAGGCCTGGGGTAAGGCGTTGAGACTCCTTTCTATCGGACGCCGGCCGTTCTGCCAACCGCGCCCCTGACATCCGGTCACGTCGGTGGACCGTAAATGACATGAAGCCTGTTTGTGATGAGTGAAGATTGACGAATTACGAAATTCGTCATATATCATCCCTCAACACTGCATCAGCGCCGGACGGAAGGGGCGGTGGGGTCCATGGACGACAAGGCGGATGAACCACAGCGAACGAAACCCGGGACATCCCGTTGGTTAGTCCGTGTGCTGGCGCCTCTGGGGGGCGCTCTCGCCATCGGCGGCTTGGCCTTGGTTGGCAGCCTGTTGCTGCTCGGCAGGTCGGATGCGGTGGAGGCTCCTACGGCGGAGACGGCCCTTCCGGTGCCGGTGATCGTAGCCGAGGCCACCGACGCCTATGCGGTTACCCGCAGCTTCGCCGGACGCGTCGTGGCCCGGCGTGAAACGGCGTTGGCCTTCGAGCTGTCTGGCCTGGTCACCGAGATCTTGGCGGATGAGGGCGACCGCGTGGCCGCGGGCGATATCGTCGCGCGGCTGGACACACGGGACCTGCGACTGTCACTGCAGCGGCTTGAAGCGGAGCGGGCGGAGCTGCAGGCACGCCTTGCGCTTGCCGTGGTCACGCGCGAACGCCAGCAGCAGCTGACGCGGCAGGGTCATGCCTCGGCGCAGCGATACGATGAAGCCCGGTTCGAGGAACAGGCATTGACCGCGTCGATCGAGCGGGTCGACACGTCCATGGCCGCGATCGAACTGGATCTCGACAAGTCTTCGCTGCGGGCCCCGTTTGGCGGCACTGTCGGTGCCCGCATGATGGATGAGGGTGCCGTGGCGAGCCCAGGCGCCCCCGTGCTGCAGCTTCTGGAGACGGACCATCTGGAAGCGCATGTCGGCGTGCCTGCCCATCTCGCCAACGGGTTCGACGCCGCAAGTCGTCATCGGCTGCTGATCAACGGGACGCCCGCCGAGGGGATCGTCAGGGCTGTGCGCCGCGATCTGAATACCGACACGCGCACGGTTACGGTGGTGCTGGAGATCGACGGCGACCTGTCGGCTCCGGATGGTGAGATCGCGCGCCTGTTGGTGGAGGAGGCGGTGCCGCAGGCCGGCATCTGGTTGCCGCACACGGCGTTGACGGAAGGGTTGCGCGGCCTTTGGACCGTGTTCGTCGTCGTCGAAGAAGCGGACGGTTCGGGTTGGCGGGTCGAGCGCGCCGAGGTCGAGGTGCTGCATTCCGAGACGGACCGTGTTTTCGTTCGCGGCACTCTGGCTGCAGACGACCGTTTGGTCGAAGCCGGTGTCCACCGCCTCGTTCCTGGCCAGCGAGTTCGCCCCTTGGCAGAGGGCGTGGCCGCTCTGCCTTTGGCGGAGTAGCCGGTGATGGAAACCGTGCTGTTCCGGCAGCGGCGTGTGCTGGCCCTGGTGATCGGGCTGATCCTGGTGGCCGGACTTTCGTCGCTGGTGACGATTGCACGGCAGGAAGACCCGACGATCACGAACCTCTTCGCCACCATCGTGACGCCGTTTCCCGGTGCTACGGCCGAGCGTGTCGAGGCTCTGGTCACTGAGCGGCTGGAGGATGAACTGCGCGAAGTGGAGGAGATCGACACGATCGAATCCACGTCGCGCAACGGCCTCTCGCTGGTGACGGTGGAGCTGCTGGAGACGCTGTCGGATAAGCGCATTGAGGAGACATGGTCGGAGATCCGCGATGCGTTGGCCGATGCCGAGGCCGAGTTTCCGGCCGGCGCCGGTTCGCCGTCCTTCGACAACGATCGGACAAACGCCTTCACGGCGATCGGCGCCTTGGTCTGGCGCAGCGACGCGCCGGTCAATCTGGCGGTGCTTGGGCGCTTCGGCGAAGAGCTGCAGGACCGGCTGCGCAACGTGCCCAACACCAAGGTCGTGCGGCTCTACGGCGCGCCGACGGAAGAGGTGATCGTCGAAATCGATCCCGACGTGGCGGCCTCGCTGGGGTTGACGGCCGATGACATTGCCGCGGCCCTCGCGCGCGCCGACACCAAAGTCGCCGCGGGTCAGCTACGGGCCGAAGGGACCGACCTGCTGATCGAGGTATCCGGCGAATTGGACTCGCTGGCGCGCATCCGCGAGGTGCCGCTATTGCAGCAGGCAAGCGGGGCCCTGCTGAGGGTCGGCGACGTGGCGACCGTCCGGCGCGGCACCAACGAGCCGGCGAGCGATCTCGCCTTCGTCGACGGGGAACCGGCCGTTGTCGTGGCGGCGCGGATGGAGGCGGACCGCCAGGTCGACCAATGGAAGGCCGCCGTCGATGCCGTGCTGGCGGCGTATGAGGGCGAGCTGCCTGCGGGCATCGAGCACCGGCTGATCTTCGACCAGAGCGTTTACACCACCCAGCGCCTGGGTGCGCTCATGACCAATCTGCTGATCGGCGTCGGCCTGGTGGTCACTGTGCTGTTCTTGACACTGGGCTGGCGGTCGGCCCTGGTAGTCACGGCTGCACTGCCGCTGACCAGCCTGATCAGCCTGTTCACGCTGCAGGCCTTGGGCGTGCCGATCCACCAGATGTCGGTGACGGGCCTGATCGTGGCGCTTGGGCTGCTGGTCGATGCCGCCATCGTCATGACCGACGACATCCGCACACGGCTTGAGCGGGGGCAGACGCCGCTGGATGCCGTGGCGGGCGGGGTGCGTAGGCTGTGGCTGCCGCTGCTGAGCTCCACGGTCACGACGGTGCTGGCCTTCATGCCCATGGTGCTGTTGCCTGGGCCGGCGGGTGATTTCGTCGGCGCGATTGCCATCAGTGTGATCGTGGCGCTGACGGCCTCGTTCCTGCTGGCGATCACGGTCACGCCGGCGCTGGCGGGCCTAGCGCTTGCGCCTGTCGCCGGTCGCGAGGGGCGGCGCCGGACCGTCGGGCTGCCGAACCTCGGGAAGGTGTTCTCTGCCTCGCTCAAGCTCAGCCTACGGCATCCGCGGCTGTCCATGATGGCGGCCGGCGTTCTGCCCCTCTTGGGTTTCGTCGCCTTTCCGACACTGACGGAACAGTTCTTCCCGGCCTCAGACCGCAACCAGTTCTATGTGCAGATGTGGTTGCCCAGCCAGACGTCGATCGACGAGACGGCAGAGACAGCGCTGTCCGCCTATGACCTGCTGACGGAGTACGAGGAGATCGAGGACATCCACTGGTTCGTCGGCAACAGCGCGCCTGCGTTCTATTACAACATGCAGATGAACCAGGATGGCGTGGCCAGCTTCGCCGAAGCCCTTGTCACGTTGCGCTCTGCGGATGACGCAGCGCGGCTGATGCCGGAGGTGCAGGACCGCCTCGATGCCAGTTTCCCGCAGGCACAGACGATTGTGCGCGAGATCCTGCAAGGTCCCCCGGTGGCCGCTCCGGTTGAGCTGCGCATCTACGGCCCCGATGTGGACCGCCTGCGGGTCTTGGGCGACGAAGTGCGCCGGGTTCTGGCGACCGTTCCGGATGTGACCCACACACGCGCCAGCCTCACGGGTGGGGAGCCCAAACTGTGGTTCGTCGCCGATGAAGACGCCGCGCGCCAGGCCGGGCTGCAGCTGGCCGACATCGCCCGTCAACTGGAAGCGGCGCTGGAAGGTTCCGTCGGCGGTTCCATCCTGGAAGGCACCGAAGAGCTGCCCGTGCGGGTGCGCGTCGGCGGCGACGAGCGCGGCGCGCTGGATCGCATTGCGTCCTTGAAGATCGTGCCGCCGGGTGCCTCCTCCGGTGCCGACGGCACTTTCCCGGCAATCCCTCTGACGGCGTTGGGAGAACTGACACTCATCCCCGCGGCCGCTGCGATCCCCCATCGCAACGGCGAGCGTGTCAATGTCGTGCAGGGCTTCATCGATGCCGGCGTGTTGCCGCAGACGGCGCTCGCCGCGTTCCAGGCCCGGCTTGACGAAGCCGGGCTGACGCTGCCATCCGGCTATCGCCTTGAGGTCGGTGGCGATGCCGAGGGACGCGGCGACGTGATCACCAACCTGATTGCGTCCGTCGGGCTGATCTTAACGCTGACGGTCGCGACGATCGTGCTGACCTTCAATTCCTTCCGGCTGGCCGGGATCGTGGCCGTGGTGTCGTTTCAGGCGATCGGCCTTGGCCTCTTCAGCCTGGCCGTGTTCGGCTATCCCTTTGGCATCCAGGCGGTGATCGGCTTGATCGGTTCCGTCGGCGTGTCCATCAACGCGGCCATCATCATCATGTCCGCGTTGCAGAAGGACGCGGCGGCCGTGGCCGGCGATCCTGCGCGGACGCGCCAGATCGTGGGCGCTGCCAGTCGCCATATCATCTCCACCACGGTCACTACGTTCGGCGGCTTCCTGCCGCTGATCCTGGCCGGTGGCGGGTTCTGGCCGCCCTTTGCCATGGCGATCGCCGGCGGCGTGCTGTTGTCCACCGTGGTCTCGTTCTACTTCGTGCCGCCCGCCTTCATGCTGGTCACCCGCGGCCGTCCGGTGGCGAAGCCGGCCGAACCGCCGGTGGCTCAGTCGGTGCCACTGCCGCCGCAGGCGGTGGCCGCCTGAACAGCAGGCCCCTTGACACGGACGTACCGCCCGCCGAAGCATCCTCTTTCCGATCTCCGCAGGCGTGGTGTTCAGGGCCGTGAGCGAATTTGACGATCTTCCGGTCGATGCCGAGGGAGGCCGCTATCGTGAGCGGCCGATCGAGCGCGGGCAGACCGCGCTGTTGAGCATCGACATGCAGAACATGGAATGCGGACCCCACATGCGCCGTGCGGCGACGCAGCCGGGAACGCCGGAACATGCCAAGGCGTACTTCTTCAATCGTATCGACGAGGTGGTGATCCCGGCCCAGCAACGGCTGCTGGCGGCGGCCCGTACGGCCGGGCTTGAGGTCATGTTCACGACCATCGAGAGCCTGACACGGGACGGCCGAGACCGCAGCCTGGATCACAAGATCTCGCGCATCCACGCGCCTCGTGGGTCGTGGGAGGCGAGGGTGATCGACGAAGTGGCGCCGGTCGGCGACGAGATCGTCGTGCCCAAGACCGCCTCGGGCATCTTCAATAGCACCAATATCGATTATCTGCTGCGCAATCTCGGCATTCGGTACCTGGTGCTGTTCGGCGTGTTGACCGACCAGTGCGTGGAATCGACCATCCGCGATGCCGCCGACCGCGGCTATCTGGTGACCGTAGTCGATGATGCTTGCGCGACCTACACGCCGGAACGCCACGACCATTCCATCCGGTCCATGGACAAGGCCTATGCCCGGGCGCGGACGGCCGAGCAGATGGTGGCGGAGATCGCGAGTGTCGCAGGGGCGTCCGCTACGATTGCGGCGGATTGAGCTGTCGGCGTTGTTGTGGAAACATGACGTGGTCTGGGGTCTGATCACAGGCCGCACTGACCGACATCCGTTCCCATTCCGCCAGAGGCCTGGAGGCCCGCCCCCGTTTGGCCGGCACGCCGTCTTCTTCTGAATCCATGCTTCTATCGGCCGATGGCTTGACCAAGCGCTTCGGTGGCGTCGTTGCGCTGTCGGGCTATGGGATCAGCGTTCAATCCGGCGAGTTGATCGGTCTGATCGGGCCGAACGGGGCCGGCAAGACGACGGTGCTGAACCTGCTGACCGGCGTGATCCGGCCGACGGAAGGCCGCATCGTGGTCTCGGGCCAGGACATCACGGGATGGCGGGCCGACCGGTTCACGGCCCGCGGTATCGCCCGCACCTTCCAGAACATCCGGCTGTTCCGCGACCTCTCGGTGCTGGAGAACGTGACCGCTGCCCTGCATTTGCGCCATGGCCCGGGCCTGGCGCCAACGGTGTTGGCGCTGCCTTCCGCAAGGCGGGCCGAGCATGGGATGGTGGCACGCGGCTATGAACTCCTGGGGCTGTTCGATCTGGCGGACCAGGCGCATGCGCGGGCAGCCGATCTGCCTTATGGCGAGCAGCGGAAGGTGGAGATCGCACGCGCGCTGGCGACCGAGCCCAAGCTGCTGTTGCTGGACGAACCCGCGGCCGGCATGAACCCGGCGGAAACGCGCCGGCTGATGGACGTGATCCGCCAAGTGCACGAGACGCTGTCGCTGACCATGATCGTTGTCGAGCACGACATGAGCCTGATCATGAACCTCTGCCGGCGTGTGCAGGTGATCAATCGGGGTGAAGTGCTGGCCGATGGGGCCCCGGCAGAAGTGCAGGCCGACCCCGCGGTGATCGAAGCCTATCTCGGCACCCGCCGGGCGCGCGCGCATGCTTGAAATCGGGGGCGCCCAGGTCTGGCGCGGCCAGACGCATGTGCTGCACGGCATCGACCTTGCGGTGGCCGAAGGGGAAATCGTCGCCCTGATCGGTGCCAACGGGGCCGGCAAGACGACCGTGCTGATGACGATCTGCGGGCTCCTGCGCCCGCGGCAGGGTGCCGTGCGCTATCGCGCTGCGGGCTCCAGCGAGCCGGTTGACCTCGCCCGTCTCACGCCCGAAGCGATCGTCGGGCAGGGTATCGCTCTCTGCCCCGAGGGGCGGCAGGTCTTCGCCTCCCTCTCCGTGCGTGAGAACCTTATGATCGGTGCCTATCTGCGCCGCGACCGTGCCGCCATTGCTGCCGACCTGGACCATGTTGTGTCCCGCTTCCCCATCCTGGGCGAGCGGGCGCGGCAGCCTGCCGGGTCGCTGTCGGGCGGTGAGCAGATGATGCTCGCCATCGGGCGATCACTCATGTCCCGGCCGCGGCTGTTGCTGTTGGACGAACCGTCGCTGGGCCTGGCGCCGCAGATCGTCGAGGCGATCTTCGACATCCTCTCCGACATCAACGAAGCGGGCACCACCATGCTGCTCGTGGAACAGAACGCCAGCATGGCGCTGGAGCTGGCGCACCGCGCCTATGTGATGGAAACCGGGCGGGTGACGCTGTCGGGCCGCGCACAGGACCTGGCGGACAATCCGGAGATCCGCCGCGCCTATCTGGGCGCGGCCTGAGGGGCGGCGGAACCGCGCATGACCAGCTATCTTCTGCAGCAGATCGTCAACGGCCTGATCCTGGGTAGCATGTACGCGCTGGTGGCGATCGGCTTTTCGATGATCTACGGCATCGTCCGCCTGATCAACTTCGCCCATGGCGACATCGCCATGATCGGCGCGTTCACCGCACTGGCCGTGATGATCGTGGCGGGCCTGCCGCTGCCGGTCGTGATCCTGGCCGTGCTCGTGGTCGGCGCCGCCATGGGCCTGGCAATCGAATTCGTTGCCTTCCGGCCCTTGCGTGGCGCCCCGCAGGTGAACGGCTTCATCACCTCGCTGGCCGTGTCGATCCTGATCCAGAACGTCGCCATCCTGCTATTGACGGCAGAGCCGCGGGGCGTGGCCTTTCCGGCCTTCCTGAGCGAGCGCATCCCCGGCCTGCCAATCAATATCGACCTCGTCGACATCCTGATCGTGGTGCTTGCAGTGGCGCTGATGCTGGGCCTCGTGACGATCGTCAACCGCACAAGGCTGGGCATGGCGATGCGCGCGACGGCGGAGAACCTGGACGTGGCGCGGCTGATGGGCATCAACGTCAGCCGCACCATCATGGCGGCGTTCGCCATCGGCAGCGCACTGGCCGGCATTGCGGGCCTGATGTGGAGCGCGCGCTACGGCCAGATCGACCCCATCATGGGCTTCCTGCCGGGGCTGAAGGCGTTCGTGGCCGCCGTCATCGGCGGCGTCGGGTCGATCCCCGGCGCCATGCTGGGCGGCTATCTTTTGGGCCTGGCCGAGGTGCTGTTCGTCGGCCTGCTGCCGCCGGAATATGCCGGCTACCGCGACGCCTTTGTCTTCGGCACCCTGATCCTGGTGCTGCTGGTGCTGCCCAACGGCCTCATGGGCCGCGCGGCGGAGGACCGGGCATGACCGGCACAACCCGCGGCTGGCTGTTGGCAGCAGGGCTGACGGCTCTCGGGGCCGCGGCCGTCTGGGCCGCGACGGCCAGCCTGAACAACTATCTGCTGACGCTGATCGCCTTTGCCGGCATCAACGTGATGCTCGCGGTCAGCCTGAGCCTGTCCAACGGCCTCACCGGCCTGTTCTCGCTTGGCCACCCGGCCTTCATGATGGTGGGCGGCTATATCGCCGCCATCCTGACCTTTCCGGCGAACCGCAAGGGCTTCATGCTGCCCGACCTGCCGGAATGGCTGGCTGCACAGCAATGGCCGCTCTTGCCGGCGCTGCTGGTCGGCGGCGCCGTTGCCGGGCTGGCGGCCATCATGGCCGGCTTCCCGGTGCTGCGGCTGCGCGGCCACTATCTGGCCGTGGCGACACTGGGGCTGATCTTCATCCTGCGCGCGGTGGTGAACAACCTGGACGGCTATACCCGCGGTGCACTGGGCCTGAGCGGCATCCCCAAGCTGACGGATCTCTGGTGGGTCTATGCCTGGGTTGTCATCACCCTGTTCGTGTGCTGGCGCATCAAGCATTCGTCGCTCGGCCGCACCATGATGGCCATGCGCGAGAACGAGATGGCGGCCGCCTGCATGGGCGTGCCGCTGGCCAGGACGCGCCTGATGGCGTTTGCGATCGGCGCCGTGTTCGCAGGAATCGCGGGCGGACTGTGGGCGCATCTGGTGACCAACCTCACGCCGACCTCGCTGGGTGTCTTCCTGGCCTTCCAGCTGGTGGTGATGGTTGTGCTGGGCGGGCAGGGCAGTCTCGCCGGGGCGGCGCTGGCGGCCATCGGATTGAGCGCGATTGCCAATCTTCTCAGACCAGTGGAACAGAGCACCGGCATCTACGGGATGACACAGATTGTCGTCGCGCTGGTGCTGATCGGCGTATTAATCTTTCGGCCCCAGGGCCTGTTCGGCAGTCGCGAGCCCGGCGTTCTCATGCGCAGACCGGAGTCCTCCGCGCCGAGCCGAACAGCCGCTTCAACGCAAACAACGCACCTGGAACAGAGGGGTTCGACATGAGAACACTGAAGACCATTGCCGCCGCCGGCGCGCTGGCAACCGGCTTAGGCGCGGCGGCCGAGGCGCAGGAGACGGTGACGATCGCCGCGCTCTACAACCTGACTGGCGGCATGTCGTCCATCGACGCGCCGGCGCTGAACGGTGCGCTGTTGCATGCCGCGCTGATCAACGAGGCCGGCGGGCTGTTGGACGGCACCGTGATGCTCGAGGTCGTGGGCATCGACACCAAGACCGACCAGCAGGAAACGGCGACGGCTGCGCAGCAGGCGCTGTCCATGGACAATCTGGTGGCCGGCATCGGCTATGGCGATACGACCTTCGTGCTGGCCGCCGCGCCGGCATTCCAGGAGGCCGGCATTCCTTTCGTCACCTCCGGTGCCACACACCCGATGCTGCCCACCTGGGTCGGCGACCACATGTTCATGACGGCCTTCGGCGACGACGACCAGAGCTACGCCATCGCCGACTATGCCTATGACACGCTGGGCCTGCGCCGGGTCGCGGTGTGGACCGACGACAGCATGGACTTCACCCGGGCGCTGTCCACCTTCTTCCGGGAGCGGTTCGTCGAGCGCGGCGGCGAGCTTGTCGGCGATGACTTCTTCATGATGGGCGACACCGACTTCTCTGCCCAGATTGCAAGGCTGCAGGCGATCGACCCGGCGCCCGACGGTGTGTTTGTCTCCGCCATTCCGGGCGAGGCGGGGCTGTCGGTGAAGCAGATCCGCGAGGCCGGCATCACATATCCCATCGTCAGCGGCGACGGCTTCGATACCGAACTGGTGTCGACCGTGCCGGGGCCGGACCTGGCGAACGATGTCTTCTTCTCCTCCCACACCTATCGGGCGGATGACCGGCAGGTCGTGTCGGATTTCGTTGCGGCGTACGAGGAGGAGTACGGCCGTCCGCCGGAGAACGCGTTCTCACCGCTGGGCTATGATGCCATCGGCCTTGTCGCCGAAGCGATTGAGGCCGCCGGCAGCACGGAGCCGAGTGCGATCCGCGATGCGCTGGCCGGGATCCGCGACTATGAGGCGGTAACCGGTATGATCTCGTACACCCGCGAGACCATGGTCCCGCCGAAGCCGGTGGCGATCATCGAGGTGCAGGGCGGCGAGTTCACGCTGTTGGAGACTTGGTTCCCGGACGAGGTCGAGTAAGCCTCATCCCATCATGACGTAATGGGAAACGGCCCGAGGGTGTCCTCGGGCCGCTTCTTCATTGTGGAACCAATCATTCGTTCGCCTCGCCGGCAATCAGCGAGAGGCAGAAGCGTCGGGCGACCAGCTCAGGCGCCGCTTGGTACCGCTGCAGGAAGGCCGAGAATGCCCGTGCCTCCATCTCCGCATCGCGAACGACCTCATCGCCGGCGCGCCGAGCCTGATCGACTTGCTCCGCTGCGGTGATCTCGGCCGCTTCCAAAGCCGACTCGGCATCGGCTTCAGCGGCCGCCAGCATGGCGCCGCCATCATCCGGGTCGAATGGAGTTACGGCCAACTGCGCGGAAATGTCGATGGGGCCGACCTGGGTGGTTACGAGAACGGCGTCGTCTTGGCCGACATCGCCAAGTACCGCCGCGGCAGCGGTCAGCAGATCGTTCGACAGTCGTGGGCTTTCCTGTCCGGCGACGATCAGATCCATGTCGCGTAGCAAGGGCAGAAGCTCTGCGGCTACAACGTCCCTGATCAGGGCCTCCGTTGGGGCCGGATCCGATGGCGCAACTGGTATCTGACCGGCCTGGGCGAGGTAGGTCACGGCGATGGGAACGTCGACCGGCACGCCGTCTCCGGTCATTGTTGTGAGGATGAAAGACAGCGAGCTGGTGTTGGTGTTCCGGCCTGACTGTTTCGGGCCCGGCTCGGTCCCGCCCTTGACCGGTTGGCCGCGATGGGCCTGCGGAATAGCTACGCCGTCGGGGATCGGCGACGCGGCAATCGGCGCCAGGCAGTCGGCCAGCAGCGCATTTGTGCCGGCGAAGGCGTTGTCTGCCGTGATGACGATGTCGGCGAACAGATCGGCGGCCAGTAACCGGCTGGACCAAAACGTGTAGAGGTCGAGATCGGCACCCGCCACCGATGCCATGATGCGGTCCGCCTCAGACGTGGCCTCAGCCATGATCTGGTCTATATCTGCCGCGGCGATCGCCTCCATGCGCCCGACCTCTGCCGCCGCCTGCGCCGCGATCCGTGCGGCTTCCGCTTCATAGCGGCGGCGCGTGCGGTCCGCCTCGTTTGCCAGCCGTTCGGCCATGCGCTCCACCATGTCAGGACCGGGATGCAGACCGGAGAGGCCATAGGCCGCCAGGCGCAGGCCGAGGTCGCCGGCTGCCTCGTCCATATGCTGGCCCAACGTCGCCAAGGCCGTCTCGATATCCGTGCGGTCACCGTCAAAGCCGATCGCACCGACAGCTGCACGGAGCCCGTGCTCCAACTGCGCCTCAAGCGCTTCGTGGACTGCCGCGCCGATCTGTGCCGACGGCTCTGCATCAACAACGGCATATCCCGCGGCGATCACGCGGTGGACATCGGCATCCAATACCGGCAACTCGTCGACGCGAATATGGATGTATGCCGGTGGCTCCGCCGTTTGGGCGATCGCTTTACCGCCTGGCCCAGCGCCTGCGAGCAGAAAAGCAGCCGCTGTCGCGGCGGAGACAGCGGTGTAACGTAAAGGTTCTGTCCTTGCGCTCATCGCTCAAGCCTCCGCTGCGGTTGCTAAGGCAATACTAACGGCAGCCGGCGTGCCGCGGGAACGGTGGCAATCACGGATAACGACCGAGTGGCTGCCCCTGATCATCTCTGGGCCACACTGTTCGTGCATACGCAGCTATGCCGCGCACCTGAGCCAGGCTGTGCGGCACGCCGTTCTGGGAGGCAACGGAGGAACAAAGAATGAGCGCATGGCGAATTGCGGGACTGATCGCGATGCTGGCTGCGGGTCCGGCCGCGGGAAGCGAGATTATCCTCTTTGACGACGCAAACTGTGCCGGCACCTACCGCGTGCTGATCGAAAGCGAGGCGGATCTGGATCGGGTCGAATTCGGCAATGCGGCCGCTTCGGTCCGCGTGGTGGCCGGGACATGGACGCTGTTTCGCGACGACGATTTCCAGTCCAACAACGGACCACCGGTGACGCTCCCGGCCGGCGATTGCGTCAATCTTGGTGTCGGGCCGACCGCGCAATTCCCGCCCGAGCTGATGGATTCCGTACAGTTGACAGCCGCGGCCCCCGGCCCCGGCTCGGCGATCGTCCTTTATGACGGCGCGAACTTGTCGCCACCCTATCGCGTGATCACCAGCAATACGCCGGATCTGGACGCGATGCAGTTCGACAACCGCATCAGCTCGTTCCAGGTGGTTTCCGGCCTTTGGCGGATCTTCAGGGATGACGGCTTCCAGTCCAACAATGGACCGCCGATCGAGGTCGGCGTCGGCGTGTACGCCAATATCGAGGATCTCGGCTTTCCGGCGGATCGTGCGTCATCAGTTCTGCGCATGAATGTGGCCAGTGACCCGCAGCTGCCGCCGCCGGTCGTCACTGTGGACTGCCCACCGGGCTCGGCGACGAATGGGGCTGTCTGCGTGAGTTGCGTTGAGCTTGGTCAGGTGGTGGCGGCCAATGGCGGGGCCTGCGAATGCCCGGCAGATCAGCAGACCATCGGGGGCCGCGTCGTAGACGGGATTCCGATCGGCCTTTGCCAGAGGGAACTGGTGGTCACGCCTCCACAGGACCCGGCTTCCCCGACCGGCTGCCCGGCCGGTGAGGTGATGGCCGGCTCTCTTCAGACGGGTGGGGGCTGCGTGCCGTGCCCGGAGAACAGCGCGCCCAATCCCGACAGAACGTCATGCCACTGCGACAGCGGTTACATGCGCGTGGGCTATGCCTATTACGGTTTACCGGAATGTGCCGCATGCGACCGCGGCAGTGTCTACGACGCGGGGAGTGGGCTGTGCGTCTGCCCCTCCGGCACGGTGCAGGTGGGCACGGACGGGGGCGGCATGCCGACCTGTGTGCGACCTTCGACCCAGCCGCGGATGGTTGAGCATGTCGTTGACGGGTGGGATGCCTATCAGACGGCACGCCGACATCGGTTCGCCTTCACGACCGAAGTCCTCGGCGTACCGATACCGCCCGCCTGCGTCATCGGCATCCAGGCCTACGAGGGGCTGTTCTCAATCGAATTCCGCTCATCCCCAGGGGGCGGCCATTGCACGGCGATGCTGTTCGACGACCGCGGCGTGCGCGAGCCGTGGGAACTCGTCTCGTGGACCTTGGCGCCGCTGCCCGAGGCAGAGGCCGCTTGCAGCAGCTACATCATCGGTGCGGTGCAACAGCATCCCGACCGCCCGCAGAGCGCCACGCTCCGGGTGGACATGCATCATTCTCCGCCCGCGTCGTTCCTGCCCAACCTATGCGTGGTGGTGATCGGATCCCTCACACTGCGCGGGCCGGCCGGGGCGGACCCGCTCGACGCCTTCCGGTGACTGTGGTCTTGGACCGCGTGTCGGACGCCGGCGCGGCGTCTGACACGCGGTGCCGGTTCGCCTAATACGACCCCATCAGATCGCAATCCGTGACGATCCGGTAGAACAGCTCGTTGATCTCCATGGCCTCGAACAGGTCGATGCCCATGGAGGCCAGGAAGGCGATCTGGGTGTCGTAGGCGACCTTTTCCATGGCGGCACGGCAGCGGTATTCCTCTCCGGCCGAGACCTGCATGTGGTGGACGAGCTCGTGCACCAGCACGGAAATGTCCAGCGGATCGGTCGGCTGCCAGTCGTCGGGCAGGTGGATCACCGCTTCGTGCAAGTTGTAGAGAGCGATCGCTTGGGGTGCGCTCGATTCGGCTTGATAAGACGCATCCGGCGAATGCAACACCTGCAGTTCCGCAATCGTGTTGAACTGAACATCCGGCGTATCGGTGGCCGGGGGCAGCCCTGTTGCGGCGCTGATCCAGGCCATCAGGGCAAACATCAACTGGTCCATAATGTCCCTCCAAATCCCTGTTGGATTGGGGGCGATGTTCCTCCTCGCTTTGATCTGATTGTGTCTTCACCTCCCTGACTTTTGGTTAACGCGGCTTTGCTGCATAGCAAAAAAGATGCTGCCCACTGCGACAGATCGTCATGATCGGTCCGTTGCGCCCGATGAGCTTTAGCGATCTTTCGCTGCCCTGGAGGGTCGTCTAGCGCAGCTGCGCTGCGTCGAATTCGCGGACAAGCTCCGGAGTGGTCGTCAGGCGACAGTATCCCTTGAACGCTTCAAGCGCATTGACATGGCGCTCAGCGGTGTTCGTCGTGCAGGCATCCTGCGCCACGATTACGGTGTAGCCGCGGTCGGCGCCGTCCTTGACGGTATGGTCCACGCACTGGTCGGTCAGGAAGCCCGTAACGATCAACTGTTCGATGCCGAGATTGCGCAGCACATAGTCGATATTGGTGCTGTTGAACACGCCCGACGATGTCTTGGGCAGAACGATATCGTCATCGCCGGGGGCGACCGCGTCGATCACGCCTGCTTCCCAGCAGCCCTTCGCAAAGTGGAAGCCGGTCAGCTTGTAGTCCAGGCTGCGGTCGCGGCCATCGGCCGTCAGGCTCTCGATCACGGTATAGATCACCTCGGCGCCCGCGCCCCTGGCCGCCGCGATCAGCCGCTGCAGGTTCGGGATCACGACGTCACGTGCAGTCTGAAAAAAGTAAGGCCGCTTCGTGCGCTCGCTTTCGTTGAATATCCCGTTTTGCACATCGATCAGCAGCAGCGCGGTGCGATGCGGTTCGATCGGGCGGTCTCGCGGGGGCAGCGTCATCGGGCGTCACTGCACCAGCGGCAGCATGCGCTCGACCCACTGGCCCAGCAGCCGGGAAAGGCGGTCGGCCCAAGCTTCCTGGCCGGCCGCATCGGCAATCAGGTCCTGCCGAATCTCCAGCTCCACATACGGGATGCCGCGACCCTCGGCGTGGATCGGCAGGGTATAGTCGTTCTCCATCTCCACCACATAGGGTTCGTTGTCTCCGACAACGATGTCGGTTTCGCCGGCCGCCAGCTCCTGGAAGGCGCGTGCCCCGCGGCCGTCCAGCCCGTGGATGGAGCCGAGATGCCAGGGCCGCGAGACGCCCTTGTAGACCGGCGTGAAGCTGTGGATGGTCGCGATCAGCACCGGGCGGTTGGCGTGCAGCCTGAGATCGATCTCGGTCTCGATGCGATGGTGGTAGGGGTGCAGGATGTCGCGCGCCCGCGCCGCGCGCGCATCGCCTGGGAGCCCCTGGTTGCCGGGGATCACCGTGACCTCGCTGATCTCGGGGATCGAACTGGGCTTGCCCGGCTGCCGATTGCAGTCGATCACCAGCCGCGAATAGGGCTGGGCGATCAGCGTGGCATCAAGCTGCGTGGAAATCCCCGATGCGACCGGCATTGCGCCGATATCAATCGCGATGTGGCGCTGCAGCTCATGGTCCGGCAGACCCAGCGAGCCGAGCGTGCGGGGGATGCGGTTGCCGGCATGGTCGCAGCAGAGTAGGAGGGGCGACGCGCCGTTGGGCTGTTCCACCAACACCGGCAACGGCTCGTCGGTGCCAAGAAGGGAGGGAAGTCCGGTCATCCGACGCCCCCGTCAATAGGCCTGGGAGTAGCGGGCGGCAATCTCGTCGGCCGCCAGGTCGCGCACCAGCGAGATCTCCCCGCGCTTGTGCATCGTGTACGCGAGCAGGAGGTCGGCCGGCATCCAGCCGCTGGCCGTTGCGTCCTCCTCCAGCGCCTGCAGGGCGGCATCGAGCGCTTGCGGCAGCCGGACGATGCCGCGCCGTGCGGCCTCCGCCGATGGCAGCGTTGCCGGGTCTTCCGTCGTGGGTTCCGGTTCGGGCAGTTCATCGCGCAGGCCCTGCAGGCCGGCGAGCACCAGCATGCCGAGCGCCAGATAAGGGCTGGCCGCGGCGTCGGCCGCCCGGTATTCGAAATTATACTGCCGAGACGGGTTTGCGCCTTCGACCTCCCAAATCGGACAGATGCGCACTCCGGCCTCGCGGTCGCGGTAGCCGAGATTGTTGTAGGATGCGCTCCACTTGTTCGGGACAAGCCGTTCGTAGGACAGCACGCTCGGCGCCGTCACCGCACACAGCGCCGGCATATGGCGCAACACGCCGGCCACGAACTGGCCCGCCTTTTGGCTGAAGCCGTAGGCATGGGCCGGATCGTGGCTGGCCGGCCGGCCGTCGGTGTCGGTCAGGCTGAAATGGATGTGCACGCCATTGCCGACCGATTTTCGGTCGACAATCGGGGCGAAGCTGACCCGATGGCCCAGCCTGTAGGCAGTCGCCCGCGTCAGTTCCCTGAGCGCGACTGCGCGGTCGGCCGCCTGCAGCGCCCCGGCGGGTTCCACCGTAACCTCGAACTGGCCGGGTCCGTATTCGGGCAGGAATGTCTCCGGCTGGACACCGCCGGCGTCGAGCGCGTGCAACAAGGCTTCGGGAAACGCACCGGCCAGCCGCACACCGTCGAGCCCATAGGAATCGCCCAGCCGCGGCGGCTGGCCGAAATAGATGAACTCATGCTCGAACGCGGCGACGACGCGCAGGCCCGCCTCGCGTTCCAGATCGGCCAGTGCGGATTTCAGGAAGCTGCGCAGGCATAGATCCCAAGGCGTCTTGCCGTCCGTCTGGACGATGTCGCCGAGGAAGAAATGCTCCGCCGGGCCTTCGTCGCCGAAGTCGACGAACACCTCCGTCGCAGGATCGGGGATCAGCATTAGATCGTTGCGCGGCCCGAACGGGGTCGAGACGATCTGGCCGAAGCAGGTGATCATGGTGTTGGTGGGCGTCCACCCCACGCCCTTCTTCAGATGGCCCTCAAGTGCGTGGGCGGGAAATCCCTTGCCCCTGACCTGCCCGGCGATGTCGCTGGTGCACACCATGATCAACGGCAACCGGTTCATGTCCCCAACCTCCCATGCCTCCTGCTCTTCCCCGTTTTGTTACAAATCGCCGGCAGGCGCGCAACGGATCAGGCGGCGGTAGAGGGAGAGGACCTGTCGGAAGTCGCCAGATAGTCGGCGCGGCTGAGCCGGCAGAAGGTGAGCCACTGCTTGTAGTGGAAGGCACGGCCGGCATGGGCCAGCCCGATCTTCTGCAACACGCGGTGGGAGGCGCCGTTGTCCGGGTGGGCGACGGCCACGATGGGGTCGATGGCGAGCACGCGGAAGCCGTGATCCAGCGCGGCCCGCGCGGCCTCGGTGCCGACGCCCTGTCCCCAGGCGGCGGCCACATAGCGATAGCCGATCTCGATCAAGCCCGAGTCCTCCAGCGGGAACAGACCGCACCAGCCGAGGAAACCTGGCCGATCGGCCCACTCCACCGCCCATATGGCCGCGTTGGCGGGCCAGTCACGGTCGATCTGATCACTGAGCTGCTGCCGGCGCGTTTCCACCTCCGGCGGGCCATCGGGCCAGATGTAACGGTGGACCCGAGGGTCCATGTCCATGGCCAGGTTGGCGTCGAGGTCGGCGAGGGTCCTCGGGCGCAGGCGCAGCCGCTCCGTCAGTAGGGCTGGCGGCGCCATCAGACCGTGGCGCCCAGCACCCAGGGTGCAAACTCGTCGTCGCCGTAGCCCAATAGCTCACTCTTGGTCTTTTCGCCCGAGGCGGCGCGCAGAACTGTTTTGAAGATCTGCTGCCCCAGTTCGGCGACCGAGGCGGTGCCGTCGGCGATGTCGCCGCAATTGATGTCCATGTCCTCTTCCATGCGGCGGTAGAGCGGGGTGTTGGTGGCGAGCTTCAGGCTGGGTACCGGCTTCGCACCGAAGCACGAGCCACGGCCGGTGGTGAAGCAGACCACGTTGCAGCCGCCGGCGATCTGGCCGGTCACGGAAACGGGGTCGTAGCCCGGCGTGTCCATGAACACGAAGCCGCGGGCTCGCACCGGCTCAGCATAGGTCGCCACGTCCACCAGATCGGTCGTGCCGCCCTTGGCCGCAGCACCCAGGGACTTCTCCAGGATCGTCGTCAGGCCGCCGGCCTTGTTGCCGGGCGAGGGGTTGTTGTCCATGGTGCCGCCATTGCGGCCCGTGTAGTCGTGCCACCAGGCCAGCCGGTCCAACAGCTTGCGGCCGACTTCGGTGCTCACGGCACGCCGCAGCAGCATGGCCTCGGCACCATAAATCTCAGGCGTCTCCCCCAGCACGACCGTGCCGCCGTTGCGCACGATCAGGTCGGCCGCAGCCCCCAGCGCGGGGTTCGCCGTGATGCCGGAAAACCCGTCGGAGCCGCCGCATTGCAGGGCCAGCATCAGGTGTTCCGCACTGACGGTCTGCCGTCGCGCCGCGTTGGCGGCCGGCAGCATGGCGCGCACGCGCTCTTCCCCGGCGCGCACCGTGGCGGTCGTGCCGCCGGTTTCCTGCATCACGAATGTGTGCAGCCGGTCGGACTCCTCCAGATGTTCCGCCTCCAAAAGTCGCGAGATCTGGTTGGCTTCGCAGCCCAGGCCGATCACCAGAACGCCCGCGAAATTGGGGTGGCGGGCATAGCCGGCCAGCACGCGGCGCAGCTGGTCCATCTCTTCGCCTTCCGATGCCATGCCGCAGCCGGTGCGGTGGCTGAGCGAAACGACGCCGTCGACATTGGGGAAGGCATCGAGCGCGCCGGGCGCCCGGAACCGTTCGGCGATCATCCGCACCACGGTGGCCGAGCAGTTCACCGAAGGCAGCACACCGATATAGTTGCGCGTGCCCACCCGCCCGTCGGGCCTGACGAAGCCCTCGAAGGTCGCCCGTTCCGGTTCGGGAAGCACTTCGGGCCCGCGCCGGGCGGAGCCGATCACCGCGTCGGCATCGTGCCGGCGATAGATGAGGTTGTGGGTATGCACATGCTCGCCCGGCGCAATCGCCGCCGTCGCCTCGCCGATGAACTGGCCGAACTTCAGCACCGCTTCGCCCGCCGCGATCGCCCTGACGGCCACCTTATGGCCCCGCGGCGTTTCCTGCCGCGTCACCGCACCGCTGACGTCGAGGGGTGTGCCGGCCGGCAGCGTGTCCATGGCAACGGCGATGTTGTCATCGGGGCTGAGGCGCAGAAGCAACGGGCGGGCGATGGTGTCCATGGGTTGGGCCTTCTTAAGCGGTCGCATTCGTCAGATGGTGCCGTGCCATCGGGGTTTCAGGTCCCGGAGCCCTGGTTCGACACGACCACCATGTCGTGACACTCGGTGAGATCCGGGCATTCCCAGCGATCGAACATGCGCTCCATGGCTTTCGGCGGCACCGGATCGGGACGCGCCCGACTACGCGCTGTCAGGTCATCGGGCGTCGTCTCGACGCAAACGATCTTGATGCGGGCGTTGTAGGCGGCAAACAGGTCGATGCATTGGGCGCGGATCTGACGGCTGAGATTCGTTGCGTTCCAGACGAAGTCCTCGCCCTGACGCAAAGCCGCTCGGGCTTGCTCTCTGGCCCTTGCGATGACCGGGCCCTGATGCGCGTCCGCCTCTGTCTGCATCTCGCTGCGAAGCGCGTCGAGGGAGATGACGAGCCTGTCGCCGCGATGCTGCCCGATCCAATGGTCCTTTCCGGAGGCCGGCAGACCGGACATCAAGACGACGGTCGATCGGGTGTCGTCAAAGGCCTGGTAGTCCGGCGATCGGCCAGGCTTCCTGAAATAGAGGAACCGGCTGTGGTCGGATGGAAACCGTCTCGGCCCCTCAAAGCATGCGTTCTCCCGACAGTACTCCTGGAACAGCTCGATGTTCTCCAGAAGCCGCGCCTTGTCCGGACAGTCCCGCCCGCGGGCGTCAGCCTTCGTCAGCAGCGACAGGGAGTGGCACTCGGTCTGCAAGCTAATAGTGAAGGCCAGGCGCTCAGGGTGCTCCCGTTCCAAGAGAAAGAACGGAACCTGGTGGTGGGTTACCAGATGGCACACGAATTCCCGCTCAGCAGGCGGAACTCCGAGCTGCCAGAGCAGGCGACGGGCCATGACCTGTCCGCGTCGGGAATGGCCCGGCGCCGTGACGCGGCCATCCTCGCCCATGATCGTGCAGGCCGGCTTTGCCACATCATGCAAGAGAGCGCCCCAGAAGATCAGCTGACGGCGAGCCTCCGGTAGGGCACGCCATTCCGGATCGTCGACCAGCGCTTCGCAGACCAGGCCGGTGTGGATCCAGACATCGCCCTCGGCATGAAAGACTGGATCCTGCGGGACGCCGGACAGCGCCCGTATCCAGTCGAAGGCATCGTGGAGGCCCTGCCAATCCAGGCGCCAGTCGGGTGCCTGGGGGACGACCGCATGGAACAGCGTCGTCATGCCCCGTCGAACAGGTTCACGCCCGGTGCGAGCGCGTTGGGCAGGATGGGTCTCGATTGCCAATGGCTTCCGGACTCGGCGACACGGTCACGAAAGTCCGGGCGCACGTATTTCAGGCGTCCCCGAACCTCTCCGGCCTGCTCGATCTTAATGTAGAGTCCCTCCATCAGGTCGCTGGGATCGCTCTGTCTTAAGGTTCTATCCACGTCCAGAGACTGCCGCTCTGCGGCCCGCGCCAGCGCATCCCGCCAGTCCAGGCTCTTGTAGGCCGAACCGGTGACGAGTGCCGTAACCTCCTCGGCGCACCGGAACGTGCCCGCTGCCAGAACCTGGGCCGAGACGACTGGCAGATCGTTCAATAGGGCCTGCCGCCGGTCGGTGGACAGGAACACACCTTCGGCCATGTCCAGAATGTCGAACTCGAGAAAGTAATGCGGCAGCTGGTCGTAGAAGATCGTGTGCTTGGCATACATCCATTCGCCGTACATCAGGTATCTCGACCCGAGTGAGTGCCACAGCCTGTCCCTGAGGCCCGTCGCCCAGGTCTTCAGCATGTTGAAATGCCGTTCGCGATGGCCGCCGGTCAGATAGTGCCCACGGCTTTGCAGCAGCAGGCGACCCTCGGCATCGAAGCCGATGCCGGAGTTGGCGCCATCCACCTTCTCCTCGATGACCAGGTGCAGGCCCTGCAGGTCCGACATGGGGATGGAGGCTACATCCTCATCGCCAGGCTGCCGGCGTGATCCGCAGAGATGCGGCGTGCGCGGGTATTTGAAGATGCGGTCCACAGGCGTCAGACCCTGGCGACCGCGATCATGTGGTTGAGGACGAAGCTGGTCTTGACCGACGAAGCACCCGCTGCCCGCATCAGCGTCTCCAGGCTGCCTTTCGTGAACAGCTGAATGTGCTCAGGGTTGTCGTCGGGCTTCGAGGGCACGGAAACCAGCACGAACTGCGAGGCAAGCCGGAGCGCCTCGCGGGCCAGGTCGATGGGCGACGTCTGATGTTCCAGCACCTCAAGAACCGTGACAACGTCGAAACTGTCGGCCGCCAATCCCGTTCGGGCGGCGTCGCACTCCACGATCTCCAGTCGGTCGATGCCGCCGCGCCGGACGGCGTGCAGATGCCGGGCCCGCACGCCGTCGATCTCAACACTAGTGACGCGCAGCGCAGGAAAGGCATCGAGAAGCGGCCAGAGAAACACGCCTCGGCCGCTGCCGACGTCCAGCAGTGTGTGAGGGCCGAGACCTTTCAGAGCGCCGATGACGGCCCGGACCCGCGGCAGCTCCTGCGTGCGTTTGAACCGGTGGAGCTTGAGCCCGTTGTCCTTAGCGGCCGCAAGCAGGGCGGGAACGTCGGCCGCAGCGGGCACATCCGGCAGCATGCCACGGACATAGGCAACGGCGAACGGTTCATAGAGGCCACACATCCCGCGACGTCCAGGCTGGCGATGTGCCGGCGATCTATCGTCCGTTGGGGCCCTTTGTCCATCGGTCTGTGCAACAGGGGGTCCTGGGAACGAGGTTGTTCCGGTCTCGACGAAGGAACCGCTCTGTGGCTAGCAACCGGCCGCGTGCTCCGGGCACGTCCAGGTATGGCCTAGGAATCGCCAGATCGCCATCGACTCAGTCCGGAACCGGATGCCGTAGCGGTCACCGTCCGACCAGACGACGGTACCGGGGAAGGTGCCCAGAGCATCGAGTGCGACGGACACCTTGTCGCCCGCCGCAAACTGTTCCGGAATCGACACCTGAACCCCGCGGCTGGAGAGGTTCAGCACCTCGCAGGGCTTCGCCTCGCCACCCATGATCAGGTGGGCGGGAAAGGAACCTTCTGTCCGTGGTACGGCACGCCGTTCTTCGAATTCCGCAGCATGTGACACGTCAGCCTGACCTCACCTTGTGTTGGCTGGTCGCATCTCTTCATTGGAACACGGAGTCATGAAATTTGGATTTACCGCCGGGACAGCGCTCGACTGACACATCATACCCACCGGCGCCCCGAGTCCGCCCTGGCGTCGCCTGAGCCGAGCAGCCGGCGCGGCAGTGGGCAGAGCTGACCGGCCGCCTCACCAATTCCACATCGTACCGTCTTCAAGCCGGTTCACCGGCAGATAGGCCCGTTGGTACGGATACTTCGAGGCCAGCGCCTCGTCGATGTCGACGCCGTGGCCCGGCGCCTCGCCGGGGTGCAGGTAACCTTCGGCGAAGCTGTAGGCGTGTGGGAAGACGGCGTCGGTTTCCGGCGTGTGGCGCATGTATTCCTGGATGCCGAAATTCGGGACCCACAGGTCGAAGTGCAGGGCGGCGCCCATGCAGACCGGCGACAGGTCAGTGGCGCCGTGGCAGCCGGTGCGGACATGGTGCAGGCCTGCGAAATCGGCAATGCGGCGCAGATGCGTGATGCCGCCGGCATGCACCACGGTGGCGCGCACATAGTCGATCAGCTGTTCCTCGATCAGCGTCTTGCAGTCCCAGACGGTGTTGAAGATCTCACCGACAGCCAGCGGTGTCGTCGTGTGCTGGCGGACGATGCGGAAGCCTTCCTGATTTTCCGCCGGCACTGCGTCTTCGATCCAGAACAGGCGGTAAGGTTCCAGCGATCGGCCAAGGCGGCCGGCCTCGATCGGCGTTAGCCGGTGATGGACGTCGTGCAGCAGGTGATGCTCGAACCCGAACCGGCTGCGCAACGTCTCGAACAGCTTGGGCACGTGGTCGAGGTATTTGGGTGTCGACCAGACATTCTCCGTCGGCAAGTCCGCATCGGCGGGTTCGTAGAACATCTTGTCCTTCGACACGCCATAGGTCGACGGCAGGCCGGGAATGCCGCTCTGCGCCCGGATCGCCTTGTAGCCGAGCTCGATATAGCGGGCGACCTCGTCCGCCGTCGCTTCGATGTCGCTGCCGTTGGCATGGCCGTAGACCATGACGCCCGCGCGGCTGGCGCCGCCGAGAAGCTGATAGAGCGGCAGGCCGGCCGCCTTGGCCTTGATGTCCCAGAGCGCGGTGTCGACGGCCGCGATCGCCGCCATGGTCACCGGTCCACCGCGCCAATAGGCGCCGCGATAGAGGTATTGCCAGGTATCTTCCACCTGATGGGGATCGCGGCCGATCAGGCAGGGGATGACGTGGTCGGTGAGATAGCTGGCGACGGCCAGCTCCCGCCCGTTCAGCGTGGCGTCGCCGATGCCGTGCAAGCCCTCGTCGGTGACGATCTTCAAGGTCACGAAGTTGCGGCCCGGACATGTGACGATGACGCGGGCTTCGGTGATCTTCACCGGCCGACTCCCCGGTTACGGCAGAAAATTGGTCAGGCCACTTTACCGCTGTTGCCTGCGGCTGACAAGATCGGGCCGGCGGGTGACCCAGCGAGTGGTCAATTGGCCTGACCGCTTTGCCACTTGACAATCCGATACGAAGCGCTTCAGGCTCAAGGGTGGCGAGCCGGACGGGCCGGCCTGTTGGCAGCGAGACGATGCAGCTTCGCGCGATCGAACCCCAGCGCCTCTATCAGAAGGTTGCCGAGCAGATCGGCGACCTGATCCGCCAGGGGACATGGCGGGAAGGGGATCGCCTGCCTCCGGAACGCGACCTTGCCACACATCTGAAAGTCAGCCGCCCTGTCGTCCGTGAGGCGATGGTGGCGTTGGAACTGGCGGGCTTCGTGGAGGTGCGCACGGGTGCGGGCACCTATGTGCGCAATCCCGGGGCGGACGGCTTCGTGAAGGTTACGGGTGATGGCGAACCCGGCCCCAGTCCGTTCGAGCTGATCGCCGCACGCCGGGTGATCGAAGGTGAGATCGCGGCGCTTGCTGCTGGTTCCGCGTCGCCGGACTTGGTGTCGGGGCTGGACGCGGCCATGGCCAAGATGGACCACGACATCCGCCAGGGCACGCAGAGTGCGTCGAATGAAGACGATGGCGACTGGCAGTTCCATGTCCGCATCGCCGCCGCCACAGGCAACGCGACCTTGGAGGCGATCGTCAGCCAGCTTTGGCTGGGCATGCGGCGGCCATTGTTCCGGGCGCTGAGCGACCGGGTGCGGCTGCCGGAGAATGCCAAGCGTGCGTTGGCTGAGCACCGAACCATCGCCGATCGCATTTCGGCGAAAGACGCAGCCGGGGCCAGGACCGCCATGCACGAGCATCTGGACCAGGTGCGCGATGTGCTGATGCACGGCACTGATGAGACTGAGACGGAGGCCGGCGAGTGACGGGCGCGCTGTTGCATCCCGATCGTCTGTTTCCGGCCGAGCCGGGCACACGCGCGATCGCCCGCCGGCTCTATGAGGGCGTGAAGGACCTGCCCATCGTCAGCCCGCACGGGCACACGGATCCGCGCTGGTATGCCGAAAACCAGCCGTTTCCCGACCCGGCCAGCCTGTTCGTCGTTCCCGACCACTATCTGTTCCGCATGCTCTACAGCCAGGGCGTACCGCTGGAGGCCCTCGGCGTGCCGCGGCAGGACGGCGGCGCGGTGGAGACGGACCCGCGGAAGATCTGGCGGTTGCTGGCGGATCACTGGCACCTGTTCCGGGGCACGCCTTCGCGGCTTTGGTTGGAGTATGTGTTTCAGGAGGTGTTCGGCATCGACCGCCGCTTGGCGCCGGACACTGCCGACGCCCTCTACGACGAAATCGCAGCGGCGCTGCAGCAGCCGGACTTCCTGCCGCGCGCGTTGTTCGAACGGTTTCGGATCGAGGTCATCGCGACGACGGACTCGCCGTTAGACGATCTGGCCCATCACCGCCGGATCGCCGACAGCGGGTGGCAGGGAAGGGTGGTCACGGCCTTCCGGCCCGACCCGGTCGTCGATCCCGAATACGAAGGCTTTGCCGACAACGTCGCCGGGCTGGGCGAGTTGACCGGAGAGGATACGGCGACTTGGATCGGCTATCTGGCCGCGCTAGCCGCCCGGCGCCGCGTGTTCATCGACCTTGGCTGCACCTCGTCCGATCACGGCCACCCGACGGCCACCACCAGTGACCTCGATCGCGCCGAGTGCGAACGGCTGTTCGCCAGGGCACTCGCCGGGATGACGACTGCGGCCGAGGCCGATGCCTTCCGCGGCCAGATGCTGACGGAAATGGCGCGCATGAGCCTGGAAGACGGCCTGGTGATGCAGCTCCATCCTGGCTCGTTCCGCAACCACAACAAGCACGTCTTCGCCCGGTTCGGCCGCGACAAGGGGGCAGACATCCCGTCGCGCACTGATTTCGTCCGGGCGCTCAAGCCGCTGTTGGACCGTTTCGGGAACGAACCGAAGCTGACCCTGATCCTGTTCATGCTGGACGAGACCACGCTGGGCCGCGAACTGGCACCGCTGGCCGGTCACTATCCGATCCTCAGGCTCGGGCCGCCTTGGTGGTTCTTCGACAGCCCCGACGGCATGATGCGGTTCCGCCGGCTAACCACGGAAACCGCCGGCTTCTACAATACCGTCGGCTTCAACGACGATACGCGGGCCTTCTTGTCCATCCCGGCGCGGCACGACATGGCGCGGCGGGTCGATTGCGCCTATCTCGCCGAGCTGGTGGCTGACCATCGGCTGGACGAGGACGAGGCGCGAGCATTGGCCGTCGATCTCGCCTACAGGCTCGTGAAGCGGGCCTACCGGCTCGACGGCTGAGGGAGGTGGGGCGACCCACGGCATTACGGGAGCACCGGGCAAGGCACCCAAGGTGAAGGAGGAAACAACACCATGACACCAGTCACCAGGCTTTCCGCCCTGGCCGCGGCCACCGCGGTCGGGCTGTTCATGACCGCGGCATCGGCCGACGACATCGTCTTCCGCGCAGCCGATACGCATGACGCCGACTATCCCACGGTGCAGGCCGTGGACTATATGGGCCAGCTCTTGTCCGACTGGACCAGCGGGCGCATCACCATCGAGACCTTTCCCGGCCGGCAGCTGGGTGAAGAGCGAGATACGATCGAGCAGACCATCATCGGCGCACTGGACATCAACCGCGTCAACCTGGCGCCGCTGAACAACATCGTGCCGGAAACGGCGATCCCGTCGCTGCCCTACATCTTCCGGTCCATCGACCACATGCACCGGGCCATGGACGGCGAGATCGGTCAGCAGATCATGGCGGCGCTGGAGCCGCACGGCATGGTCGGCCTTGCCTTCTACGACAGCGGCGCACGGTCGTTCTACAACACCGTCCGGCCGATCAATTCGCCGGAAGACATGGAAGGCTTGCGCATCCGCGTGCAGAACTCCGACCTGTTCGTCTCCATGGTCGAGGCGCTGGGCGCCAACGCCACGCCAATGGAATTCGGCCAGGTCTATGACGCCCTGCGCACGGGCGTGATCGACGGGGCGGAGAACAACTGGCCGTCTTATGAATCCACCCGGCACTTCGAGGTGGCGAACTACTACACGCTCGACCAGCACTCGCTGTCGCCGGAAATCCTGATGATGTCGAAGATCGTCTGGGACGGCCTGAGCGAGAGCGACCAGGATCTGGTCATGAAGGCGGCAGCCCTGTCGGTGCCTTATATGCGCGAGCTGTGGGATGCGCGCGTCGCGGCCTCGCGGGACGTCGTCGTGGGCAACGGCAACGAGATCGTTGAAGAGGTGGACAAGCAGCCCTTCATCGACGCGATGGGCCCGGTCTATGAGCAGTTTGTGACCACGCCGGAACTGCAGGACCTGGTCGATCGCATCCAGGCGATGCCGTAAGCAGCGAAACGGGACAGGGGGCCGGCGGCTTCGGCGGTCGCCCCCCTTTCACCGCGACTTTTCCTCAATGACAGACACTGATCAAGACCCCAGCTCGCGCGGACTCTCTCGCGCCTTTGCCCTCGCCTCGGACGTGTTCGATCTGGTCGGCCGGGTCGTGCTGTGGTTCTCCGGTATCGGCCTGGTCACGATGACCCTGATCATTGGCTGGCACGTCTTCGCACGCCGCGTGCTGAACGACACGCCCGACTGGTCTGAGACCTCGTCCGTGCTGATCATGTTCTGGTACAGCCTGCTCGGCGCTGCGATCGGCGTGCGCTACCAGATGCATATCGGCCTGGTCTTTGTGCGCGACCGGCTGCCGGCTTCAGTCCGCCTGGTCGTCGATATCATCATCAATCTCGCAGTGGCCGCCGTCGGCATCCTGCTGGTCTGCTACGGCAGCCAGATGGTGCAATCGACCTGGAACCAGACCATTCCCACGGTCGGGTTGCCGGTGGGACTGCGCTATCTGCCCTTCCCGATCGGGGGGGCGCTGATCGCCATCTTCGCCATCGAGATCCTGCTGCGCACGCTCTCCGGCCGGGAGGTCAAGCGCACATGGAGCTGATAGCCCTTTTCGGCACTTTTGCCGTGCTGCTGGTGCTGGGTGTGCCTGTGGCTTTCGCGCTGGGCGCGGCTGCCTTCGCCTGCGCCTTCGCCATGGGGCTGCCGCCGACCGTGGTGATCCAGCGCATCTCGTCCGGCATGAACGTGTTCTCACTGCTGGCGATCCCATGCTTCATCTATGCCGGCGAGCTGATGCTGCAGGGCAAGATCGCCGACAAGCTGATCAATTTCGCCGTGGCGGCGATCGGCCATCTGCGCGGCGGCCTGGGCCTGGTGAATGTCGCGGCCAGCATCATGTTCGGCGGCATTTCGGGGTCCGCCGTCGCGGATGTCTCGGCCCTCGGCTCCGTCCTCGTGCCCAAAATGCGGGAGCAGGGGTACCATTCCGACTATGCCGTCAACGTCACCATCTCGTCGGCGACGATCGGGCTGATCATCCCGCCGAGCCACAATCTGATCCTGTTTTCCATTGCCACAGGCGGCGGCGTCTCGGTCGCCTCGCTGTTCCTGGCCGGCATCGTGCCGGGGCTGCTGGTCGGGCTCTGCCTGATGGCCGTCACCTACGCCATCGCCGTCCGGCGCAAGTACCCCGCCGGCACCTTCCCGGGTTGGATGCCGCTCTTGGTCGCCTTTGTCGTGGCGATCCCCGGCCTGATCACGGCCGTGATCATCGTCGTGGGTGTGCGCTTCGGCTTCTTCACGGCGACCGAGGCATCTGGGATTGCGGCGCTCTATGCGCTGTTGATCACCATCTTCGTCTATCGGTCGCTCAGCTTCGACGCCTTCGTGCTGGCGACGGTGAACGCGGTGAAGACCACGGCCATGGTGCTGCTGATCATCGGCGCGGCCATGGCGTTCGGCTGGATGATGGCCGCCAACCGCGTGCCGCTGATGCTGTCGGAGCTGCTGACCGGCCTGTCCGACAACAAATACGTCATCCTGCTGACGATCAACGTGATCCTGCTGTTCCTCGGCACCTTCATGGACATGGCGCCGCTGATCGTCATTACCACGCCGATCTTCCTGCCGGTGGCGGCCGAACTGGGCATGGACCCGGTGCAGTTCGGCATCGTGCTGATTATGAACCTCGGCCTGGGCCTGATCACACCGCCCGTGGGCACTGTCCTGTTCGTCGGCTGTGCCGTCGGCAAGATAAAGGTGGAAGAACCGCTCAAGACGATTTGGCCGTTCTATGCGGCCCATTTGGTGGCGCTGATGCTGGTGACCTACGTTCCGGCTATTGCGATGACGTTGGTGGACTGGCTCGGATGACCGCGCGCCTTTGCAATGACACGCTTGACCGGCTGCCGGCGGACATCGGCCGGCCCGGCTACGAACGCGAGCAGGCCGGCATCGGCATCGTCCATCTCGGCATCGGTGCGTTCCAACGGGCCCACCAGGCCGTGTACACCGACATGATCATGGCTGATGAGGGCGGCGACTGGGCGGTGTCTGGAGTCAGCCTACGCCGGCCCGACACGCGCGATGCGCTCGCACCGCAGGACGGCCTCTATACGCTGGCTGAACGCAGCGCAGAGCCGGATCGGCTGCGTGTGGTTGGCGCGATCCGCGAAGTGCTGGTGGCACCCGAAGAGCCTGATGCGGTGTTGGGGCGCCTGGCGGCACCTGAGACCCGGATCGTGACGCTGACCGTGACCGAGAAGGGATACTGCCACGACCCGGCGACGGGCGAACTGATGCTGGACGATCCCGGCATCCGCCATGATTTCGCCAACCCTGACCGTCCGCGCACAGCGATCGGGTACCTGGTGGGCGGGCTGAAGCGTCGCTGGCTGGCAGCTCTGCCGCCGTTCACGCCGCTCACCTGCGACAACCTCCCGGCCAACGGCCATACGCTGGCCGGGCTCGTGCTGGCCTTCGCCGAACGAGCAGATCCCGGCCTTGCCGCCTGGATCGAGCGCGAGGTCCCGTTCCCTTCGACCATGGTCGATCGGATCGTGCCGGCGACCACCGATGCCGACCGGTCGGCCGTCGATGCCCGGCTTGGGGTGGCGGATGCCTGGCCGGTGATGACCGAGCCGTTCACGCAATGGGTGATCGAGGATCGGTTCGCTGCCGGTCGTCCATCTTGGGAGCGGGCGGGCGCAGAGTTGGTGGAGGATGTCGGTCCCTACGAGCATATGAAGCTGCGGCTGCTGAACGGCAGCCATTCGACCATGGCCTATCTCGGCTATCTCGCCGGCTATGAGACGATTGCGGAGACCATGGCCGATCCCGCCTTCGTGAAGCTGGTGGGTGACCTGATGGACCGCGAGGTGACGCCGACACTGCAGGTGCCTGCGGGCGCCGATCTGGCCGGCTACAAGGCCGCGCTGTTGAAGCGCTTCGCCAATCCCGGCCTCAAGCACCGCACCTGGCAGATCGCCATGGATGGAACGCAGAAGCTGCCGCAGCGCCTGCTGGACACGGCCCGCGAACGCCTGGCCGCCGGCAAATCGGCAGGCCGCATCGCGCTCGCCGTTGCCGGCTGGATGCGCTACGTGACCGGCATCGACGAGGCCGGGCGGCCGATCGAAGTCTCCGACCCCCTGGCCGCCGAACTGCGCCGCCTCGCCGACCAGGCGGGCCGCAATCCGGCGGCCCTGGCCGATGCCCTGTTCTCCGTGAAGGCCGTGTTCGGCGACGATCTTCCGCAAAACGCGATCTTCCGAACTGCGGTGATCAGCGCGCTCGGCACGCTGCTGCACAACGGCGCGCGGGCGGCCGTCGCGGCGCAGGCACGGGTCTGACCGACGCAGGTAGCTCCGTACCTCCCTCTCAAACGCGCGACTGGTGGTGCGGTGACCCTTTGGGCGGGTAGTCGAGGATATCCTCCAGTCGTTCGCGCTCTTCCTCCTCGAACTCCGGGAACGGCAGCTTTCCTCGGACACGCCACTCTTCGACGCGCCTCGCCGCGTCGTCCGCCTTTGCCGTGTCCACGCCTTGATCGCGCGTGAGATAGGCCGTTTGGGATGGAAACGCGAAACCCGAACCGGACTCGGCGACGATGTCGTCTATGCGAAGGAAGATGTCCTCTTTGATGGCACAGAAGGCATCTTGGTCTTGGCACCTGAGATAGGCGAAGATCTCCAGGTCCTTCGAGTAGGCCCCGAAGTTCGAGAAGCGCACCCGTGCAGGCTCCGGCGTGACCATCGGATGACCGAGCAGCATTTCACGGAGCCTGGCGAGGACGTAGCGCATCTGCGCCGGCGTCGTCTCGTATCGAAGCTGGAGCACCGTGCTCAGCAGCCTTTGGTCCCGTACGGCGAAGTTGTCGAGCTTGATCTCGGAGAACTCGGCATTCGGCACGGTGACGACCGTCCGTTCCAATGAGCGGATGCGGGTCGAGATCAGCCCGATCGACTCGACCGTACCGATCTGGTCGCCGTATCTGCAGAAATCGCCGACCTGCACCGGCTTGTTGACGAAGAGGATCAGGCTGCCGATCAGGTTCGCGAAGGTCCGCTGTGCCGCCAACGCCACGGCCAGGCCGCCGACGCCGAGACCCGCCAACAACGGGATCAGGTCCGCGCCCAGATGGCGAATACCCCAGATCAGGATGCCGGCGGCCAACACGAATCCGACAACGCGGGAAGCGATCCGCATCATCGTCGCATCGCTTGTGCCATCCTTGATGGCGCGCGATGCGATGACGGTTTCCGCGGTCGCACGAGAGAGCGCATAGGTGGACCAGGCGACCAGGGTGAGGATGAGAATGGTGGCGGACGCAGCCACGAAGGCCAGGACCGCGCCGGTGATGTTGAGGTTCTCGTCGATGAAGCGGCCGAGGACGAAGACCGTTGCCGCGACAAGCAAGGGCGGCAGGGCTGCAAGCCACGCCGCCCTCAATCCCCGGCGAAATGCCGGTCGCCCGAAAATGCGGAAGATGACGTACACGACGGTGGAACCGATCAGGACTGTGATCACAAGGCCGATCCACTGCCAGAGCGTCTGTTCGCCGTAGGAGGTCTTGAGCCAATCCGGCAGGCCGCTCACCAATTGCCCCAGAACGCTTGTGCTTGCGATCAAATGCCCTGGCGAAGAAGTATAATATTGATAGAAATCTGGAGAGAGCTCCGGTGAACCATAGAGCATCTCGATATTGCCGCCTTGTACCAGTCGCTGCGGAAAATCCCTGGCCTCTTCATAATAGTCTGCGAGGTTGCGAATGCTTCGGGCGCTGAACAGGAACTGACCCTGCCCGTCTCCATCCGTGACCTGGACAATATCTATCGCGGTGTTCGGGTACCGCCAGCGCAGCGGTTCGTCGCCCGCCCATAGCGACAGGGACTCTCCCCTCCTGGCCGCTTCCACCACCTGGGCATTCGGGATGGCGTCCAGCGGGGGTAGGGGCATGCGATCAAAGATCTCTTTCAGCTGAAGGGCGGCTTCGACGCCGAAATCCGCGCGCAACGCATCCGGAACCTCGCTGAGATCAAGCGTCAATGCCGCACGCTGCAACAGGCTGTCTGCGGTTCTTTCGATCGCGAGGAGTTCATCTCTGCTGAGGTCGGTCGCCGCCTGGGCTTCCATGACCAGCGCGTATGCGCGATTGATGCTTTCCAACAACCCCTCAAAGGTCGCCAGGGGGCTCGATGTATCAACGGGCCGAAGCCGGTCCTGTATCGTGTGCCGCCGCGGGGGCATCGTTTCGTCCCCGCCGAACAGTGTCTCAAAGACATCGGCGGCGCCGGGCTCGGATGGCAGATGTCGTACCTGCCGGTAGGACCTTTCAAGTTGTTCGACGGTCCTTGCCGAAAACAGAAACTCTCCGGCGCGAGGGCCTTCCTCGGCCATGACGATCGTGATGGTCGTTCCGGGAACCCGCCAGTCCGTGATGTCTTCCGCAGCCACCTCCGTGTCGCCGGGGATGTCTTCGGTACGCGGCAAAGCGGTCCGGTTGAGGATCTCCTTCAACAGCACCAAGCCTCGTATACGGGCTTCCCAGGTGTTCCCGTCAACGGATGTGCTGAAATCCATGACTGCCGTCGCACGGCCGATAGCCAGTTGATCCGGTTGACCGCTGAGCAGTCCCTCGATCGCAGGATCAGCTTCCGAAAGATAGTTTTGCAGCGTATCGCGCGGGCTCGATGTATCGGGCGGGCGAAGCGGGAAGTCCTCCGATGGCAGCGGCTGTTCGGCCGCCGGCTGCGCGGAAGCCCCTACCGGCAGGAGTGCGGCCAGGGTCAAAAGCAAGGTCAACGCCTTTGTCCAAGAAGCACGGGTGCGCACGCGCATGTCCTCTCCTCATTGGGCGACGTGAATGGAGGAGATGATCTTAGCAGTTGTGAGCCCGTGCACCGATCCGTAGCCGGCCGACGGCACCAGCGGCTAACTGTCGTCAGGCTCTTTGAACGTACTCGAGTTTCTCGTATTATAAGAATATTTGCGAAAAACTCTTTGTTGGGGTGTGTTTTGCTGGGCGGGCGCGATCCGGTCACGATTTCCCGAGTGACGCTACTGTCCGCACTATCGTCACGAGCGCGCTCGGCAAACTCTAATGCAACGGCGCCCGGGCATTTGTCGCAGCCCGGGCGCGGATGAGGTCCTAGCAGGTCACAATCCCGAGCATCCGCCGGGTGCTCTCTTCGTCCGGGAAGGGCAGGGCGGAGGAGCCGTGCTCGTGCACGATCAGCCATTCTCCCTCGCGCTTCTCGAAGATCAGCGTCACGCGGGCTTCGGGCATATCGATCACGGTGCCGTCGGCCAGCGTGCCGCGGCCCTTCAGCGATACCGTCGACCATGCGACGGATCCTCGGAGATGGACCCGAAGGTCGTCGCCGGGCTCAAGCCGCCAAGTCTCGGGCACAGCCATGAACTTCCGGTAATAGGCCGCCGCGCTGGCCCAGTCCGCAAAGCCGTCATGCGGGCGGGCGAAGTCGAAGGAGGAAAACGTGTCGTCCTGGGCATAGATGTGCTGGACCCGATCCAGGTCGAACGGCTCATCAGGGCTCGTCCGCCAGCTTGCGACCCAGGTCAGCGTGCGTTCGCGGATGGCATCTTGGTCTTCGGTCATCTCTCAGACACCCGCTGCCATGATGGTACTGAGGGCGAAGGCAGCGGCGGCAACGACGCCGATAGCGATCTCAACTGCGATTCTCTGTGTGAACATGGTCGGTCTCCAAACCTCTTGAATGCCCGGTCAGGCCGCGGCCTTGCCGAGCAGCGTGTCGGCGAGGCGCGTCAGGCGCGGCATCACGACGAAGCTCATCAGCGGCACGAGGACGCCGGTCAGCAGCAGCGTCCTGAGCGGCAGGGGCAGGGCCGCCAGCACAGGCTCACCCAGGATCAGGAGTGCGGTGATCAGCGGCCAGATGGCGACCCACGTCAGCAGGGCCGAGCGAGCGGGTCGACGACGGAGAATGCGCATCATGGTTCAGCCCTCCACGTTTTCGGGTTTGTCGCTGGTCAGATGCTCGTGGACGATCACCCAGGTGCCGCCTCGCTTGCGCCAGATCTGCGTGCCGTGCTGTGCGATCTTCAGCGGATCACCGTCCTTCGTGCGCCCGCCGCCTGAGAAGACGAAGGTGACCGCCGCCAGATCGCCCGAGACGTGTACGGCCGGCTGACCCACCGCGCGGATTGTCCAGCTGGCGATCGGGGCCATCACGGGGTTCCATGTGGCCACGTAGTCGTCGAAGCTGCTGATGGTGACGACGTGATCGCCGAAGTCGTCCACCACATGGATGCCGTCGTCGGCGAACAGCGACCGCATGGACTCGGCATCGAAGGGGCTGTCGCCCGGGCTCCAGGCGCTGAACCATCGGTCAAGCTGGCGGCGGATCTCGGTCTCAGCAGTGTCTGACATCTTCAGGGTCCTTTCCGGTGGATGGTGCCTTGCGGCGTCCGTTGGGCTGAAGATCGCGATCCAGGCCGGTTCCATCCAATCGTTGCTCCTCATGCCGCGATAACCCATGGTTATCGGCATGGCGATCGAACTCAGACTCTGGCGGTCATTCCTGACAGTGGCGGAGGAGCGGAACTTCCGCCGCGCTGCCGATCGCCTGGGCGTCAGCCAGCCGGCTCTGACCAAGCAGATGCAGGAGCTGGAGGCCCGCCTGGGCGTCACCCTGCTGCGGCGTGAGCCGCGCGGGATCGAGTTGACCGAGGCCGCCTCTGCGCATCTGGATGAGGTCGGCGATCTGATCGCGTCCGCCGACAGGCTTGAACGGAGTTTCCGGGCGGCTGAGGCTGCGGCGGCTGAGGACCTGACGATCGGCGCGCGCGAGTATATCTCCCGCCGCTTCCTGCCGCGGGCGATCCAGAGCGCACGGCAGAGCTTTCCGTCGTTGAGAGCCACGGTCGAGGAGATGAGCGCGGTTGAGGCGGCGGCGGCGGCGGCGGACGGACGCGTCGATCTCGGCATTGCGCTCTCGCCGGTCGCCGAGCCCAACCTTGTCGCTAAGCCGATCATCAGTGGTCGTTGGATGATCGTTCTGCCGGAGGAACATCGGCTAGCGGAGCGGGACCAGGTTTCAGTGGAGGCTCTGGCCAGTGAGCAACTCGTGCTGTTCGCGCGCCGCCTCAACCCCGATCTCTATGACCGGCTGGCCGCGACCCTGGACGGCGGAGCGCCGGGATATGCGATCGCCTATCACGCCCAGGACCCGTCGGTTGGGTTGGATATGGCGGTGAATGGCGTCGGTCTTTTCATCGCGGCGTCCTATACGCTGCCGGCCCTGCCGGAGGGCCTTGTTGCTCGGCCGCTTTCCGGCTTCGGCGGCTCCCTGACGATCAGTGCCGTCTGGCGGCGCGACAGGATGACGGGGGCGTTGCGCGCCCTCATCGACAGTCTGGGGACGGTTGGGGGGGATGGGTAATGCCGGCGCGGTAGTTGGTGCAATGTTCTTTTTTTGTTCTATATTTCTGTTTCTCAGCCCGCGGCCTTGCGATAGGGTGAAGCCCATTCAGCGCCGTTTGGCGTCGGGCCCGGATGGCCCCGTGCGGCGCCCCATTTCGATGTCGGATTGCACATAAGGGACGCGCCGGGCATGACCGGATATGCCGAGTTGCAGGTGACCACCAATTTCTCGTTCCTGCGTAGCGGCTCGCACCCTGAGGAGCTGGCGGTGACGGCCGCTGCGCTGGGGCTGTCGGCGATCGGCGTGGTCGACCGCAACTCGCTGGCCGGCGTGGTGCGCGCCCATCTCGGCTGCAATCAGGCCGGGCTGCGGTTGGTGGTCGGCGCCCGGCTCGACCTCGACGACGGCCCCAGCCTGCTGTGCTTTCCCACCGATCGCGCGGCCTATGGCCGGCTGTCGCGCCTGATCACCACCGGACGGCGCCGGGCGCCTAAGGGCGAGTGCCAACTTTCCCGTGAGGACGTCACGGCGGAAGCGGACGGGCAGAGGCTGCTGGCCGTGCCGCCGGAAACGCCGGCGCTGGCGCCGCTGGATGCCTTCGGCGAGGCGCTGGCGGATTATCGGGAGCGGTTCGGCCGGGCGCTCTCTCTCGCTGTCAGCCCGCGCTATGGCGGCGCCGATGCCAAACGCCTGGCACGGCTAGCCGCAATCGCCGACGGGCTGGACGTGCCGCTGGTCGCCACCAACGACGTGCTCTACCACAGCCCGGCGCGGCGGCCGCTGCAGGATGTGCTGACCTGCGTGCGCGAGCACTGCACCATCCGCGATGCCGGCTGGCGCCTGAACGCCAATGCCGAACGCCACCTGAAGCCGCCGGAGGAGATGGCGCGTCTGTTCCGTGCCCAGCCTCAGGCTGTCGCCCGCACCTTGGAGATCGTGGAGGCCTGCACCTTCTCATTGGACGAACTGCGCTATGAGTATCCCGAGGAGGTCGCTGAAGACGGCCTGTCGGCGCAGGAGACGCTGGAGCGGCTGGTCTGGTGCAAGGTCGCGGAGCGCTATCCGGACGGTGCGGCCGACAGGGTGGTGGGCCAGTTGCGCCATGAACTGGCGCTGATCGGGCAGCTGCGCTATGCGCCCTATTTCCTTACGGTCCACGACATCGTCCGCTTTGCCCGGTCCCAGGGCATCCTCTGCCAGGGGCGAGGATCGGCCGCGAACTCCGCCGTCTGCTACGTGCTGGGCATCACCGCCGTCGACCCGGCGCGGGCGGATCTGTTGTTCGAGCGCTTCGTGTCGGCCGAGCGCAACGAGCCGCCCGACATCGACGTGGATTTCGAGCACGAGCGGCGCGAGGAGGTGATTCAATACATCTACGGCAAGTACGGACGCGACCGGGCCGGCATGACGGCGACGGTGACCTGCTATCGCGGCCGCGGCGCCATCCGCGATGTCGGTAAGGCGATGGGGCTGTCGGTCGACACCATCACCAAGATCGCCGGCGGCCTGTGGGGATGGGGCGGTGAGGATCTGGGGGAGGAGCGCATCCGAGAGGCCGGCCTCGATCTCGCCGACCGGACCTTGCGGCAGACTCTGGCGCTGGCCCGCCAGGTGATCGGCTTCCCGCGCCATCTCTCACAGCATGTGGGCGGCTTCGTCATCAGCCGCGGCCCGTTGCCGGAGCTTGTGCCGGTGGAAAACGCCGCCATGGCCGACCGCACCGTGATCCAGTGGGACAAGGACGATCTCGACGCGCTCGGCATCCTCAAGGTCGATGTGCTGGGGCTCGGCATGCTGTCCTGCGTACGCCGCGGCTTCGACCTGTTGGAGCGGCACTATGGCCAGACGTATGACCTCGCCAGCCTGCCGGCGGAGGATCCGGAAGTCTACGACATGCTGTGCCGGGCCGACAGCCTGGGCGTGTTCCAGGTGGAAAGCCGCGCCCAGATGACCATGCTGCCGCGGCTCAAGCCCCGCAGCTTCTACGACCTGGTGATCGAGGTGGCGATCGTGCGGCCGGGGCCGATCCAGGGCGACATGGTCCATCCCTATCTGCGCCGCCGTAATGGGGAAGAGCCGATCGACTATCCGTCGGAAGAGCTGCAGCGCGTTCTGGAAAAGACGCTGGGCGTACCGTTGTTTCAGGAACAGGCGATGCAGATCGCCATCGTTGCGGCCGGCTTCACGCCATCTGAGGCCGACCAACTGCGCCGCGCCATGGCGACGTTCCGCAAGCTTGGCGACATCCACCAGTTCGCCGACAAGATGGTCAACGGCATGGTCGAGCGGGACTATGACCCCGATTTCGCGGCACGTTGCTTCAAGCAGATCGAGGGCTTCGGCACCTATGGCTTTCCCGAAAGCCACGCTGCCAGCTTTGCCCTCTTGGTCTATGTCTCGGCTTGGCTGAAGTGCAAGTATCCGGCCGTGTTCGCCTGTGCTCTGCTGAACAGCCAGCCCATGGGCTTTTATGCCCCGGCGCAGATCGTCCGTGACGCGCGCGAGCACGATGTGCGGGTGCGGGAAGTCGACGTCAACTTCTCAGACTGGGACAACACGCTGGAGCCGCTGGGCGACGACCGCTTCGCGCTCCGGCTCGGCTTCCGCCAGGTCAAGGGGATGAAAGAGGAGGAGGCGGAGCGGCTGGTGGCTGCACGCGAGGCTGCTGGCCTGTTCGACAGCCCACGCGTGCTGTGGCGGCGGGCTGGACTGCAGACCGCGACGCTGGAAGCGCTGGCACGTGCCGACGCCTTCCGCTCAATGGATCTCGACCGGCGCGACGCGTCCTGGGCCGTCAAGGTGCTCGGGCCTGCCCCGTTGCCGCTGTTCGACGGGCTGGACCACGAAGCGGTGGAGCCTGCGGTTGCCCTGCCGCGCATGGCATTGAGCGAGCATGTGGTGCAAGACTACGCCACCGTCTCGCTTACCCTGAAGTGCCATCCGGTGGCCTTTTTGCGCGACGGGTTGGCGGCCGCCGGCTTTTCGGAAGCATCGCGGCTGCGCGACCTGCCGCATGGCCGGCGCCTGAAGGTGGCGGGCCTCGTGCTGGTGCGTCAGCGGCCCGGCAGCGCACGCGGCGTCATCTTTATCACGACGGAGGATGAGACCGGCGTCGCCAATCTGGTCGTCATGCCGCCGGTCTTCGAACGGTACCGGCGCAATGTGCTGCGGGCCCGCCTGTTGGGCGCCACCGGCACGGTGGAACGGGTGGGCGAAGTCATCCATCTGAAGGTCGATCATCTGGACGACCTGTCGGATCGGCTGGCGAGCTTGAGCAGCGATGGTGAGGGCTCGGCCGTCCTCACCCGCCATCTTGCCCGCGCTGACGAAGTTCGCCGGCCGACCGGCGACCACCGGGAGGTCAAGCTGCAGAGATCCCGCAACTTCCGTTGATCCCGGAGCCTTCCCCATTTCGGCAGCTGCCGGATCCGATGGATAAAGGGAAGGTTTTTGTGAAGGTAGCGAACTATCAGCGCACGCCACAGTTACGATGGAGCTCCCGCATCGGCGCTATGAATGTTAAGCTTTTGTGAAAGAGGCAATGGATGAAGTCAGTAACGTTGCCTTCCTTGAGATGACGCCCGATATTCGACTTGTCTAGTCTTTGTTAATCTCGATCCGAGATCCTTCCAGGCGCAAGCCAACTCCATCAGACTGCAACCAGGATTGCGCGCATCTCGTCGAGTAGAAAACATGGCGGCAATGGACGACGCGAGACTATCCCTTGAGGTCTTAGCCCAACGGTGCCGCGGGCCCAACCGATGGCCGGCACCGAACGGTCATCGCATCGCAGAGACCGCCACACTGAAACCGACCAGTGCCCAACGGCATCATTAGGCGGAGCGCCGCAGAGCCTCGGATCGACGATGAACCTG
>JANQIX010000094.1 GCA_028281925.1 Alphaproteobacteria bacterium
GCCAACGGTCGGCCCTCACCGGTCGTCGTCCGGCTTTACGAGCTGTCTACGGCATCATCGTTCAACACATCGGATTTCTTCCAGATTTACGAACAGGCGGAAGACACGCTCGGCGCAGACCTTGTCGGGACGGAGGAACTGATCATCCAGCCGGGCGACGTGCGCACGGTCGCGCGGTCGCTGAAGCCTGAAACCGAGGCACTGGGCATGGTCGTCGCCTATCGCTTCATCGGCAGCGCAGAGTGGCGCGCGGTCGTCGCGGTCGAGCCTAACGAGGCGAACGCGCTGACGGCGGAGTTGCTCAGTCTCGCAGTCTCGCTGGCAACGAGGGACTCCGATGAGGCGGTGCCGGCGGAAGATGTGACGGACGGGTCGGGATGAGGGCGCGAAGGTCTATCTGCGACCCGCAAGGAAAGGCGGACGATGTCTTGGGACAATAAGGTCGTCTGGTCGGAGGGCATGTTCCTCCGCACCCAGCACTTTCAGCAATACGACCGCTATGTCGAAAGACTCGTGCGCGGACGGGTTGAGGGGGTAAGGCCCTATAGCTGGGGCATCACGGATCTGCAGATCAATCGCGAGTTGCTGATGACGGGCAAGTTCGCGGTCACATCGTGCCACGGCATTCTGCCCGACGGCACGCCGTTCGGCATTCCAGACGATGCTGATCATCCAGCGCCGCTGGACCTGCCGGAGAATACGCGCAACGTCGTTGTCTATCTGGCGTTGCCCGTGCGCCAGCCCGGCGGCGTGGAGATCGACGAAGGCGCCCATGACGAAACGGTGGCGCGCTATCGCGCCGTGGAGTTCGAGACGGTCGATGCCATAGCCGGTGCGGAGACGGTGGCGGGCATCCGCGTGGGACGCTTGCGCCTGCGCTACATGCTCGAAAGCGAAGACCGCCAGGGTTTCGTCCCGCTTGGGCTCGTCAGGCTGGTGGAGGTGCGGGCCGACAAGAGCGTCGTCCTGGATAGCGGCTTCATTCCGCCGACGCTGGATTGTGCGGCCGTAACAACGCTGAGCGGCTTCATCGCCGAGGTCCAGGGACTGATGAACCATCGCGGCGAAGCCCTGGCGGCACGCGTTTCCGGCGCCGATGCCCGCGGTGTGGCCGAGATCGCGGATTTCCTGATGCTGGAGGTGATCAACCGGTATCAGCCGCTGCTGGCCCATCTGTCGACAACGCCCCATGTTCATCCCGAGACGTTCTACAGCCTCGCGGTCTCTATGGCGGGCGAGCTTTCAACCTTTACGGCGGCCAACAAGCGGCCGCCCGCCTTTCCGGCATATCGGCACGACGATCTTCAGGCGACGTTCCAACCGGTGATGGTCGCACTCCGGCAGTCGCTGAGCGCCGTTCTGGAGCAGACGGCCATCCCGATCCCGCTGCAGTTGCGCAAGTATGGCATCCGCGTCGCCGTCGTTCAGGACCGCACGCTGTTGACGCAGGCGAGCTTCGTGCTGGCGGTGAAGGCGGAGATCCCGACCGAGACGTTGCGCCGCAACTTCCCCAATCAGCTCAAGATCGGCCCGGTGGAGCAGATCCGGGAGCTGGTGAATGTGGCGCTGCCGGGCATTCGTGTGCGCCCTCTGCCGGTGGCACCGCGACAGATTCCGTACCATTCCGGAACAACCTATTTCGAGTTGGAGCGAACCAGCCAATACTGGAAGGCCTTGGGGCAGTCCGGCGGCATTGCCATGCATGTCTCCGGTGAGTTCCCGGGTTTGGATATGCAGTTCTGGGCAATCAGGGCTTGAGCACGCCATGAGCGGACAAGACGATCCGTTCGCCGATCAGGGGGATATCGACGCCACCGTCGTGCGGCCCAGCCCGGGTGGCCGGCGACCACTGGTGGGCGTAGATCCTCCGTCTCCGGCGGCACCGCAGCCCCAGGCGCCGCCACCCCAGCGGGTTCGCAGCGATGACAGCCTGTTCGGACCGCAGCCGGGTTTGGCGCCGCCTCAGCCGCCGATGGCGCCCCAGGCACCGCCGGTTCAACCGATGTCGCCTGGCGGTGCCGCTGCATCGCCGCTCTATGCGGCCGATACGATCGACACGGACTATTCGCCTTCGGTCGTCACACCGGCCAGCGGCAGCTTCCCCCTTGTTGTGGCCGCACAGCCGCTCCTGACGCTGGCATCCAGGTTGCGGGAACGGCCGACCATGGCCGACGTCCAAAGCCTGCACGACCGCGTCGTCAGCGAGATGAAGGTGTTCGAACGGCGCGCACGGGGCGGCGGCGCTACCTCCAACGCCGTGAATGCCGGACGCTACGCCCTGTGCGCCGCGATCGACGACCTGGTGCTGAGCACGCCCTGGGGGCCGCGCAGCGTCTGGGCGTCGATGAGCATGGTGAACACCTTCTATAACGAGACCTGGGGCGGAGAACGCTTCTTCGAGATTCTGGAACAGCTGCATCGCGCCCCGAACCAGAACGGAGACGTGCTGGAGCTTATGTATCTTTGCCTCTCGCTGGGGTTCGAGGGGCGATACAGGGTGCTGCCGCGCGGCCAGATCGAGCTGGCGCGGGTGCGCGAGAACCTCTACCGGACCATCCGCCGGCGCACTGAAGGCAGCGACCGCGGGCTTTCGCCCCACTGGCGCGGGGTGGCGGCGGCGCATCGGCCGCTTGGCACCGTGATCCCGCTATGGGTGATCGGCGTTGTCGCGTTCGCCTTGCTGGTGCTGCTGTTCTTGACCTTTCGGTTCCTGCTGCACCAGGAGTCCGATCCCGTCTTCAACGACATCGCACGGCTGCAGCCGGTTTCGGGACAGATGGTCTCGATCGCCCGTGAGGCGCCCGAGCCACCCGCCCCAGCGCCGGCGCCGCAGCCTGCGGCGCCCGAGCCACCGCCCCAGCCGCCGGAAGAGACCCTTTACGACAAGATCAGCGGGTTCCTGCAGCCGGAGGTCGACGAAGGCCTCGTTGTCGTCACCGACGAGGCCAACAGCGTCAATATCAGGCTGGTCGGCGACAATCTGTTCCGCACCGGCAGTGCCCAGATCGGACAGGCCTATGTGCCCGTGATCCGCCGGATCGCCGCCGCGCTGGAGGAGGAACCGGGCGCGGTGGAGGTGCAGGGGCACACCGACAATCAGCCGTTCAGGATCGGCACCGCCGATCCCAATTTCCGGCTCTCCCTCAATCGGGCCGAGACCGTTGCCGAGATCCTGTCGGAGAGCCTCAGCGATCCGACACGGCTGTCCGCGGAGGGGCGCGCCTCGGCGGATCAGCTGTGTTTCGAGAACACCGCGGCCTGCCATGCCCGCAACCGCCGCGTTGAGATCCTGTTGTTGAAGGAGGGGCAGCCATGATCATCGGCCCCTCTTGCGCCGGAACGCTGGGCCGGACGATGGTGAACGACCGATGCTGAAGAAGTTCCTTTCCATCTTCGTGTCGCGATGGTTCTGGACCCTCATCGGTGCGCTGATCTTGTGCGCGTTGATCTGGTTCTTCGGGCAGATCGTCGCCTTCGGCAGCTGGCGCCCTTGGGAAAGCGAGCTGGCGAAGCTGATCACGATCATCGTGATCCTGGTCTTGTGGGGGCTGATCAACCTTTTCGGCCGGGTCCGCGAGGGCCAGACAAACCGCAAGATGGTCGCCGAAATCTCCGAAGAGGAAAGGCAGGCCACGCGGGCGCGCGAAGAGCTTGACCAGTCCGCCCACGAAGAGGTCGAGGTGCTGCGCCGCCGGCTTCTGGAGGCGCTGAACCTCTTGCGGACGGCGCGGCTGGGGGGGCGCGGCGGACGCCGGTATCTCTACCAGCTCCCCTGGTACATCCTGATCGGCCCGCCGGGGTCCGGTAAGACGACCGCCCTGATCAACTCCGGTCTGAAGTTCCCGCTGGCCGACAGGCTTGGGCGTCAAGCGGTGCGGGGGGTCGGCGGCACGCGCAACTGCGACTGGTGGTTCACCAACGACGCAGTCCTGATCGACACGGCCGGCCGTTACACCACGCACGACAGCCAGGAGGATGTCGACAGCGCAGCCTGGATGGGTTTCATCGACCTTCTGAAAAAATACCGGCCGCGACAGCCGATCAACGGGGCCTTGATCGCCATCAGCCTGGCCGACCTTGCCGGCGCCGGCGAGGCGGAACGGCTGATCCATGCCCGCGCCGTGCGCCAGCGCTTAAGAGAGCTGCACGACAAGCTTGGCGTGCGGTTGCCCGTCTACGTCCTGCTCACCAAGAGCGATCTGATGGCGGGCTTCGTGGAGTTCTTCGACGAACTGAGCCGGGACGAGCGGGAACAGGTCTGGGGAATGACGTTCCCGCTGGACGAAGGCGGCGACGACGAAGGCGTGGTGGTGGAGTTCGGCCGCGAGTTCGATCTGCTGATGGAGCAGACCCAGGTCCGTCTGTTGGAGCGCCTGCAGCAGGAGCCCGATATCCGCCGTCGCAGCCAGGTCTTCGGATTCCCGGCCCAGATGGCGTCGATGAAGGGCGTGATAACCGATTTCCTGACCGAGGTATTCCAGCCCAGCCGGTTCGAGCGGCGGCCGCTGTTGCGCGGCGTCTACTTCACCAGCGGCACCCAGATGGGAACGCCGATCGACCGCTTCGTCACGGCGATGGCCTCCAGCTTCGGCCTTGACCGGGAACAGGCGCCGCCGTTGAGTGGCCATGGCCGCAGCTATTTCCTGACCCGGTTGCTGCGCAACGTGGTGTTCGCCGAGGCCAACGTCGTCGGTGTGGACCAGCGTGTCGAGCGGCGACGGCGCTGGCGCCAACGGGGTGTGCTGGCCGCGGCGGCGGTTGTGGTCCTGCTGATCGCCGCAGCGTGGCTGCACAGCTTCACCCGGAACCGCACGCTGATCTCCGACGCGAATGCGGCCGCGGCGGCCTACAACAACGATCTTGCGGGTGTGGAGTTGCAGACCGTCAGTGAGCCCGATTTCGAGCGCGTCCTGCCGGCGCTCAATCGGCTGCGCGACATGCCTGGCGGTTATGCCGCCCAGGTGGCCGGTGGTCCGCCGATCGACATGACGCTCGGCCTCTATCAGGGCGACAAGGTCGGTGCACCGGCCGTGACCACCTATCGGCGGGCGCTCGACGTCATGCTGCTGCCGCGGGTGCTGTTGCGGCTGGAACAGCAGATCGGCAATGCCACACAGGCGCTGCAGCAGCAGACCGACAGCTCCTCAGACCGGGCGCAGCAGCAGTTCCAGGTGCTCTATCAGGCGCTCAAAGTCTATCTCGTCCTCGGCAATCAGGGGCCGGAGGATCTTGACCGGCAATTCGTGCTCGACTGGATGGCGGCCGATTGGGAGAGCACGTTCCCGGGGTCCCGCAACGAAGCCGGCCGGCAGGCTTTGGAGGGGCACCTTGACACGCTGCTGGAGCCGCAGCTGTGGAGTGGCGATCTGCCCGAGATCGGACTGGATACGCGTCTGATTGAAGATGCACGCCGGCAGTTGGCGTTACAGCCGCTGGGTGCGCGCGCGTACGCCATCCTGCGGGCGAGCCAGGAGGCGCGTAACCTTCCGGAATGGCGGATCATCGATGCCGGAGGCTCGTCGACCTCCCAGGTGATCCGGCGGCGGTCGGGCAGGCCACTGTCTGAGGGGGTCCCGGGATTCTGGACCTATGACGGCTTCCACGATGTGCTGCTGCCGCGGGTCCTGGAAGTGTCGGAGGAAATCGCCAGCGACAGCTGGGTGCTCGGCGGCCCGATCGAGGTGGACGACCGCCAGCTGGGCCTGCTGCAACGCGACGTGACGGCGCTCTATCTCGACGAATATGCCCAGAGATGGCAGGGCATCCTGTCCGATCTGTCGATCGTTCCGTTCCGCAATCTTCAGAACGCCACGGATGTGCTGAACATCCTTTCGGGGGCCAACTCGCCGCTGAAGAACCTGCTGACGGCGATCGCGACCGAAACCACGCTGACCACGCCGCCGGAAGGGGCTGTACCGTCGGCGGAGGACGCCGCCGACGGCGCGGCTACGGCGCAGCAGCTTGTGCGCAGCCCGCAGATCACGCGGGCCCAGCGGATCGCGCGGATCGCCGCGGGGGCCGGCACCGGCGGCGACGATCCACCCCCCCCGGGTCAGTTCATTGACGACCGTTTTGCCGCATTGCATGAGTTTGTAAAGGGCGCGGACGGGGCACCAGCGCCGATCGACGATCTGATCACGTCGCTTGGCCGGGTCTATACCCAGCTCAACCAAGCGGCCTTCGCCGGCGATCAAGGCGGGGCACTGCTGGACGCCATCACCGGGACCGACGACGACGCGACGCAGGAGTTGATCAGCCAAGCGGCGAGGCTGCCGGAGCCGATCAACGAGATGGTGGCATCGGTTGCGCGCGCCAGCGCCGCGATCACCGTCGGCGGCGCCCGCGGCCAGCTGGACGCCCTCTGGCAGTCGGAGGTCGTGCCGGTCTGCAACACGGCGGTCAGGGACCGGTATCCGGTCTATGCCGACAGCATCACCGAGATGACGCTGGACGACTTCACCACCGTGTTCGGCCCCGGCGGGTTGATGGACCAGTTCTTCAAGGACAATCTGGAATCCTTCGTCAACACGCTGGAAACGCCCTGGCAGTGGCGTGAAGTGCGCAATGTCGACCTGGGCATTCCAGAGGATGTGCTGACCGAATTCGAACGCGCCGCCCGGATCCGCGATGCTTTCTTTTCCGGCAATGGCGGCGGTGTCACTGTCGGCTTCAGCGTGATCCCGGTGGAACTTGACGATGACGCGACGCAGGTGGTGCTGGATGTGGACGGGCAGCAGGTGGTCTATCGCCACGGCCCGCCGCAGTTGGCCCTGACACCGATGACCTGGCCCGGGACGGTAACCCCCAATCAGTCGCGCATCACCTTCAGCCCGGCCGGCAACCAGCCGAGCTCGGCATCCGTGCAGGGGCCGTGGGCGTGGTTCCGCATGCTGGATCAGTCGGTCATCGACCGCGGCGTGCCGGGCACGGACCGGTTCAACTTCACCCTGGTCGTCGGTGGAAGGAGCGCCACGTTCCAGCTGCGCCCGAACAGCGTCGTCAATCCATTCGGCCTGGAAGATCTGTCGGCCTTTCGTTGTCCGGAGTCGCTATGACCAACGGTACCGACATCGCTGCGGGCTTCTACGGCAAGGTCCCCGTCAAAGGCGATTTCGTCAGTCACCGGCTGCCGCGCAGCTTTCTCGATGTGTGGGATCCATGGCTGCAGGCGGCGATCACCAAGAGCCGGGAACATCTGCAGGACGCATGGCTGGATACCTATCTGACCAGCCCTGTCTGGAATTTCGCGCTGTCGGCCGGCGTGTGCGGGCCCAGCCCTGCTGCCGGGGTGATGATGCCCAGCGTCGACAGGGTCGGCCGGTACTTTCCGTTCGTGTTGGCGGCGCTGCTGCCGGGCTGTGAGAATCCAGCCGCGCTGCCGCTGGGGGGCCGGCTGTGGTATCAGCGGCTGGAGGCCCTGGCCCTGACCTCGCTGGAGGATCGGTTCGAACTGGCGCAATTCGACCAGCGTCTGCAGGAGCTTGGGTTGCCCGGATATGCTCCGGCGGCGGGCCCTCAGGCGGCCGCCGACGCCGACCCGCTGCATGGTGGGCTGGCCGTTCATCTCGGGCCGTCGGGCGACGTGGTGGCAGGCTATCCCGACTTGGTGCATCAGATCTTTGCTGCGGCGAGAAGCGAGTACAGCGTCTGGTGGACGTCCGGCTCCGACCGTGTGCCGCCGTGCCTGGTGACGGCTTTGGGCCTACCGCCGGAAACGGCCTTCACGGCCTTTCTGGACGGCCGCTGGCGGCAATGGGGTTGGGGCGGCCGCCATCCGGTCGAAGGCGCGTCGCCGCCCGCCGCACCCGCAGGGAGCCGGGGCGATGTCGGATAGCCGCTTCCATTACGAAACCGCGATCAGATCCCATGTCGGTTGCAAGCGGTCGCTGAACGAAGATGCGTGCCTTGCCCGGCCCGATCTCGGACTGTGGGTCGTTGCCGACGGCATGGGCGGGCATGACGCCGGTGATGTGGCAAGCCAGGCGATCGTCTCTGCGCTGGGCGAGATCGAGACGCCGGATACGGCTGGCGGGTTCCTGGCCGACGTCCAGAGCCAGCTGCAGGGCGTCCATGCGCAGCTGCGGGCGAGCGCGCTGGAACAGGACATCGCGGCCATCGGCAGTACGGTGGTGGTCCTGATGGTGTTCAACGGGCATTTTGCGTGCGCCTGGGCCGGCGACAGCCGTCTCTACCTATGGCGCGACGGGCAGCTGACCCAGATTTCGCACGATCACTCCTATGTGCAGGAGCTGGTCGATCTCGGGCTCGTGAAGCCCGAAGAGGCACGCACCCATCCCAGAGGCAACGTGATCACCAGGGCCGTCGGCGCCGGGGATGACCTTCAATTGGAAGTGCGCCAGAGCCGGCTGAACCCTGAGGACTATTTCCTCTTGTGCAGCGACGGCCTGAACCGGATGGTCGAGGATGACGAGATTGCTGCGGCTCTGGAGGACGGTTCTGTCGAGGGAACGGCCTCATCTCTTCTCGACCTGGCACTCACACGCGGCGCCCGGGACAATGTCACGCTGATCACGGTGCGTTGCAGCGAGACAGGCTGAGGTCCGTCGGTCAGGGGCACCTTTCGGCGATGGCCTGCCGCCGCGTGCCGCCGGGTTCATAAAGCTCCATCATCACGCTGCCGTCTTCCTGCGGGACCCAGTTCAGCAGGATCTCCCTGCCGCCGGGTGCCGGACGGCGCAGCAACACGCTGCCGTCCTCGCGCGGCTCATAGATGCCCCAACGGGTTCTGACCTCGCCCGTGGTGACCGCGAATCCGCCGCGGACAGTTCCGGGATAGGTCAGGTACACCTCACCGTCTCGGAAGTACCACTGCTGGCCGTCGCAGGCTCCCGCTTCAGCCCAATGGCCCCTAATGTCTGTCGGCAGGGCGCAGGCGCCCAGCCAGACCGCCGCCGCGCCGGCCAATGCGATCCCGAGCCTGCTCACGATCCCCCGCCTACCCACCGTCCCCCGCCATCCTGGCGACCAGCAGCGTGCCGTCCGTCTTTCGGAACAGCATCTCCGGCTGATGCATCCGCTGGTCATAAGGGCGAAGGCCGTAAAAGGACGCAGTGGCACCGGCCGGCAACGAATTGCCTGGAGTTCTGGCCATCACCGAACCCAGATATGCACCGGACGGATCGAAGAATACGGCCTCAACGACGACTTGCCGAATGTTCCGCGGCTGCAGGTTGCGCAGGCGGCCGGTGAGCTCCAGGGCAGCGCCGCGGCGTGTCAACGACCATTCCAGCACTTCGAGATCCGCCGGTGCCGTCAGCAGACCGGAGAAGCTGTCGCAGCCGGCAGCGGCCAGCGGAGCCGCCAGCCCGGCGCCCAGGATGACACGCCTAGAGCGGCGTGTTGTCCCGCCGAAGGTCATCGAGAAACAGCTCCAGCTGGTTCTGGACTTGGCCGATCAGAAAGACCGGATGCTGGTCGACCGTCGACGTCGCCAGGCGCAAGTCGCTCCACAACAGAATGAAACCCTCGACCACCTCTCGGTCGGTCTCGCGATAGTAGTCGGCCCTCCGGTAGACGTAAGTCTGAATGCCGGAGAAACAGCGATCGACATCGTCGTCGGCAAGCGAGCTGACTTCGATCAGCAGATTGATGCTGCTCTCGTTGCTGAGCGTGAAGTCGTTGGTCAGCAGAAAGTTCTGGGCGGTGGCGCGGATCGTTGTTTCCTTCAGACCGCAGGCCTGCTCACGGTCGCCAAGCTGCGCGACGACGACCGTCAGTTCGTCGACGCCGGCAAGTTGCTGCCCTATGGTCTGAGCAGGCGCATGGGGCACCATACTGACCGACAGGCCGAGAGCACCGGCAACCGACAACATTGCAATCCGCATCGCGGCCCCATCCGGCTAAATGCTTGAGGACGCTAGCATGCCGTCAGCATTGCCGGAAGTGCCGTGCCACCTTGCGGTTCCGATTGCCCCCGCATCTGTCGATAAGGTCGGACGGGGCCGTCACAGCAACCAGAACATGAGCTTACAGTCACTTACATAATTGCTTTGATTAGAAATCATAGATTAACCGTGGGGCCTCAGACTGACAGACTAAGGAAAGGCGGGTGTCTTTTGGCATAGCCTGACACCCGAGGATGATGAGCGGAGAGGATTATGGAACGTCCACGGCTGCTCATTGTCGATGATGATCCGCGCATTGGCCGGCTGATTGGCCGGGTTGCCCGTCGACTGGGCTTTGCTGCGGAGATCCTCATGGACGACGAGCAGGTTCAGCCGGTGTGCCAGGAGGAGTGGCCGACCGTGGTCGTTGTCGACATGGTGCTGGGCCACAGGAACGGTGGAGACGTGATCCGGACACTGGCGGAGAATCGGAGCAGACCGATGCCGGTGCTTGTCCTGATCAGCGGTGCCGACGCCGATCGCATGGCGACGGCACGCGCATTGGCCCAAGAACTGGGGATACCGGTCAGCGCCAGCCTGCCGAAGCCGTTGGATGTCGGTATCCTGACACGGGAACTGCGGCGTGCCGTCGAGGCCGCCGGCCATCCGGACGTCCAAGTCGCCTGACGCCGGCGTTACGTCTCGGTCGCGGGGGCTTCGGGCAGCACCAACCTCACCGTCGTGCCTTCGCCCGGCGCGCTGACGATCATCATCGTGCCGCCGGACGCGCGCATCAGCCGGTCAACCATGCTGAGGCCTAAGCCCGGTCGTCTGCCGCCGGTCTTCACACTGAACAGGGGTTCGGCGGCTCGGGCCAGCACATCGGCAGTCATGCCGACACCGTCATCCTGCACGGTGATCTCGACGGTGTTCTCGGGCGGCTCGGGCGTGCCGCCACCGGCAAGGTGAGGCTGGGCAAGACGCGTCGTCCTAATGATCAGTCGCCCACCGTCGGCCATCGCGTTCTTCGCATTGTTGACCAGGTTCATGACCGCAGCTTCCAGCTTCGCAGCGTCGGTCATCGCAAGCGGATCCGATGGATCCAGCATCATCTCGACGGCAACCGCTCCGCTCAGGGCGTTGCACATCATCGCCTGCATGTCGGTCAGCAGCGCATTCACGTCCACGGGCGCCAGGCTGATGGACCGGTTCGCCGTGAACATCGACAGCGTTCGCGACAGACAGGCACCCTCGCGGCTGGCCGACAGGGCGCAGTCCAGCACTTCGTCGATATCGGGAATCTCTAAGACCGCCGGTTCGAGTTGAAGCAGCTGCAGATTGCCGTGCAGCACGGTCAGAAGGTTGTTGAACTCGTGCGCCAACCCGCCCGCGACGCGGCCCAGCACGGCCAGATCCCGCTCAGTCACAGGTGCCGCATCGTCGGCGCTCTCTGCCTGCAGGACTGCGGACGCAGCCGCCACTTCGGCAAACACGCCGCGATAGCCCAGCAGCTTATCCTGGCCGTCGATGATCGGCTCGGCATTCACAGTAACGGTGATCTCGGATCCGTCGGCTGACCGGAAGCGGTAGGGCATTCCGCGAACGGCCTGTCGGCCGCGCAGCAACGGTTCCAGCCGCGGCCAGTCGGGAAAGGTGGCACTGTCGATCTCGGGTTCCCGTCGGCCCACCAGCGACTCCGCGCGATGACCGACCATCGACACGACCGCCGGCGAGACAAAGGTGAAACGCAGGTCAGCATCCCGTTCCCAGAATCCGTCGGTCGCGAGCGCCAGGAAATCCTGAAGCCGCGCCGCGCTGGCTTGCGGCGGGCTCTTCGATGCCGGGCGCTCGGTGGCGTCCAACGCGCCCGCCGTTTCGGGTGTGCCCGTCCGTCTCTGCTCTTGGCGATCGTTCATCATCGGGTAAGTCGTGGAGGCCCCGCGATCAGGGCCGGTCCCCTGCATTGCTGAGCAACCGGTGTAGGTAGCTCTCCCACCATTAGCCAGTCACGATCACGAGATCCGGCCTCACCCGGTGTTGCATCAATCTAAGCACGCGATTACAACGCAATACTCTGAGATATGCAATCATCTGCCGGCAATTGGTGGCCGGCCAGTTTTGGCGAGTTCCTAAGGTTCCTAAATATCGGCGCGGCGCCGACTGTTCCAGTCCGATGTCGACTTTGACGAATCTTCGCCATTGTATCGAAGACCGTGTCGTGGGAAACCTATAGGCAGCGATTTCGCTTGCGCGGACCGATTGTGATGTTGAAGGCGTGTTGGCGGGATCCGCATGAGAGTCAGGAGATGCAGGACGCCCATATCGTTATCGTGGACGACGATCCGCGGGTTCTGACCCTGCTGGATCGCTATCTGTCGTCTGAAGGCTTCAGGGTCAGCACGGCGCCGAGCGGGGTTGCGCTCTGGCGGATCGTGGAGTCTGCGCCCGTGGATGTGGTGATACTCGACCTTCTGCTGCCGGGTGACGACGGGCTGGAACTGGCCCGCAAGCTGCGAGCCTCATCCGATGTCGGCATTATCATGCTGACGACCAAAAGCGACACAGTGGACCGCATCGTCGGGCTCGAAGTAGGGGCCGACGATTACATGCCGAAGCCGTTCGACACGCGCGAATTGCTGGCGCGGGTCCGCAGTGTGCTGCGGCGCCGGGCGGCGGGTCAGCGGGTGACGACCGGCGACGTGCCGGTTATCGCGCGGTTTGCGGGATGGGAAGTGGATCTGGAAGCGCCCACCCTCAGGGATGTCTCGGGCCACGAGGTCCCGCTGACGACGGCCGAGCACAAGCTTCTTGTGGCGCTGGTGCGCCGGGCGAAGCGGGTGATGAGCCGGGAGCAGCTGTTGGATATCGTCGCCGGGCGCGACCATCATCCGTTCGACCGCAGTATCGATGTGCTGATCGTGAGCCTGCGTCAGAAGATCGAAGCCAACCAGAAGCGTCCCAGCATTATCAAGACCATTCGCGGCGCCGGGTACATGTGCGCGGTGGATGTGGAACTGGTGTCGGCCAGCGGGTCTGGCACCGGTGTCCGCGCGGCCCAATAGGCCCGGGCGTCAGTCCCCTACCACTTCAGCCAACGACGGATCATCGGGCCGAAGGCGATGGCCGTAGAGGCCGTCATAGATTCCTCGGCACTGGTCTGCCAATGCTTCCAGATGGTCCGGCAAGACTTCGTTGTCGGGCCGGTAGGGGGCGAAGCCGGTCGACTGCTCCACGGCGTGGTACCAATGCGGAGCCCAGACCCCGTCGGTGGACCGAGCGCCCGGTGGCCAAGACAGCATTCCAGGATGGAAGGAAATATCGAGCGCCGCACAGAGGCGACGAAGCATGGCTTCCGGATGCCTCAGCACATCCGCGGCGTCGACCACCGGCGGGATTGCTCCGGTCGTTTCGCAAACGTAATCAAATAGCGCCCGCTGCTGCGGCAGTCCCGTATCGTCCAGCGTGACCTCCGACCGTTTGCGCAGGTAAGAGGCCAGGACGGCGGCCGGCTCGCGGATCAGGAAGGCATGGCGCAGGCCGGTCAGCCATCCACGGCCGATTTCCGGCAGCAGATGGTGCGTCATGTGCTTTTGATAGAAGACGGTGCGCCCATCGGGAATCGGGCCGGTGACCCGGTCGACCACGACCCGCCAATCCGTCGGCATCGTCGCAAGCACCTGCTCTCTCATCGGATGGTCGATGCCGGTCGCCGCCAGATAGACGGCATAGAACGGCTCGTCGACCACTGTCGTATCCGGCCGGTTGCCGAACGACCGCATCATGGCTGTGGAGATGTTCCGCGGCCCCGACCACATGGCGATGCGAATGCCCGTCATGCCGGCGGGCACTCCTCTTCCAGCAGTGCGGCATAGTACTGCTGCAGGCTGCGGGTAATGGGGCCAGCCGTGCCGTCGCCGATGCGGCGACCGTCCACCTCCGCCACCGGCACCAGTCCGCCGAAGGTACCGGTCACGAACGCCTCGTCCGCCGAATAGACCTGGGTCAGCGAGAACCGCTTCTCAAAGGCCGGCATATGGTGGCGATGGCAGAGTTCCAGCACATTCGCCCGTGTGATGCCCAACAGGCAGTAGTCGCCGGTGGACGTCCAGACCTCCGCCTTGCGCACGATGAAGAAGTGGGTGGAGTTGCAGGTGGCGACGAATCCGTCAGGGTCCAGCATCAGCGCTTCGTCCGCGCCGGCCTTGGTGGCCTGGATGCAGGCCGCGATGCAGTTCAGCTTGCTGTGGCTGTTCCATTTCGGGTCCTGCACATCCGGTGCCCCGCGCCGCACATGCACCGTGAACAGACGAATGCCGCTGTCCGCCAACTCCCGCTTAGGTCGTTTGTACTCCGGAATGATCACGATCGTTGGCCCGCCGATCGTCGCCCGTGGATCTTGATAGGGCGTGGCCTTGATCCCGCGTGTGACCATCACGCGGATATGCACATCGTCGGTCATCTCGTTGGCAGCGGTGCAGCGCAGGATCTCCGCGGACAGCTCCGCGGGCTCCATGCCGATATCGAGATCGATCGCCTTGGCCCCTTCATAGAGGCGGTCGAGATGCGCCTCAGCGAAAGCCAGCTGCCCGTTGTGCAGCCGAAGGCCTTCCCACACCCCATCGCCCAGAATGAACCCGCTGTCGAACACCGAAACGACCGCCTGGGCGCGAGGGACGAGCTCGCCGTTCACCGAGATCAGGATGCCATCGTTGCGTGGGTCGGGTTCGTAAGCGTGTGTCCCCGTGGTCATGGGGGCTCCTGTCATCATGGCGACTGGCGGTCACAACAGCACAGGTCGGCTGCGCGAACCAGCAACAGTCCATGCCGGTGGTGTCGAAACCGCGCCGGTCCTCGGGATTGGATTACTTCGGTGCGCTAACAGACAGCAGACGCTTGAACAAATCCATCGCTGTGGGCGACAAGGCACCATGTCGCGTCACGAGGGCTATCATCACCGCAATCTGCATTCCGCGCTGCTGACCGCGGCGGAAGCGGAACTGGTCGAAAGGGGGGTCGAGCATTTTTCGTTGCGCGGTGTCGCGCGGCGGGCGGGCGTCAGCCACGCTGCTCCGGCGCATCATTTCGGCGACGTCGACGGTTTGCTGACGGCGCTCGCAACGCTCTCCTTCCAACGGTTCCTCAAGGCGATGGAGAACGCGGCGGAGGCTGCGGGCCCCGACGCCGTCTCCAGGCTTGTCGGTATCGGTATGGGGTATATCGACTATGCCGAAACCAATCCGGAACTCTTCAGCTTGCAGTTCGCGTCTGAGCGGCCCGAATGCGACCATCCCGAACTCAGGCAGCGCGCCGAGGCTTCGTTCGCCCTCCTGCAATCGAGTGTGCAGGCGGTCGTTGGCGATACCGGCGATGATCCGACGGCGATCGACGATGCCTGCTCGTTGATCTGGGCGACGACTCACGGTCTGGCTGCGCTGTTTGCGATGCGACGCCGCGGGAACGTCGCGGCGATGAGCGACGAAGCGCGCCACGAGCGGTTCCGGCGGCTGCTTGGCCAATTGGCAGAGAGCCTGAGACCCGCGACCGGACCTCAGAAGCTGTAAGTCACCGCCAGCCCTCCGAAGAACTGCACGGAAGATCCCGCGTCGTCGACGACCGGGCTGTCGGCAGCGTCGCCCACAAGGAAGGTGGTCGATGCCGTCGCAAGAAGGCCCCAGCTCTCGCTCAGGGAATAGGTGGCCAGCAGGTTCAGCCCCACATCCTTTATGCCCGACTCGGCGTCAAACTGTGCCAGCCCCGACGCAGCGGCTCCCTGAGGCGTGACCGAGAAGAAGGCGTCGGCGTAGTCGCCACTCATCCATGTCGCCGACGTCCCGAACGTCAGCCCCAGATCGTCAATGGGCCGGAAGGTGTAGGCAGCTCCGGCCGATGCCAGGATGCCGGAGTGGCCATCAGCGACGTCGGCAAGAAAGTCCAGGCGCAGAACCAACTCATCCCGGCTCGCCAGCCCCACCGGCTGGCCGAAGCGCACAAACGCACCCAATTCGACAGCATCGTCGACATCCTCCAGGGCATCCACCTGGGGGTCGTCCACATCGTCGCGCCCCATGCGGAAGTTGAAGGTGGGGCCGAAGCCGATGTCCTCAAAAGGCGAGACATCGACGCGGCCGCCGAGGCCCTCGATCTCCAGCCCGACGCCGCCATACTCGACCCGGGCGATGGGCAGGGGAACGATCGTATAGTCGTCCGAGCCTTCATAGTCCGGGGCTGCGCCAATCCCCAGGGCCACAAAGCCGTTCAAGCCACCCTCTTCGTCCGGTTCGGCCTCTTGGGCGGAGAGGGATAGCAGGGGAGCTGTCGCGAGCATGGCAGCCGCGGCGAGCGTTCTCAGCATCGATTTGATCTCCTGACGACGTCGACCGGACCGCCGTGGATGCAGCATGCGATGCGCTCGGTGGACTTCGATCCGGGATGGGTCGACCGTCGTTACTGGTCTGCGTGTTGATGTCCTGCGGTCACGGTCTCTGGATCAGCGCAACTCTGGCCGATCGCCTGTCTCGTGGTTGTCTGGACAGGTCTCGATGGCAGCCTTGGCGCGGCCTGATCTTGACACTGTCAAGCTGCTACCGCCTGAAACTTGACAGTGTCAAGATGGGTGCTGTGACCTGCGACATCCGGGCGCAACAATGCTTGCCGGCGCGCCGTCAGCTTGTTCCTCAGCGGAGGTGGCCGATCCCTCTAGAGATCCTTCTCCAAGGCTTCGGGCGACGGGCGACGTTGGGTTCGCTCGGATCCCCGCCGAGCCCGGAAAAAGGCCTGGAGCAGCGCGCTCGCGTCCTCTGCGCCAGTGCCATAGGCGACTTCAGGCCGATGGTGGCAGGTCGGCTGCTCGTAGAACCGGGGCCCGTGCAGCACGGCACCGCCCTTGGGGTCGGTGGCCCCGAACACCAACCGCTCGATCCTTGCGAAGCTGATGGCGGCGGCGCACATGGCGCAGGGTTCCAGGGTGACGACCAGCGTGCAGTCGGGCAGGCGCGGGCGGCCGCGGGTCCGGGCGGCGGCGCGCAGGGCCAGGATCTCGGCATGCGCGGTGGGGTCGGCCAGCGCTTCGGTGCGGTTGCCGGCGGTTGCCAGGATGCGGCCCGATGTGGTCTCTACCACCACCGCGCCGACCGGCACCTCACCGCGCTCGGCAGCGCGCCGGGCTTCGTCCAGCGCGATCGACATCAGATGGCTGTCATCCTGCATGGCGGCGACGATGGCGGGCCAGCGGATACGACGTCAAGCGCAGAGACGGTTGGAAGGACAGGGGTGAGCCGCAGGTGACGGGAGAGGGGGAACGCATCGCCAAACGGCTGGCACGGGCTGGCCTGTGCTCCCGGCGCACGGCGGAGACATGGATTGCCGCCGGCCGCGTGCGCGTGAACGGCAAGACGCTGTCCAGCCCCGGCGTGACCGTGACGGCGGACGACGTGATCCTGGTGGACGGCAAGCCGGTGCCGGAAGCGGAGCGCACGCGGCTCTGGCGCTATCACAAGCCGACCGGGCTGGTGACCACCGAGCGTGACCCGCAAGGCCGGCCGACGGTGTTTGAGAAGCTGCCGGCCGAATTGCCGCGTGTGGTCTCCGTGGGCCGGCTGGACCTCACCAGCGAGGGCTTGCTGCTGTTGACCAATGACGGCGCGTTTGCCCGCTTCCTCGGCCACCCCTCGACCGGCTGGCCACGGCGGTACCGCGTGCGGGTGCATGGGGCGGTGACGCAGGCGCAACTGGATGGGCTGCGGCGCGGCGTCACCGTCAGCGGCCTGAATTATGGGCCGATCGAAGCGGTGCTGGACCGGACCCAGGCCAGCAATGCCTGGCTGACCGTCAGCCTGCGCGAGGGGCGTAACCGCGAAGTCCGGAAGGTGTTGGAAAGCCTGGGGTTGGTGGTCACCCGGCTGATCCGCGTGTCGTTCGGGCCGTTCCAACTGGGCCAGCTGGCGCGGGGGGCCGTGGACGAAATCAAACACAAGGTGCTGCGCGAGCAGGCACCGAAATACTTTGCCGACAATGCGGCCGACCGCTCGCCACACGCTGAGACTCGTCGGCGGCAGGCTTAAGGGCCGGCGGCTGGCCGTGCCGGCCGGCGTCGATGTCCGGCCCACGGCCGAACGCGTGCGCGAGGCCGTATTCGACATCCTGATGCATAGGCCATGGGGCCGCGAGGGCGGCAACGCCGTCGCCGGCGCGGTCGTGCTGGACGCATTTTCCGGCACCGGCGCGCTTGGTCTGGAGGCGCTGTCGCGGGGCGCTGCGGAGGTTTGGTTCTTCGAGCACAGCCGGGCTGTACTGGCAGCGCTACGCGGGACCCTGAAGTCGATCGGCGAGCCGCGAGAGGCCCATGCCCTAATGGCCGACGCCTCCAGACCGCCGCGGGCCACCGCCTCTGCGGATCTGGTGTTCCTGGACCCGCCCTATGGGCAAGGCTTGGCGCAGGCGGCGCTGACTGCACTCACCTCGGCCGGATGGATCGGCCCCGATGCGCTGGCGGTGGTCGAGATGGGGCGACGAGAGGCCGCACCGGTCGGCGAAGGCTTCGCCCTCGCCGACGAGCGCACTTACGCAGACACACGGGTCGTGTTCCTGAAGCGGGGCCCGATGCCTGGCTGAGCCGGTCTGCCAGCCCGCAGACCCGCCTCGACTAACCGATGACGCCGAGAATGTCGCTTTCCTTCATGATCAGCAGGTCTTCGCCGTCGATCTTGACCTCGGTGCCCGACCATTTGCCGAACAGCACACGGTCGCCGGCTTTGACGTCCAGCGGCTTCAGCGCGCCCTGATCGTCCCGCACGCCGGATCCGACGGCGATGATCTCGCCTTCCTGCGGCTTCTCCTTGGCCGTGTCGGGAATGATGATGCCGCCTGAGGTCTTCTCATCGCCTTCGATGCGGCGAACCAGGACACGATCATGCAAAGGGCGAAAAGCCATGGGGTGATGCTCCCGAATGCTGGTTGATCTGGGCGCGCCGACCCCTTGTGGAGGCTGCCCGGCGCCGATGGGGCAGTGTTATCACCGGTGGCGGTTTGGCGCCAGCATTGGCAGCACTCAGAAGGTCTGGCTGCTAAGCTATTGATTCATATATGGTTTACTCTTGCGCGTTACTGCTTAATGACGCAACGATAATGCCCAACGAAGAAGAGGCGGGGAGTCGCAATACGGGCACGGGCCGCGCGGGCGTCGTGCGCCCGGTCTTGCGATGGAGGGAATGGTGATGTCCAACGAACTTGCCTTGCAGCTCAGGGGATACCGGCTGACGACGGCCCACATCCTCTACCACATGCCTGACACGCCGGGGTTGTTGCAGACTTTCCTGTGGCAGAAGCTCGATCTGGTCCCGGATTTCCCCGAGCTCCTGAAATTCCTCAGTTTCTGGAAGCGGGAGATCGAGGGGCCGCTGCATTCCGTCACGGTGGCCGCCGGCTCGCTGATCAAGCCGGTCGACCTCAGCTATGTCGGTGCGGAACTGCGCATGAACTGAGGCCCCCGGGCTCCCGCGCCGGGCCTCAGATCGAGCGGATCAGGCCGCCGTCGATCCGGATCACGCTGCCGGTGACATAGCTGGCCCGGGCGCTTGCCAGGAAGGCGGCCACGGCGGCGAACTCATCGACCGTGCCGTTGCGCCCCATCGGTATGTTGGCGTTGGAGCGCTTCTGCACCTCTTCGATGCTGATGCCCTGGCGATCGGCCATGGTGGCGTCCAGTTCGCTCACCCGCTCCGTCGCGATCCGGCCGGGTACCAGAATGTTCACCGTGATGCCGTCGGCCGCCACCTCGCCGGCCAGGGTCTTGGAAAAGGTCACCAAGCCGGCACGCAGCGTGTTCGACATGCCCAGCGTCGGGATCGGTTGGATGATGCCGGACGAGGTGACCGTCAGGATGCGGCCCCATTGGCGCCGGCGCATGCCGGGCAGCAGGCCTTCGATCAGCGAGATCAGGCTGACGACCATGCACTCGAATTGCCGCCGCCACATCTCCGGCGCCACGCCGAGCGCGCCCGATGGCGGTGGGCCGCCGCTGACATTGACCAGGATGTCGGCCCCGCCGCCATCTTCCACGGCAGCGATCAGGGCGTTGACGGATGCCGCGTCGGAGAGGTCGACTTCCTGGGTTGCCACGTCGACGCTGTGTGCGGTCTGGATGGTCTGGGCCGTCTGCTCCAGCGCAGCGCCGTTGCGGGCCGACAGCATGAGATTGCAGCCTTCCGCCGCCAGCACCTCTGCAATGCCGCGGCCCAGACCACGCGATGCGCCGAGGACGAGGGCCCGCCGGCCCTGAATGCCGAGATCCATCGCCTGTTCCCTCCCGAGTTGGTTAGCCAGCCTGTATGGCAGGGGGTACGGCGGGTGGCAAGCGCATGGCCCTTGATCCCGCCGCACCAGAGCCCCGATTGACACGGGCCGCCGGCCGCTCTACCTGCAATAGTGTCGAGGATCTGGGGTGCCCGGAGATGCCGGGCTGAGATCATACCCGTTGAACCTGATCTGGGTCATGCCAGCGAAGGGAGCCTTCATCGACCGGCCGTCGATAGAGCCTTCGTATCTGCTCCGACGCCAAGCCGGGCTCCCGCAACGACCATGACCGGGAGGCACGCGATGCAGCATGAAATCCAGCCGGAACGCTCGAACGCCGAAGGCTCGGCAGGTTTGACCGAAGCGGCCCTTGGCGGCGGCTTGGAGCGCGTGCGGGCGACCGCACCTCTGGTCCATAACATCACCAACTTCGTCGTGATGAACACGACGGCCAACGCCCTGCTGGCCATCGGCGCGTCGCCCGCCATGGTCCACGCCGTGGAGGAGGTTGAGGCCTTCGTGCACCACGCTGCAGCGGTGGTGATCAACATCGGAACGCTGTCGGAACCCTGGGCCGAAGCCATGCGCCGTGCTGCCGATGCGGCCACCGCCGCTGGCGTGCCATGGGTGCTGGACCCTGTGGCCGCGGGTGTGACGCCCTTTCGATCGGCCATCGCTTCCGATCTGGTGGCCCGGCGACCGACCGTCATTCGTGGCAACGCGTCGGAAATCCTGGCGCTGGCCGGCGGTATGGGCGGAGGCAAGGGCGTCGACAGCACCCACGGTTCGACCGTCGCCCTGGATGTGGCGCAGCGGTTCGCGGCCGAGACCGGCAGCACGGTCGCGATCACCGGTGAAGTCGACTATGTCACCGACGGTGGCACCGTCGCCTCGATCGCCAACGGACACGCGATGATGACGATGGTGACGGGGCTGGGCTGCACCGCCAGCGCCCTGGTTGGGGCATTCCTGGGGGCAGGTCTGGCCCCGACGGCGGCAACGACGGCGGCTCTGACCACCCTCGGCGTTGCCGGCGAGATCGCGGCCGCCCAGTCTCTCGGGCCGGGCAGTCTGCAGCTCAATCTGCTCGATCAGCTCTACCGGCTCGACCGAACGATTCTTACCCGGTACGGTCATGTGAAGTGACGAAACGATAAAGAGCGGCCGACCCGCCCATGCGCTGGCGGGGACGGTCGACGGCGACGGCCGGGAGATCGAGATGGATGATGACGCGCTGGCCGCAGCGGCCGACCTTTTGGCATCACACAGACTTGGGCGCACTCAGTTCGACCGGTTTCCGTCGGCGCTGGCGCCCCGAACCGAGGCAGACGCATACGCCATCCAGGCACGCCTTGCCCGCTTGCGGGAGCCGGGACGCGCGCCCTCCGGCTACAAGATTGGCTGCACGACCCCGGTGATGCAGGCTTTTCTCGCCATCGACCGGCCCTGTGCCGGCACCTTGGTGGCCGATGCCATGCACGAAAGCCCGGCCGAGGTGCCGCATGCCGAATTCCGCCGGGTCGGTGTGGAATGCGAGATCGCTGTGCGTCTCAGCCGGGATCTGCCGGCCTCAGGCTGCCCATATTATCTGGAGACAGTCGCCCCGGCCGTGGATGCCGCGATGGCGGCGATCGAGCTCGTGGACGACCGCTATGTGGACTACCGCAGTCTCGATGCCTGGACCCTGCTTGCGGACGACTTTTTCCAGGCCGGTGCGATCTTGGGTCCGCCGGTGGCGACGCTGCCCGATCTTGAGAGCGCCGTCGGACGCATGACGATCAACGGCAGCGCGGTGGGGCAGGGCATCGGCGCCCATGTGATGGGCCATCCGTTGAACGCCCTGGCATGGCTTGCCGACACCATGGCCCGCCACGGCGAGGGGCTGAAGGCGGGCCAGGTCGTCCTGACCGGCAGCGTGGTGGAAACCCACTGGCCGGAATGGGGCGATAGCGTTGTCGCCGCCATTGATGGCCTGGGGCAGGCGCAAGTACGGTTCGTATGACGGCCACACCCCTCATCCGTGGGATGGACTGCCGCTCACCGTCTCTACCCAGCGATAGGCGCGTTCCAGCCAGTCTGCGGGGGCGGCATGACCACCGTCATGCAGGCAGAGCTGCAGTTCGCGGTCGCCGGTGCATGAGGTCCAGATCTCACAGGCAACGGTGCCATCGTCCTCCGCGTGGTCCGGCTCGGCTGCGCAGCCGTTCACCTCTCGCCAGATCGCCATGCCGGCCAGCACGTCGCCTTGGCGGAAGACCTGCCGGATCGGCCGGCCCTCCATCGGTACGACGGTGTCCGACGTGCCATGGACGTGCAACAGGTTCACCGGTCCGGCCGGGCACGTATCCGGCAATGGCTGCCAGAAGGCGCCGGAGATGGGGGCGAAGGCGGCGAACTCCTGACCTCGGTAACAGGCGACATCCCAGACCATGGATCCGCCTTGCGAAAACCCGGTGACCCAGAGGCGCGACCGGTCAACCGGCCAGCGCGCGTGCACATCGGCCATAACCGCGTCCATGAACGCAATCTCATCCCGTGCGGCGCTGGGCGAACCCACATGGGCCCAGGTGTTGTTGCGCCCGTCCGGTGCGATCAGCAGCACGCCGAGCCGATCGAAGGTACCGGTCAGGCGTTCGTTGCGCATTACGTTGGCGCCGGACGATGACCAGCCGTGGAAATAGACGGCCGTGGGGAGCGGCGTGCTGCCGTCCCAAGCGGCGGGTGTCCGCGCGTAGTATTGGCCATCGGCCACTTGGCAAGGGTCGTCGATGGTCCCGCAAGCCTGTGCTGCCGGGGTCATGATGAGTACGGCCGTCATCATGATCGCCAATCCGATGATGCGGCCCAGAAATGCCGGTATGCCCAAGGTCTCGCCCCCCAGCCGTGACGCTACGCTGTTGACTAGTTAGATTGGAAGCGAAGCGCCAGTCACAGACTTGCGAGACGCCGTCGTGCGCCTGCCGGCTTCCGTGTCCGCTGTTGCGGCGTTAAGGTCCCGGGTCCGGATGGGGAACCACGGGGGAGCAGGATCGATGGCCGACTCACACCTCTTCACGGCAAACCTGGAATGGACCGGTGCCGCCCAGGGGCCGACGGTGGATTATGCCTCCTATTCCCGCGAATACGTGATCCGCATGCAGGGCAAGCCTGATCTCACGGCATCGTCGGATCCGATGTTCCGCGGCGACGGCTCTTTGCATAATCCGGAAGACATGCTGGTGGCAGCGCTGTCTGCCTGCCATCTCTTGAGCTATCTGGCCGTCGCGGCGCGCAAGAACTTGCCTGTAGTGGCCTATGAAGACGATGCCTCCGGCACGATGGTGCTGGACAAGGGCGGTGGGCACTTCACCGAGGTGGTGCTGCGCCCGCGCACGACGGTCGCCAAGGGCACCAATCTCGATCTCGCCCTGGATCTGCACGACATGGCGCACAAGGTCTGCTTTATCGCCGCGTCGGTGAATTTCCCCGTGCGCCATGAGGCCGTGATCCTGGAAGCACCCGAATAGGGGATCATCGTTCGGCTTGCGCCAGCCGCTCCGGCCCGTTAAGCGCTTTCGCAGGGATTGCCAGGCATCGCCGGAACTGCGGCGAAGGAGTGAGAAGAATGAAGGTCGTCATCACCGGCGGCACTGGGTTTGTCGGCTTGAACATCGGCCGCGCGCTGGTGCGCCGCGGCACGCTGACCGGCCCCTCGGGCGGGCAGGAGGAAATCGACAGCATCGTCCTGTTCGATGCGTTCACGCCGGACGAGCGGCCGGCTGGGTTGGACGACCGCGTCAGCATCGTTGCCGGCGACATCTCCGACCGCGACACGGTGTTCGGTTTGGTCGACCGCGACGACACGTCGGTCTTCCATCTGGCCTCGATCGTCAGCGGCCATGGTGAGCAGGATTTCGACCTGGCTCTGACCGTCAATCTCGACGGCGGCCGCCATGTGCTGGAGGCGTGCCGGGCCCGCGCAGGTGCGCCTCGGCTGGTCTTCGCCAGCTCCATCGCCGTGTTCGGCGGCGCCGCCATGCCCGGCGTGGTCGGCGACGACACCAAGCAGACGGCGCAGACGACCTATGGCGTCACCAAGACGATCATGGAGCTCTTGATCAACGACTACACACGCAAAGGCTTCCTCGACGGCCGGTCCGCGCGCCTGCCGACCATCATCATCCGGCCGGGTCGGCCCAATGCCGCCGCGTCCAGCTTCTGCAGCGGGGTTTTCCGCGAACCGCTGAACGGGGAGGAATGCGTGCTGCCGGTGGTGCGCGGCACCGAAATGCCTTTGCTGGGTTACCGAAACACAGTGGCCAGCTTCATCGCCTTGCATGAGCTGGCGCCAGACGCTCTGGGCGACGACCGCGCGGTCAACCTGCCCAGCCGAGCTTATTCCGTTACGGAAATGGTCTCGGCACTGGAACGGGTTGCTGGCGCGAACGGTCTTTCGCTTGGCCCCATCGTCGATCGGCCGGACCCGCGGATCGAAGCGATCGTCAAGACCTGGGCGCATCAAGCCAACGACAGCCGGGCCCGCGGCCTGGGCCTGCCGGCCGATGAGAGCCTCGACCGCGTCGTCCAGGACTATATCGACGACTTCCTGAAACCGGCTGCGTGAGGCGCCATCCGTATTCGCTTGCTGAAGCGATCCTGAAACCATGAGGAACCTGAACCCGTGATTGATCCGACCTACAGCCTGACGCGCCGTGCCGACGAGGACGACGACGAAGACGAGGACCAGGGTGAGAAGAAAGGCCGCCGCGAGGCGAGCCCCGGCCTTGGCGAGAAGCTGTTCAAGGCCCGCACGATCCTGTTGTTCGGCGGCATCAACGACAAGCTTTCACGCGAGATCACGGCCCAGGTGCTGGCCATGGCTGCGGAGAGCGATGACCCGATCAAGCTCGTGATCAACTCCCCCGGCGGGCATGTGGAAAGCGGTGACACGGTGCACGACCTGCTTCGCTTCGTGCGTCCGCGCGTGCAGGTGATCGGTACCGGCTGGGTCGCCAGTGCTGCGGCCCATATCTTCCTGGGTGCCCACCGGGAGGATCGGTACTGCCTGCCCAACACGCGCTTCCTCTTGCACCAGCCCATGGGCGGGGTGCGTGGGCCGGCCACCGACATCGACATCGAAGCGGCCGAGATCATCAAGATGCGCGAGCGCATCAACCGCACAATCGCCGACGAAACCGGCCAGCCATTCGAAAAGGTGGCGAAGGATACCGACCGCAACTTCTGGATGTCGGCGGACGAGGCGCGCGAGTACGGCGTGGTGACGCACATCGTCCGGTCGGTGGACGAGATCCAGTAGCGCAAAGTCGAACGGTTCGGGGCAGCCCATGGCGCTCCCCCGGCTGTTCGTCGAGGGGCCGCTTGCGCCAGACCGGCCGCTGGATCTACCGGCGGCGCAGGCCCACTATCTGCGCAATGTGATGCGGCTGGGACGCGGCGATCAGGTGCTGGCCTTCAACGGCCGCGACGGGGAATGGCGGGGGCGCATCGAAGCGATCGCCAAGTCGGGCGCCACGATCATGCCGGTCAAGCAGACGCAGGGTCAGCCAACCGGCCCGGATCTCTGGCTCTGCTTTGCACCGGTGAAGCGCAGCCGCATAGACATGATCGCGGAAAAGGCGACGGAGCTGGGTGTGTCGCGCCTGCAGCCCGTCATGACCCGGTTCACCGACATGTCCCGTGTAAATGTCGACCGGCTGCGGGCGATCGCGGTCGAGGCGTCCGAGCAATGCGACCGCCTGGATGTCCCGGCGCTGGCCGAACCGGTCACGCTGTCGCGGCTGATCGGCGACTGGCCCCAGGAACGGCCGATCGTTGTCTGTGCGGAACGTCGGGATGCCGAGACGATGACTGAGGTCGCGCGCAAGGTCGGCTCTCGACCGGCGGCGATCCTCGTCGGACCGGAAGGCGGGTTTGCGGCTGAGGAGCTTGACGCGCTGGCAGAACTCGACTTTGCTCATCTCGTCGGTTTGGGACCGCGGATCCTGCGTGCCGAGACTGCCGCCGTTGCGGCACTGGCCTGTTGGCAGTGTCTGGCGGGCGACTGGTCCGAACGTCCTCCGCCCCCAACTTGTTGAGTGTGAGTAAGGCTGCCGCTCCGGCAACCCTGGGAAGCCCGTCATGGCCGTGGTCGACAGTGCCGCTGTGGAGCGCATCACCGATCGCCGACAGCTCGTGGAGTATCTGGAGGCTGGGTGCAAGCCGCCGGAAGCCTGGCGGATCGGCACCGAGCACGAGAAGTTCGTCTATCGCCTGGAAGACCTTCGCCCCGTTCCCTACGAGGGGGAGCATGGCATCGGCGCGCTCTTGCACGGGCTGCAGCGGTTCGGCTGGAAGCCGGTGGAGGAAGATGGCCGTCTGATCGCGCTATCGGCAGACGACGGCTGTTCCATCACGCTGGAGCCGGGCGGGCAGTTCGAGCTCTCCGGCGCGCCCCTGTCGACGATCCACCAGACCTGCGATGAGGTGCACGAGCATCTGCGCCAGGTGCGCGAGGTGAATGCCGAACACCAGGTGGGGATGATCGGGCTCGGATTCATGCCGAAATGGCCTCGGCAGGACATGCCCTGGATGCCCAAGGGCCGCTACAAGATCATGCGCGACTACATGCCGAAAAAGGGCCGTTTCGGCCTCGACATGATGACGCGCAGCTGCACCGTGCAGGTCAATCTCGACTTCGCGGACGAAGCCGACATGGTGGCGAAGTTCCGTGTCGGCTTGGCGCTGCAGCCGGTCGCCACGGCGCTGTTCGCCAACTCGCCGTTCGTCGAGGGTCGGCCGTCCGGCTATTTCAGCTTCCGCAGCCATGTCTGGACGGATACGGACCCGGACCGGTGCGGACACCTGCCATTCGTGTTTGAAGACGGTTTCGGGTTCGAGCGCTATGTTGACTATGCGCTGGATGTGCCGATGTACTTCGTCAACCGTGACGGCCGGTACATCGACGCCTCGGGCCAGTCGTTCCGGGACTTTCTGGCGGGACAGTTGCCGGCACGGCCCGGCGAGCGGCCGACGATCACGGACTGGGCCGACCACCTGACCACTGTCTTCACCGAAGTCAGGATGAAGCGTTTCCTGGAAATGCGAGGCGCCGACGGCGGCCAGTGGCGCCGCCTTTGTGCGCTGCCCGCCCTCTGGGTCGGCCTGCTCTACGACGCGACGGCCTTGGCCGCGGCCCAGGACCTGATCGCCGGCTGGACCGCGGAAGAGCACGCCTTTCTGCGTGCAGAAGTGCCGCGCACGGGGATGAAGACGCCGTTCCGTGGGGGCACGGTGCGGGACTTGGCCCTGCAGGTGCTGGACATCGCTACGTCCGGGCTCCGCGCCCGCGCGCGCGCCAACATGATCGGCGATGATGAAACCGGGTATCTGGAAGCGCTGGTCGAAATCGCCCAGTCTGGGCTGGCACCCGCGGAACGCAAGCTGAAGCGGTTTTTCGAGGAATGGGGCGAGAGCATCGACCCGATCTATACGCATTACGCGTATTGACCTGACGGCCGGCGGAGGAAGACATGCTGCGGGACGCCGACTGGCCCTGGGTACGGGAATGGGCGGGGCGCATCTTCCTCGCGCTGGTCTGCTTCGCCACCTTCGGCTATCTGACGGCGATGCCCATCATCCGACCTGGCGGCGTCATGGACACCCTGCCTAGCGCCCTGCTGTTCGGGGCCGCCGTGGCCGCCGTAGGCACGGCCGTGAGCGCAGCCGTGCTCGCATTCGTCTCCGCGCGGCGCGGTGGGGCGCGATAGCGACTGCTCACCATTTTCCTCTCAGGACAGTTCTTGATCTCTATAGCTCGAGCCTCCGGCTCAACTCCCGGACCTTCTGGTCCGCCTTGTATCGTTCGCTGATGCCGGGTTCTTCCTCTCTCCAGACCCGAGCGTGAACCAATCCGGCTGGGCCAGGTCTGGGACGGCCGTTGGAACTCGCCGCCCAGACGAGGCCGATCGTGCCGGGCTGGACAGGGTGGTGCGGCAATACCTAAACTGTGCACTGTCCTGATGATCCCGGGTTTGCCGACCCGGGCAGTTTCCGAAAGGTCCGTCATGAAGCAGCGCGATCTGGTTGCCGCGGGTGTCGCCGCGTTGATGTCCGGCAGCCTCAGCATCGAGGCCTTTGCCGACCGGCCCGAGGCTGCCACCCGCGACCTTTTCGGACATGAGGTCGATGCGCAGACGATCGACGAGATCGGCCGCGAGTTCGAGTTGTTGCTTGCCCAGACCGAGATTCGGCCGCGCCCCAACATTGGCGGCCCACGGTTGCCGGGGCAGGGGCCGGGCCTGGGGCCACGCGGCCCGCGCAGTGTCGACGATCCGGCAACGGACGACGGACCGGTCTATCGCTGTCTGACCTGCATCTAGCCCTTCTGCCCTATGGTGCATCCCCCTGGTCGCAGGTGAAGAGTGGTCGCGTGACACCATGGACGTGCGCGGCGGCCCGATTCTGCGCATCCGTCCGCTTCGCCGCGTCCTTTCCGCCAGACCGTGACGCTCAGACTTGACGCGCTGGTCATCGTCCAGGGATGGCCGGACGACCTGACGGCCTGCCTGGAGAGCTTAGGCAACGCCGTCGATGACGTCCGCCTGGCGTGCACGGTGCCCGGGCTTGGCACTGCGGTGTCGGCCGCCTGGTCCGTGCCGGTGTTCGATATCGAGCACGGCGAGGCGGTCGGATCGTTCCTCCACCGCGTCGTCAGCGAAGCGGCGAGCGACGCCTGGCTGATCCTGCGGGCAACCGACCGGTTGACCGCGCCGCCGGATGCCTGGCGCGCGTCTTTGGCGGAGACCGACGCGCTGGCCGTTACCGTGCGCAGCCTGTGCCGGCGGATCGCCGAAGGGACGGAAGCGCTCTCTCCCGACCACCCGGAAAGCCTGGGCGCCGTCAGTGCGGCGACGGAAACGGCCATCCGCGTGGTGCGCCGATCAGCCTTGGCCGGTTTCTACTCCGCTGCCTCGCCAACGCCGCGGCTTGTGCAGGGCGCGCAAGTTCGCCAGGTGGATGCCTGGCCCGCGGTCGTGGCCGCCCACGCGCTGTACGACCAGGGCGACCAGACGCCCCAGGCGGCCTATCTGCTGGGCGCCCGGGCGGACGTCGCGCAAATGCCGGCAGATGCCGAGGCGCTGGCCGTGCTCGCCGATCGGCTGGAGCAGGTGAAGAGCTTCCGCACAGCCGACGCTGCACGTCTTGCCGCCTATCGCCTGGACGGGAAGGTGGACGACCTTCTGTCGGTCGTCGAACGGCATCTGCGCTTTGACCGAACCGATGCTGCCCGCGACCTCCTCGCCCCTCTGGTGCCCGCAGAGGGGCGCGAAGGGGCGGCGGACTGCTCGGTGTTGGAGGCCTGGGCGCGGGTGCTCATGGCGCTCGGCGATGGGGATCGAGCGTGGCAGGTCCAGCAGCGTTGTCTCGCCATTCAGTCGGAACCGACGGCGGCCATGCTGCTGGCGGCCGCGCGCATCGCCCTGCGGGTCGGGGCCCTGGCCGAGGTCCGCACCCTGACGGACCAGGTCTTGGCGCTTGATCCCGCCGATCTGTCGGCCCGTGTCCTGCGGGCGCTGGCGTATATGCGCGATGGCTTGGCGTTCCGGGCTGTGCCCGACCTGAAGATCGCGCTGGACGTTGAGCCGTCGTCGCCGTCCGCCCGCCAGGCGTTCGCTGCCGCGCGGCACCGGCTTGGTCTGCCCACTGACGCCGACGCGGCAGCGGCGGAGCGCCCGGCCACGCCCCTTCCGCATCTCGGCCCCCGGGGCGTCCTCTCCTTCATCCCCCACCTTGCGGGCGGCGCCGGACGGGTTGCGGTCGACATCATTCGCGCCCTGGGGCCGGAGCGGCCGCAGGCGCTGATCACCGTGGATGCCGGAGACAACACGGGTCTGGCCTTGCGGGCGGAACTGGACGAACTCGGCATTCCGATCGCCACCGTCGTCACGCGGGACCAGATGACCCAGGCCCAGACCGTCGCCGACGCGGGCCTGGTTCTGGCCCATTACTGGCCGAACCCGCTGCCGCCCCCCTTCCGCCGGCCGGGCCAGCGCCGCGTCGCCATCAGCCACGGAACGACGCGGCTGCCGGAGGACTTCGACGACTTCGTCTGCCTGACGCCGGAGCATGCCGCGAAGCACGTCGAGTTGCCCGGCGACCGGCTGACGGTCATCCCGAACGGCGTCGACTGCTACGCCATCGCCACGACGCCAGCCGACGAGACCCTTTGGTCGCCACGACCGCCGGGAAAGGCGACCGTGCGGATCGTCCTCCTGTCCCGGCTAACCCATACGAAGCTCTATGCCCGGCTGCTGCAGGTGCTGGACCCCCTGGCCGACCTCGACGTCGAGGTCGTGGTGGCAGGCGCAGGCCCCCGCCGCTGGCAGATCGAGCGACGGCTGGGTGATTTCGCGATTGGCGACCGCGTGCGGTTCATCGGCCCTATTCAATCCAGCCGTACCGCCGGTTTCCTGCGCGCTGCCGATATCGGGCTGCACCTGACGCAGACCCATCGCGAGACCCTGTCGATCGCGCTGCTGGAAATGATGGCCGCCGGACTGCCGCTGGTGGGCCAGCCTAGGGGCTGCCTGCCGATGTTGGTGGAGAACGGGGTCAATGGCTGCCTGGCGGAGGACGAAACCGCGCTGTCCGCGGCGTTGAGAGCCCTCGTGCAGTCGCCGGAACAACGCCGCCGCTTCGGCGAGGCGAGCCGATACCGCGCCCGAGAGTACGACATCAGCCGCTTCGACGCCCGCTGGCGCCGCTTCGTGGCCGACCGGCTGGACCGGCCAACACCGGATGAGGCGCGCCCGAGGCTGGCTCCGCCAGCTCCGTCGTGCGCGCGCGCCGGCATGGCCGCCTTCGCCGCTGCCACCGGCGCGCCCCGCCGCGACGGCCCCCCGCGCGGGCTGATCGTGGCGGCCAGCCCGCGTGTCGGTGGCACCTTCTTCCTAGATCTGCTGTCGCGCACCCAGCGCTTCGGTCATCTGGGCGAACACCTCGCCGCCTGGGACAACGCCCGACAGGCAGGCTGCCGTCTGCCGCGGCCGCTGGACGAGGCGATGCTGGCGGAATGGGCGTGGTCGGCAAGCCTGGATGGCCGCGCCGGTTGCCGTGTCGCCTTCCCGCAGTTCGAGGCGTTGTGCCGCCAGCATGGCGGCGCCGACTGGCCGTCCGGATGGCTCGACCGACTGTCGCCACTGTTCTGGCTGCGGCTGGTCCGCCGGGATCGGGTGGCCCAAGCCGTGTCGGATGTGCTAGCGCGCGCGACCGGCAAGTGGTCGGATCGGGGGCTGCCCACCCTGGCCGCCGCGCAGCCCGTCTACGATGCCGGGGCGATCATGGAGACCTTGGCGCGGATCGACGCGGCGGAGGCCGGGTGGGATCGTTTCTTCGCCGACCATGGGATCGTCCCGCTGACCTTGGTCTACGAGACGCTGGTGGCGGACCCGACGGCGGCGCTGAGGGCCGTCTTCGACGCGCTGGGGGAGCCGATGCCCGCGACTGGCGCGATCGAGAGCGAGTACCGCCGCCAGGCCGATACACTCAACGCTGACTGGATCCGCGCCTTCCGCGCAACCCACGGGCCTGCGTTATCGGACGCAGGCGATCTCGGTGGCGATCAGGCGGCGCCAGGCATCGGCGAAGCGATCGATGCCGAATTGGATGGCGGAGGTCCTGGCCGCCGCGCCCATCCGGGCCCGTAGGGCGCCGTCGCCGACCAGACGGACAAGGGCTTCGGACAGTGCGGCCTCCCCAGCCGTCAGGAAACCGGTTTCCCCATCCGCCACCAGCGCCGGCAGACAGCCGCGCGGCTGTGCCACCACCGGCAGGCCGGCGGCCAGCATCTGAAGGACAACCAGGGAATGCGATTCCTGATGGGTTTCGGTCAGGTGCAGCGCGATATGGCCGGACTTCAGGAACCCCGGCACGCGGTCCTGCGGTAGCGGCCCCAGGAAGCGAACCCGGTCGGACAGGCCGAGCCGGACCAGGTCGCCCTCGATCTCCCACCGGCGGGCGCCGCGCCCGGCGATCAGCACCGCCGCCGATGTGGCCGACAGGGGCTTTAACAGATACGCCAGCCGCCGGTAGAACTTGTCGGGATCGAGCCGGCTGGCCAGCACGATGCGCACCCGGTTCGGTTGGCCGAGCCCGGCCGAGAGCCAGATGTCGTGGTCCGGGGCCGCCCTGTCGATGGCGGCAAGATCGACGCCGTTGGGGATGTGGCTCACCCGCTTGGTCGGCAGATGGGACTGGTAAGCCGCCTGGAACGACGACAGCGTGACGTAGCGGTCATAGCCATCGGGCATCGGCAGGGGCGTCGCGCCGCGCAGAACCAGCCGCTCCCGCCCTTGCCGGTGCAGCCGGTCGAGCACCGGTGTCGGCCACCAGTGATGGACCACCACTGAAGGCGCCAGGCGGCGTTGCAGCTCGGCCACCTCGCCGGCATCGCGTGCCCGGTAGAGTGGCACGTCGATGGCCACCAGCCGCTCGGCATGGGCCTCGCCGCTCAACCCGCCGGGCGAACACGCGACGACGGCCTGTTCGTGGGTATCCGACAGGGCCCGCGCCAGCTCCGTAACGACATAGGCGGCCCCGCCGCTGAGATGCGCGATGACATGCAGCACGCCCCCATCGGTCAGTGGGCGCGCCGCAGCCGCCCCCGCCACGCCCGGCAGGTCGGCGAACGCCGCGTGCAAGGCGGGGTCGAGCCAGCCGGTCCGATCCTCCGCAACCGCGTGGCGGCACGTGCGCCGCGCCGTGATCGGCCGCCCCAATTGGTCTTGCGCCACTGAGAGCCAATAGCCGGCGGCCACCCGTTCCGGCTCGATATCGACCGCGACCGACAGCGCAGCCGCAGCCTCCGCCGTCCTGTCCAGGTGGAGGTTCAAGGTCCCCAGCCGCTGCCAGCCGCCCGCCAGCCCCGGATAGTCCGCTGTCAGGCGGGTCGCCGCTGCTGTGGCCTCTTCGTACCGTTCCGCTGCCGCCAGAAGGTCCGCCACAAGCAGGCGGGCCGGAACCAGCGCCGGGTTTGCCGCCGCCGCGGCCCCAGCGTCGGCCAGGGCCTCCGTAAGCAGGCCCAGACGGCGACAGGCCTTGGCGCGCAGGAGTAGGAGATCGGCCGGCGACAGGAACATCATCGCGGCATCGGGTGCGGCCGGCAGTTCGGCCAGCAGGGCCCGCGCCTCCGCAGCCCGGTCGAGGTCCAACAGCGACTGGGCCAGGAAGCCCGCCGTTTCCGGCCCCGGTGAGAGCGCATGGGCGCAGGCGAAGGCGCGCCTGGCCTCCTCAGCCCGGCCGTCGCCCAGATGGACGGTGCCAAGCTCCACATGGGCCTTCCAGTCGTCCGGTGCATCGGTCACCTGCTGACGCGTCAGCTCTTCATAGAGGGTCGACTTGCGCCGATCGGCGCGCAGGAACCCGTAATGGTGGATCACCGGTTCGCTCAAGGCCGGGCCCGGCCACCCGTCCTCCGCCACCCGGCCGCCGGCCCGCCGGATCGCATGCGCCACGGTCTGGTGGACCCGCCCTTCGTGGCGGTAGGCGGGGTCGTTCCGGTAGAGACGGACGTTGCGGCTGGGCGTCCAGAACCTGGCCCCGTGGGTCAGCGGATCCGTGTCGTCGGCAGCCCGGATGTTCGCCTGCGGCCGGAAGCTGTAGTTGCGCACGGAGAAGACAAAGCCCTCTGCCGCGCCGCCGGCCGCCAGCGCGGCCAGGCGGGCACCGGTTGCGGGATCCAGCACCTCGTCCCCATCGAGGCTGAGGATCCAGTCACCGGCGGCATGCCGGGCCGGCTGGTCGTGCGCCGCGGCGAGGTCGCCAGGCCACGCCTCTTGGATGACCCTCGCGCCGGCTTCCCCGGCGATGGCCATCGACCGGTCGGTGGAGGCCGTGTCGACCACCACGACCATCTCATCGACGAACGGTCGCGCGCTGACCAGGCATTCGCCCAGGAACAGCTCCTCGTTCTTCGCAACGACGGCAAGCGAGATCGTCGGCCGCGTCATGGACCCGATGTCAGCCCGGCCACGCGCTGGCGGCGACCGGGCGCCGGCCGTGCCATCGTGCCTGTGTTCGCGGAAGCAACCGGCATTGTGTGATGAACTCGCCAGGGGATCGACGCAGCGGTCACGGTCTCGTGCCCGAGGGGATGCTAGGGACCAACTGTTGCCCCGCCAAGTGGGTTGGGCGGTGCGGTCGCTAACCGGTCAGCGGCCGATGATTGCTCGTGACCTATTCTGGCTCTCGGGGTCTTTGGGCCGTGGCACGGGGTCTGGGATAGCGGGTCGGTACGCGACAGCGACTGCTCACCGTTTTCCTCTGCTGTTTGAAGCAGCTCCGGTACGCAATTCAGGCGGCCTCGGCTGACCGATAGCCGTGACCGTGTCACTTGTAACTGTGCCGATTCCGAGAGCCGGAGTTGTTGTCCTCACCGCCGGCCATCACCGTGAAAGCCGTCCTTTTGCATAGGACAGTTCATGACCCAAGACAGATGTCATCGCTCAGGGGTACGATACTCTCCTTCGTGTATTTAGGAATACCTCATCTGGAGATCTTATAGAATATGTTTCTTTATAGACTTCATGATAGTTCATCAATCTTACTTTGAATCATTTCTAAGAGGTATAAATTGTAGTGATATACCTCTATGCTCAGACGTCGAAGCTCTTGCTCCAAATCTTCTGTATCAATTTGACGACTTTGATGAGTATTAGATATGGAGTAATAAATAGCTTCAATTTGCCTGCCAATCTCGATGAAGTCCCCGCCCACATCATGCTCAAATCGCCGCCTGGCTTCTTCTCCAAATTGGATTTCAATTGATGCAAGATTTCTGTTAAGATTATCATTCCAATCAAAAAGAATAGCTCGATATTCTTGGCGTCTTGCTTCTCGAACATCGGCTGTATGTCTTTCATCAAAAGACCATAAAAACTGATTCATTCTATATATTCGCCGATCCAAAAGGGAGCTAATATTCTCAAAAACCCGTGTCGATTCTGCAATACTTATTTCAATTCTCGCGGTCTTCCACTGGTTTTTCCAAGAGACATATTGAAGGTATCCGCCAATAAGTCCACCGCAACCAGTTGTCAGGGCAAATCCCAAGAAAAGAAGGATAAGTTTTTCGCGGAACCGTGAACTCTCTGCTCTTGTGGTCGGTGCACTCACTTGAGCACTCGTGTCTGTGGGGTTAGCAGTACTCAAAGCAAGTCTCCACGCTCTTGGGTATCAAAAAACGAATATAGAACATAGAAAGTGAACGCTTGGTCTACGCGTTCGCATGCGCGAGTGAAGATAAGTAGCAGAGTTGGGTGCTCGCTGAAAAGGGACATATCCGCAGATGACCATCTTGCCGCTGTGCGCAATTGCCAAGGCATAACGGAGTGGTTAAGTCTATGACGATGGATCCGATGCAGCGGTGATATCCGACATCGGCTCAACTCGTCCTTCTGCTTCTGGTACTGAGCGTAAACTCGATGATCCGTCAGAACGTCTGATTCCGATCGGCAATCTGCCCTTGCACGTATTCCAACCTTAGAGATCAGTACAACTTCAGCTTAGGCCTTCATCCTCCTGATTGCCGCCGCTCTGTCGCCGCAGCCAGTACCAGGCGCGGCCCAGCCATTCGGTCGCTGCGCGGCTGCTGAGGGAGAGCCCGCCGGCGGTGGGCAGGTAGTCTCGCATATGCGGGGCGGCGGTTCCCGGCAGGCCGATCGGGGCCGGGACGACGGCGAACCCCGCGCCTAGAAAGGCGGTTTCCGCCCGGCCCATATGTTCCGCGTGGGTGACGAGGCAGATGCGCGTGATCCCCACGGGCGAGAGCAGAGCGTGGGTCAGTGACGCGTTCTCTGCGGTGTTGCGCGAGCGGTCCTCGATCCACTTGATCGGGTGGCCGAACTCGCCCTCTGCCACGCGGCGCATCGCTTCGGCTTCCGGGATCTCGCTCGGCACCGGGCTGCCGCCGGTGAGCGCGATCGACAGGCCGCTTTCGCGGGCGAGCGCGATGCCGTAGCGCAGGCGCGCCAGGCTGGCGGTGCCGACCGTGTCGCTGCCCCATTCCGGCGCGGCAATGGCAAGGCCGCCGCCGAGGACCACGATCGCCTGGCAGCGGTCGGACGAAACCGGGCGTTCCAGCGGCACATGCGTGATCAGCGGCGTCCACAGGGCGCGACCGACCACCGGTGTGGACAGCGCGATCAGGGCCACTGTCGCCGTGACGGTCGCGACCGCGCCCAGCCAGCGGCGCCGCATGGCGAGCAGGACCAAACCCAGGAGGAGGAGCAGCAGCAGGCATGCCGGCGGCAGGGCCAGCGTGCGCAGGATCAGGTACAGGTCATAGCCCATCATCGGCCTCCGGCGGGATCGGGGCTCTGATACATGCAAGGGCCGGGCAAGCCACCCCTTGGCAAGCAAAGCCTATCACCCTAGTTGTTGAAGGGTTGTCGCGGGGGCCGCTTCGCTTGAGCCGCCTGCCGTCCCGTCGCCAGGACCCTCAGATGTCGTTACCCGATGCCCGCGGTGCGCGACCGCCGTTCGCCATGCTGGTCGCCGTCACCGCGCTCGGGCCGCTTGCGCTTAACATCATCATGCCGTCGATGCCCGGTCTGCCGGACGTCTTCCAGTCCGACTATGCGACCGTGCAGCTCACGCTCAGCGTCTATCTGATCGGGTTTGCGGTTTCCCAGCTCGCTTACGGGCCGCTCAGCGACCGCTTCGGGCGCCGGCCCGTCATGCTGGCGGGGCTGTCCGTGTTCGTCCTCGCCAGCGTGGTCTGCCTGGCCGCCCCCACCGTCGAGGTGCTGATCGCCGGGCGCTTGTTGCAGGGCATGGGCAGCTGTGCCGGGATGGTGCTGGCGCGCGCCATCGTACGCGACATGCACGACCGGGAGAGGTCGGCAACGCTGATCGCCTATATCACCATGGCGATGGTGGTGGCGCCGATGCTGGCGCCGCTGATCGGCGGCTATCTGGATGAGTGGGTGGGCTGGTGGGCGTCGTTCCTGTTCACCGCGGTTGCGGGGGTCGCCGTGCTGGCGACGGCCGTGGTCGCACTGCATGAGACGAACCACAATCCGCAGCCGATGCCGGGCATCGGTGGCCTGTTGGTCGGGTTCCGCCGGCTGTTGGGGATGCCGGTCTTCACCGGCTATGCGGTACAGACGGCCGTCACCTCGGCCGCGTTCTTCGGCTTCCTGGGCGGGGCGCCCTATGTGATCGTGGAGATCATGGACCGGCCGCCGCGCGAATACGGCCTCTATTTTCTGACCAATGCGGCTGGGTACATGCTGGGCAACCTGGTGGCCGGCAAAGCCTCCGCCCGTATCGGCATCGACCGGATGATCGGCTACGGCGTCTGTCTCTCGCTTGCCGCCGCGCTGGTCATGGTGGCGCTGGCGCTGCAGGGCATGGTGACGCCCATGGCCGTGTTCGCGCCCATGGTGCTGTTCGCCGTGGGCAACGGCTTCAGCATTCCGACCGGAGTGGCCGGGGCTGTCAGTGTCAATCCGAACCTGGCAGGCACGGCCAGCGGCTTGGCCGGGTTCCTGCAGATGGGCCTGGGTGCCGCTGCCAGCGCGGTTGTCGGCCATCTGGTTGAGTCGGCCAGCACGCAGCTTCCGCTGGTCGCCTCCATGGCGACCACGTCGGCGCTTGCCGTCGTCGCCTGGCTTGGGACACTCTGGGCGATTCGCCGGACGGCTTCGGTGGGCGCGGCCACGGATACGGCGACGGAATGGGCCGGCGGGGCCGGTCGGGACAGTTGAGGATGCTTGGATGACCATGACCGACGGCTCGATGGAGATCCTGGACGACGTTGTCGCCCGCGCCAAGGCCGCAGGCGCGGATGCTGCCGACGCGGTTGCGTTCGAATCCATGTCGCTTTCCGCCACGCAGCGCATGGGCAAGCCCGAGCGGGTCGAGCGTGCCGAATCGCGCGATCTGGGCCTGCGGGTCTTGATCGGCCGACGCGCCGCGATCGTTTCGTCATCGGATCGCTCCCGCGCGGCCCTTGACGAGCTGGTCGACCGCGCAGTCGCCATGGCCCGGGCTGTTCCGGAAGATCCCCATATCGGCCTGGCCGATCCTGGCGAACTGGCGACCAGTTGGCCCGATCTGGACCTGTTCGATGCGGACGAACCGGGCCCGGCGGCGCTTGTCGACCAGGCGTTGGCCGCAGAGGGCGCAGCGCTGGCCGTCAACGGCGTCACCAACTCAGACGGCGCCGAGGCGAGTTGGAGTTGCTCGCGTGTGGGGCTGGTGGCCAGCAACGGATTTGCCGGGTTCTATCGGGCGACCGGCCGCAGCGTCTCCGTCTCGGTCATCGCCGGCGACGGCTCTGGCATGGAAACCGACTACGACTACACGACCGCGGTCTATGGCGCTGGGTTGGAAGACGCAGAGACCGTCGGCCGCAGGGCTGGAGAGCGGGCCGTCCGGCGGCTGGGCGCGCGCAAGGTGGCCAGCGCCAAGGTGCCCATCGTCTATGATCCGAGGGTGGCCGGCGGCCTGTTGAGGCATCTCGCCGGTGCCATCAGCGGACCCTCGATCACCCGCGGCACGAGCTTCCTGAAGGACAAGCTGGGCCAGAGCGTCTTCGCAGACGGCATCCGCATCGTCGACGATCCCCAGATCAAGCGCGGACTGCGCTCGAAGCCTTTTGACGGCGAGGGCATTGCCACCACCGCCCGCAGGATCGTGGACGATGGGCGGCTGACGACATGGCTTCTCGACCTGCGGTCGGCACGGCAGCTGGGGCTGTCCACCACCGGCCACGCCAGCCGCGGGACCGCATCACCGCCCGGCCCGTCGCCGACCAACCTGTATCTGGAACCTGGGGAAGTGGCTCCCGAAGCCCTGATCGGCGAGATCTCGCAAGGCTTCTATGTCACCCAGATGCTGGGCATGGGCGTCAACCAGGTGACGGGCGATTACAGCCGCGGCGCTACCGGCTTCTGGATCGAGAACGGCGAGATCGCGTATCCGGTCAACGAGGTCACGGTCGCCGGCAATCTCGCCGACATGTTCCGGACACTGACGCCGGCGAACAACCTGGTCCGCCGCTATGGCGTCGATGCGCCGACGCTGCGCATCGACGGTATGACCTTGGCGGGGCGCTGAGCCGCCCGCGCGTCTCAGTCTTTCGCGTGGCGCTCAAGCATCTCGCGTACGGCTTGCAGAAAGGCCGCGTGGTCGACGGTGCGGTCATAGTCTTCCAAGAGCACCGTCAGGATGTAGTTGTTGCCGAGGCCGGTTTCCTCGGCAAGCCGGCGCAGGCGTGCGTAGGCCGCGTCGCTGAGGCGCGCCTGGAACCTCTTGTCCAGCGGCTTGTGGTGTTTCGGGCGGTCGCCCATGGATCGCTCCATCGCTCCGCAGCCTCTGCGCGGCGCTCGATTGCGGGGGGCCGTCAGGTTGTCGTGCCGGCCGGCACCAAGAGCGGCAATGTCCTTGGCGATTGCGACACCTCCATGGGCATGGTGCCGACGAGCTCTCCATCGCATTGCACCGGGGCGCCGGTCGGCCCGATCAGGCTGATCGATCCGGCCTCCACCAGCCGGTAGTCGGGAAGCCGCTGCAGGCGCCCCAGGACGCTCCAGGTCAGATAGCGCAGTGAGCGCCATCGCTCCGCGCGTTCGAACAGACAGGTCCAGAGACCCCTCTGGTAGATCGACGCACGCGGCGCCAGCACCATCCGACCGCCGTAGAAGTGGCCGTTGGCGATCACGGCCTGGCTCACCTTGGTGCGCATGCCGTCCAGGCTCACTTCGTAGAGGCCGCTATGGGCGACGGCCCAGGTGCGCAGGCTTTCCAGCACATAGGCGAAGCCACCGACTCGCCGCTTGAGGGCCAGCGGCAGCCGCGCCACCACATGGGCATCGAAGCCCGCGCCCAGCATGACCAGGAAGAACCGGCTTCCACCGTCATGAGTCGTCAACCCGAGAGGGATCTCGACTGTCCGTCCGGTCGCAAGCAGCGGGGCCGCGCGCTTTGGCGAAAGCGGCAGCCCAAGTTCGCGCGCCAGGCAATTGGCCGTGCCGTAGGGCAGCAGCCCAAGCGGTAGGGGCTCTTCCCGGGCCATCAGGCCGTTGGCCACCTCATGCGCCGTGCCGTCTCCACCCGCCGCAATCACGGCTGAAAGGCCGCCGTTGGCGGTGCGCGCCAGCTCTTCGGCGTGCGATGGTCCCTCTGTGGCCACCGCCGTCGTCATCACGCCGGCCGACTCAAGCGCTGTCACAGCCTCGTCCAACAACCGCGGCCGGTGACCGCCGGCGGTCGGATTGTAGATGATCAAATAGTGTCGGGCGGGTTTTGTGGTCATGACGGGATGCAATTCCGCACATTCGCCCGGTGATCGTGACCGTACGGTGGCGGCTTGATGACCATCGTGTGAAGTTGCAGCCACCGACTCGAAGCGCGATGCCCTCCGCAGGCGCCGAAGATTGTCATCGCAACGGCCTGCGGTTATAGGAGTTTATGACGCGGCACGGGGGCGAGAGGCAGCATGCACGCCGATGACGATGTCCAGCGGTATCGCGCGATCTGGATATCCGACATCCATCTTGGAACGAAGGCCTGCAAGGCTGAGTTCCTGCTGGATTTTCTCCGCAGGACCGAATGCGAGACTCTTTACCTGGTCGGCGACATCATCGATGGCTGGCGACTGAAGCGCCATTGGTACTGGCCCCAGTCCCACAACGATGTCGTTCAAAAGCTGTTGAGAAAGGCGCGCAAGGGAACCCGGGTCGTCTATCTGCCCGGCAATCATGACGAAGGTGCGCGCCAGTTCGTCGGTCTGACCTTCGGCGGTGTCGAGGTGCACGACGATCACATTCACACCACGGCCGATGGCCGGCGGCTGCTGGTGATTCACGGCGACCAGTTCGATGTGGTTGTCCGCTATGCCAAGTGGCTCGCGCATATCGGCGACAAGGCCTATGTCGTCCTTCTGGCCTGCAACACCTGGGTGAACGCGCTGCGCCGGCGCCTGGGCTTCCAGTACTGGTCGCTGTCCGCCTATCTGAAGCACAAGGCCAAGACGGCCGTTGAGTTCATCGGGCGATTCGAACGTGCCTTGGCGGAAGAGGCGCGGCGGCGCGGCGTCGACGGCGTGGTGTGTGGGCATGTCCATACCGCGCAGATGACGGATATGCAGGGTGTGCTCTATACCAACGACGGCGACTGGGTCGAAAGCTGCACCGCGTTGGTGGAGCACGAAACGGGCGAGCTGGAGATCCTGCGCTGGACCGAGGTCATGAAGGATCGGCCGGCGCTCCAGCGGGATGATCCGCTGGACGAGGACAGGGCGGCCGCTTGAGGGACGTAAACCTGGCGCCCTGCGGGCCGGCTGACCCCCCGGCGGACGCGGCGCTGCAAGAGCTTAAGATCGTCATCGTCAGCGATGCGTGGTTCCCGCAGGTGAACGGCGTTGTCAGAACGCTGAGCACCGTGGCGGAGCGCGTCCGGCGCCTGGGCCATCAGGTCGAGGTGATCGGCCCCGACCGCTTCCGCACCCTGCCGTGCCCCACCTATCCGGAGATCCGCCTCGCCTATTGGCGTGTCGGCCGCACCGTGCGTGAGGTGATCGAGGATTTCGGCGCTGACGCCGTGCACATTGCGACAGAAGGCCCGCTGGGGCATGCCGCGCGCGCTTATGCCCGCCGGCACCGTGCACCGTTTACGACGTCTTTCCACACCTTCTTCCCCGACTATCTGGCGCTCCGGTTCGGCCTGCCGCGAAGCTGGAGCTTCGCCTATCTCCGCCGGTTCCACGGAGCGGCGGCGGCCACCATGGTGTCGACGACGACGATGGAGGGCATTCTCGCCGGCCGCGGGTTCGGCAATCTCGTCCGTTGGCGCCGTGCGGTCGATACGGAGCTGTTCGCGCCGGAGAAGAAGACGGTGCTCGACCTGCCGCGTCCCATCCTGATGTATGTCGGCCGCGTTGCAGTTGAAAAGAACATCGAAGCCTTCCTGTCGATCGATCGCCCCGGCACCAAGGTCGTCATCGGTGACGGTCCGCAGCGGGCCGCACTCCAGGCGAAGTATCCTGATGTCCGCTTTCTGGGGGCCAAGTTCGGAGAGGAACTCGCCGGGCTCTATGCGGCGGCCGATCTGTTCGTCCTGCCGTCACGCACCGAGACCTTTGGCCTGGTGATGCTGGAAGCGCTGGCCAGCGGTGTGCCCGTGGCCGCCTATCCGGTGCAGGGGCCGAAAGACATCATCACCGATCCGGCCGTCGGCACGCTGAACGAGGATCTTGGCGCAGCGATCGATGGCGCCCTGGGGTTCTCGGGCGATGCCTGTCGGGCCCATGCGCTGACCTATTCGTGGGATGTCTCAGCACGGGAATTCGTGAGCCACCTGCGCCCGTTTGCGTGATCGTCAGCGACTGGCCCGCAGACGGCCGGCGTGGTAGGAGCGTAGCCGGCGGGCTTCGATGTGTTTGGGGGATGGGTCGGACCCTATGGGCATGTGGACGGCGCTTTATCGCGGCGCCACCGATTTGGCAGGACCAATCGTTCCGTTGATCCTCGACCGCCGTACGGCGGCGGGAAAGGAAGATCCGGCCCGCCGCGCTGAGCGGCTGGGCTGCCCCACGGTCGCCCGTCCGGCCGGCCCCTTGTGCTGGGTGCATGCCGCCAGCGTCGGCGAAGCCCTGTCTGTGCAGACCGTGGTCCGCCGTCTGCTCGCCCGCTTTCCTGCCTGCACCGTGCTGATGACGACCGGCACCGTGACCTCCGCCCGGCTGATGGGGGAGCGGCTGCCGCCGGGCGCAATCCATCAATACGTCCCGTTGGACCGCTTGTCCTATGTGCGCAGCTTCCTGGACCACTGGGCGCCGGACCTGGTGATCTGGGTCGAGTCCGAGATCTGGCCCAACCATCTGGCTGAGCTGAAGCGGCGCGGCGTGCCGGCGGTGCTGGTGAATGCGCGGATGTCGGAACGGTCGTTCCGCAACTGGAAGCGGGCGCCGGGTTTGGTGCGCGATCTCTTGTCCGCGTTCGAGCTGGTACTGCCCTGGAACGAGCAAGGGGCGGATCGTCTGCGGGCCCTTGGGATCGACCGGCTCGGGCCGACGGGCAATCTGAAGCTCGCCAGCGAGCCGCTTGCCGCCGACGGGGCGATGCTGGAGGCGATGCGCCAGGCCATCGGCAACCGGCCGGTCTGGCTTGCCGCCAGCACGCACCCCGGTGAGGAGGAGGTCTGTGCTGACGTTCATCGCCAGCTCGCCCGGCAGATCGGCGGTCTGCTGACGATCGTCGCGCCACGCCACCCGGCTCGCGGTCCGGCGCTGGCCGAACGGCTGCTGCCGGAATACGGTCCGGCACCGCGCCGGGCTGCTGGCGACGTGCCGACCGCCGACACAGCCCTTTATGTCGCCGACACCATGGGTGAGATGGGGCTGCTGCTGCGTCTCGCCCCGATCGTCTTTGTCGGTGGATCGCTGGTCGAACACGGCGGCCACAACCCGAACGAGGCAGCGCAGCTGGGCTGCGCGATCCTCTATGGCCCGCACATGACCAACTTCCCCGAAATCACGCGCCAGCTCGAAGGGGCGGAGGCGGCAAGCGTGGTCAGCGATGGGGCGCAGCTGACGGCGCTCCTTGCCCGGCTATTGTCGGATCCTGAGATGGTGGCGGGCCAGGCCCGCCGGGCGAGGGCCGTTGCCGAGAGCAATCGCGGGGTGATCGATCAGGTCATGACCGCCCTTGAGCCGCTGTTGACCCGGACATTGGCAGGAGGGGCCGGCGGCCGCGCGGCATGAAGGCTCCAGGGTTCTGGTACCGTCCCGCGGGTGCGGCGGCGATGCTGCTGGATCCGGCTGCCGCCCTCTACGAACTGGGCGGTGCCGTGCGCCAGCGGCTGGCCAAGCCGCACCACGCCAGCGTGCCGGTGGTGTGCGTCGGCAATCTGGTGGCGGGGGGCGCCGGCAAGACGCCGGTTGCCATCTCCATCGGTCGCCGCCTTTCAGACCTCGGTGTCAGTGTCCACTTCCTGACGCGCGGTTATCGGGGTCGAGAGGCTGGGCCGGTTGCCGTCGATCCCGACCGCCACACGGCGCGCGACGTGGGGGATGAGCCGCTTTTGCTGGCCACGCACGCCCCTACCTGGGTCGCGCGCGATCGTGAGGCCGGGGCGCGGGCTGCGGCGGCAGCCGGCGCCGGTGCCATCGTCATGGATGACGGGCTGCAGAACCCGACGCTGGCCAAGGACCTCGCCCTCCTGGTGGTGGATGGCGAGACGGCGTTCGGCAACGGCCGCATCCTGCCGGCGGGGCCGTTGCGGGAGCCGATCCGCAGAGCGCTGACGCGCGTGCAGGCCATCGTGATGATGGGAGAGGACGCAACTGGCATCGGCGGCATGCTGGCGGCCGGGCCGCTTCCCGTGCTGTCGGCATCTCTGGTGCCGGACGGCGATGCCAGCCGGTGGCGCGGTGCCCGCATGGCGGCCTTCGCCGGCATCGGCCGCCCCGAGAAGTTCTTCGCGCTGCTCGACCAGCTTGGCTGTAGCCTGATCGCCCGGATCGCTTATGCCGACCATCATGCCTACCAGGCACAGGAAGTTGCGCGGATGATCGATCTGGCAGAGGCCGGACAGGCCGGGCTGGTGACGACGGCCAAGGATTATGTCCGCGTGCCGGCCGCGCTCAGGTCCCGGATCCAGGTGTTGCCGGTTCGTGTCGCCTGGGAGAGTGAAGCAATGCTGGACCGCGTGCTGGAGCCGGTCGTCCGGATGGCTGAGGAGGCTCGCGATGGCGTCTAGCCGGCCGCGCGCGCGTTCCTGGTGGCGGTATTGGGTCAGCGACAGCATCCAGGGTGGGCTGATCTACGCGGTCTATGGCGTCTTCCGTTGCCTGCCGCTGGACTGGTCGTCGGCGTTCTGGGGATGGCTCATGCGCCTGATCGGGCCGAGGCTGTCCGCCCATGCCCGCGCCGATGCCAACCTGGCCGCCTGTTTCCCCGACAAGACGCTGGCCGAGCGACGCCGGATTCTGCTCGGCATGTGGGAAAATCTCGGCCGGGTCATGGGCGAGTACCCGCATAACGAGAGACTTTGGCGCAACCTTGCCCGCATCGAGATGGACGAGCCGGAATACCTCACGCCCGAGCCCTATGCCGACCGTCCCGTCATCTTCTTCAGCGCTCATCTCGGCAATTGGGAGATCGCGGCGGCCACAGCGCATGTACGGGGGTTTCCGGTCTCGCTGGTCTTCCGCGCCCCTAACAATCGGTTCGTCGACCGGCTGATCCGGAGGATCCGCGGCCGCTATACGGTGGCGGAGGTGCCCAAGGGCCCGGAGGGCGTCCGCGCGGCGATGCGGACGATGCGCGGCAAGGGCACCATGGCGATTCTGATCGATCAGAAGATGAACGACGGCATCGCGGTGCCGCTGTTCGGCCGCCCGGCCATGACCAGCCCGGCCATCGCTCAGTTCGCGCTGAAGCACAAGGCCGTGCTGTTCCCGTCACGCGTGGTCCGCGTCAAAGGCGCCCATTTTCGCATGTGCGTGGAGCCGGCGCTTGAGGTCGTGCGCACCGGCGACGACGCAAAGGACGCCTATGACACCATGGTCAAGGTGCACACCATCCTGGAACGTTGGATCACCGAGCATCCCGAACAGTGGCTGTGGGTGCACGCCCGCTGGCCCGACAGCCCCCGGCGCCGCAAGAAATCGCTGCCCAAACCCGAAGATCAGCCTCAGTCGGCCGGGCGCCGAACGGCCGTGAACAGGTAGGTATAGCTGCCGGCCGATTGGTGGAAGATCTCCGCTTCCTGTTCCAGCTCGCCGATCAGGGTTTCCATCTCGTGGTTCGGGGTGCAGGCACGAAGCTCTGCCGCCCGTTTCAATACGCCGTCGTAATAGGCAACCCAAGCAGAGGCTGGCACGGGTTCCGTTGCCGCCACCTCGTAGCCGGCGGCTGCCGCCATTTCGGGAAAGTCGGTCGCGTCCGGCATGTCGGGGTACTCGGCATCCCAGAAGGTGCGCACGGGCTCAGGGGCGTCTTCCGTCAGCCAGCCGGCGTCGGCGATCACTGCGATGCCGCCCGGCCGTAGGATCGGGCGCCAGGCATCCAGGGCCTGCCGGAAACCGATATTGTAGGCGGCCCCTTCCGACCAGATCAGGTCGACGCTGTCCGCCGGCTCGCCGGGGTTCCGCATGTCGGCGGCACGCGTTTCGACAAGGTCCTGCAGGCCGGCCTCGGCAAACCGAGCCCGCACGCGCTCTAGAAACACATTGGACAGGTCGACGGACGTGACGCGGGCGCCAAGCGCCCGTGCCAGCATCAGGCTCTGCTGGCCTGTGCCGCAGCCGAGATCGAGCACTCGCGGTGCAGCCGGCAGCGGGCCGATAGCCTTGAGTACTTTCAGGCTCGTCGCCTTATCGTGCGGGCCGAGCATCTCAAGCTCGGCGAAGAATGCCGTCATCACATCCATGACATGGAGCCTCCTGCGCTGTCGCCGGTGATAGGCCAGCCGATCTAGTTGCGGACTCCAGGCGCGCTGCCGTGCCGTGGGCGCCGGGAAGTTGGGTATCGCTGGCCTGATCGGTTGGCGACTCGTTTTCCGCACTGCAGCATCGCCGATTTTTGCTGCGACGGGAACGACGCCGCTGATCGTTAGGATGATTTACGGAGAGAGAACCATTCGAAGATGGAGGTGACGGATGCGCCCCATGCGCAAAGCAACGACGATGGTCGGTTTCGGTGTCGCGCTTTCGATCATGGTCGGTCTGGGAGGTTCCGCGTGGGCGCAGCAGGGAGCCCTGCTCGGTGCCCGCACCGTCGCCGATCTGAGCGAGACCGATGTGATTGCGGTGCCGGGCGGGCAGAGCTTCTCCTCCATCCGGCTCTGTGTCGCCCAGCGGGCCGTCCGCTTCCGTGATCTCGACATAGTCTTTGCCAACGGCGCCAGCCAGGATGCGAGCGTCCAACGACGGATCAATGCGGGTGAGTGCACGCGATGGATCGACCTAGCCGGGCAGCGGCGGAACATCGCGCGCATTGTCATGCGCTATGACACGCTGAACAATGTCGGGATGCAGGCCATCGTGACCGCCTTCGGTCGCCGCTGATCCGCGGTGTCACGGTGGCTCGGCGCGCCAGCGATAGGGCGACTGCAGGTGCTCGTCGGCAAGGAATGTGGCGTCGGTCAATGCCTCCAGGAACGCCAGCAGGTCGGCGCGCTCCGAGGGGCTGATCTCGAAGCCTCGCACATGGGGTGACGCCAGCGGTGATGGCTGGCCGGTGAGCGCCGCCTGGCCCCCGACCGCGTAGTGGGCAATGACCTCGTCCAGCGTCGCGATCGAGCCGTCGTGCATGTAAGGCGCGGTGACGGCGATATTGCGCAGCGACGGCGTGCGGAAGCGGCCCATGTCGCCAGGGTCTTGCGTGTGCGCGATCAGGCCCTGGTCGCCTCCGGGATAGGCGCCGGCACCGTCGAGGTCGTAGAGCCCGGTGTTGTGGAACCGGGGCTCGATCGCCGCGTCGGTGAAATGGGGCGGGACATGGCAGGTGGCACAGGCCAGCCGGTGGTCGAAGAACAGGTCCATCCCGCGCCGGGCTGCTGGGCTCAGGGCACCGGAGGCCGGATCGCGGATGTGGCGGTCGTACGGCGCATCGTCTGAGATCAACGTGCGCTGGAAGGCGGCGATCGCCATGCGGATGGCGGGAAAGTCGATGGTGCCGCCGGTCTCCGGAAACGCCGCCTGGAAGCGTGCGCGGTAGGCAAGATCGGCCTCGAACCGGGCCAGGATGTCGGCCTGGCGGCCTTCGGCCATCATCTCAATCGGATCGCGACCGAACAGGGGGCGGATCGACTGCTCCTCCAGCCGGGTCTCCGCCGGGTTGGCCCAGGTCAGCACCTGGAAATAGCCGACATTGGCGAGGCCCGGCGTGTTGCGCGGGTGGCGTTCGCCGGTGATGCCGATGGCGACCCTCCGGCCATCGCTGAAGCCAAGTTCCGGCCGGTGGCACGTCCCGCACGACATGTAGCCCGGGCCTGAGAGGCGGACGTCGTAGAACAGATACCGGCCCAGCTCGACCCGCTCGGGTGTGGTCGGGTTGTCGGCAGGGGCCGGCGGTGGTGGCCAGGGCGCAGATGTCGGCTGCGCCGCCAAAAAGGGAGCCGTCCAGGCGAACAACACGACCAGCCCGGCCGAGAACAGGATAGCGAAGACGGATCGCAGCATGTCCGGCACCCACGTCCGGACCACGGTCGCGCCGTTCGATCGACAACGCAAGCGATCGCCTAGAACAGGCTGCCTTGCCCGGGCGCATTCTTGCCGCGCTGCTGGGTGGGGCGGGGACGCGGCTGGGCGCCGTCGACGGTGGCGGGCACGCGCCTCTCGTCGCGGAACTCCAGGCTGATGCAATCCCCGGGCGAAAGTCCCGCGCCGTCCATCACCGGCTCGTCCGCGCGGTCGCGCACCAGGGCGAAGCCGCGGCGCAACACATCCTTGTAGGAATAGCTGTCCAGCAGGCCGCCGAGGGCGCCCAACCGGTCGCCGGCCCGGCCCAACAGCGTCGCCGCTGCACGCGAAAGGCGGTCGCCGCCGAGCGGCGTGAAGCCCTGGCGCCGCCAAGCCAACAGCGCCGGTCCGACGGCCGCGAAGCGTTCTGAGGCTGTGGCAAGCTGGCGGGATGTGGCAGCCAGCCGCTCGCGCGGATGCATCAGGCCGGCGCCGAGCTGGGCCAGGGCAGCGCGCCGGCGGTCCAGTGCCACGGTGATGGACCGGTCGAGGCGTTCGCCGCGGTCGTCGCAACGCTGGAAGGCGGTCTCCAGCAGGCGTGCCGGATCGCCGAGGCCGCGGGCCAGGCCCTCCAGCCGCAGGCGCCGGTCGGCGAACAGGCGATGTGCGCCCGCCATCAGCCGGCGTTGGGTGTCGAGCAGCTGGGCCTGCAACTCGGCCCGCACCGGGACAGCCACCTCGGCGGCGGCGGTCGGGGTCGGTGCCCGGTGGTCGGCCGCGAGGTCCAAAAGCGTCGTATCCGTCTCATGCCCGATGGCGCTGATCAACGGGATGCGGCTGGCGGCCGCCGCGCGGACCACCGCCTCTTCGTTGAACGGCATCAGGTCTTCCAGGCTGCCGCCGCCGCGCGCGACGATCAGCAGATCGGGTCGATGGCTGGAGCCGTCCGGAAGGCTGTCAAATCCGGTGATGGCGGTGGCCACCTGTTCGGCCGCCGTCTCACCCTGCACGGCCACGGGCCAGAGCAGCATGGGCCGCGGGAAGCGGTCGGCCAGGCGGTGCAGGATGTCGCGAATCACCGAGCCCGAGGGCGAGGTGATCACGCCGATCAGCCGCGGCAGTCTTGGTAACGGGCGCTTGCGCTCCGGGTCGAACAGGCCTTCGGCCGCCAGGCGGCGCTTGCGCTCCTCCAGCATCATCAACAGCGCGCCAAGGCCCGCGGCCTCCATGCTCTCGATGACGATCTGGTACTTCGACTGGCCGGGATAGGTGGTCAGCCGGCCGGAGCACACCACCTCCAGCCCTTCTTCCGCACGGGTCTTCAGCTTGCCCACGGTGCCGCGCCAGCACACGGCGGCCAGAACGGCCTGGTCGTCTTTCAGCGTCAGATAGAGATGGCCGGAGGAATGGTACTTGGGCTGGCTGATCTCGCCGCGCACGCGGACATGGCCGAATTCCGACTCAACCGTGCGCTTCAGCGCCTGCGAGAGCTCGCTGACGGAGAATTCCGGCAGATTGCTGCCGGCCGTGGGAAGGGCGTTCGGTGTCTGTGTCATGGTGGTGGTCGCCATGATACAAGCCCGCGCAGGTGCGGCAAGGGAGGCGACGGTGAAGATCTTGGTGGTCGGAAGCGGGGGGCGCGAACACGCGCTGTGCTGGGCGATCGGCGCGTCGCCGCTGTGCGAGTCGCTTTATTGCGCCCCGGGCAATGCCGGCATTGCGGCCGAGGCTGAATGCGTGCCCATCGCCGCCACCGATGTCGACGGCCTGGTGGGATTTGCACGCGACCATGCAATCGACCTCGTCGTGGTGGGACCGGAAGCGCCGCTGGTGGCGGGGTTGGTCGATCGGCTGCAGGCGGCCGGTATCAAGGCTTTCGGGCCCTCCGCTGCGGCTGCTGAACTGGAGGGCTCAAAGGGCTTCATGAAGGACCTCTGCGCCCGCCACGGCGTGCCGACCGCGGCTTACCGGCGCTTTACGGACGCTGCGGCCGCCAAGGCATATATCCGCCAAAGCCAGGCCCCGATCGTGGTCAAGGCCGATGGCCTGGCTGCTGGCAAAGGCGTGGTCGTCGCCGCCACAGTGGACGACGCGGAAGCGGCGGTCGACGCGTTCATGATGGATCGCATCCACGGCACTGCCGGTGATGAGGTGATCGTTGAAGAGTGCCTGGTCGGGCCGGAGATCAGTTTCTTTGCGTTGGTCGACGGCGCCCATGCTCTGCCGCTGGCGAGCGCCCAGGACTATAAGCGCGTCGGCGACGGTAACGCGGGCCCGAACACCGGCGGCATGGGCGCCGTCTCGCCCGCTCCGGCCATGGATGATGCGCTGCAAGAGCGCATCATGGCGGAGATCGTCACGCCCATCGTCGCCGGACTGGCGGCCGAGGGACGGCCCTATCAAGGCGTGCTGTTCGCCGGGCTGATCCTGACCGAAGACGGTCCCAAGGCGTTGGAATTCAACGTGCGCTTCGGCGATCCGGAATGCCAGGCCCTGGTCGTGCGGCTGAAGTCGGACCTCTTGCCGGCACTGATGGCCGCAGCGGACGGCGTACTAAAGACGTTCGACCTGCAGTGGTACGACGCGGCGTCCGTCTGCGTGGTGATGGCCAGCCGCGGCTATCCGGGATCGTACGAGAAGGGGACGGTGATCGGCGGCGTGGAAGCTGCGGCCGATCCCGACGGGGCGGTCATCTTCCACGCGGGCACGAAACGGCGTGACGATGGCCGAATCGTCGCCGACGGTGGCCGCGTCCTCGGCGTCACCGCAACCGGCGCCACCATTGCCGACGCTCGCACGCAGGCCTACGCCACCGTCGACCAGGTCGACTGGCCACAGGGGTTCTGCCGTCGCGACATCGCGCAGGGCCTGTAGGCGGGTGCCGTCGTAGGTCAGGTAGAGGCGAAGCCGAGACCTGACGCCCCGTCGGTGGCGTCGCCGCATTGGGTCGCGCTTCGCTTGATCCGACCTACGACTTCTGCTCGGTCTCCCATTCCGGCGCCAGCCGTGTGAGTGGCAGGGCGCGCACACGGTTGCCACTCAGCACATGCGCCACAACCTGACCGCTGAACAGGCGGGCGATCGCCCGGTCCAGCACGTTGAGGCCGCCGGTGTAGGCGCCGAAGGCGGGTAGGATCAGCCGGCGGCCGTCGCCGATGAAGCAGCGCCGGGAGATTCGGCGCCCGCGTACGTGCACCACGGCCTTGGGGTGGTAGTGGCCCGATACCTCCGCCGCCGCACCGGCAGCGGCCTGGTGGCGGAACACCAGTGTGCGGATCACCACGTCATCGACGGCGCGGCCACCCCAGGTCACGCACGGTGCCGGGTCGTGATTGCCGACGACCCAAAGCCAGTCCCGGCCGTCGATTGCGGTGCGCAGGCGCTTGCCATCCTCACGCGACAAGCGGTCGCCGGCCCGCCCGTCGTGGAAGCTGTCGCCGAGGCAGATCACGCGCTCGGGTTTCACCCTCCGCAGTACGGCCTCAAGACGGACCAGGGTCTGGGCCGTGTCATAGGGGGGCAGCATCTGGCCCCGCGCGGCATAGGCGGAGCCCTTCTCAAGATGCAGATCGGCAACGACCAGGGTGCGCTCTTCGGGCCAGTAAAGGGTGCCTTCCGGCTCTGCCACCATGGACTGGCCGTTGACGCGGATGGGCGTCGCCATGGCGTGGGGACGCTCGGCCATCTCAGAGCGGCAGGCTGGTTTGCTGCGTGGCCGGCGTCACGAGTTCCGGCATGGCTTCAGCGATCAGGTCCTCTGCGGCCTCATCCAGCAGGTCGTCCAGGGCAGTGCCATAGACCTGCTCACGCCCGACTTCCAGCAAGATGGGCACGGCGAGCGGCGAGATGCGGTCCAGCCGGCGGTGCGTGATCCGGCCCTGCACGCGGTCCAGCATGGCGGCGATGCGGCCGACATCGGTGAAGCCGCGCGCCGCGTCACGCCTGGTGGCGCGCAGCAACACGTGGTCCGGTTCGTGCCGACGCAGCACGTCGTAGATCAGCTCCGCATTGAACGTCACCTGCTTGCCGGTCTTCTCACGGCCCGGCACGCGCCGTTCGATCAGGCCTGAGATGACGGCGACGTTGCGGAAGGTGCGTTTCAACAGGCTCGATTCGTCCATCCACGCCTCAAGGTCGTCGCCCAGCATGTCCTGGTCGAAGAGGATCGCCATGTCATCGGGCTCGCGCAGGCCCCAGGTGGCCAGCACATAGTCCGTGGCAACGAAGCCCAGCGGGCGGAACCCGGCGCGCTCCATCCGCCGGGTCAACAGCATGCCCAGGGTCTGGTGGGCGTTGCGGCCCTCGAAGCAATAGGCGACCAGGAACCACTTGCCCCCACGCGGGAACGTCTCCACCAACATCCCGTCGCGCCGCGGCATCACCGAGCGCCAGCGCTGCAGCCTCAGCCATTCCGCCACTGGTTCCGGCAGGGGCGTCCAGCGCTCCGGCGTCGCCAGCATTTCGCGCACCCGGTCGGCGAGATGGGTGCTGAGCGGCATGCGTCCGCCGGCATAGGCCGGCACTGCGGGCTCGCCCGTGCCGCCGCGCGACGCCACGACGGTGTTCTCGCGGATGGCCTCGAACCGCAGCAACTCACCGGCGAAAAGGAAGGTGTTGCCCGGCACCAAGCTCTGGGCGAAGTACTCCTCGATCTCGCCGAGCGTGCGCCCGTTGCGCAGCTTCACCTTCAGTGTCGTCGCCTCGACGATCGTGCCGACATTGAACCGGTATTGCCGCGCCACGTCCGGAGATGACAGCTCCCACAGCCCGTCGTCGCGCTGATGCAGCCGGCGGAAGCGCTCATAGCTGCCCAGCGCATAGCCGCCACTGGAGACGAAGGCGAACACGTCGTCGAAGTCGTTGCGCGCGAGATCCGCATAGGGCGCGGCCCGGCGAACCTCGCCATAGAGGGACTCAGCGTCGAACGGCCCGGCGCAGGCGATGCAGAGCAAGTGCTGCGCCAGCACGTCGAGCCCGCCCGGCGGCGGCAGGTCGCCGTCCAGCGTCATCTCAGCCAGCGCATCGACCGCGGCGCGGCATTCCAGCACCTCGAACCGGTTGGCCGGGACCAGCAGCGCGCGCGATGGCGACTCCAGCCGGTGGTTGGCACGGCCGATGCGCTGCAGCATTCGCGTCACGCCTTTCGGGGCGCCGATCTGGATGACCAGGTCGACCGAGGCCCAGTCGATCCCGAGATCCAGTGAAGACGTGGCAACCACGGCCCGCAGGCGGCCAGCCGCCATAGCCGCTTCGACCTTGCGCCGCTGTTCGCGCGCCAGGCTGCCATGGTGCAGGGCGATCGGCAGACTGTCCTCGTTGAGCCGCCACAGCGCCTGGAAGATCAGCTCCGCCTGAGCCCGGGTATTGACGAAGACCAGCGTCGTGCCGGCTGAGCGGATCCGCTGATAGACGGCCTCAATGGCATGCAGGCCCATATGGCCTGACCAGGGCAGGCGCGTGTCAGGCACCAGGATGTCCACTTCGGCGCGTGCGCCTGCGGGCCCCTGGATCCGGCGCACATCGCCTGCATCGACGGCGGCACTGGGCGACAGCCAGGCGGTCAGGGCCTGCGGATGGGCAACGGTCGCGGACAGGCCGACCCGGCGGGCATGGGGCGCGAGGGATGCCAGCCGTGCCACGCCCAGCGACAGCAGGTCGCCGCGCTTGGTGCCGGCCAGGGCGTGCAACTCGTCCACGATCAGGCAACGCAGGCCCCGGAACATGGCCGGAGCGTCCGGATAGGACAGCAGCAGCGCCAGGCTTTCCGGTGTCGTCATCAGCAGGTGTGGGGGGCGCTTGCGCTGGCGTTCGCGCTTCGGCTGGGGCGTGTCGCCCGTGCGTGTCTCGGCACGGATCGGCAGGCGCAGCTCTGCGATCGGTGTCTCGAGATTGCGGTGGACGTCGACCGACAGCGCTTTCAGCGGCGAGATGTAGAGCGTGTGCAGGCCGTCGCGCGGCCGCTCAGCCAGTTCGATCAGGCTCGGCAGAAAGCCGGCCAGTGTCTTGCCGCCGCCGGTCGGCGCGATCAGCAATGTGTGGTCGCCGGCCGCAGCGGCGGCGATCATGGCATGCTGATGGGCGTGCGGGCGCCAGCCCCGGCTGGCGAACCAGCCTTCGAACAGCGGGGGTAACAGGGCACGGTCCAGCTCCGGCATGGCCGTGAATATAATGGGAACATCCGTGCCTGCCAGCGTTTCGTGGCCGCGGCCGCCGGGCCTGCCGTCGCGCGGTGGTCAGCTGTCAGCGATAGACCAAGTCGGCGGCCGATTTCGTCGGCGGTTTGCCGGTGCAGGCAATGATCCCGAAGATCTTGCTGACCGTGAGACCATCATCGGACAGCGGTACCGCCAAGCCTTCAAGCTCCACCGGGCGGTCGCCCCGGGTCGGCAGGTACGAGCGATGGGCCGTCGTCAAACCCTGATCGACGCAGCGGTCGAACGCCTGTTCCAGCGCGTCGCACGCGCAGGCGAAATCCGATCTTAGCGTGTCGAGTTCCCGCCCCGTGCAGTCCCTGCCGAAGAGCCTCGCCATCCCTGTGCCGAACAGGCGGAATCTGTAACTGTCCCCGTTTCCTTCGACGTCCACCAAATGCAACCAGGGCAGCAGATGGCGCGGCAGCAGCAGCGGATCGATGTCGGACCGGTTCGGCAGTCTGCGGTCGCCGGTGCGATCGTTGAAGTACCGTGCGATGCCGGAAAAGGCGCCATGCTGAAAAAGCGATGGGAAGTCCGTAACAGAGTGCACTTTCGCCGCGAGCAAACGGTCCTGCGGCCCAGCTTGCAGTGGAAGCATCATCGGAGGTGTGGCGAGCCTGAAGAGGAGGTGGGCGGGAGAACGGCAACAAACGCGATCGATCTTACCATCGATTTTGAGTTGTTCAATCGCGGCTAGATCGAGTTGACTGCAGTTGGAATTGTTATCCACAAGAATTGCGGGACAGTATCACACTCACTCAAAAGGCTTCGAAGGGATTCGTTAATAAATCCCTAACCCGTATGCTACGTGCTTCGGGCAAACGCTGTAGGGAATTCTTGATTTTACTCAAACAGATAGAGGTCGGTTTGATCTCGGCACGGTAACTTGTCTGTGCTATGTTCTGGCGGACTCGGCGCGAGCCGGCGCGCGGGACCACAACAGGAACGGGCCACCCGCCTATTCCGCCCCGGCGTCGACGCCTCCTGCGGCCGGTGACAGGGTGCCAGGCGCAGAACGTGTTGCAAGCACGGCGGCTCGGGCCGCCAGCACGTCCGGGTCGACCCAGTCCGCCGAGGCGTCAGGGAGTTGGTAGGCCGCCGCATAGCGGTCGAGGGCCTCAGCATCCAGACCCGATTCCGCCCGCCGGGCGGCGACGGTGCGCGACCTGAGGGCCGCCACAGCGTCATGGGGGCTATGGCGGGCGAGTGTCATCGGTCGACCGGTCGCGTCGGCCTCCACTGCCGGGCGATCCAGCTCCATTGTGTGGACCACATGTGCGCGCGCCTGCAGCAGCGCCTCGCGATCCGCTTCGGCGATGGCCGTGAACTCCGCCTGCTCTTCGGCCGACGGCTCAGTCCCGGGGGGATAGACGAACCCGTAGGTCGCGTATTCGCCGCCCATGACGCTGAGGGGATGGTACCAGACGGTGACGCTCGACCAGTCGTTGTTGGCCGAGGTATCGACGATCTGCTGGTTGCGCCGCAACGCGTCGCTGTCCCAGCTGTGATCGACGAGAATGGTTCGCGAGTCGACGATTCGGGCCACGACGCCGACATGCCCCAGCGGCAGGTTGCCGGCGCGGCGCCAGACCAGGATCGATCCGGGCGTGGGCAT
>JANQIX010000007.1 GCA_028281925.1 Alphaproteobacteria bacterium
CGTAAGCCTCCGGTGAGGACCGCGGATCAGGCGGCTTGATTTTCGGCGCGGGTGGCTTTCCAGGTCCAGGGCAGGAGCTCGTGGAGGCGGGACTGGGGCATGTCGGCGATACGCGCCAGCACGTCGGCCAGCCAGGCTTGCGGGTCGATGTCGTTGAGCTTGGCGGTGACGATGAGGGTGTACATCACCGCCGCCCGCGCGGCGCCCCGGTCGGAGCCGGCGAACAGCCATGATTTTCTGCCCAGGGCCAGGCCCCTCAGCGCTCGCTCGGCGGCGTTGTTAAAGGGCATGATGATGTCCGACGCTCGGGTTCACGCTGGACCTCCCCAGGTCAGAGGGTAGGATTCGGTTACTGGGCCAGGGCGTCGGGAGCACGAAACGGCGGTAGGCCGTCCTGACCATGAGCTGAGAGCTCGAGTTGTTACGTGGCCGCCCCTACGACCTGCCCGGTTGCGCTGCGAGCGCGGATCCGTAGATGTCGTGTTGACCCGCCCGCTCCCGAGACTTGGAGGAGAAGGAGCATGCGTGTCATCGGAATGGACGTCCACCGCGCGTTTGCCCAGGTTGCGATTCTGGACGACGGCAAAGTGGTGAGCGAACAACGTATCGACCTCGTGCAAGAAAAAGTTCTCGCTTTCGGGCGCACTTTGCGGCTGGACGACGAAGTGGTGCTGGAGGCGACCGGGAACACGGCAGCCATCGAGCGCTTGCTCCGACCGTTCGTCGGACGGGTCGTAATCGCCAACCCTCGTATGGTGCGAGCGATCGCGTACGCGCGCGTCAAGACCGACAAGATCGACGCCATCACTTTGGCACGCCTTCAGGCGTCCGGGTTTCTGCCCGAGGTCTGGGCTGCGGACGAGGAGACTGTTCGGCGACGTCGTCAGGCGAGCGAGCGAATGGGGTTGCTCGATGAGACGGTTCGACTGAAATCGCGCATCCACGCGATCCTTCATGCCAACTTGGTCCCGAGATACAAGGGTGCGCTCTTCGGACCCGCCGGTCGGCGCTGGCTGGCCAAGGCGACGCTCCCGGAGCACGAGAGGCTGATCCTCAACCGCCTCGTCGATGAACTCCAGCATACAACAGAGCAACTGGCCGCCCTTGACCGGGAACTGGCGAGCTTGGCTCTGGCCGATGAGCGTGCCGTGCGGCTCATGACAATCCCCGGTGTCGGACCGATCGTGGCGACCATGGTGCTCAGCGCGATCGGCGACATCTCGCGATTCCCGACCCCGCAGAAGCTCGCGAGCTATCTGGGCCTCACACCGAAGGTGCGGCAGTCCGGCGAAGGCCCGGCCCGTCACGGGCGGATCTCGAAACAGGGAAACGCGTCCGTGCGCAAGATGCTGGTCGAGGCGGCGTGGTCGGCGCAGTCCACGCCAGGGCCACTGCGTGCCTTCTTCGTTCGCATCCGAGCAAAGCGCGGAGCTGCTGCCGCCATCGTTGCCACTGCCCGGAAACTGACAGTGCTGATCTGGCACGTCCTCGCCAAGGGGCAGGAGTACGCCTTTGCGCGTCCGGCATTCCAGGCCATGAAGCTCCGCAAGGTCGCTTTGAAGGCCGGCGCACCCCGCGAATACGGGAAGGCGGGTCCCGGCCGCGACTACTGGATCAAGGAGATCCGGCACCGGGAGATGGAATACGTCAAGCGTGCCGAGGACGCCTACGCCAAGATGGTTGCGACATGGTGCCAAGTCCCTCCCCAAGCGAAGAAAAAAACCTGTTGAGAACGAAAGGGGCTTCTCAACTCCATCCGTGGTCAGGCAGATGCGGCCATCGTCGAGGAAGCGCGTGAAGGCCTCCCAGCGGGTCAGCATGTAGTCCATCGCCTTGCCCAGAGGGGCGCGACCGGACAAACCGGCGCGCTGCGCACGCATCCAGGCTTCCAGGTCCTCGACCAGCGGACGGGACTGCGCCTGGCGGACCTCCAGCCGCCGCGCCGCGCTCTGGCCGTTGATCTCGCGCTCGATGTCGAACAGGGCGTCGATGCGCCGCACCGCCTCCAGGGCCAGGGGCGAGATCGGCGGCGCCCGGCTGCCCCGGCGCCGGGTGGCCTCGATGTCGGCCAGCTCGAAGAATTTCCTGCGGCTGTGGGCCCAACAGAGTGCGGAGAGAACGGGCCCCGGCGCGCGACCGGGATCATACAGCCGGTTGTAGCCGGCATAGGCATCGGCCTGCAGGAGGCCGGCCCACCCGTCCAGGTGATACCAACGGCCAGAACTGATGACTCTGACGGGGGCTTGCCCTGGCAGGTTCGGTTGTGATTCTGTCAAGCGACTGATTCGTTTGGGAGAATCGAGAGA
>JANQIX010000010.1 GCA_028281925.1 Alphaproteobacteria bacterium
ACCGGGCCAGCGGTTCGGTCTCTTGCACCCCCTAGCCAACCTGCCCAGCCCGCAGCTCAGAAGTGAGACAAGCGTGGGTCTGGATCCGTCAACTCGTGGTAGCGCGTATGACCCTCACTGGTTGCGAACGATTATCACCTTCATTCAAGCTCCGTCCAGTGGCTAAATGCATGCGACCCTGAGTCTGATCGGCGGTCGTTGGAAGCCCGTCCTCGTCCGCCATCTGCTCTACGGAAATCGCGCTCTCCAGCGATATCGTGCGTCGGGCCAATGGCGTTCCGGCCATCGAGGGCCAGCATGAGGGCCGCCGCTATGTGCTGCCCTGGTCGGTCTGCCCCAGCCACGGCAATGCCGATGGATGAGCGTCCGATGGCTTTTCGCCCGCACTTCGGGTCGCCCAGTCCCCGAGATTGACACGCCCCCGCCGACATCAGTAATTAAGTGCCGGTTCTCGGAACAATTCCAACCATTCCGGGTGAAGAGGGAACACCGTGCGGTGTACCCAACAGGGACCAAATCCGTGGCTGCCCCCGCAACTGTGAGCGGTGAGGCCCATCGCAAAACACCACTGGCCGCCAAGGCTGGGAAGGTGCGATCGGGCCGGTGATCCGCGAGCCAGGAGACCTGCCGGACTTATCCTCGACCTGCGTCCGGACGGGGTGATCTGGCTTTGGGTGTCATCGTTGGGCCCACTCTTTCTCTTCGACCGTCCACCGACCGGCGGGTCGCGGCCTGTTGCGCCCAACGCGCGTCCACACGATCCCCCCCGTCTGCACGTTCCCGCTAACGTCTCAGGGGATCTCACGATGTTGCATTTTGCTCTGCCCTCCTCCCGCACTGCCGGTGCCGTGGCGGTTCTGCTCGGTTGCCTGCATGCCGGTCCGGCGGCGGCGCATTTCCAGGAGCTGGTGCCCTCCACCGACCTGGTCACGCCGCAGAACCGGTCCGTCGAATTCGACATCACCTTCACCCACCCGGCCCATGGCGGACCGGTCATGGCGATGGACCCGCCGCTCGGCTTCGGCGTGCTGCACGACGGCACCGTCACCGACCTGACCGATCTTCTGCAGCCGCAATTGGTCGACGGCCTGGGGGCCTATGCGGCGACCTACGACGTCACCGGGCCCGGCGACCACATCTTCTTCCTGGAGCCGGCACCCTATCTGGAGGAGTCGGAGCAGATCTATATCCAGCAGTTCACCAAGGTGGTGGTCGAGGCCTTCGGCGCGGAGGACGGCTGGAGCGAACTGGTCGGCCTACCGGCGGAGATCCGGCCGCTCACTCGCCCCTATGGCCTGTGGACCGGAAACGTCTTCCGCGGCGTGGTGCTGAGCGACGGCGAGCCCGTGCCCTTCGCGGAGATCGAGGTCGAATACCGCAACACCGACGGCGTCGCGCTGCCGGCCGAGGTGTTCGGAACCCAGGTGATCCTGGCCGATGCCGACGGCACCTTCGACTTCGTCATGCCGCGGGCCGGCTGGTGGGGCTTTTGCGCCTTGGGTGTGGGGCCGGAGACCGAGCATGAGGGGCTGGAACTGTCGCAGGACGCCGTGATGTGGGTCCGCACGGAGGATGTCCGATGACGATCACAATCGACCTGCTGGCATTGCCTGCGGCACCGGCCATCGGCGTCGAATCCTCTGAATGCCGAGCCTTCTACAGGGCGTCCTGCCCGCGAAGGCGGGCATCTCCTGCCATGTTGGGCACACCGACCGGAAAGGTCCCCGCCTTCGCGGGGACGACGGACGTGTTGCGCGAATAGGGGATCCACCACCGATGCGAAGCAGGCTTCGGGCAGCCACGCAGGCCGAGAGACCGGGGACGATCCCATGCATATCGCCGACGGCGTGATCGCCGCCCCCGTCATCGCCGGTGCGACGATCGTGTCGGTGGTGGGCCTCGGCCTCGGCCTGCGGGCGCTGACGCCGGAGCGCATTCCGGTGGTCGCGGTGTTGAGCGCCACCTTCTTCGTGGCCTCGCTGATTCACATCACGCTGGGGCCGTCCAGCGTGCACCTGATCTTCAACGGCCTGGTCGGTGTGCTGCTGGGCTGGGCCGCGTTTCCGGCCATGTTCGTGGGCCTGCTGCTGCAATCCGTGCTGTTCGGCTTCGGCGGGGTCACGGTCTTGGGCGTCAACCTGTTCAACATCGCCCTGCCGGGGCTGATGTGCGGGCTGGCCGCCAGGCCCGTGATCGCCCGGTTCGGCCCGTCCGGGGCTGCCGCAGCCGGGGCCGTCGCCGGCGCTGCGGCCGTCGGCCTCACGGCCATGCTGGTGGCGCTTTCGCTGGGCCTGAGCGGGCGGGAGTTCATTCCCGCCGCCAAGCTGACAGTGCTGGCCCATCTGCCCGTGATGGCGATCGAAGGCGCGGTCACGGCGGCCGCGGTGTTGCTGATCAAGCGGGTGCGGCCGGATATGCTGGCGAGTTCCCGGCCGGTGCGTGCCACGGCACCGGTGTCCTGACCGACGGATCGATCCGATGCGTATATTCGTAATCCTCGCCGCATTTGCCCTCTGGCTGGTCCAGGCGGGCGATGCGGAAGCCCATCGCCTCAACGTGTTCGCCTACGGCGACGGCACGATGATCGTCGGGTCCGCCTATTTCAGCGGCGGCGGCGCGCCGGACGGCGCGACGGTGACGGCATACGGCCCCGACGGTACCGTGCTGGGCGAAACCACCACCGATGCCGAAGGCGCCTTCACGATCCAGGCGACAGCGCGGGTGGACCACCGGATCGCGGTGGAGACGGCGGACGGCCATGTCGCAGAGTTCACCGTCGCCGCGGGCGAGCTGTCGGACAGTCTGCCCGCCCCGGAGGGCGCCGTGGATACGCCGGAGCCGGCCGCCCCCCAACCGGCGGGTAACGGTGCCCCGACCGCACAGCCGGCGGCCATCGACGAGGCCGCGCTGGAAGCGCTGGTCACCCGCACTGTACGCCAGCAGATCCAGCCGCTTCGCGAAGAGCTGGCCGCCTTAGGCACCGACATCCGCGTGCAGGACATCATCGGCGGCGTCGGCTACATCCTCGGCCTGTTCGGGCTCGCCGCCTATGGGATGTCGCTGCGCCGGCGCCAGGCGGCAGAGTGATGGCGCATCACGAGTCGCTGCTGCATCGGGAGTTTGCGCCGCCGTCGCGGCTGACCGCGTCGGTCGGTCTGTTTTCCGACCGCGATCCGCGCGTCCGCTTAGCGGTAGCGCTGGCCGCGTGCGTCGCGGCCGTGGCCTTGCAGAGCCTGACTGCCCTCTTGGTGGCGCTGGTTCTTGCGATCGCCGCACTGGTGGCGGCACGACCGGACTGGCGGACCGTCGGCCGGCGGCTCTTGGCGCTGGAAGGCTTCATGGCGATGATCATCGTCATGCTGCCGTTCACCGTGCCGCCGGCCGGGGACGTAATCCTGTTCCGGCTGGGGCCGCTGACAGCCAGCGAAGAAGGTCTGCACCAGGCCGTCACCATCCTTCTGAAGACCAACATCGTCGTGCTGCTCTTGACCGCCATGATCGGGGGACTGGAGGCCACGGCCTTTGGCCGTGCGCTGGCGACCTTGGGCCTGCCCGGCCGGATGGTCACGCTGCTGCTCTTGACGGTTCGCTATCTGGACGTGCTGCAGCGCGACTATGCGCAGCTGCGCCGGGCCATGCGGGTGCGCGGCTTCCGGGCGCGGGTGGACCGGCACAGCCTGCGCAGCATCGGCTATCTGGTCGGCATGCTGCTCGTGCGCAGCTTCGACCGGTCCGAACGCATTCTGAATGCCATGCGCTGCCGCGGCTTCGACGGCACGTTCCGCCATGATGCGCTGACACCGCCCGATCGGGGCGATGCCATGCTCGGTGCCCTGACGGGCTTGGCGATCGGGGCCTGTGTGTGGGTGGAGCTGGCGGTCGCATGAGCGATGCGCCGCTGATCCATCTCCACGATGCCCAGGTGACCAGAGACGACGGCCGCGTGGTGCTCGACGGTGTGGACCTGGCTGTGCATGCGGGCGAGCGGGTCGGCCTGGTCGGCCCCAACGGCATCGGCAAGACGACGCTGCTGCACGTTCTGGTCGGCCTGCTGCCGGTGACGGCCGGCGGTCTGACCGCCTTCGGCCAGCCCTGCCGGACAGAGCGCGACTTCGCGGACCTGCGCCGCCGTGTGGGTCTGTTGTTCCAAGACAGCGACGACCAGCTGTTCTGCCCAACGGTCGGCGAGGATATCGCTTTCGGGCCGCTCAATCTGGGGGCCTCGCGGGATGATGCGGCCGCGGTCACCGGCCGGACGCTGGCGCGCGTCGGCCTTGCCGGGTTCGAGCAGCGCATCACCTACCGTCTGTCGGGTGGGGAGAAGCGTCTGGTGGCGTTGGCCACGGTGCTGGCCATGCAGCCGGACGTGCTGCTGCTGGACGAACCGACCACGGGGCTGGACGAAGACGCGGAGGAACGGATGATCCTGCTGCTGCAGTCGCTGGACCAGGCGATGGTGCTGGTGTCCCACGACCGGCGCGTGATCGACCGGCTGGCCACGCGCGTGGTGCGCCTGGGCCAAAACGGCCTGCAGGCGGACACTTGATTTCACCCGCCACTTAGAGCGTTTTCAGATTCACTGTCGCTCCAGCCCGCTTTAGGCGGGTATCTCCCACCACCATCGTCCATTCCGACGAGATCCCCGCCTGCGCGGGGATGACGGTGGGCGACCGCGTTCGCTGCCCGCCACCGAGTCGCTTGCCTTATCCCCACCACCAGGATAGGATGCGCCTATCCTCACCAGGGGGATAGGATCGAACACGCATGCGCCACGAAAGCCACCCCGACGTCATCAACCGCCTGAAGCGGGCCGACGGGCATCTGCAGAAGATCGTCCGCATGATGGAGGAGGGGCGGCCTTGTGCGGAGCTCGCCCAGCAGCTGCACGCGGTGGAGAAGGCGGTGGGCCAGGCGAAACGCATCCTGATCCAGGACCATGTGGACCACTGCCTGGAGGAATCGCTGAACGGCGAGACGGACCCGAAGACGGCCCGCGCGCTGATCGGCGAGTTCAAGGGCCTGACGAAGTACCTGTGACGCCGGTAACGGACGAAGAGGAAGCGGGGCAGCGGTCATGGATCTCACCGGCCTGATCGAGAGCGGCGGCAACCCGTTGATCCTGTTCGTGATCGCCTTCGTGCTGGGTGCGCTGCACGGATTGGAACCCGGGCATTCCAAGACCATGATCGCCGCCTATATCGTCGCGATCCGCGGTACCGTGTTCCAGGCGATCCTGCTCGGCGTCAGTGCGGCGCTGTCGCATTCGATCATCGTCTGGGTGCTGGCGGGGCTGGCCCTGTATCTCGGGGACGAGCTGATCGCGGAGACGGCCGAACCCTATTTCATGGTTCTATCGGGGCTGATCATCGTCGTTATCGCCGCCTGGATGGCCGGCCGGCTGGCCGGCGAACGGGCAGGCCGGCCGGCGCTTGCCGTTGCGCAGGGCGGGGCGGCGGCCCTGCATGCGCATCACCATGACCATCATGACCATAGGCATCACCACCACCATGCCGACGACCATGCCCATGGGGACGGGGCGGCGTATGCCGGGGCCGACGCACACGCTCGCGCCCATGCGGCAGAGATCCGACAGCGGCTGGCCGACGGGCGCACCAGCACGGGCCAGACCATCCTGTTCGGCCTGACCGGTGGCCTGATCCCCTGCGCCGCGGCGATTACCGTGCTGCTGTTGTGCCTGCATCTCGACAATGTGCTTCTCGGCATCGGCCTGGTCTCGGGCTTCAGTATCGGCCTGGGCGTGACGCTGGTGGCCGTCGGCGTCGTTGCCGCCTGGGGTACGAAATTCGTTGCCAATCGGTCGCGCCTGTTCGACCGCTGGGCGGGACGGCTGCCCTATCTGTCGAGCGCGCTGATCGGGATCGTCGGCCTGGTGATGGTCGCATCCGGACTATCCCACTTCCCGGCCCACTGACCGGTCATCGGCGGTCTTCGGCCGTCGTCTGGTGTCTCCTCAAGCATCGCCGCCCGGCCGGGCCGGTCACTCCGTCAGCGGCAGCGCCTTGATAGACAGGATCGACAGCCCCGGGGGCAGCGGACCGCTGGCCAGGATCGCCGCCATTTCGTGTGCCTCGGTTTCGGTGAAGTTGCCGCTGATCATTCCCCGACCGCCAAGGATCGGCTCGTGGATCATCGGGGCGGAAAGAACCTGGTCGTCAAACACAATGGCCAGAGGCTGTCCCAGCAGATCGGACGTTATCTGGCCGAACCGCTCGGTCCCTTTCCTGGAGAAGGCGATATTGATGGCCCATTGACCATATGACGTGAATTCGGCCGCCACGGACTCGATCGCATCGCCATACATCAGCGGCTCTTGCTCCACGACATAGTCGCCCTGGTCATCGGTGCCCGGCAACGTCGTCAGGCCAGACGGGAGCGTCTCGCCGGGCTGGTACTCCGGCACGACCGCGTGGAAGGTTAGCGTGCCCGGCCGCAGCATGGGACCGACGAATGCCGCCGGCTCCTCAGCCGTCGCGATCTCCAGCATCAGGGTGCCATCGGCGTTCAGTCGGGTGGCTACGCTACACAGACCCGGCCGCGCCAGCCTGTCTTCAAGAACGACGACGGCGGTTTGGTCGAGGACCACCTCGTCACTGCCGATCACCAGTTCGTATCGCGGTATCAGGCCGGCGCATTCGTCCGTCGGCACCATGGCCGGCGGCATTCCGCCTTCGCACTCGGCCGCGCCGAACAGCAGCCGGCACAGCAACAGGGCGGCCGATGCACCCTCGGTAACCGTCTCTTCCATCATCTGCCTCCCTTAGGGATTGTTGATCATGGAGTGCCGGCCGCAACGGCATGCCGGCCAAATCAGCCCAGGGCTGCGCTTGCCTCGACCGATGCGATCGAGGCCTTGCGGACATCTTCCGGGCAGTCCGAGCCCAGCCTTGCGACGGTGCTGGCGACGCGCACTTCGGTCCAGCGGTCATAGTATTCGCGGATATCGTCGGCGCTCAGCCCCGGCAGAGTCAGGATTGTCTCGCGGTGCGACGCCGGCCGATCCAGATAGTCGTCGGGCAGATAGCCGCGCTCGCGGCAGACATGGAACAGCCGGGTGCCGGGATAGGGGTAGAAGACGAAATAGCCGAAATCGTCGGGCGCCAGCGCGTGATGCAGCGCCAGCGTGGCATCCAGGTCCTCCCGTGTCTCGCCGGGCACGCCCATCATGTAGTTGGCGGTGACCAAGATGCCCGCCTCGCGCGTGCGGTGGAATACGTCGATCAGGCGTTCGTTGCCCACCGGCCGCTGCATCACTTCGCGCCGGACCCGCTCGCTGCCGCTTTCCACACCATAGGTCACGTGCCAGCATCCGGCAGCGGCCAGTGCTTCGATCATCGCGGGCGACATCGTCTCGGCCCGCGCATGCAGCGAAAAGCCGACGCCGATGCGCTCTTTGAAGACCTTGCAGAACTCCAGCACCCAGGGCCGGTGCAGCGTGAACGTGTCGTCCAGGAAAATGACGTAGTTCAGCGGCCCAGCTTCGCGGATCGCCTCCAGCTCCGCGATCACCGCCGGCACGGACCGGCGCCGGCCATAGCGCCCGAGATCCTGATACATCTCCTCATAGAGACGCGCTGCACAGTAGGTGCACGGGAACGGGCAGCCGCGTTGGGTGACGATGTGGAACACGCCGTCGCGTTCATCCAGCAGGTCGCGCGCCATGGGGGGCAGAGCGTCCAGCGGCTCGATCGGCGGGGCAAGCTGGGGACGGGCACCGCCCTTCACCCAGATGTTCGCAATCTCGCCATCGGACACTTGACCGTGTGCTTCAATCGCATCGGCCAGGTCAATCAGCGCCTGCTCGCCTTCGCCCAAACAGATGTAGTCGACGCCGGGCGCAGCAAGCGTCTCTTCCGGCGAATAGGTGGGATGAAGCCCGCCGGCCACGACCGGCACCGAGATGTGGCGGCGGAGCCCGGCCAGGATGCGTCGCGCATCGAGCCACTGGCGCGTCGTCAGCGAGACGCCGACCAGTCCGGCCCCGCCGGTGCGGATCTCAGCTGCGATCTGTTCGATCGGGGTATCGGCCGTGACCCGCATCAAGGCGGCCTCGTGGCCGTGCCGCCGCAGGAAGGCGGCCAAGCACGCCGGCCCGATCGACGCCACCGACCAGGTGCGGGCCAGATCGATTTCCAGGAACAGGACCTTCATCCGCGGCGCCCAGAGCTGTCAGACCGACACGCCATCGCAGCCAAGAGTGCCCGACAGACGCGTCACCGTCCACCCACGTACCCATATCACCGCGATGACGGCGCCGCGCAGCGGCTGCTATGCTGCGGTGAAAACTGGGAGCGAGCCGATCATGGGCTTGAAAGAGCTTGGATCCGCAATCGCGGGACATACGACCCGGGTGCAAGTGGCGTTCTGCGGCTTCGACCTGTGGCTGGATGTGTTCGCCAGCGGCCGCGTGCGTATGCAGCCCTTCAAGAAAGGGGGCTTGTTTGCCGAACCCGGCGACGAGGGGATCACCGTGGCGATGCCGGTGGTGGGCGACGGCGTCGTCATCAGCTTCGACCCGACCCTGCCGCCGGACGGATTCCGACTGGCGCCGTAGGCAGGGGTCTCAAGTCTCGACAGATGCAGTGCCGAAGCGAATAATCCGAAAGCTTCATTCACCCCAGCGGAGAGACCGCCAATGGGCCAGCCCGCCGCCCGGATGACGGACAAGGTGATCCAGAACGGCCCGCATTGCCACGCGCCCATCCATCCGGCTGCACCCACGCCGACCCCGGTGGCCCATCCGCCGCTCCCGCTGACGATCATCAAGGGCGCGCCGACGGTGATGATCGGCAAGATGCCGGCCGCACGGGCGACCGACACGACCAGCCCCTGCATGCTGCCGTCCTGCGTTCCGGCCGGCCCGGGGATGATCGCCATGGGCTCCGCCACCGTGATGATCTGCAAAATGCCGGCCGCCAGGATGAACGACACCACGGCACATGCCAGCTGCGTCGCGCCGATCCCGATGCCGGCCGGCAAGGTCATGCCGCCGTGCTGCACCAACGTCATGATCGGCGGCTGACAGGGCTGCCTTGCGTCGCCGCCATTTCGAAGCGCTGAAGCCAGTCTGTCCGCGTTGTCGCGTCAGTGACGGGGTGGCGGCACCCGTGGTTCTGTCGTCCGTGCTGCGGGAGGTCGACGATGACGTCCTGGAGGGCGTGCTCGCCTGCTCCCGCCCCGAGTGCCAGCTCGAATTCCCGATCATCGACGGCGCACCGATCCTGGTGCCGGACGTCCGCGGCGTCATCTCGCAGTCGCTGCTGCCGCTGTTGGCGCGCGACGACCTGTCACCGACCATGGTGGGCGTCATCGGCGACTGCGCCGGGCCCAGCAGCGCCTTCGACACGATGCGCCAGCAGCTCAGCCTCTATGCCTGGGACCACTACGGCGATCTCGATCCGCAAGAGCCGGCAGCGGAAACCGGCGCGCCACGTCCCGGCGGCGCCCGAGCCTGCCTGGCGGCCGGCTTGTCGCTGGCGGGCGATCTCACTGGCGGGCCGGCTATCGATCTTGGCTGCTCGACGGGCCGCTTGGCCTTCGACCTGGCGGAGCGCACCGGGGACCTTGTGCTGGGCGTCGATCTGAACCTGGCGATGATCCGTCTCGCCCGGCGCGTACTTACGACGGGCCGGGTCGACTATGACCGCCGCCGGGTTGGGCTGGTCTATGACCGTCGCAGCTTCGCTATGCCGGTCGACCGGGCGGCGCGCGTCGATTTCTGGGTGGCCGACGTCCTGGCCCTGCCTTTCGCCATCGAGTCCTTCGGCTTGGTCGCGGCCGTCAATCTAATCGACTGCATCGCGGCACCGGCGGCGCTGCCAGGGGTCGCCGCGGATCTGCTGCGTCCTGGCGGTAGTGCCGTGTTCGCCACACCCTACGACTGGTCGCCCTCGGCCGCGGCGGTGGAAGGCTGGATCGGCGGCCATTCGCAACGCGCGCCCCATGGCGGTGCCAGCGAACCGCTGATGACGGCGCTGCTGACACCCGGCGCGCATCCGCAGTCGGTCGAGGGCCTACGCCTGGTCGGCGAGCATCCGGGCGTTTCCTGGCAGCTCAGGCTGCACGATCGCGCGACCATGCACTATGCCGTCCACGTCCTGGCGGCGCGGGCGGATGCTTAGGCTTTCGGCGCCATAGCGATCCGTCAGGCGGCCGGTTTGGACGCGACCAGCCGGCTTGCCGGCAGATGGACGATCGCCCGCGTTCCCTTGCCGATGGCGCTTTCGACCCTGAACTTGCCTTCGTGCAAGGTCACCATGCGCTGGACCAGCGGCAGCCCCAGCCCGGTGCCTTGCGTGATCTCATACGACTTCGAATGCACCTGGACGAACGGCTCCATCGCCTTGGCAATATCTTGCGCCGCCATGCCGATGCCCGTGTCGACGACATGGACCTCGAATGAGCCGTCCGGCCGATGGTGGGCGCTGACATCGACGGCGCCGCCGTCCGGCGTGTACTTGACGGCATTGGTCAGCAGGTTGAGGAAGATCTGACGCACCAGCCGTTCGTCGGCGCGGATCGTCAGATCGCCCGGCCGTATCATCAATGTCAGTCTGATCGCCTTCCGTTCCGCGGCGTCGGCAACCAGGCGAAGGCAGCGTTCCAGTCCGGCCGCCAAGTCGAAGATCGTGGGATTGAGCGCCATCTCGTTGGCTTCGACCTTCGACATGTCCAGCACGTCGTTGATGACCTCCAAAAGGTGGTCGGCACTGGAAGCGATGTGCCCGGCATATTCCCGGTAGCGGTCGGCCCCGAGAGCCCCGAACAGCTCCATCTCCATGGCCTGGGCGAAGCCGAGGATCGCGTTCAGCGGCGTTCTCAGCTCGTGGCTCATATTCGCCAGGAACCGGCTTTTGGCCTGGCTGGCCAGCTCCGCCACGTCCCGCGCACGCTTCAGCTCCCGCTCGAAGGCCTTGCGCTCGCTGATATCGGTGATCGACCCGGCCAGCCGCGTCACCCTGCCGGACGGATCGCGGACGCCGGCGCCGCGGATCAGCACCCAGACATCCGGGCCGCCGGGGCGAAGGACGCGGGCCTCGACGATCAGCACTGGCGTTTCACCCCGCAGATGATCGCCCACCTTCTCCAACAAACGGTCGCGGTCGTCCGGGCTGATGAACGCCAGCGCCTGCTGCGACCGCATCGTGCCGACGAACCGCTCCAGTCCGGGAATTCGGGTCGTCTGTTCCGACGCATGGAACCGGTCGAGCGACAGATCCCAATCCCAGATGCCGTCCTTGGCGCCCTTCAGGGCGACGGCATACCGTTCCTCACTCTCACGAAGGGCATCTTCCGTCTGCTTGCGGGCCGTGAAGTCCTCCACCGTCTGCAGGACGCGGCCCCAGTCCCGTTCATGGCCGGGCGTGATCGACGTGGTCGTGCGGATGTGGATTTCCGACCCGTCATAGGCCGTATCGGGGCCTTCCAGCACATGGTGGGAAGCGCCATGGCGGAAATGCTCCAGCAAACTCACGAAGATGTCCGACAGGCCCGTTGCCGGATTATACGATCGGAGATCGGGCGGCGTGTTGAAATGCCGGATCAGGGCATCTCTGTCAGGGGCTCGGTAGGTTCTGACGGCGGCAGCATTCACGTCGACGATCCGTGCGCCCGCCACCAGGTCGGTCAGGATCTCCGGGTGGTCGCGGACATGGTCGCGTAGGTCAGTCACACCGTCTGCCACGAGACGATCGACGACCTGCCTGGCGCCGGACCAGTCTTCCTCTGTCATCGGGATCGGCGAGTTCTCGAACCGGTCCCGTTCGCGCACCGAGGCGAATTTCAGACGCTGGTTCAGCCGATGGCTTTCCGTCACGTCCATGGTGATCGCAGCCACGGCAAACACGGTGCCAGCCTGGTCGCGGACAGGGAATTTGTGGATTCGGAACAGGCGGGTCTCGCCGGCGACCGCCAGCGTCACATCGGCATCCGTCGCCTGATCGTCCGCCAGCACATGATCGTCGCCGCAGGTCAGCGCCTCAGCCACCGCCGGGTCGAGGCACTGTGCAGGCGTTCGGCCAATCGCGTCCGTTGGAGTGACGCCGAAGCGTCGACAGAATGCGTCGTTGACGTAGATCCAGACGCCGGCACCGTCGCGCACGTCTGCAGGCAACTGCGACTCGGCAAACAGTCCAAGCGTGTCGACGCGATCCACGATCATGTTCGGAATTGGGGGCGGCCCCATGAGTCGGGCGATAAGGATGGGCGAAAAGATCAGAAGTTTATCTCAAGTTTTTGATTAATGCCTCGTAAATAGATCGTGAATCCGGGCTCGGCCGACCGCTGGCTCGAAGCGCTTTGCGGTAGCCCGGTCCCGCCCGGTGCATGGCGCCGATGCGTGAATGGCATGTTGATTGCTGGCCATCGCGTCTGTGACACTCGGTTCAGCGTCGGCAAGGCGGCGCCAATAACCCGACAGAGGAGGCGGATGATGAAATCTTCGGCAACGGCTGCCCGCCGTATGGTCGTTTGCGCAGTGCTCGGCGCACTGGCCTGGATCATGGCGAGCCCCGCCAACGCACAAGATCCGATCGAAGTGGCGGCGATCTATACCGTTCCGGTCGAGCAGCAATGGGTCAGCCGCATCCATATCGCGCTCAGCGCCGCGGAAGAGCGGGGCGACATCACCTATGTCTGGTCGGAGAATGTGGCCAACACCGACTATGAGCGGGTGATCCGCGAGTATGCGGAGCAGGGCAAGAACCTGATCGTGGGTGAGGCCTTCGCCGTGGAGCGGGCCGCAAGGGATGCTGCGGCCGACTATCCGGAGATCGCATTCCTCATGGGCTCCTCCTTCGGGCCGGCCCAGCCCAACTTCGCGGTGTTCGACAACTGGATTCACGAGCCCTCGTACCTGACGGGCATCGTCGCCGGCAATCTGACGGAATCGAACCTGATCGGCATGGTCGGCGGCTATCCGATCCCCGAGGTGAACCGGCTGATGCACGCCTTCATGGACGGTGCGCGCGAGGTGAACCCCGACGTGGAGTTCCTGGTCAGCTTCATCGGCAGCTGGTACGACCCGCCGGCGGCGAAAGAGGCCGCCTTCGCCATGATCGATGCTGGGGCGGACGTGATGTATGCCGAGCGCTTCGGTGTCTCCGACGCGGCGGCCGAGCGTGACGTGGTCGCCATCGGCAACGTCATCGACACGGCTAGCGAATACCCCGGCACGGTGGTCGCCAGCGCCCTCTGGCACATGGAACCGACAATCGACCGCGCGATCGCCGCCGTGCAGGGCGGCACGTTCGAACCGTTCGACTACGGCATCTACAGCTATATGGCCTATGGCGGCGGCTCGCTGGCGCCGATGGACGCCGCGCTGGTGCCGCAGGACGTGCTGGATCTGGTCGAGGAGCGCCGGCAGGAGATCCTGGACGGTGCCTTCCGCGTCAACGTCAATGACAGCGAACCTGAGTCGACGAACTGACGGCGGCGCTGCGGCGGCGCGGCCACGCGCCGCCGCATGCGGTTGAGGGTCCACGTGACAGCACCCGCATCTCCGACCGTTCTCGAGCTGAGCGGGATCACCAAGCGGTTCGGCCGGATCGTCGCCAACGAAGACGTCGATCTTGCGCTGCGGCGCGGCGAGATCCTGGCCCTGCTGGGCGAGAACGGGGCCGGCAAGACCACGTTGATGAGCATCCTGTTCGGCCACTATGTGGCCGATGCAGGGCACGTGCGCGTCACCGACGGCGCCGATGGCCTGCGGGAGCTGGCGCCGGGGTCGCCGCAGGCGGCGCTGACGGCCGGCATCGGCATGGTGCACCAGCATTTCACGCTCGCCGACAATCTGAGCGTGCTGGACAACATCATCCTGGGGTCCGAGCCGCTGTGGCGGTTCCGGCAGCGCAAACGCCAGGCGCGCGCCAAGCTGGCGGAGCAGATGCAGAGGTCGGGCCTGGCCGTCGACCTGGATGCCAAGACAGGCGCGCTGTCGGTGGGCGAGCGCCAACGGATCGAGATCCTGAAGGTGCTCTACCGCGATGTGCGCGTGCTGATCCTGGACGAACCGACGGCCGTGCTGACGCCCCAGGAAGCCGACGGCCTGTTCAGCGTCTTGCGGCGTCTGGCGGATGACGGCCTGGCGGTGATCTTCATCTCGCACAAGCTGGACGAGGTGATGGCCGTCAGCCATCGCGTCGCCGTTTTGCGTGCCGGGCGAAAGGTGTTCGAGGCCCGAACTTCGGAGGTCGACAAGCCCACGCTGTCGGCCCGGATGGTTGGGGGTGCAGTGCCGGAGAGCCGCCGCCAGCCCCGTGCGGCTGGTTCGGTGGTGCTGGAACTGTCTGGTGCCGGCGTGGCGTCGACCGAGGGCCGGACCGGGCTGCACGACGTCGACCTGACGGTGCATGCTGGCGAGATCGTCGGCATCGCCGGCGTCTCCGGCAACGGCCAAGCGGCGCTGTCTGCGCTGGTGGCCGGACTCGCGGCCCCGGATCACGGGGTGATGAAACTCTATGGCGAGGCCGTTACGCGGCACAGCCCGTCGCGGTTCATTGGCCAAAGGGTCGGCCGTATCCCCGAAGACCGCCACAGACAGGGCGTGGTCGGCACCATGTCGGTCTGGGAGAATCTTGCGATCGAGACGGCGCGTCAGCCCGGCAGCTCCGCGCTTGGCTTCCTGCGCCGTCGGCGGCTGACCGGCGAAGCCGGCGGCATCATCAAACGGTACGACGTGCGCGGGGCGACGCCCGACACCGAGGTGCGTCTTCTGTCGGGCGGTAACACGCAAAAGCTGATCCTCGGCCGCGTGCTGGAGCGGGCGCCGAAGCTGATACTCGCCAACCAACCGACGCGCGGGCTCGATGTCGGTGCCGTGGCCTATGTCCACGAACGGCTGTTGGCGGCGCGTGATGACGACGCGGCCATCCTGCTGATCTCGGAAGATCTGGAAGAGCTGATGGCGGTGTCGGACCGCATCGCCGTCCTGTTCCACGGCCGGCTGACCGAAGCACAGCCCGTGGAATCCCTGGACATCCGCACCATCGGGCTTCTCATGGCGGGTCAATCCGCCGAACCGGACCACGCGGGAGGAGCCGGCGATGGCACGCGTGCGGCTTGAGCCGAGACAGGATACGCCGGCCATATTGACCGTACTGGCGCCAGTGGCCGCCGGCGTGCTGGCGCTGTTGATCTGTGCACTGCCGCTGGCCTGGGCCGGGGCACCCACCTGGGACGCCTACGCCCTGATCTTTGAAGGATCGCTCGGTTCCCGCTTTGCGCTGACAGAGACGTTGACGCGGGCGGCCCCGCTGATGCTCACCGGCCTCGCCGCCGCCGTCGCCTTCCGTGCCAAGCTCTGGAACATCGGCGGCGAAGGCCAGCTCTATGTCGGCGCGCTCGCTGCCGTGGCCGTGGGCACGGGCGCCTTGTCCGCTCCGCCGGCCGTGCTAATCCCGACGGTGGCACTGGCCGGCGCCCTGGCCGGGGCCTTGCTGATGCTGGGACCGACGCTGTTGAAGGTGCGCCTCGGCGTCGACGAGGTCGTGACCACCCTGCTCTTGAACTTCATCGTGCTGCTGTTCGTCCAGATGATGCTGGAAGGCCCGATGAAGGACCCGATGGGCCTCGGCTGGCCGCAATCCATGCCCATCGTCGACGAGGCGGCCTGGCCCACACTGGTCGAGCGCACACGGCTGCATGCCGGTCTGTTGGTGGCGCTGGCGGCAGCGGTCGTCTGCTGGGTGCTGATCGATCGCACGGTGCTGGGCTTCGAAGTCCGCGCCGTCGGCGCCAATCCGACGGCCGCCGGCTTTGCGGGCATGCCCGTGGGGTGGACCATGGTCCGCGTCGGTTTGCTCTCGGGCGCACTCGCGGGTCTGGCCGGCGTCGGCGAGGTGGCGGGGCTGAAAGGCTATCTGACCCAGGATCTTTCGCCCGGCTACGGCTATGGCGGCATCGTCGTGGCGATGCTGGCGCAGCTCCATCCGCTGGGCGTGATCGCCGGGGCGCTGTTCGTGGCGGCCGTGTTCGTCGGCGCGGACTTCATGGGGCGGGAACTGGGCGTGACCAGCTATATCGCCGATCTGATCGTGGCGACGGCGCTGCTGACCATGCTGCTGAGCGGCCTGGCCACACGATACCGCCTGCGCTGGGCCGGAGCGTGACGGGCATGGATGGCGTCGGCGACATCCTGATCACGGCGAGCTTCTGGGCCGCAGCGCTGCGCATCGCTACGCCGCTGATCCTGGGTGTGCTGGGGGAGCTGATTTGCGAGCGCGCCGGTGTCTTGAACCTGGGCATCGAGGGCATCTTCACCGCCGGCGCCATGACCGGCTGGATGGCGGTCTATCTCGGCGCGGATCTGTGGACCGGCGTGGCCGTGGCAGCACTGACCGGTGCCGCCTTCGGCCTGATCCACGCCACCTTGACCGTGCCCATGGCCATGTCCCAGCACGTCTCGGGCATCGGCGTCACCCTGCTGGCCACCAGCCTCAGCTATTTCACCTACCGCATGGTGCTGCCGGACGTCACCAGCCCGCCGCGGATCGAGCCGTTCCAGCCGGTCGACCTGCCCGTGTTGTCGGACCTGCCGTTCCTGGGCCCCGCCCTGTTCCAGCAGACGCCGCTGACCTATCTGGCCCTGGCGCTGGTCGGCATCACCGCCTATGTGCTTTACCGCACGCCGCTGGGGCTGGCGGTGCGCGCGACGGGCGAGAACCCCGCCGCAGTAGAGGCGCAGGGCTTGAGCGTCATCGCCATCCGCATGGGCGCCGTGATGGTCGGGTCCGCCATGATGGCCATCGGCGGGGCGTTCCTGACCATGTCCGCCTTCAACGCCTTCTTCTTCGAGATGGTGAACGGTCGCGGCTGGATCTGCATCGCGCTGGTTGTGTTTGCGTCTTGGCGGCCGGGCAAGGCGCTGTTGGGCGCGCTCTTGTTCGGCCTGTTCGACGCCTTCCAGGTGCGCCTGCAGCAGGCCGTCGGTGCCGTGGTGCCCTATCAGATCTTCCTGATGCTGCCCTACATCCTGAGCATCATCGCGCTGATCGTGATGGCGCGGCGCGCCAGCTATCCCAAGGCGCTGATGGTGCCCTATCGCAAGGGGGAGCGGTAAGGCCATGGGCCTGGACCTGATCGTCCGCCGCGCCGTCACACCGAGACAGGCGGAACCGCACGACATCGCCGTGACGGGCGGCCGCATCGTCGATGTCGCGCCGACGATCGATGCCAAGGCCGCGCAGGAGATCGATGCCGCCGGCCGGCTGGTGACACCGCCTTTCGTCGACGCCCATTTCCACATGGATGCGACGCTGTCGCTGGGGCTGCCGCGCTTCAACCAATCCGGCACCTTGCTGGAGGGCATTGCGCTCTGGGGAGAGCTAAAGCCGCATCTGACGCAGGAAGCAGTGGCGGAACGCGCCCTGAAGTACTGCGACCTGGCCGTCGCCCAGGGCATCGGCGCCATCCGCACCCATGTGGATGTCTGCGACGACCGGCTGCTGGCCGTGGAGGCACTGCTGCACGTCCGCGACCAGGTGAAGCCCTATCTCGACCTGCAGCTTGTCGCCTTCCCGCAAGACGGCTTCTTCCGATCGCCGAATGCGGGCGCGAACCTGGACCGGGCGCTGGCGATGGGCGTCGATGTGGTCGGCGGCATCCCGCATTTTGAGCGCACCATGGCCGACGGCGCCGCATCCGTCCGCGCGCTGTGCGAGATCGCGGCGGAACGCGGCCTGCCAGTCGATATGCACTGCGACGAGACCGATGACCCCATGTCACGGCACATCGAGACTCTGGCCGCCGAGACGATCCGTCTCGACCTCCAGGGCCGCGTGGCGGGATCGCATCTCACGTCGATGCATTCCATGGACAACTATTATGTCTCGAAGCTGATCCCGCTGGTCGCCGAGGCGCAGGTCGCCGCCATCGCCAACCCGCTGATCAACATCACGATCCAGGGCCGCCACGACACCTATCCCAAGCGCCGCGGCATGACCCGCGTGCCGGAACTGACAGCCGCCGGCGTGACCGTCGCCTTCGGCCAGGACTGCGTGATGGACCCATGGTACAGCCTGGGCACCGGCGACATGCTGGACGTGGCCCATATGGCCGTGCACGTGGCCCAGATGACGGGCCGCAACGCCATGCGTACATGCTTCGATGCAGTGACGTACAACCCAGCACAGATCCTGGGGCTGGAGGGGTACGGGCTGGAGCCGGGATGCCGCGCCGACTTCGTGCTGCTGCAGGCGCGCGACCCGATCGAGGCGATCCGCACACGCGCAACCCGCCTGGCCGTCATCCGCCGTGGCCGTGTCATCGCCGAGACGCCGGCCCGCATCACCAACTTGGCGCTCAATGGCCGCCCCGAAACGTTTGATCCAGCCGGTTAGCCCGGGAACGCGCCGATGGCCAATTCCGACGACTTCGTCGCGCACCTGATGGACATGGTCTCGCCACCCGGTGCCATCACCCCAAAGCGCATGTTCGGCGGCCACGGATTGTTCCGCGACGGCGTCATGGTCGGTCTGATTGCCGACGACACGCTCTACCTGAAGGTGGACGACGGAAACCGTGCGGAGTTCGAGGCGGCCGGCTCTCACCCCTTCGTCTACGAAGCCAAGGGCAAGCGGACGGAGATGTCCTATTACCTCGCGCCGGCCGATGCGATGGAAGACCCGGACGCTCTGTCGCGCTGGTTCTTCAGTGCCTTCGAGGCGGCATTGCGCGCCAGCAAGGCGAAATCGAAGAAGAAGACCTGACGCCCCCAAACCGCTCGGGCGGACGCCTGGGCCCGGCTACGGGCCCTCCACCAGTTTCAGCACCATGATCTTCAGTGTCTGCAGAAGCACCAACAGGTGCTGCTCGCTCTTCGCCTCGTGCTTCATGCCGGTCACGGCGTTCTGGATGAAATCCGAGAGTGCGCGCAGGGTCAGGCCGGATGCCGCTATCCGCTCTTCATACGGCTGCAGCAGATGCTCGAATGCCACGCGATGGCGCTCGTAGGCGACGGCGAGCTCGTCTCGGGCCGCGGCGTTGAAGCCGATGATGATGTCGCCCGCATCGGGGGTCGCGCTCAGCATCCTGTAGGGCCGGATGGCCAGATGGTCGACAGCGATGTCGAATTTGTCGCCTAGCGTCTCGGCACCGGCGGAGCCGGATGCGATGGCGTCGAGCGCTCGGTCCGCGATCAGCCGGATCGTCGCCTGCAGCACCTCTTCCTTTCCGGAGAATACGGTGTAGAGGGTCTGGCGCGATATGCCGGCCTCTTCGGCGATGTCGTTCATCGTCGTGCGCTTCATGCCATAGCGGATGATCACCCGGATGGCCGCGTCGACGATCTTTTCTTCCCGTTCGGTCATTCCGACACCTTGACAAACTACGTCCGAATGTCAACCTGACAAACGGATCGAATTTGTCAGACTGTAACATCGCGACCCCCGCCATGCGCGGGAGCAGCAAGGCAGAAGGACCCAGCACAATCTTGATCACCGGCGCGTCAAGCGGCATCGGCAAGGCGACCGCGGAGTTCTTCCAGGCGAAGGGATGGAATGTCGTCGCGACCATGCGGAACCCGGAGGCCGACGCCGACCTGAAGGCGCTCGACCGCATGCTCGTCACCCGGCTCGACGTGACCGATCCGGCCTCGATCGAAGCGGCCGTGTCAGAGGCCATCGCCAAGTTCGGACAGATCGACGTACTGGTGAACAATGCCGGTTACGGCGCCTATGGTCCGCTGGAAGTCTTTCCGATGGACCGGATCCGCCGCCAGTTCGACACCAACGTCGTTGGCCTGCTTGAGGTGACGAAGGCCGTTTTGCCCCATTTCCGCGCCCAGAAGTCGGGCACGATCGTCAACATCTCGTCCGTCGGCGGCAAGATCACGATGCCGCTCGGCGCGCTTTATCACGGCACCAAGTTCGCCGTCGAAGGCATATCGGAATCCCTGCATTACGAGCTGGAGGCGTTCGGGGTCAAAGTGAAGATCATCCAGCCGGGCGCCATCGAGACCGATTTCGCCGGCCGCTCGTTCGACTTCGTCAACGACGAGTCCATCGAGGAGTATCAGGGCACCGTGAAGGGCGTCATGGCGGCTGTGGAAAGCGTGTTCTCGCAAGCTTCCCCGGCTGTCGACGTGGCCAAGGTCATCTGGACGGCCGTTACCGACGGCTCGGACCAGATGCGCTATGCGGCAGCAGGCGGCAGCGAAGCCATGCTGGGCCAGCGCGCTGACCTCGATGACGCTGACTATTTCCGGAGCATCAAAGAGCAGTTCGGTCTCTAGAAAGCCGGGGGGCGAGGGAACCGCCTCGAGCGATCTGCCCCGGTGCGACGCACTTGACGACGCGTGACCGGGGCAGTTAGCTCCGCGCCGACGGCCTGAGTGGGGGCGCGGCGCCATTGCTGTTGGGGCAGGGATGATCGACCAGACGACACTGATCACCTATCTGGCGATCCTGCTTGGCTTCGTGTTCATTCCGGGCCCGGCCGTGCTGCTGACGCTGGCCCGCGCCTCCACCTCGGGAACCCGCACCGGCATCGCGACGGCGCTCGGCATTGCGGCCGGCGATCTGGTGCACACCGCCATGGCCGTGATCGGGATCTCGGCCGTCATCCTCGCCTCTGCCTTCCTGTTCACGCTGATCAAGTATCTCGGGGCTGCATATCTGGTCTATCTCGGCCTTCGCGCCATCCTCGAGAAAGTCGACACAGAGCAGCCGGCTGCCGTCGTGAAGCTCTCGTCCAAGGCGGCGTTTCGGCAGGCGATCCTCGCGGAAATCCTGAACCCGAAATCCGCGCTGTTCTTTCTCGCCTTCCTGCCCCAGTTCGTCCGGCCTGAGAACGGCTCGGTCTCGCTGCAGCTCATCGTGCTCGGTGTCTTGTTCGTGTTGATGGGATTGCTGAGTACGCTGGTGGTGGCGATCAGCGCCGGCGGTGTGGGCGCTTTCCTTCGGCGCAATCCCGTCGTCCTGCGCTGGCAGAACAAGGTGGTCGGGGGGATCTACTGCGCGCTCGGGATTCGCCTAGCGCTTCAGGAGAAGTGACGCGGCCTCCCGTTTCGTAACAAGGTGTTCGACCCACGTTCGGTCTGGGCCGTCCTGTCGGGGCGGTCGGCCCGAGCTGCTTTAAAGGCCCGAGCCTCGCCGGATCAGTTCACGAGCGCCGTCGAGTGGGGACCATGGGGCACGGCGATGCTTGTCCGCGTCGGCACCAGCTTCGGGTCGGCGCCGTCGATCAGCCGCCAGAAATCGATCGATCCTCCGGCCGCACCACCGACATGCTGATCATAGTTGACGACGGCCACGTACCGACCCGAGGCGTCGAAGGTCGCCGCCTCCGGCAGAATGCCGTCGAAATAGTAGGTTCCGACCGTGGCGAGCATGCCTGTCTCGACATCGATGTCGAGCAGCGTCAGCGATGCATAAGGCGTGTGGCGCGGATCATCAGCGGGCGCGTAGGACACCTCGAGATTGGTCGTCACCGCCCATTCGCCGTCCGGCGAGATGGCCATACCCTCGGGCGAAGCGCCGGTGACCGACCGCCCGACGATCAGATGGCGGGGGCCGTTCTCGCCGCCCTCGAAGTCGAAGCGGATCGACATGACGTCGCCATCGACGGCTTCCGTCCAAATGCCTGGCACATCCGGACCCCAGAAGAGATTGGCGGTAAGATAGTGCGAACCATCCGGCGTGAAGCGGCCCATGAACGGGTACTTCGACGTCAGGACCGGATTGCCCCAAGGCTCCAATGCCACAGTTCCGCCGCTGCGGATCACTTGTGCGAAATGCACCATCGCCTGATCGACAGCATGGATGGCAATGAAATCCCCAACGGGATGCCATTCCACATGGCTGATCCGTTGGCTCTCCGCAATGGCCGGCAGGCTGGCGTAGCTGACCGCGCCCAGCGTGGCACCGTCGCGCTCCACAAAGGCGATTCCGCGCCCGTCTGTCTGGTGGAGCGCAACCGCGATCAGCGAGCCGTCGGGGCTGATAGAGAGGCCGTCCAATCGATCGCCGACCTCCGCCGTGGCGGCGATCGACGGGTTCGCCAGATCCGAAATGTCCACGAGGCTTACCTGGGTGCCGATCGGCAGATCGCGGAACGTCTGCCCGCCATCGGGCCGCGGGCCGAAGCTTTCCGACACGACGGCAAACTGCCCGTCCGGCGTCACGGCCACCGCGGTGGGCGCACCGGCCACGGAGTTCGAGACGGGCACGCTGGCAATCGACATGTCGGACAGCGACAACACCGTCAGCGCATCCTCGCTTTCGCGCGGGCCTAGCTGGCCATCGACATACGCCGATGACAGCATGTCCCCATCGTGGATCGAGACGATGGCGCGCCCCTCGATACCCATAAGGCTGACCCGTCCGGCGGGAGTCTCCGCCTTTGCGAAGCCCGGCGCCGCAATCAGGCTCACGATCGCCGAACCCAAAACCAACTGACTGACTCTCATCGCCCATTCCCTCGTTGCCATGGCGCCAGCTTGATCGACTGGAGTGCCGCTCAACGGGCGAGGTGGGGATGCGGGCCGAGTAGACAAATTCAAAGAATGGGCCGATTATTCGTTAAATCCGATTAATCAACCCGAACCAATCGGAATTATCACGTGGAACTGAAGGCAATCCGGCTCTTCCTGTCCCTGGCGGACGAACTGCATTTTGGGCGCGCGGCAAAGCGGTCGGGCGTGACGCAATCCGTTCTCTCGGTGCAGATCAAGCGTCTGGAGGACCTGCTTGAGGCACCGCTCTTTGTCCGATCCACGCGGGACGTTCGACTAACCGCTGCAGGGGCGACGTTCCGCGAGGAAGCGCACGGCATCTTGCGGCGCGTGGATCAGGCGACACGCGCAACCAAGGCCACCGCGGCGGGAAGCGGCCGTCTTATCAGAATCGGGATCACGGCCGCAGTGGAGTTGTCCATTCTGATGGACCGAATAGCCGCATTCCGGGCCGCGCGGCCCGACATTCAAGTACATATAAGAGAACTCGGTACCGTCGATCAGGAGACCGCGCTCGGAACCGGCGAAATCGATATCGGCATTCTTCATCCACCCCTGGATCGCTCGGGGCTGCTGGTCGAGCCGCTGACGGCCGAGCCGTTCTATGCTGTCTTCCATCCCCAGTTCTTCAGGATCGACCCAGGTGCACCATGGGATCAAATCCTTGGCGCCGAACTGATCTTCTATCCGCGGCGCAGGGCGCCGAGGCTGTATGACGGCCTCATAGGGTTCGCCCAAGGCATTGGTCACACAGCGAACATCGTCACCGAAGCAGAGAGCTTCCTTGCCGCCGTGGCCATGGCGCAAGCGGGCCTGGGCATTGCTCTGCTGCCTCAGCAGATCACCGGCTTCCAGCGCGGGCTGACCGTCCTTCCGCTGCGCCCGGATTGCCCGCTCTCGCTGTCGACGGCCTGCGCGGTAGAGGCCACCAGGGCGGAGGACGCTGCAATCAAAGCCTGCCTCCATTCGCTGCAGCGGGAAACCCGCTCGGGCCCTTTCGCACCGTAAGCCGGACCCAGATACCGCTGGTGCAGTATGGGGATACCCACGCTTGCTGGGCCGACGCGGCGGGCGCTGCTTGAGGGCCCGGCTGCGCCAGAACGTCCCTTTCCCCGTCGTCGGCACAGCCCCGTGCCCGGGACACCAACTTCGAAGCGCCCACTCTTCGCTTCTGTAAGGCGGTTCTGCACCCTAACGGGCGTTGATGCGTATCAAGACTGCGGCGATCCGCCCCCCGCGACCTTGCCCCGGTTAACCGGTCAGCCTATGGTGCGGCGCACCTTTTTGCCCGCCGACGCACGCTTGGTGCCCCCCGGTCCCCTGCTGTTGTCGGTTTTCGACTTTTCGTGCGCAGACGGACGGATCGCCCATGAACATCCATGAATACCAGGCCAAGCAGCTCTTGAAGAAGTACGGCGTGGCCGTACCTCGAGGCCATGTCGCCTACACGCCGGACGAAGCCGTGCAGGCTGCCGGAGAACTCGGCGGCCCTATCTGGGTCGTGAAGTCCCAGATCCATGCCGGCGGTCGCGGTGCCGGGCGCTTCAAGGACAATCCCGAGGGCAAGGGCGGCGTCCGCGTCGTCAAGTCCAAGGACGAGGTCCGCGCCAATGCGATGGAGATGCTGGGCAAGATCCTGGTCACCAAGCAGACCGGACCGGCCGGCAAAGAGGTCAAGCGCCTCTACATCGAAGAAGGCTGCGACATCCAGCGGGAGCTCTATCTGAGCCTGCTGATCGACCGCGCCACCAGCCGCATCACCGTGATCGCCTCCACCGAAGGCGGCATGGAGATCGAAGAGGTCGCGCACAAGACGCCTGAGAAGATCATTACCCTGCCGATCGACCCGCTGACGGGCCTGCGCGGCTATCACGCCCGGCAGATCGCCTTCGGCCTCGGCCTGTCCGGGGCTCAGGTGAAGAACTGCGTGGCGTTCCTGACCGGCATGTACAAGGCCTTCACTGAGCTTGACGCTTCGACCGTGGAGATCAACCCGCTGGTCGTGACAGGCTCCGGCGACGTGATCGCGCTCGACGCCAAGATGAACTTCGACAGCAACGCGCTGTTCCGCCAGCACGACGTCGAGCAGCTGCGCGACGAGAGCGAAGAAGATCCGGCCGAGCTGGAAGCGCACCGGAACGAGCTGAACTACATCAAGCTCGACGGATCCATCGGCTGCATGGTCAACGGCGCCGGTCTTGCCATGTCGACCATGGACATCATCAAGCTCTATGGCGGCGAGCCGGCGAACTTCCTGGATGTCGGTGGCGGCGCCACGCGCGAGCGCGTGACCACGGCCTTCAAGCTGATCCTGTCGGACGCCAATGTGGAAGGCATCCTGGTCAACATCTTCGGCGGCATCATGCGCTGTGACGTGATCGCCGAAGGCGTGGTGGCCGCCGCGCGCGACGTCCATCTGCATGTGCCGCTGGTCGTGCGCCTGGAAGGCACGAATGTCGAGCTGGGCAAGAAGATCCTGGCCGACAGCGGGCTGCCCATCACATCAGCCGACAATCTGGCCGACGCTGCGCAGAAGATCGTCAAAGCGGTGAAGGAGGCCGCGTAACATGGCCATTCTCGTCGACCGTAACACCAAGGTCATCTGCCAGGGCTTCACCGGCGCGCAGGGCACCTTCCACTCCGAACAGGCGATCGCTTACGGCACCCAGATGGTCGGCGGAGTCACGCCGGGCAAAGGCGGGTCCACCCACCTCGACCTGCCGGTGTTCGACACCGTCGCCGATGCCGTTGAGAAGACCGGCGCGAACGCCTCCGTCATCTACGTGCCGCCGGCCTTTGCCGCCGACGCCATCCTGGAAGCGATCGTGGCTGAGATCCCGCTGGTGGTCTGCATCACCGAGGGCATCCCGGTCTTGGACATGGTGCGGGTCAAACGGGCACTGCAGGGCTCGAGCACCCGGCTGATCGGGCCGAACTGCCCCGGCATCATCACGCCGGATCAGTGTAAGATCGGCATCATGCCGGGCCATATCCACCAGGCCGGCAAGATCGGCATCGTCAGCCGGTCGGGCACGCTGACCTATGAGGGTGTGGCGCAGACCACGGCCACCGGCCTGGGTCAGTCGACCTGCATCGGCATCGGCGGCGACCCGGTGAACGGCACCAACTTCATCGATTGCCTCGATGGGTTCCTGGCCGATCCACAGACCGAAGGCATCATCATGATCGGCGAGATCGGCGGATCGGCTGAAGAAGATGCCGCCGACTTCCTCAAGCAGTCGAAGGTGAAGAAGCCGACGGTGGCGTTCATCGCCGGCCGCACCGCACCGCCAGGGCGGCGCATGGGTCACGCCGGCGCCATCATCTCAGGCGGCAAGGGCGGTGCCGACAGCAAGATGGAGGCCCTGAAGTCCGCCGGCATTCATGTGTCGGAAAGCCCCGCCGGCCTGGGCAGCACCATGGTCCAGGCAATGGGCGGCTAGACGTGCCCGCATCCTCCGGCCTTTATCAGTTGCGAATTAGAGCTTATCTATAGTCCGAAGGCCGGAGGGAGACGTCCGGTCCCGTAGAGCGAAACGCATCCGCGCCGCTTTACGGGGCCAGAAGTCGCTAGACACAAGCAAAGCGGGCGCGCGCCAGAGATGCCGCGTGCTATGGGACAATGGCATCGCAGGCGCAACAGGCATCTTTTCTCCATTCCCAAAATGCAGCATTCATCGCGGATCTCTTCCGCAGGTTCCTGAAGGATCCGAATTCCGTCGACCCGAGCTGGGCCGGATTCTTCCATTCCCTGGGGGAAGCCGAACGCGCGATCCTGATCGACGATCAGGGACCCAGCTGGGCCCCCGGTAACGGCAACGGCGCCGCGCATGTGATCGACTATGCCGATGCGCTGATGGCGCAGCCGGCCACGTCCGCACTGCCGAAGACCGTTCCCCAGACTGGAGAGGTGATCAGCCAGGCGGCCGTCCGCGCCGCCCTGCTGGACAGCATCCAGGTGCTGATGCTGATCCGCTCGCACCGTGTGCGCGGGCACCTGGAAGCGAAGTTGGATCCGCTCGATCTGACACCGTTCGAACCGCATCCGGAGTTGGACCCCTCGACCTACGGCTTCCGCAAGGGCGACTGGGAGCGCCCGATCTTCATCAACAACGTGCTGGGGATGGAGACCGCGAGCCTGCAGGAGATCTTTACTCGCCTGAAGGAGACCTATTGCGGCAGCATCGGCGTCGAATACATGCACATCCAGGATCCGGACCAGAAGGCTTGGATCCAAGAGCGTATCGAGGCCTACCACAACCGCACCGAATTCACGTTGCGCGGCAAGCGCGCCATCCTGGAACGCCTGACCGACGCCGAGTGCTTTGAACGGTTCCTGCATACGAAGTACACGGGCACCAAGCGGTTCGGCCTGGACGGCGCGGAAAGCCTGGTGCCGGCGCTGGAGCAGATCATCAAGCGCGGCGGCCAGCTGGGCCTGAAGGAAATCGTGTTCGGCATGGCCCATCGCGGCCGCCTGAACGTGCTGGCCAATGTCATGGGCAAGCCGTTTTCCGCCATCTTCGCGGAATTCCAGGGCCAGCCGGCCAATCCGGAAGATGTCCAGGGCTCCGGCGACGTGAAGTACCATCTCGGCACCTCGTCGGACCGGGATTTCGACGGCAACGTCATCCACCTGTCGCTGACCGCCAATCCCTCGCATCTGGAAGCGGTGAACGCGGTCGTGCTGGGCAAGGTGCGGGCCAAGCAGGCGCAGTACGACGACCTGGAACGCAGCAGCGTCATGCCCGTGATCCTGCACGGCGACGCTGCCTTTGCCGGCCAGGGCATCGTGGCGGAAAGCCTGACGCTGTCGGAACTGCGCGGCTACCGCGTCGGCGGCACCATCCACTTCATCATCAACAACCAGATCGGCTTCACCACGGCGCCGAAATACTCCCGCTTCGGGCCCTATCCGACGGATGTGGCCAAGGTCGTCCAGTCGCCGATCTTCCATGTGAACGGCGACGACCCGGAGGCGGTCGTGCACGTCAGCCGCGTGGCCATGGAGTTCCGCCACCAGTTCAAGAAGGACGTGGTGGTGGACATGTTCTGCTATCGCCGGTTTGGCCATAACGAAGGTGACGAGCCGGGCTTCACGCAGCCGATCATGTACCGGACCATCTCCAAGCACGGCACGATGCGCCAGATCTACGCCAAGCAGCTGGTGGGCGAGGGTGTGGTGAACGCGGGCGAGCCGGAGCGGATGGTCGACCAGTTCATGGGCCGCCTGGAAGAGCAATACGAAGCGGCATCCAGCTATAAGCCCAATCAGGCCGACTGGCTGGGCGGCGCCTGGTCGGGCATGACCATCGCCAAACCCGGCCCGCGCCGCGGCGAAACCGGAGTCAGCGAGGATCTGCTGAAAGAGGTCGGCGCGGGGCTGACGCGCGTGCCCGACGGCTTCAAGGCCCATTCGAAGATCCTGCGCCAGCTGAGGTCAAAGCAGACGACGATCGACACCGGCAAGGGCATCGACTGGGCGACCGCTGAGGCGCTGGCCTTCGGTACCCTGTTGTGCGAGGGCGTGCCGGTGCGCCTTTCGGGCCAAGACAGCGGCCGCGGCACGTTCTCGCAGCGGCATTCCGTGCTGGTCGACCAGGAAACGGAAAAGCGCCACGTGCCCCTGGCCAACCTCCGTGCCGACCAGGCGTCATTCGAAGTGCATGACAGCCCGCTGTCGGAGTATGCGGTGCTGGGCTTCGAATACGGCTTCTCGCTGGCCGAGCCTAAGGCACTGGTGTTGTGGGAAGCACAGTTCGGCGATTTCGCCAACGGCGCCCAGGTGATGATCGACCAGTTCATCTGCGCCGGCGAAGCGAAGTGGCTGCGCATGTCAGGGCTGGTGATGCTGCTGCCGCATGGGTTCGAGGGCCAGGGGCCGGAGCATTCCTCCGCCCGGCTGGAGCGGTTCCTGACCATGTCGGGCGAAGACAACTGGCAGGTCGTCAACTGCACCACGCCGGCCAACTATTTCCATGCGCTGCGCCGCCAGATCCACCGCGAGTTCCGCAAGCCTTTGGTGGTGATGACGCCGAAATCGCTGCTGCGGCACAAGGACTGCGTGTCGGACCTGCACATGTTCACCGACGACAGCACCTTCCACCGGGTGCTGTATGAAGACGAGATCCTGGCGCCGCGGGAGGAAATCCGCCGTGTCGTGATCTGTTCGGGCAAGGTCTACTTCGACCTCAAGCGCGAGCGTGATGCGCGTGACCTGCGCCACGTCACGATCCTGCGGCTGGAGCAGCTCTATCCCTTCCCGGACGAGGTACTGGCCGAGGAACTGCGCAAATACCCCAATGCCGATGTCGTCTGGTGTCAGGAAGAGCCGGCCAATATGGGCGCCTGGTTCTTCGTCGACCGGCGCATCGAGAAGCTGCTGCAGGAAACCGGGCATGCCGGTCACAGACCCAAATATGCGGGACGCGCCGAAGCGGCGGCACCCGCCACGGGCCTCTTGCGCCGGCACACCGAAGAACAGAACAAGCTGGTCGACGAGGCTCTGACGATAGCCTGACCCCTGGCATCCGTAAGCCTGGCCCGCCGCCGGCACCCGGGAACGCTGAACCAAGAACGAAGGTCGACAGATGGTGGAGATCGTGGTGCCCGCCCTGGGCGAGTCGGTAAGCGAAGCGACGGTCGCGCAATGGCTGAAGAAGGTGGGCGAGCCCGTGGCGCGGGACGAGCCGTTGGTCGAGCTTGAAACCGACAAGGTGACCCTGGAAGTCAACGCCACCGACGCCGGTGTGTTGAGCGAAATCGTCGCCAAGGAAGGCGACAACGTGGAAGTCGGCGCGATCCTTGGCGCCATCGCCACCGACGGCGCCGCAGCAGCAGTCGCGGCACCGGCCGCCAAAGCGGCAAAGGCCGAGCCTGCGCCGGCCGCTGCCGAAGCGGTGGAGGAGCCGAAGGTGATGCCGGCAGCCCGAAAGCTGGCGGAGGAGCACGGGATCGACCCCGCAACGCTGGCCGGCAGCGGCAAGGGCGGCCGCGTCACCAAGGAAGACGTACAGACGGCGATTGCTGCCGGCCCGGCACCCACTGCCGCGCCCGCGCCGACGGCGCAGCCGGCACCGTCCGGCGGCACGACCATCGCCATTCCGGCGTTCACGCGGCCACCGTCGACAGAGCGCCCGCGCAAAGAGTTGGAAGAGCGCGTGCGCATGACGCGGCTGCGTCAGACCATCGCCGCGCGGCTGAAGGACGCCCAGAACACGGCCGCCATGCTGACCACCTTCAACGAGGTCGACATGACCGAGCTGATGAAGGTGCGCAGCGAATACCGCGACGTCTTCGAAAAGAAGTACGGCGCGCGCCTGGGCTTCATGTCGTTCTTCGTGAAGGCCTGCGTGGCGGCGCTGCAGGAGTTTCCGGCCGTCAACGGCGAGATCGACGGCACCGACATCGTCTACAAGAACTACTATGACGTCGGCGTTGCCGTCGGCACGCCGCAGGGCTTGGTGGTCCCGGTCGTGCGGGATTGCGATCGCCTGTCGTTCGCCGAAATCGAGGCCGGCATCAACGATCTCGGCCGCCGCGGCCGCGACGGCAAGCTGTCTATGGAGGAGCTTTCGGGCGGCACCTTCACGATCTCCAACGGCGGGGTGTACGGCTCGCTGATGTCGACGCCGATCCTGAACGCCCCCCAGTCCGCCATTCTCGGCATGCACAAGGTGCAACAGCGCCCGATGGTGATCGACGGCAAGATCGAGGCACGGCCGATGATGTACCTCGCGCTCAGCTACGACCACCGCATCATCGACGGTCGCGAGGCCGTCAGCTTCCTGGTGCGGGTCAAAGAGATGGTGGAAGACCCGCGCCGCCTCGTCATCGGCGCCTGACCTTCGTCCGTTTCGGTTCCCGCTTCTTCTAGGAGTCCGCGCCCATGGCCGACGCCACGGATAACACATTCGACGTCATCGTCATCGGATCGGGCCCCGGCGGCTATGTCTGCGCCATCCGGGCGGCCCAGCTGGGCTTGAAGACGGCCTGCGTGGAGCGGCGGGAGACGCTGGGCGGCACGTGCCTGAATATCGGCTGCATCCCGTCGAAGGCGCTGCTGCAGGCATCGGAGAAGTACGAGGAAGCGGCGAAGCACCTGGGCGCTTTCGGCGTCAAGGTCGGCAAGGTCGGCCTCGATCTCGACGCCATGATGGGCCACAAGGACAAGGTGGTGGAGGCCAACGTCAAGGGCGTCGAATTCCTGTTCAAGAAGAACGGCGTCACCTGGCTGAAGGGTGCGGGCAAGCTGACGGCGGCGGACACGGTGGAAGTCGCCGGAACCGCCCACAAGGCCAACAAAGGCATCGTCATCGCCACCGGTTCGTCCTCCACGCCGCTGGCGAATGTCCCCGTGGATGAGCAGAGCATCGTCACCTCCACCGGCGCGCTGACCCTGCCCAAGGTGCCCAAGCATCTGGTGGTGATCGGCGGCGGCTATATCGGGCTTGAGATGGGTTCGGTCTGGGCGCGGCTGGGCGCCAAGGTGACAGTGGTGGAGTTCCTCGACCGCATCCTGCCGGGCATGGACGGCGAGGTGTCGAAACAGATGCAGCGGATCCTGGGCCGCCAGGGCATGAGCTTCAAGCTGTCGACCAAGGTGACCGGCGCCAAGCCCAACAAGAAGGGCGTTGCGGTGACTGTCGAGCCCGCAGCCGGCGGAGAGGCGGAGACGATCGACGCCGATGTGGTTCTGCTGTCGATCGGCCGCGTTCCGCACACCGACGGCCTGCAGCTCGATGTGGCCGGTGTGGAGATGGACGAGCGGGGCCGCGTCAAGACCGACGAACGGTTCCGCACGAACGTCCCCGGCATCTATGCCATCGGCGACGTCATCGCCGGCCCGATGCTGGCCCACAAGGCGGAGGAAGAGGGTGTCGCGGTGGCCGAGCTGATCGCAGGGCAGGCCGGACATGTCAACTACGACGCAATTCCCGGCGTGGTCTACACCGCGCCGGAAGTCGCCCAAGTGGGCAAGACCGAAGAAGAGCTCAAAGCCGCAGGCATCGCTTATCGCACCGGCAAGTTCCCCTTCACCGCCAACGGCCGTGCCCGCGCCATGGACGCGACCGACGGCTTCGTGAAGATCCTGGCCGATGCCAAGACGGATCGCGTGCTCGGCGTACATATCGTCGGGGCGGAAGCCGGGACCATGATCGCCGAATGCGCGATGGCCATCGAATTCGGCGCTTCGGCTGAAGACATCGCCCGCACCTGCCACGCCCACCCCACGCTGAACGAGGCGGTGAAGGAAGCGGCCCTGGCCGTCGACAAGCGTCCGCTGCATCTCTGACGCGATGCCGCCGCGGGGCAGCAATTCGCACAGAGTCTGATCAATCTGGTATCGACAAACCATTCCGGTGCGGGAATTCTTCCCGCGCCGACAAGCGTGCGTTCGCACGAAACACTGGGAGGTCAACACAATGTCACGGACTGGTCTCGTATCTCGCTGCGGGTTGGCAGGTGCCGCACTTGCGGCGATGCTGCTTGCCGGAGCCACTGGTGCTTCGGCGCAAGATGGCGTGACGCTGGAACCACTGTCAGTCACGACAGCAACCTATCCGCAGCTGGCCACCTGGCACGAACGCCAGGGGCGACCCTGCTGCGTGCCTGAGGTTCTGGCCGAGGACGGACAGGTGCTGTTGCGCATCGATATCGAGTTCGACATTCCGTGGTCGGAGGAGCTGTCGCGCGTGAGCGCCTATGACGGAGACATCACGATCACCTTGCCGAATGGCGAGTCGCGCCGCTCGATCGGTTTCTTCTATTACGAAGGGCAGTTCCGCCGGTCCTCGGTGTCATTCTCCGTCTCACGGCCGAGCAACTGGCAGGAAGAAGACCGCAACGGCTTCTTCAACGTCGTCTTCCTGATTCCTCAAGAGACCGCGACGGTCGATCTGGTCTTGGGTGAACTCTACAGCGGCACCATCGCCGTTCCACCGACCTTCGCCAAACCGCCAGTGGCCGCGGATGGCGCGGAATTCCAGATCCTGGGCGCAGCCCTGATGGACGGTGTGACGGCAGCCGAATCGGTCAACGGCATCGAGATCAGCAATGACATCACGCCACCGGAAGGGATGTCGATCCTGGAGATCGAGATCGCCATCCGCGGCATCGAACCGAATGACTTCGATAGTCCGGACCGGTTCTACTGGCACACCTACGACTTCGGCCTGGTCTATGACGAAATCCATAACGCTGGACTGATCGGCGAACGGTTCAGCAACAGGATTCTGGACTGGCAGTTCAACAGCGCAACGATCGGCGGCGATGCCGCAGTCCGCAGGATCTACTACGCCGTGCCGTCGGACGTCGGTACGATGCAGCTGTATTTCGGCGATGTGCGCGTTGCGGACGTCGCACCCAACTGAGCCTGGGGGACGCGGACGGAGCCGCCTCGCGCACGCTCCGTCCGCGTCTGGACTGCGGATGACCGTGAGGATCGACCATGATGCGGATGATTGCGGGGCTGTGCGCCGCCGCGGGCCTGTTGGCTGCCGCCGGCACGGCTGCGGCCTATGACGAGCTTGTCGAAAAGCAGGTCTTCGAACTCGGCGACTACACGACGGCCGGCGGCGAAACCATCCCGGATGTCCGCATCGGTTGGGAAGCATACGGAACGCTGAACGCCACCCGCGACAACGTCATCCTGATCACCCATTTCTTTTCCGGCACCAGCCATGCCGCCGGCCGCTATGCGGACGACGACGCTCGGCCTGGTTATTGGAACGCGATCATCGGCCCGGGCCTGCCGATCGATACGGACCGGTTCTATGTGATCAGCTCCGACACGCTGGTGAACCTGAACGTGCACGACCCGATGGTGACCACGACGGGCCCCGCCTCGATCAACCCGGCGACCGGCGAGCCCTGGGGCATGGACTTCCCCGTGGTGACGATCGAGGACTTCGTGCATGTCCAGAAGGCTCTGTTGGACAGTCTGGACATCGGCAGCCTGCATGCTGTGATGGGCGCCTCGATGGGCGCGCTGCAGGCGATCGAATGGGCAGTCACCTACCCGGAGATGGTGGACCGTGTGATCCCCGTCATCGGCGCCGGCCAGGCCGACGCCTGGCTGATCGGCTGGCTGGAGCTATGGGGCGAGCCGATCATGCTGGACCCGAACTGGAACGGCGGCGACTACTATGGCGGCGAGCCACCCATTGCGGGCCTGACCCTGGCCCTGGAGCTGGTGAGCCTCCACGCGCGCCACCCCGTCTGGGCGGACGCCACCTTCGGCCGCGATTGGGCCGAAGAAGGCGCCGATCCGGCAGCGGCCTTCGACAACGAATTCGCCGTTGAACGCTGGCTGGAGGACGCCGCCTCAGCCCGCGCGGCCGTGTCCGACGCCAACCACTTCCTCTATCTGGTGAAGGCCAACCAGCTGTTCGTCGCAGGCCACGAAGGGACCCTGGAGGAGGGGCTGGCCGCACTGGAAGCGCCGGTGCTGCTGCTGCCGGCCGCCAGCGACCTGCTGTTGATGCCCTACATGGCTCGCGAGGTTCGCGACACGCTCGCCGATCGCGACATAGCGGTGGAGTACATCGAGCTTGAGGGCACGCTGGGGCATCTGGACGGCATCGTCGTCATCGACCAGGCCGACGAAGCCCTTCGCGCCTTTCTGGACCGGTGACGGCCGGCCGATTGCGAGCCGATGGGCTATCCCCAGCGCATCATCTGCCTGACCGAGGAAACCGTCGAAACGCTTTATCTGCTGGGCCGGCAAGACCGGATCGTCGGTATCTCCGGCTACACCGTGCGGCCACCGGAAGCCCGACGCGACAAACCGAAGGTTGGTGCCTTCACCTCGGCGAAGATCGGCAGAATCCTGGAGCTGAAGCCGGACCTGGTGCTCGGCTTTTCGGACCTGCAGGCCGAGATCGCTGCGGCGCTGATCCGGCACGGCATCCCTGTGCACATCTTCAATCAGCGCTCGGTGGCCGAAATCCTGGCCATGATCCAGCTGTTGGGTGCCATGGTCGATGCCGCAGGGCCCGCCACCCGGCTGGCGGCCGACCTGCGTCGACGGCTCGACGACGCGCGCACCCAGCATGCCGACCGCCCCATCCGCCCACTGGTGTTCTTCGAGGAATGGGACGACCCGCTGATCACGGGAATCACTTGGGTGTCAGAGCTGATAGAGATCGCCGGCGGCCGCGACATCTTCGCCGACCGGGCGGGATGCCGCCTGGCCAAGGACCGCATCGTCACTGCGACCCAGGTCGCCGACCGGGCGCCGGACATCATCATCGGCTCGTGGTGCGGCAAGAAGTTCGTACCCGGCAAGGTGGCCGAACGCCCGGGCTTCGCCGACATCCCGGCGGTGCGCAACCGCGCCGTGCACGAGATCAAGTCGCCGATCATCCTGCAGCCCGGCCCCGCAGCGCTGACCGACGGCCTGGCCGCGCTGCAGACGATCATCGACGGCTATCTCGGCTACATCGACGCGTGACGCGGACGCGTCAACGCGAGCCCCATCACAAGATGGCGCAACAAGACCTTCGGGGATGACGATCTCAGGCTTCCGTGAAGCCCATACCACGACCTGCGCGCCGTCGGCGCGTCGATCAGTTCAGCGGCCCGGTGTAGACCCAGGTTTCGACCACGTCGCCGGCCAACTGCACGCCGGCGCCGGGGTGGTGGTAGCGGTAGACGCGCGTCGCCACGTCCAGCGCCACCTGCGGACAGGCGCCCGAAGTCAGCATTTCGCTGTAGGCGCGCACCACAGCCTCACGGCAGCGGCAGCGGGCGACATCGGCCGCCTCCCGGCAGTCGTCTTCATCGACCACCGGGCCGGCCATCCGCCAGCTAACGGGATTTCTTTCGGCCATAGAGTTCCAACCTGTGATCGACGAGTTCGTAGCCAAGCGTCTCTGCGATGCGCAGCTTTACGCGTTCCAGCTCTTCGTCCTGAAACTCCACCACCTCTCCGGTCTCCAGATCGATCATGTGGTGGTGATGCTCCAGGTTCACTTCGAACCGTGCATAGCTCTCATTGAAGTCGTGGCGTTGCACCAGGTTCTTCTCGTCGAGCAGATGCAGGGTGCGGTACACGGTCGCGATGCTGATCGTGGGGTCAATGTCGCGCGCACGCTGATAGACGGTATCCACGGACGGGTGATCGTCGGACTCGTGGAGAACGCGAAGGATGATCCGCCGCTGGCCGGTCATCTTGAGACCCGCCTCGATACATCGCTGCTCGAGAATCGTCATGTCCCAACCCTGCTTGCGGGCTGCTCAACGGGCAGCCCAATTCCGGTTAGACTAACTCCAATGATCACCGCAGCACCAGACATCTGTGTCAATTCGCCGGCCAGTTCAGAGCCGCGCATCAGTCCCGATTGACCCGGGCCGCACCACTGACCCATACCACTGCCCACCATCCAAGCTGACCAGGGTCCATGATGGCCAGCCAACCTGACCGCGACAGCCCGCATCTGCGCAATCTCTGGTACTTCGCCCTGCCGGGCGCGAAGCTGAAGCGCGCGAAGATGACCGCCACGGTGCTGCTCGGAGAGCCGATCCTGCTGGCGCGCGACAGCCAGGGCCAGCCCTTTGCCATCCGCAACATCTGCCCGCATCGGGGTATTCCGCTGACCCATGGCCGATTCGACGGTGCGGAAGTGGAATGCGGCTATCACGGCTGGCGCTTCAACGGCGAAGGCCGCTGCACGGCCATCCCGTCGCTGACGGAAGACCAGAAACTGGACGTGAACCGCATCAAGGTGCGCCGCTATCCTTGCCGCGAGGTCCAGGGCAATATCTGGGTCTTCTTCGGCGATGAGGACCGAGATCCGGGCGATCCGCCCGTAGTCCCGGATATCGGCGACCAGAAGCCGAAGCTGGTGGAAACCCAGGTCTTCGCCTGCGAGGTCGACCATGCCGTGGTCGGCCTGATGGACCCCGCCCACGGGCCGTACGTGCATGCGGCTTGGTGGTGGCGTTCGCGCCGGTCGATGCACGAAAAGGCCAAGACGTTCGCCCCGGCGCCGCTCGGCTTCCAGATGGTGCGCCACAAGCCGTCATCCAATTCCGCCGGCTATAAGGTGCTGGGGGGCGAGATCACGACGGAGATCACCTTCAAGCTGCCGGGCGTGCGCGTGGAGCATATCCGGGCGGGCCGCCACGTGCTGTGCAACCTGACCGCCGTCACCCCCACCGGCGAAGGCACGACGCTGGTCAATCACGCGATCTACTGGACCCAGCCCTGGCTGACGCCGCTGACCCCCGTGTTCCGCCGCTTCGCCAAGACCTTCCTGGGCCAGGACCGGGTGATGGTGACCAAGCAGCAGGAAGGGTTGCGCTACAACCCCAACCTGATGCTGATCAACGACGCGGATACGCAGGCCAAGTGGTACTACCGCCTGAAGAAGGAATGGCAGCGCTGCGAGGCGGAAGGCGGGGACTTCGTCAACCCGGTGAAGGAAACGGTGCTGCGCTGGCGCAGTTGAGGAATGAAAGCAAGAAGGCTGATACTCCGGGGCAGGGGCGCCTCAGCTGAAATTGAGCGCCAATGCGACATCGAGCGCAATCCGCCCCGCTTGCTGTTTATGGATCTCCGTGGAGGTGCAGATCTACCGTCCAGATCTTGTTTTTCCCTCAGCTTGGTTTCAAAGTTCGCCTATTCGGTCTGAGCTGAGGCAGAATGGCCATTTCCTTTGCAGAAGCAACCCGACGTCTGCTCAGTGGGAACAAGCTGTCGTGGTCCTCCTTTGAGGGCAATAAGGCTGGGTCACTGACACTGACCCAAGCCGGGCAAAGGCGTCTGTTTGCTTTTCTGTTGACCCAAGACCGCGGGAAGGTCGCGCGTGGCGACGAGACGCTCTTCGCCGGACTAGTTGCCGCATGGAAAAGTGACGGCGACGATCCTGCGGTAGATCAGATCAGCGAGACACTTCGAGCGTCCAAGGACGCATGGCGGCTGTTTCGGATAGAAGCGTCTGGCTTTGGCGGCCTGACGTTGTTTGGCGGGCCTGCATTCGATATGCGGGTCAATGGTGAGAATTGGTGCCTCAACGGGCAAAATGGATCCGGCAAGACTTCGCTCGCCAGCGCGATAATCTGGGCTCTCACGGGAAAGCGCATTCGCGAACAAGATGGCCCTATCGAGGAAAAAGGAGATCGCTCGGTTGTCACTGATGAAGCCGGCAGGAAACTAGGCGATTGGCCCTCTTTTGCTTCATATCCGGCAACCCCAGCCGACCTAATAAAGCCGGTCGATGCTTGGGTCCGGTTGACTTTCGTGAATCAGCAAGGAACGGCCGCAGTCGCCTATCGACGGATAGTCTGTCCATCAGGACGCGATCCCGTATCAGAGGTCAAGATTGACCAGAGGCTGCTGACAGTCCCGCAGCTACTGGAGACGGGGCTATTGATGCCGGCGAGGCTGCCTCGAGTTGGCTTCGGCGACAAGAGCGGTTCACTGTACGAGGCTGTCAAGATGCTCACCGGCCTGGATCAGCTCTCTGACGTTGGCGAAGGCTCTGCGAATTTCACGCATGCCGGGAGGCGATTCCTCAAGTATGGCAAGGACAACGGTATCGAGCGCTGGGCTCAAACATTCAATGATGCAGTAGCGAGAGCGACAGAGCAGGCCGGAGAGTCGCAGTTCGCCTTGCCCGAATTCGAGGCGCTTGGTGAACAGACTCTTGTGAGCAATCTTAAGCAGGCTGCGAACGAGGCTCTGAAGCACGCGGGCATACATCTCGCGACCTTGAGCTCCGAAATTGCAGCTGGTGTTGATACGACAACTGCCGATGGGCGGACCGCTGTCCGCAATGCTGTGGGAGCGGCAAGGGCGGTTGTCGTGCAGAATACGAAGGGAGTCGAACTGTTTGAGGCCTTGACAGCATTAGAGGAAGCAAAGAACGAAGAATTTCTTGCTGTTTATCCCGAAAAGATAAATGATGCACGAAGTATATTGAATCGCGCGCTATTGTGGCACCGTAGACAAACTGCCGACCAAAAATTCAGACTGAAAGCATTAGCGGCACAATTCTTCATACCTGCGCATGAACATGCTGACGTCACACATTGCCCGCTCTGCGCAGCGCTCCTATCATCACCGGAGCAACGGGCTCTGGCGGCCCAACTAGCCGAATTGCAGGAGGATGCTGCGGAAGCCGAGCGCAAGCTCGAAGATGTTTGTCTTGGCCTGGAGGCAGGTCTCGTCGAAGGTTTGCCTGCAGGGCTGAAACGGCATCGGGATCTGTTGGTAGCAATCGATCCGAGGGCGGACTACGCCACGGCGGTCCGCCGACGATTCAGTGAAGAATCGCCGTTTAGCGATGTCTTGGTCGGGATCGCTGAGAAAGTCATGGTACGTGTCGCAGATCAAGAGACCGCGTTGCCGACATTCGAGTTTGTTGCATATGAACCTTTGGAAGATGAGACAGAGTCTGCGAATTCCTTTCGTCGCAGTCTGAATGACTTCGACCGGCTAGTTGCGCTAGTCGCATGGGGGGCGGAGTATCAAAATGATTTTAGGGTTGCTTGGTCGAGCATAGTGGGGCGAGCGCGGGCTGATGGTACGTATCCCGCGGATAGTGTTGAGGCCCAACTCCGTGCATTGGAGGAAGCACAATCGAAGGCTGATCCGTTGGATGCATTGTCCAAGACCCTCTCAAGAGCCGCTGAGGCGGCAGAGAAATGGAACATCATTCATAGCGAACAAGAATTGCGTAAGACAATTGCAACAGCATTGGAACCTCTCAAGGATCTGCGTTCGCTTGTTGCCGCGGAAACTGCCCGCTCAATCGCAAATTTATCGAACAGAATTAGGAAAGTTGTTGAACGTATTCATCTACGGGAACGCTTAGATTATGAGCAGACGTCACTGGGCAAGAAAGCCGTTAATGTTGGCGGCAGTTTTGAGCCTGGTATGCGAATTGATGCAGCCCTCGTAGCTAACTCGTCGTGGCTGCGGGCAATTCTATGGGCATTCATCCTTGCATTGCGCGAAGAGACGATCGAAGGCCTGGGCTACAATCCGTTCCCGCTGATGGTGCTCGACGATCCGCAGACGAGCTTTGATCCCCGAAACAAGCGCAAATGGGCGCAGGAACTTGCACGCCTAGCGAATTTGGACGGTTCAAAGATTCAAGGACTGCAGCTCTTCCTCACTACTCACGAGAGGCAATTCTTCCAGTGCTTGGTAGACATCGAACACCTTAACGGAGAAAGAGGCCTGATTGGCGGTGTCAATAAGACTTCTGGTGTGACGACGATTGTTAATGCTGGTTGGCTGCAACGAGTTTGGCAGGAGGCCGATGAAAGCAATGACGATGCGTGCGCTCGCGATTACATATCCGATGTTCGCATCTATTGCGAAGATTTGTTGAAATTCATGCTACGTGGTGAAGGGCCAAGGATTCCCAATCTCAGCTTGGATGGCTTGAAGGAGGAGCTGAAACGGTTGCATGCCGCCCATGTGCCGCCTTTCGACCGAAAGGCCTTTGCAGATCTCCTCAAGACGCTGGACGGCGGCGGCGGCAAACCGATGAAGCTGCTCAACGAGACTCATCATAAGGATGATGAGAGTCTTGGACTGGCGGAGGCTAAGGATGTTAAGGAATTTTGGGAAAATAAGTTGATGAACCAGATCGAATACTCTTTTGAGGTATACGATCGTTTTGAATCTTTTTACGGCGAACCTCGAACCTTTCCTTGGGCCAAGACTGTAATTCCGTTTCCCGAAGGATTCCGAGAAGATGTCAAGGCACTGACACTGCTCCAGACCGGAATTGCGGCGGCGGCAGAAACCGGCGGTCGAGCTGGCGATGGGATAGTCACTGTCGAGGAATGGCAGTCGACCACATCGATTAACCTGTCCAATCATGAGATCTACCAGCTAACCACCGGAACATTGGATCCAGTCGCGGCAATTGGCGATCTGATCATTGTCTGCAAACACGCCAAAGTAAGACCTCGCAACTTAGTCGTTGCTGCGTATGGAAATTCGTTGTTGGCGCGTCGCTACAATGAGATGGAGGCGCATCCCGAGATCGCAGTGCTCACCGGCCAGTCGGTGGATCCCTATGCACTTCCCGAGCCGGTGATCGTCGCTCCAGAGTCCGCTAAGCTGGCCAAGATTGTGGGCACGCTCTTCGCTGCACAACATTTGCCAGTCCCCACCCTCAATCCAACCGCTGAAATCGTTGCCCTAAAGGACTTCAACGTCCCGCGACAGCTGCTCGACGGTGCGCGCCTCTTCGAAGTACGGGGTCGTAGCGCTGAACCAATTGCTCTCGAGGGACAAACCCTGCTCACCCGTGAACCAGCCACGTCTATCGAACAGGTCCGAGCAATTGACGGCCGACCCGTCGTTGCGTTTGATGAAGATGGGACGCGGTATTTCAAGCGATTGCGCTGCCGTGACGATTTCGCAGTGCTGGAAAGCCTGAATCCTGATGGTACCACGGCCGCCGTACTCTTGAGCATCTCTGGCGCACAGGGGCTTCCAAAGCTTGCAAAGGTACTTGAAGTAATTGGCGTTCTGTTTGATCCGCCCACCTCCAAGAATCAAGGAAGCGAAATCTGATCAATGACGCGGATACGCAGGCCAAGTGGTACTACCGCCTGAAGAAGGAATGGCAGCGCTGCGAGGCCGAAGGCGGCGACTTCGTCAACCCGGTGAAGGAAACGGTGCTGCGCTGGCGCAGCTGACGAAGACCGTCAGAGCATATGGCCGCTGCGCTGGCGCTTGGTGCGCAGATAGAATTCGTTGTGGCCGTTGGCAGGAAACGCGTGCGGCACTCGGGCGGTCACCTCAATGCCGAATCGGGCCAGCTGATCCAGCTTATCGGGATTGTTGGTCATCAGCCGGACCTGGCGAAAGCCGAGCTGGCGCAGCATCTCCGCCGCCGGCAAGTAGAGGCGTTCGTCGGCGTCGTAGCCCAGCATCTCATTGGCATCGACCGTGTCGAATTCCGCATCCTGCAGACGATAGGCGCGCAGCTTGTTGATCAGGCCGATGCCCCGGCCTTCCTGCGCAAGATACAAGAGGATGCCGCTGCCCTGGCGGGCAATCTCAGCGATCGCGCCGCGCAGCTGCTGCCCGCAGTCGCAACGCAGCGAGCCCAGCAAATCGCCGGTGAAGCATTCCGAATGCAGCCGCACCAAGACGGGAACGTCGGCCGCGGGCTCGCCGATGACGATCGCCAGGTGCTCTTGCCCGCCGTCGCCGGGCCGGAAGGCGATCACGCGGGTATCCGCCGCCGCATCCAGCGGCACGGCGGCGTCGGCGACATGGCGCAGACTGCGGGCGGCGTGATGCTGGTAGTGATCGATATCGAAGGCGGAAACGGACAGGATGTCGAGCCGCGCCACCAGGCGTTCCGTCGCCAACGGGCGTTCCACGGGCGCGACAACGGCCGCCGGCAAAAGCCGGGCGAGCTTGGCTAGCTGCGTCACGGCAACGGCACCGTCACGGCTGGCAGGGCCGACCGGACGGCAATTGAAGTCCGCGATGCGGTCGCCGTCGACGGCCTGCGACGGGTCGCTCAGACGCCGGACCAGATCGGCCGTCAACGCATCGCCGGCTTCGATCACGATGACGCCGGCCTGTTCCGCGCACAGGCCGATCGCCGCCGCTCGCTGCATGGTCAGGACCAAAGCGGGGGCCACGCCGGTCAGCTCGCGCATGCGCGCGATGCCCACATCGGTCAGCGACTCCACGGAACAGGTCAAGAGGGCGGGACCGAAATCGGGGCGGACGAGGACGGGATCGCCGCGGCGCAACTCACCCGCCGCGCGGTCGACGGCACGCAGGCTTGCCTGGCGGTCCAATGGACCGGGGCGCGACGTATCTGTGGACAACGGCATCGTCGGCCACGCTACACCAATCCGCCGGTGAGCGGGAGGGTTGCGCGTGTCGCCGCCTGGCAGCCGATCAGCCGGCCATCGCAACGCCACACTATCGATGCTATGGTCCGCATCGTATGGTCGCAGGGTCTCCGGCCAGCATGGTCCGACTGATCGACAATTCGGGCCGGGTGCTGCTATGTGGGGCTATGTGTGATGACATCAGTGCAGGACCATGACGACCAATAAGAAGATCCTGCTGGTCGATGACGACGATACGCTGCGGGGGTCATTGGCCGAGCAGCTTGAACTCCTCGAAGAGTTCTCGACCAGCGAGGCGCCGACGGCGTCTGAAGCGCTTGCCAAGGCCAAGGACACGTATTTCGACTGCATCCTGTTGGATGTGGGTCTGCCGGACATGGACGGGCGCGACCTCTGCCGCCTGATGCGGCGCAGCGGCGTGCGCAGCCCGATCATCATGCTGACGGCGGTGGATACGGATGCCGACGCCATTCTCGGCCTCGACAGCGGCGCCAACGACTATGTCACCAAGCCTTTCCGGCTTGGGGTCCTGCTGGCGCGGATTCGCGCCCAGCTGCGCCAGTTCGAACAAAGCGAAGATGCCGTCTTCACAATCGGCCCGTATTCGTTCCGGCCCAGTGCGAAGATGCTGATCGACGAAGCGAAGAACATGAAGGTGCGATTGACCGAGAAGGAAACGGCAATCCTCAAATATCTCTACCGCGTCGGAAACAAGGTGGTCGGGCGTGATACGCTTCTGGGTGAAGTGTGGGGCTATAACGCCGGCGTCACCACCCATACGCTTGAAACGCATGTTTACCGTTTGCGGCAGAAGATTGAAGACGACCCTTCCAGTGCTAAGCTACTTGTCACCGAACCAGGTGGCTATCGTCTCGTGACTTGAGATTGGACTGCGGACCGACGCGTTGGCTTTTCCCTCGACTTCCCCTTCCGGCACTGCCACAGTGCCTGAGATCCAGTGCACCCGGCTCCGGATCGGCGCTTGCTTGAAACGACTCAGTCCTCGCCTATGACCGACCGGGATCCCTTCCACGTCAAGTTCTGGGGCGTTCGCGGCAGCATCGCTTGCCCCGGTCCGGGCACGGTGCGGTACGGCGGCAATACCACGTGCCTTGAGATCCGCTGCGGCTCGCATTTGCTGGTGATCGACGGTGGCACGGGCATGCGGCCCCTGGGCAGCGCCTTGCTGAAGGAACGGCCGTCGCATGTCGACGTGCTGTTCACCCACACCCATTTCGACCATGTCGTCGGCGTGCCGTTCTTCCAGCCGGCCTATTTCAAGGATGTCCGGGTCACGTTCTGGGCCGGACACCTGTTGCCGGAAACGACGCTGCAAGCGGTGCTGTGCGACATGATGATGGCACCGCTGTTCCCGGTGCCGCTTCACATCTTCCAGTCCTGCGAATACCGGGACTTCACCGCCGGCGACAGCTTCGAAATCAAGCCGGGTGTGGTGATAAGCACTTGCCCGCTCAACCACCCCAATCGCGCGACCGGCTATCGGGTCGACTTCGACGGCCGCAGCGTGGCGGTGATCACCGACACCGAACATGTCCCGGACAGCCCGGACAGCGCCATTGTCCAGCTTGTTCAGGGCTGCGATGCCATGATCTACGATTCCATGTTCACGGATGAGGAGTTTCCACGCTTCAAGTCGTGGGGCCATTCGACGTGGCAGGAATGCCTGCGCATCGCCGATGCCGCCGATGTCCGGCTCGCGGTTCCCTTCCACCACGATCCCAACCATGACGATGATTTCATGGATCGGGTGGCCGACGAGGCGGCGGCAGCGCGCCCGGGCACGATCGTGGCTAAGGAAGGCGACGTCCTGCACCTCTAGCGATCGGATCTGACAGGCATGGCGCCGCGGATGGCCAAGCGTCTGCGACGGCTGGGCTTTGGGCTGTCGACCCTGCTCGGTTTCGGTGCGCGAGGCTTCTTCATTCCGCATCGCTATGCGTCGACGATCGCACGCCCTGTGCCACCCAACCCCGCGGTCGAGCGTCTGTTCGCCGACCATTCGACCGCCTTCGCCGATCTCTTGGATCGGCTCGACCGCTATCGGGAAGATCTGACGGCGATCGGGGCGGACGCACCGCCCGCGCCGCGCTGGGGACAGGGCTGGTTTCCGCGCCTGGACGCCGCCATCGCCTATGCCCTGGTGCGTGAGCGCATGCCGGGACGAATCGTCGAGGTCGGCAGCGGCCATTCAACCCGCTTCCTGGCGCGCGCCGTGCGCGATGGCGGGCTGGAGACGCAGATCACGGCGATCGATCCTGAACCCAGACGGGCTTTGACCGGGCTGCCGGTCGAGCATCTGGCATGCCCGCTGCAGCAGGCACCGGCCGGCTTGTTCGGCGCGCTCGAGCCAGGCGACATGCTGTTCATCGACAGCAGCCACATCGTCATGCCGGGGACCGATTTGGACATTCTGTTCGGCCAGGTTCTCGCGAGCCTGCCGGCCGGCGTGCTTGTGCATGTGCACGATATCTTCCTGCCGGACGACTATCCGAAGGACTGGATCTGGCGCGGCTACAACGAGCAGCAGACGGTTGCAGCGCTGCTGGCCGGCGGCGGCATCCGGCCGCTGTTCGCCTCCCATTACGCCGCGACGCGGATGTCAGACGCGGTCGCCGGCACCGTGGTCGGCCAGATTCCGCTTGCCGAGGGCGTGTATGAGACAAGTCTGTGGCTGGAAAAGGTCACGCCGCGGCTGTTTACCTTTTAGAAACTACAAATATTCAGTAATTTTCGTACCGATCCTCGCCGCTCCGGCGTCATGAGTTTGCCCGATCGCCGCGCGATTCGCCATAGTATGATAACAATATTGCTCGCAAAATACTGTTCCCCATCTTAGATTCAGAGGAAAGAACAAACTGAGGAGTTGCCACCATGCGCCGGGAAACGCTGCATGTGATCGAACATGCCAAGCTTGCGGCCGCCGTGATTTGTGCCGCCGCTCTGTTGTTGATTGCCTGACGATATCTGCGCCCATCGGCTGCGGTTCCGTGATCGCTCAATGGCCTGAGGGCAGTCGAGCGATCACATAGGCTTGATGCCGCGCGATGTTGCGCTGCCGCCCTGGGCAGCCTTATGTGGCTGTCTATGGTCCAGCTTCCAACCCTTTCTGCCGCTCGCCGGCTCTTTGACAGTCAGCCGACAGACACGCTGTCGGAGCGCGTACGCGCGGCCATCCGTGTGCAGGAAGAGCACAGCGAGATCCTGATCGGGTGGGTGCAGTTCGCGATCGTCTGCGTCTTCGGGATCCTCTATGCCGTCACGCCGCGCGCCGGCGGCAGCGTCGACATGATGTTCGAGCCGGTGCCGAAGGTGCTGGCGGCCTATCTGACCTTCACCGTCCTGCGACTGATTCTGGCTTACCGACGGTACACGCCGGCGTGGCTGCTTTATCTTTCCGTTGTGGTCGACATGGCGCTGTTGATGGCGCTGATCTGGAGCTTCCACATTCAATACGGCCAGCCGCCTGCCTTCTATCTGAAGGCGCCGACACTGATCTATGTGTTCATCTTCATTGCCCTGCGCGCGCTCAGGTTCGACCCGCGATACGTCCTGACATCGGGCATTGTCGCCGCCATCGGCTGGGTTCTGCTGTTGAGCATCGCGGTCACCGAGACGCCGGATGCGGTCACCCGCGACTATGTCGGCTACATGACCAGCAACATGATCCTGATCGGGGCGGAAATCGATAAGATCGTCTCGATCCTGGTGGTCACCATGGTGCTGACCGTGGCGCTGGCCAGGGCGCGTCGGCTCTTGGTGATCTCCGTTCGCGAAGGGGCGGCGGCGGAGGATCTCAAGCGCTTTTTCGCACCCGACGTGGCGCGGGCCATCACCCATGCAGACATGGCCATCACCGCCGGGGAGGGCCAATCACGCGAGGCTGCGATCCTGATGATCGACATCCGCGGCTTCACGGCCTTCGCGTCGGCCATCGATCCGAACGACGTCATCAGGCTGTTGGCCGACTATCAGCGGTTCATGGTGCCGGCGGTGCAGCGCCATGGCGGCCAGATCGACAAGTTCATGGGCGACGGCATCATCGCCACATTCGGCGCCCTGCAGCCCAGCGACAGCTATGCCGCCGACGCGCTGCGTGCCGTCGAAGACGTGCTGGAGCAGGCTGTCCGATGGAACGCCTATCGGGCGTCGCTTGGCTATCCGACGGTGCTTCGCGTGAACGCCGCCGCCGCGACGGGGAACGTGATCTTCGGCACGGTCGGCGATCCGACGCGGCTGGAGTACACGGTTATCGGCGACGCCGTGAACATGGCCTCGAAGCTCGAGGCCCACAACAAGGTTCTGGTAAGCCGCGCCATTCTGCCGGCCGCCACGCTCAGCCTCGCGCGATCCCAGGGCTATCAGCCGGCACTCGACTGGCGCCACCACGACGGTCAGCAGGTCGTGGGGCTCGCCAGCGGAATCGACGTCGCGGCCGTGTCCTAGAGCCGGCCCTGGCATCGATCAGGGCGAGGCCGATCTTGTCGCCCCAATCCGAAGAGACATCGTGGACGGTCCTTGTGGCCTGCGCTCAAGTTTAGAGACAGGCTTCCAGATCATCCCCCAATCCGGGATAGGACTGCTCCAGGCGCTCCTGCATCTCTCTGTCTGGGTCGATGTCGACATCGATCAGTGCCTGCTTGTCCTCGTCGGACAGCGGCTCGAATGCGGCCATTACGCAATCCATGACCTGGTCGCGCTCGCCATCGTCGAGATCGGGTTCGTACTGCCTCACCGCTGCCTCGACAGCATCTCGAAACACGCCGTCGATGCCTGCGTCAGCGCCGCTCAGGCGCCATGTCCCGTCGCCAAGCAACAGATAGGTCAACCCGTCTTCTCCCGTGCCGACGATTGCTGGCTGCCATGTGCCGTCGGCAGAGATCACATACGTTGCGCCATCGTCCGCCGTAACCAGCACGTCGTCCGCTACAGCAACCGAAGTCGCGCCGGCAACAATCATGGCCGCTAGCAAGGCCCGCATGGCATCCTCCCTCCATCTGTGGTGATGATGGCCTGGAGCGCGCCCCGGCCGCGCGCCATGTTAAGCGCGCGCGGCCCACGTCGCCAGCGATCCGCGTGGCGGACCGGCGAAGGGGCCGGGCCGGCAGGAGATTGGGTGTGGAATTCGACGACACGCAGATCCATCGCTATGCCAGGCACATCATCCTGCCGGAGATCGGCGGGGCAGGACAGGCGGTACTGCTGCAGTCCCGCGTCCTGGTGATTGGCGCCGGTGGCCTGGGATCGGCCCTGCTGCTGTATCTCGCGGCAGCCGGCATCGGCACGCTGGGCATTGTCGACGACGATACCGTCGACCTCAGCAACTTGCAGCGCCAGGTCATTCACGACACAGGCACCATCGGCACTACCAAGGTTGCCAGCGCTGCAGCGCGGATCCGCGCCCTGAACCCTGATGTTGTGGTCGAGCCTCACGCCATGCGTCTGACAGCCGACAACGCCGCCGATCTCGTCGGCCCCTACGATTTGGTCGCCGACGGAAGCGACAATTTCGCCACGCGCTACGTCGTCAACGACGCCTGCTTCCGGGCCGGCAAGCCGCTGGTCTCCGCCGCCATATTGCGGTTTGAAGGCCAGCTCGCCACTTTCTGCGCTGGCGACGACTGTCCCTGCTATCGATGCCTGTACCCCGCTGCCCCGCCGGACGACATGGTGCCGAGCTGCGCCCAGGCCGGCGTTCTCGGCGCGCTCGCCGGTGTCATGGGGTCGCTGCAGGCGATCGAGGTGATCAAGCAGCGGCTCGGGCTCGGTAACGGCCTGACCGGCCGGCTGCTGTTGTATGATGCGTTGGGCCACGGCTTCCGGACCCTGACGGTCAAGCGTGACCCCGACTGTGCGCTCTGTGGCGTTTCGCCGTCACTCCGGGTTGGTGGCAGTCATGCCTGAGGGCGTACGCGCGCTTTCCATCGTCGTCTTCGACGGCGCTTTCTCGCGCGTACACTATGCCCTGGTGCTTGCCAGTGCTGCTGCCGCCAGCAACCGGGACGTCACGCTGTTCTTCACCGGCCGTGCGCTCTTTGCGCTGACTCGGGCGGGATGGCGGAGCCTGGACGGCGAGCCTGAGGCACACAATGCGCACGCGCAAGCCTGCGGGACCGCCACGTTCGACGAGCTTATGGCCGCATGCCGCGACCTCGGTGTGCGGTTCATGGCCTGCGAGATGGGTCTGAGGGTCGCGGGCCTGGAGGCCGAAGCGCTGACGGAAGCCGAGGCGAAGGTTACCGGCGTTGTCACATTCCTTAACGGGACGCCGGCGGATGCTCAAATGCTGTTCATCTGATTGTCACAACCAGCGTTTCGGGAACATTGTCCTTCGGTCGCGGGCAGAAAATGAACCAAGTTTGCCGAATCGGAGCGATTTCCTTGAGCGAGATCGTTGCACTATGCCGATCGCTTCGCCAAACTCTGTTTCGAGTCCACGCTAATTCGAACAGTTGGGCGAAGCAGTCAATTGATCAATTTCGGCCGCACAAAGAACCGCGGGATTGCCGCGTTCCTGCGCCCGCCGAACGAGCCAGCCGCTCCGGCGACGCCGGCCGGCAATGCCTCGCGGGGCGGGCCGGTCGTTGATCACGAAGATTTCTCCCATGACGATATCAGCAGCCCGATGGTGCGCGACTTCTACCGGTATTGGCTGGACCTGGCCGCCGGGCGTCCGATGCCGCACCAGGGCGAAGTGGACCCGACGCGGATCCCCAAGCATGTGCTGCCGTTCATCAACCTGACCGATGTCGGTGCCGATGGCCGGTTCAAGGCGCGGCTGGCCGGCACCAAGGTGGTTGCGCTGTCTGGTATGGAGATCACCGGCCGGTTCATCGACGAGATCCCCGGCGCGGAGGACATGCTCAAGCAGTTCCAGCGGCTCCTGAAGTCCCGCAAACCATTCCACTGCATCGTGCCGCTGACATGGTCGGCCTTGAACTACAAGTGGTGCGAGACGGTTGTCTGCCCACTGGCCGGCGAAGGCGACCGGCGCATCGGGCGGCTGATCTCCGCCACCGCGTTCGATTGACGGGTCGGCCGCCACCCGCCTGAAGATTTCACGACGGATCGGGTGACGCGGCTTCTTCCAGTTCGCGGACCCGCTGTTCGGCCCGACTGGCATCCTTGGTCGTCTTCTCCAGGCGTTGCGCCAGTACGCGCATGATCTCTACGGCCATCTGCGGAAACTCGGTGATCAAGCGGAAGAACAGGTCCTTGGTGATACGCAGGGTCACCAGGTCGGTCTTGGCGCGCACCGTTGCCGTTCGGGGCACGTCGCACAGGATCGCGATCTCACCGACGAAGTCGTTGCGCTTCAACGTAGCCACGCGGAACGGTTCGCCGCCGGCACTGACCAGGACATCCGCCTCACCCTGCATGATGATATAGGCGCTGTCTCCCATCTCATTCTGCTCGCACACCACCTCGCCAGCGCGGAAGTTGAGCCGCTCGCTGGTGAAGGCAAGCAGCTTCAGCTTGGAGGTCTCGATATTGGCGAACAGGGGTATGCGCTTGAGAAGCTCAACCTCTTGCAGGATGCTCATGCCGTCGTCTCCAGTCCTGTTCCCTGTCACTCGCCTTCAAGCATCGCGCTCAATGCGCTGCCGGTGCGGTCGCGAAGCCCGGAGAAGCTTCCGCGCTCTGTCAACTTGCCATCCCGGACCACGATCACTTCGTCGAAATCGCGGGCCATGCCGGCGCGGTGCACACCCCAGATCAGGCCGCGGCCCTGGAACCGGGTCCGGATAGCGTCGCCGATCCGCTGCTGGGCCGCGGCATCCATCCGGGCCGTGGCCTCATTCAGGATCAGCACCTCCGGCTCTTTCAGCATCGCACGGGCCAGACCCAGCTTCTGCTGCTGGGCGGAGGTGAGCCGCGAGCCCGCGACGCCGACGGACATGTCCAAGCCGGTCTCCATGACGGTCGTACGCAGGTTCAGCGCATCGACGATCTCGGCAATCAGCGCCTGGACCTTGTCCTGCGATCCCGCCTGGCCATAGCGGACCTTGCCGAACAGGATGTTGTCCTGGATCGTCGCCGCCGTGTTGTACCGTGTCACGTCGAAGAACTCGACGGACCCGCGCAGATCCTCGGGCAGGTTGGCGGCAAACGCCCGGCGCGCCTGCAGGATGCGCTCTTGGATCGTGTCGACGATCAGGTCCAGGCGGTGGCGGGACACCACCAGTTTGAACGGTAGCGACATCAGGCGCGACCGATCTTCCGGCCGCAAAGCGGCAGTCCCTTCCTTGCGGACTCGCGCCACCAGCGGCTGGTAGTCGGGCAGATCTTCGGAGCTGATGAACGAGAACTGTTCGAAGAATTCGTGGCCAGGCGGCAGGTCGGCGAAAATCTCGATCATCATCTCGGCCACTTCGGTGCCGATGCGCAGGAACTCTTCCGAGAGCCCCACTTCGGCCAGCACCGACAGCACATAGGGATGATCGGCCATGGCGTCCGGCGCGAAGGTCTTTCCCACCGGCGTGCCGAACAGCAGGTTCTCCGCCACGCTGGCGCTGGTGTTATAGCGGTCCGCATCGAACAGCTCGACCAGGGCCTCGTCCATGCCATCGCCGTTCAGCCGTTCGCGGATCGCCTCGCGGGCACGCAACACGTTCTCCGCCGCCGCCGTGTTGGCCGCCGGATCGATGGAGCCGTTCAGGCCCAAGCGGTAGACGTCTTCCGCCATCTCGACGACGCTGAGGATCTCCAACGCCTGCGCCGAAAGCTCTTCGGCACTGGCCGCACCGGCAGACCGGTGGTCGACCCAGTCGGCGTTGATGTCGTCGACCGTGTTGCCGGCGATCTCGGCCTCCATGATACGCCGACGCCGTGCCGCCTCTTCGTCCGCGGAATAGGCTACCTCGGCAACCGGGCGATGCTTCAGTCCATAGTAGAGATTCGCCCGCAACGAGTCGGAGAACATGTACGGCCCCTGCCCGACATAGGCAAAGGCGCGGCCCGTCACCGCTTCCGGCAGTTCGGCCATGTCGTGCTCACCCAGCCGGACGCGCCCTGAGGTCGGAACCAGAAGACGCGCCACCATCATCAACAGTTCGTCCCGGCCGCCGCCGCCGGCATCGAGAATCGCCACATGCCGGTTCAACGGCAGCGTCATCGACAGCCCCTCCACGGCCGGAATGCTGCCTTCCTCGACATAAGTCACATTGGCAAACGACACCTCCTGCGGCAGCGGGCCGGCAAACGTGGCCTCGTCCATCAACTGCGCTTCGGGTTGAATGTCCGCGGGCTGGAACTGCTCCACCACCTGCTCGTACTTGATGCGGGCGTCTTCGGTCCGCTGATAGAAGTTCAACAATTCGCGCCACGGGCCGGAAAGGTCCTTATAGGCCGCGAGCACGGCAACCAGCGCGCCGAACGAAAGCTCTCCCTTGATCACCAGATAACCGCCAATGGAATAGAAGAAGAAAGGTGTGATCTGATTAATAAAATTGTTGAGAAATTTAATGAAAAACTTCCGATTGAAGATCTCATAGCGGATTTGATAAATCGTTCCCAGCCGATCTGCCGCGTCCGCCAGGTGGTAGCTCGACGTGTCGTGGGCGTGGATCTCCTGCGTGCCGGCCACGGTCTCGCCGATTCGATCGGACAGTTCGCGCACGGCACGCACGCGACGCTTGCCGAGCTGATTCACGTGCCACTGCAGCTTGGGAATGATGTAGGCCTGCAGCGGATAGAGCGCGATCGCGGCCGCCCCCAGCACCGGATCCTGGATGAAGATGAAGACCAGATAGGTCAGCAGCGTGCCGCCCTGGAACGCGGGCAGCGCATAGGCATCGCCGACAAACCCCCCAAGCGGCTCCACCTCCGCGGTGATCATCGGAATGATCTCGCCCTGGCTCATCCGCTTGAACCGGGGCAGACGGAAGCGCAGCACGCGGGTATAGAGCTCGTAGCGCAACCGCCGCAACATTCGCTCGCCGAGCCGGCCGCGATACACGTTAATGTAATACTTGAATCCGCCGTTTATCAGTACGAGCGCCAGAAAAGCGCCACACAGTACAAACAGAAATTCAATCTGTTCAAATGGTACCCCAAGTACTGTTTGAGGAAACTCCGTGCCGCCGATCGCCTCATTGATAATAATTTTCGGCAGTTCCAAGGTATAATATAGAATTGGAAATGACAGCACCGTCAGAAACAGAATGTAGATCTGCTCCCTCTTGCTGTACTTCCAGACAAAGCCGAAGATGTTTTTCTGCATCGAAAATCAAATCAAGCGTCGTCGAGTGATTGTGATCCACCTTGAAGTGGCGACACCGGCACGCCGTCCGGGCGATGACCATATCGCCTTTGCTTGGGTGCAGCAAATGCCATGGTTTCGAGGTCGGGCTTCGTGGTAGAGAAGGGGCCGGCGCACGCGGCGGGCACGTCTGTGGGCGTGACGGCGGCGCCGGAGCGATCCGGCCGCGCAAGGTGCTGGGATGGGTAAGCGCAACGACCATAGCCGGATCCTGATCTACAGCCACGACAGCTTCGGGCTCGGACATTTGCGCCGGTGCCGGGCGATCGCGCATGCCCTGGTGCAGCGCGACGCCCAGATGTCGGTGCTGATCCTGTCCGGCTCTCCCATCATCGGCAGCTACGAGTTCGGGGCGCGCGTCGATTTCGTGCGCATTCCGGGCGTCATCAAGCTGAGCAACGGCGAATACACGTCGCTGAGCCTGAAGATCGACCTGGAAGAGACGCTGGCCATGCGGGCATCGATCATCGAGCACACGGCCTCGATCTTCGATCCCGACATGCTGCTTGTGGACAAGGAGCCCCTGGGCCTGCGCGGCGAGATCAAAGGCACGCTGGAGCTGTTGAAAGATCGCGGTACGCCGCTGGTGCTGGGTTTGCGCGACGTGATGGACGAGCCGGGGCAGCTTGCGCCGGAATGGGAGCGCAAGAATGTCGTCCCGGCGCTCCGCGACCTCTACGACAGCCTCTGGGTCTATGGTCTGCCGCAGATCTGCGATCCGCTGGAAGGCATCGACGTGCCGCGCAGCGTCCGACGCAAAGTGAGCTATACGGGATATCTGAAGCGCGAGCGGTCCGGCGGCCGGCTGACCTGGAGCTCGCCGTTCAACCGGCCGTTCATCCTGGTCACGCCCGGCGGCGGCGGCGACGGGGAGGAACTGGTCGACTGGGTGCTGCGGGCCTACGAACAGGGCGGCCCCCTGCCGCATCCAGCGCTGATCGTGCTGGGACCCTTCATGCAGCTGGAACGGCAGAACGACTTCATGGCCAGGGCTGCGGCCGTGGACGATGTCGAGATGATCACCTTCGACAGCTATCTTGAAGACCTGATGGGCGAAGCGATCGGCGTCGTCGCCATGGGCGGCTACAACACGTTCTGCGAGATCCTTTCGTTCGACAAACGGGCGATCGTGGTGCCGCGTGAGCGCCCGCGGCGGGAACAGTTCATGCGAGCCAAACGCGCCGACGATCTAGGCCTGGTGAGGATGCTGCCGGTGGAAGAGATCGCGGATACCGGCAAGATGGTCGACGCGCTGATCAGCCTGCCGGACCAGCGGCGACCGTCGGAAGTCATGATACCCGGCCTGCTGGACGGGCTCGACCGGGTGCATACGCTGGTAGGCGAAGCCATTGCCGACGCCCGGGCCTCGGCCGTCGCCTATCCCCAACGCCAGACGGCCTGAGGCCATGTCGGCGCGCGCCGGCGTGCGGGGGCGCACGGCCGTTATCGTCAAGGGCTATCCGCGGCTGTCGGAAACGTTCATCGCGCAGGAAATCCTGGCGCTGCAGGACCGCGGTCTGGATCAGGTGATCGTCTCGCTGCGCCATCCCACCGACCGGATGGTGCATGACCTCCACCGTAGGATCACCGCACCGGTCCTCTATCTGCCCGAATATCTGCATCAAGAGCCGCGGCGAGCAGCAGCAACCTGGCTCTGGGCCCGCCGGCAGGCCGGATACGCGGCCGCGCGCCAGGCCTTCCTGAAGGATTTCCGGCGCGATCCAAGCCGCAACCGTGCCCGCCGGTTCGGCCAGGCTTGTGTGCTGGCACGAGAGCTGCCGGAGGACGTGGACCGGCTGCACAGCCACTACCTGCACACGCCCGCGTCGACCACCCGGTATGCCGCCCTGATCCTCGGACTGCCCTGGAGCTTTTCGGCCCACGCGAAGGACATCTGGACCACCCCGGCCTGGGAGCTGCGGGAAAAGCTGGCAGCAGCGGCCTGGGGCGTGACCTGCACCGAGGCGAACCGGCGCTACCTGGATGGTCTGGCGCCAGCCAACAAGCCGGTGGCGCGCGTCTATCACGGGCTGGACTTCACGCGCTTTCCCCGGCCTGCGGCACGCCCACCGCGCGACGGCCACGACACAAGGGATCCGGTGCGTCTGGTCAGCGTCGGACGCGCCGTCGACAAGAAGGGATATGACGTTCTGCTCTCCGCTCTGGCGCAGCTGCCGACCGACCTCTGTTGGCGGTTCGTCCATATCGGCGGCGGCGACCGCGCCGCGCGGCTGAAGGAGAGCGCGGAACAGCTGGGCATCGCCGACCGGATCGAATGGCGCGGACCTCAGGCGCAGGATGCCGTGATCGAGGCGCTGCAGGCGTCCGACCTTTTCGTGCTGGCGGCGCGGATCGCCGCCGACGGCGACCGCGACGGTCTGCCCAATGTGCTGATGGAAGCACAGGCCGTCGGGCTGGCCTGCCTGTCGACCCGCGTCTCCGCCATTCCGGAGTTGATCGAGGACGGCGTAACCGGCCGGCTGGTGGCGCCCGATACCGTCGAAGCCCTGGCAGATGCCCTGGCCCGTCTGATCACGACCCCCGATGAGCGAGCACGCCTGGGCGCGGCCGGGGCGCATGCCGTGCGGCGCGACTTCTCGTTCGAGCGCGGCATCGACCGGATTGCCGAGCGTTTCGGCCTGACCGGGCCCGCAGGAACCGTCGCGATGGCATGAGGATCGCGTTCTATGCGCCGATGAAGCCGCCGACCCACCCGGCCCCATCCGGTGACCGGCGGATGGGTCGGCTGGTGATGGCGGCCCTGCGCCGGGCGGGCCACTCCGTCACTTTGGCATCGCGTCTGCGCAGTTGGGACGACGGCACCCGACCGAGACGGCAGGCGCGCATCAGGGCGGCCGGCGAGGCGACGGCGCGACGCCTGATCGCGCGATGGGGCACTGCCGGCGCGGGACACCGGCCCGATGCCTGGTTCACCTATCATCTCTATCACAAGGCGCCCGACTGGATCGGACCGACCGTCAGCGAGGCCCTGGGGCTGCCATACCTGGTCGCGGAAGCGTCGCATGCGCCCAAGCAGGCGCACGGCCCCTGGGCCGAAGGTCTCAGATCGACCGAAAGAGCCCTGCAGCGTGCGGCCGCGGTACTGGCGATGACGAACGAAGATATGCAAGGACTGCGTCCCTGGGTCCCGGTTGATCGCCTTTGTGTTTTTACACCTTTCGTTGACACTGCGCCTTATGCGGCTGCAGCCATGGACCGAGAGCGTCATCGACGCCATTGGTGGGAGGGGGACGAAGGGCCCTGGCTCTTGGCAGTGGGCATGATGCGCTCAGGCGACAAGCTGCAATCCTACCGCGTGCTGGCGGCGGCGCTGGATCACGTGGCCGACCTGCCCTGGAAGCTGGCGATCGCCGGCGACGGCCCCGAGCGGGCCATCGTCGCTAACCTCTTTCCGGCGGACCGGCGGCGTCTGTTGGGCATGGTGGCAACTGAGCGTATGCCCAGCCTGTATGCAGCAGCCGATCTTCTTGTCTGGCCCGCGGTGAATGAGGCATACGGTATGACCTTTCTGGAGGCGCAGGCGGCATCGTTGCCGATCGTGGCCGGCGCTGATCGAGCCGTGCCGGAGATCGTCGCCGATGGCGTGTCTGGGCTGCTGACCTCGCCGGGGGATGTCGTCGGTTTCGCACGCCAGGTGCGCCTGGCCCTGACCGAACCACTGCGCCGCCAGATGCTGGCTGAAGGCGGCGCCCGCAGGGCGGCGGACGCGCTGGACATCAAAGCGGCAGCGGCACGTCTGAACGACATCTTGAGACAGGCATGCATGCGACAGAACTGATCCTGATCCGCCATGGTCCAACCGAGTGGGGCCCGGGTCGCCGCTTGCAAGGGCGAGCCGACGTCCCGCTCAGCGCCCCCGGCCGCGAGGCTGTGCGACACTGGCGGCTTCCGGCCGAGGTCGACACATACACGTGGCTGTCCAGCCCGCTTGTCCGCGCGACGGAGACGGCGCGCCTGGTTGGCGGCACACCGGCAGTCGATGACCGGCTGATGGAAGCCGATTGGGGCGAGTGGGAGGGCCGCACGCTGGCCGATCTACGCCGCGAGATGCCGGACGAACTGGCAGCGAACGAGGCTCGCGGGATCGATTTCCGGCCGCCCGGCGGGGAATCGCCGCGTCAGGTACAGGACCGGGTCATGTCCCTGCTGGCGGAATTGGCGGCGCGCGGGACGCCTACAATCGCAGTCACCCATAAGGGCGTGATCCGCGCGGTTTACGCGCTTGCCGTGGGGTGGCAGATGACCGCCAAGCCGCCGCACAGGCTGCATGATGAAGCGATGCACCGCTTCCTGCTGGCACCGGACGGCACGCCGACGATCGATCAGCTGAACATCCCGCTGATACCGTGACGACGGTCTTCTTCTATGTCCAACACCTGCTGGGTATCGGCCATGTTCGACGCTCGGCGCTGATCGTCCGCGCCCTGGCCGATGCCGGCGCCGACGTGTCGGTCGTCTATGGCGGGTTTCCCGATACGGCGGCCGATTTCGGACCGGCGCGCGTCGTCCAGCTGCCGCCGGCGCGGGCGGCGGATATCCGCTTCAGTGCCGTGATCGGCGAAACCGGTGCGGCGATCGACGACGCCTGGAAGGCCGCGCGCACCGATGCGCTGATCCGCGCGTTCGACGCGCGGCCCTGGGATGTGCTGGTAACCGAAACCTATCCGTTCGGCCGCAACCAGTTCCGGTTCGAACTGGAGCCGCTGTTGCAGAGGACACGCGATCTTGAACGCCCGACCCGTAACGTCGCATCGGTCAGGGACATCCTAGTGGCAAAGTCCGATGCCGGGCGCAGACGGCGCATGGTGGACACCGCGGCGCGCTGGTACGACTTGGTGCTTGTGCATGGCGATCCGGACATCGTGCCATTGACGGCCACCTTGCCGGAAGCCACGGAGCTGGGGGGACGATTGCAGTACACCGGCTATGTCACGCCCTCGGCTTTCGGCCCGGAGCCCCCGGAGCAAGACGGGCATGGCGAGGTGGTTGTCTCAGTCGGCGGTGGGGCCGCCGGTGCTTCGCTGTTGGCCGCCGCCATGGCGGCGCAGCGTTCGGGCGCCGCGCGCGACCGCCGCTGGCGCTTGCTCTACGGGCCGGATACACCATGCGACCTCACGAGCCGGCTGCGTGCCGAAGCGGGCGATGGCATGACAGTGGAGCCGGCCCGGCCGGACTTCGCCGGACTGCTGCGCCGATGCGCCGTGTCGGTCAGCCAGGCCGGCTACAACACCGTGATGGATCTGCTGGCCGCGGGCTGCCGCTCTGTCCTGGTACCGTTCTCGGCAGGCGGAGAGACCGAGCAGGCGGTGCGCGCGGACCTGCTGGCCGCGTGTGGTCTGGCCACGGTCGTGCCGGAACAGGACCTGACGCCGGCGGCTCTCGCCGCGGCGGTCGATCGGACCCTAGAGGGGCCCATGCCTCCATCCCTGACGTATCGCAGCGACGGTGCGGCGCAGTCCGCGCGGCTGATCATGGCGGCCCGGGCCGACGATGGTGGGCGGTTCCCCTCACCGTCTGCGCCCCTATAATGCCGTCTCTGACAGATCGGTCTTTCAGCATGACTCTGAGCGCAACGAACCCAGACACGATGCCGAACACCGACAATGCCTGGGCAGCGCTTGTGACCGTGCTGGACGAACTGTCCAACGACGGCCGGACCGTCGACCTGTGGTGGCGCGACGACGATGCGACGGACCCGTCGCCGTCGCTCGATCGCTTGCTGGCGCTGGCGCAGCGGCATGACGTACCGGTCGCGCTGGCGGTGATCCCGGCCCATACCGGTCCAGCACTGGCCGACCGGCTGGCCGCTTCCCCACAGGCCGTTGTCCTTCAGCACGGGTGGGCGCACGCCAACCATGCGCCGGACGCGGAAAAGTCGATCGAGTTGGGCGGGGACCGGTCGGTCTCAGCCGTCGTGGAGGAGCTTGCCGCCGGCCGCGACAAATTGCAGCGACTGTTCGGCGACCGCTTCGTGCCCGTGCTGGTGCCACCCTGGAACCGGATCGACGGCCACCTGCTGCCCCATGTCGCCGATATGGGATATCCGGCGCTCAGCACCTTCGGCCCGGAGGCTGAAGAGGCTGCACCCGCACAGGTCAACGTCCATATCGACCCGATCGCGTGGCGCGACGACCGGCGGTTCATCGGCGAGGCGGCCTTCGCCGATCTGTGCCGCGACGCGATCAGCCGCCAGCCGCACGACCGGGCCCTAGGGGTGATGACCCATCACTGGGCGCATGATGAGGCGCTGTGGCAGGCTTTGGACCGGCTGCTCGGCCTGCTGGCAGGCCACCGGGCGGTCCGCTGGCCGCAACCGGCCGCGCTGTTCGGGACCGGCACGGCATGACACAGCACCTCTATCCGCCTGGCGCGCTTGTCGGCGACTATGTGCGTGGCGGCATCGGCTTTGCGCTGATGGTGCTGCCGCTCGCTCTCTTGGAGCTCAACACCGTCGTCGCCGTTGTGTTCGCCTGTCTGGCCGTGATGTTCGCGCTGCATCTGCTGCGCACCGTCCAGCGCCAGGTAACGGTGGTGGAAGCGGGGGGCGACGGCATTGTCGCCCGCGGGCCGCTGGGCACGGCCATCCGCTGGGATCGGCTGGCGGGCATGCGCCTGAAATACTTCTCCACCCGCCGAGACCGGCAGCAGGGCTGGATGACGCTGACCTTGCGGGGCGACGGCCGCAAGCTGAGCCTGGAATCCTCTCTGACCGGTTTCGACGCCATCGCCGAGCGGTCCGCCGCTGTGGCGCGCACGAACGGTGTGGAGCTGGACGAGACGACTCTGAACAACCTGAGCGCGCTGGGGATCGACCCGGGCGAAGCAGCAAACGCGGACGACAGCGCCGCCGACGATGATTGGATCGCCGTCGCCAAGGCGGCCCGCGATCGGGCAAAGGACGGCGCCTAAGATGAGCGATCTCTTGCGGGTGCAGGACCTGAAGGTCGAATTCGCGGTGCATGGCGGAGTCGTGCGGGCGGTGAAAGGCGCGTCGTTCCGCGTCGGCCACGCCAGCACGGTTGCGCTGGTGGGCGAGAGCGGCTCCGGCAAGTCGGTCATCTCACAGGCGATCATGGGCATCCTGCCCAATGTGGCCAGCGTGACCGGCGGATCGATCCTGTTCGACGATCCCGAGGCCGGTGGCCATGTCAGCAACCTGGCCACCATGGACACCGAAGGGTCGGCCTATCGCCGCATCCGCGGCGGCCGCATTTCCATCATCTTCCAGGAACCGATGACGTCGTTGTCGCCGCTGCACACGGTCGGCAACCAGGTCACCGAGGCCGTGAAGCTGCATCGCGATGTGACCGACCGGGCAGCGGAAGACCTGGCGCGCGAGATGCTGGGCCTGGTCGGATTCCCCGACCCGGCCAAGGCGATCAGGACCTATCCGTTCGAGCTGTCGGGCGGCCTGCGCCAGCGGGCCATGATCGCCATGGCGCTGGTCTGCCGTCCCGCACTCTTGATCGCCGACGAGCCGACGACGGCGCTGGACGTCACCATCCAGGCCCAGATCCTGAAGCTGATCCGCGACCTGCAGCAGGAGCTGCAGATGAGCGTGCTGATGATCACCCACGACCTGGGCGTCGTCGCCAATGTCGCCGACGAGGTGGTGGTGCTCTATCAGGGCGAGGTGATGGAAGCGGGAACGCTGGAGGATCTCTTCGCCGACCCGCGGCATCCCTATCTGCAGGCGCTGCTGCGTGCCGTGCCCCGCTTTGCCATGAAGCCCGGCGAGCGCCTGATGCCGATCCGCGAGATCCGTGGCGAGACCGGGCATCTGCTGGCCGCGCAAGAGCACACGGCCGCGCCCGCCGGCAACGGCTCCGTCATCGACGTTGCGGGTGTCAGCAAGACCTTCACCATCAAGAAAGGCGGCCTGTTCGGCGATAACACCGCGGCGAAGGTACACGCGTTGGACGATGTCAGCTTCTCCATCCGGCGCGGCGAATGCCTGGGCCTTGTCGGCGAAAGCGGCTGCGGCAAGACCACACTCAGCAAGGTGCTGATGCGCGCGCTGAGGCCCGATGACGGCGTCGTGAAGTTCATCGAGCGCGATGGCACCGTGATCGACGTGCTGGATATGGACGATCCGTCGCTGAAGCGCTTCCGCACGAAGATGCAGTTCATCTTCCAGGATCCCTACAGCTCGCTGAATCCGCGCATGACGGTGCTGGACATCATCACCGAGCCGCTGGTGATCCACGGCGTCGGCGACCGGGCCTATCGCATCGAACTGGCGAAAGAGCTGATGGCGCTGGTCGGCCTCGATATCCGCCACCTGCAGCGCTATCCCCACAGCTTCTCCGGCGGTCAGCGCCAGCGTATCGGCATCGCCCGGGCCCTGGCGCTCAGGCCCGAGTTGTTGATCTGCGACGAGCCCGTGTCGGCGCTGGACGTTTCGATCCAAGCCCAGATCCTGAACCTGCTGAAGGATCTGCGGGAGCGGCTGGGCCTGACCTATCTGTTCATCAGTCACAATCTCGCGGTCGTCGACTACATCGCAGACCGCATCATGGTCATGTGCCGGGGCGCCGTGGTAGAACTGGCGCCGCGGGACAGGCTGTTCCGCAACCCGATCCATCCATACACGAAGGCCCTGTTGGCGGCCGTGCCGCATCCCGACCCGGCGCGCCCGCTGGACTTGACGACACTGAGGGATGGGCGGGCCAGCGACCCGGCAGCCTGGCCCGAACCGTTTACGTTGTCGGGTGATGTGCGTCCGCGGATGATCGACCTCGGCGGCGGGCATTTCGTGCGCGCCATGCCGCAAGCAAGAGAAATGGAGTTGGCTTCATGACTGGTCTTGCACCCCTGAAGGAGCTTCGCCGTCCGCTCGGCTGGGCCGTCGGCACCCTCTCCATGCTGGCGATCGTCTCCGCCGGCCCAGCGGCTGCCGTCGATCTGCAGGAAACGCCGATGCTGGTCGATGCCGTGGCCGCCGGCGAGTTGCCGCCCGTTGCCGAGCGCCTGCCGGAGGCCCCCGTGGTCGTGGACATGGAGGCGACAGGCAGGGAGCAGGGCGTCTCCGGCGGAGAGATCAGCTGGATCGCCGGCAGGGCGCGCGACATCCGCATCATGAACGTCTACGGCTATGCGCGTCTGGTGGGCTATGCGCCGGACCTGACGTTCCAGGCCGATATCCTGGAAAGCTTCGAGGTGGAAGAAGGCCGGATCTTCACCTTCCGCCTGCGCCCCGGACATCGCTGGTCGGATGGCGAGCCGTTCACGTCGGAGGATTTCCGCTATCAGTGGTTCGAGATCGACCAGAACGAAGAGCTGAAGCCCTTCGGCCCCGATGCCCGGATGCTGGTCGACGGCGAGCAGCCGACCGTGGAGATCGTGGACGAACTGACCGTCCGCTATACTTGGTCCGCCCCCAATCCGGAGTTCCTGCCGGCACTGGCCGGGGCACGGCCGCTCTACATCTACGCGCCCTCGCACTACCTGCAGCAGTTCCACGCCGACTACGCGGACGCGGATGCGCTCGCCGCGCTGGTGGAGGAGAATTCGGCCAGGAACTGGGCGGCGCTGCACATCAACAAGAGCAATCTCTACAGTGCGAACAACCCTGGACTGCCCGTGCTGCAGCCCTGGCACAACACCACGGCGCCGCCGTCCGAGCGGTTTGTGTTCGAGCGCAACCCGTTCTACCACCGCGTGGACTCCACGGGCCTGCAGCTTCCCTATCTGGACCGTGTGATCGTCACCATTTCCGATAGCGGGCTGATTGCGGCCAAGGTCGGGTCGGGCGAAGCCGACCTGCAGTCTCGCCACCTGCGCTTCGACACATACACCTTCCTGAAAGAGGGGGAAGAGCGGCACAACTACACGGTCCATCTCTGGCCGACCGCGCTGGGGTCGGAGCTGGCGATCTATCCCAACCTGAACGCCTCGGACACAGTACTGCGCGAGCTGAACCGCGATGTGCGGTTCCGCCGGGCCCTGTCGCTGGCGATCGACAGGGAAGAGATCAACCAGGTCATCTATTACGGCCTTGCCACGGTGGCGCAGAACACCGCCCTGCCGCAGTCACCCCTTTATGACGAGGAACGCTCCCTGGAATTCACGGAATACGACCTGGAGGCCGCCAACGCGCTGTTGGACGAGATGGGGCTGACAGAGCGGGACAGCCGGGGCATTCGCCTGCGCCCCGACGGTGAGCCGCTGGAGATCGTGGTCGAAACGGCGGGTGAGCGCACGGAAGAAACGGACATCCTGCAGCTGATCGCCGACAGCTGGCGGCAGGCGGGGATACAGCTGCACACCGCCACCTCGCAGCGTGACGTCTTCCGCACCCGCGTGTTCTCTGGCGAGACGGCGATGTCCACCTGGTGGGGTTTCGACAACGCCCTGTTCACGCCCGACACGGTGCCGACGGAGCTGGCGCCGGTGGCGCAGACCTGGCTGCAATACCCGAAATGGGGCCAATACCTGCAAACCGGCGGCGATGCGGGTGAACCGGTCGACATGCCGGTGGGCGAAGACCTGATGGCGCTCTATGAGGAATGGCTGGGCACCACCGACCGCGACCGCCGGGCGGAGATCCTCTCCGAGATGCTGGACATCCATGTCGATCAGCTGACCTCGATCGGCATCGTCAACGGCGTTCTGCAACCGGTCGTGGTGCGCAACACGCTGCGCAATGTGCCCGAACTCGGCATCTATTCCTGGGATCCCGGCGGCCATTTCGGCGTCTACCGCCCCGATACGTTCTGGATCGACGAATAGGCGTCGATCCGGGCTGATCGCGAGCTTCCCGGAGAGGTCGGGTCATGCTGGCCTATATTGCGCGGCGCATCATCGTAATGATCCCGACGGTGCTGGCCATCAGCGCCATCAGCTTCGTGATCATCCAGCTGCCGCCCGGCGACTATCTGACCACCTATATCAATGAGCTGCAGAGCCGCGGCGAGAATGTCGACGCCAGCCAGATCGAGTTCCTGCGCCAGACCTACGGGCTCGACAAGAATCTGGTCGAGCAATACTTCTTCTGGCTCGGCAATGCGCTGAGGGGCGATTTCGGCTATTCGTTCGAATACAGCATGCCGGTGACCGATGTTGTTGGCGACCGCATGTTCCTGACCATCCTGGTGACGTTCGCCACCACGATCTTCATCTGGCTGGTCTCGTTCCCCATCGGCATCTATTCCGCCACCCACCAGTACAGCATCGGCGACTATACGCTGACCTTCATCGGCTTCCTGGGCCTGGCGACGCCGAACTTCCTGCTGGCACTGGTCTTGCTCTACTTCGCCAATGTCCAGTTCGGGACGTCGATCGGCGGGCTGATGGATCCGCAATACATCGACCAGCCCATGAGTTGGGGCAAGTTCCTGTCCGTGCTGGAGCATCTGTGGGTGCCTGTGATCGTGATCGGCACCTCCGGTACCGCGGCGATGATCCGCCGGCTGCGCGCCAACCTGTTGGATGAGCTGCAGAAACAGTATTACGTGACCGCGCGGGCCAAGGGCCTGCCGGCGCGCCGCGCGCTGTTCAAGTACCCGTTGCGCATGGCGCTGAACCCCTTCATCGCCGATATCGGCAGCCTGCTGCCGCAGCTGATCTCCGGCGCCACCATCGTTTCGGTTGTACTGAATCTGCCCACGACCGGGCCGCTCTTGCTCTCCGCCCTGCAGAGCCAGGACATGTACCTGGCAGGCTCGTTCGTCTTCTGGCTTGCGGGGCTGACGGTGGTCGGCGTGCTCTTGTCCGATCTGGCGCTGGCGGCCCTGGATCCGAGAATCCGCCTCGGCGGTGGAGCGGTCAAATGACGGTCGAGCGGCAAGAGGGTGACGGGGACCGGCAGCCCGAAACGCGGCTTGCCCATTACCACAATCCGCAATCGTGGGATCCCTATCACTCCGAGCCGCTGACGGCGAAGCAGGAAGCCTATTACCTGGCGCCGCAGTGGAAGCTGATGTGGTGGAAGCTGCGCCGTCACAAGCTGGCCGTCGGTGCCGGGCTGGTGCTGGCGATCATGTACGGGTCTATCCTGATCAGCGAGTTCCTGGCGCCCTACAACCTCCATTCCCGCCACACCCAGTACATCTATGCGCCGCCCCAGACCGTACGGTTCTTCCACGAAGGGGAATTCATCGGCCCCTTCGTCTACGGCACCGAGTTCACCTTGAACATGGAGCGGATGCAGCGGGAGTACGAGGAGAACACCGACGACATACAGCGCATACGCTTCTTCTGCCTGGGCGATGAGTACAGGTTCTGGGGAATGGTCCCGGGGAGTTTCCATTTCGTCTGCCCGGCCGAAGGCGGCACGCTGTTCCTGCTGGGTACCGACCGCCTGGGGCGCGACATCCTGAGCCGGATCATCTACGGCGCCCGCATCTCGCTGACCATCGGCCTGGTGGGTGTGATCGTCAGCTTCTCGCTCGGCATCACCATCGGCGGCCTGGCAGGTTACTACGGTGGCTGGGTCGACAATCTGGTCAACCGGATCATCGAGATCTTCCAGAGCTTTCCACAGCTGCCGCTGTGGATGGCCCTGTCGGCGGCGCTCCCGGCGGGTTGGAGCCCGCTGCTGATCTATTTCGGCATCACGATCATCCTCGGGCTGGTCGACTGGACGGGCCTAGCACGCGCAGTGCGCTCCAAGCTACTCGCATTGCGAGAAGAAGATTTTGCGACGGCAGCTTACCTGATGGGCGCCTCGCCGCGACGCGTGATCTTCCGGCATTTGATGCCCAGCTTCATGAGCCATCTGATCGCCTCTGCCACACTGACCATCCCTGGCATGATCCTGGGCGAAACGGCGCTCAGCTTCCTCAATCTCGGGCTTCGGCCGCCGGTGACGAGTTGGGGCGTGCTGCTGAACGAGGCGCAGAACATCAACGCCGTTGCCCTCTATCCCTGGCTGATTTTCCCGGTCGTGCCGGTGATCATCGTCGTGCTGGCCTTCCAGTTCTTCGGCGACGGCCTGCGCGACGCCGCCGACCCATACAAGTGACGTATCTCGGCGTCGTCCCCGCGAAGACGGGGACCTCATGAGACCAAGCTGAGCGGTATCGGCGAACGCTGACGGCCCTGCGCAGGCATGACGCCGGAGCGTCAGCCTGACCTGGGCCACGCAGCACCTGTGGATATTGTGCAGATTCATGATCATGCCGCATGGCATTGCCTAGCCACAGGCCGTAAAGTCCACAAAGTTGCAGTGGGCTTTCGGACAGACGGAATTGGAACCGGCAGGCGATGCTGTTCAATAGCAGCGAGTTCATATTCCTGTTTCTGCCAGCCACGCTGCTGGGTTTCTTCCTGATCGCCAGCATCGCCCACGCGCGCGCCTCCGTCCTCTGGCTGGTTGCGGCGTCGCTGATCTATTACGGGTGGTGGAATCCGGCCTATCTGATCCTGGTCGGCGGATCGATGCTGTTCAACTATACGCTTGGCCAGAACATCGTCCTGCTGAACCGCGAGGATCGCCACGCCCGCGCCAAATGGCTCGCGATCGCTGGCATCGTCGTCAACCTGTCGCTGATCGGCTATTTCAAATACGCGAACTTCTTCGTCGACACCGTCAGCTCCGTGACCGGCGTGGAACGGACGATTGGCGAGGTCATTCTGCCCATCGCCATCTCGTTCTTCACGTTTCAGCAGATCGCCTATCTGGTCGACGCACTGCGCGGCGAGGCCGGCGACTATGACTTCCTGGACTATGCGCTGTTCGTGCTTTTCTTCCCGCAGCTGATCGCGGGCCCCATCGTCCACCACAAAGAGATGATGCCGCAGTTCGCCGCGGCCCACACGTTCCGGCCGAGCTGGCAGAACCTGACCGTCGGCTTCACCATCTTCGTCTTCGGCCTGTTCAAGAAGGTCGTGCTGGCCGACAACCTGGCTCTCTATGCCACGCCCGTGTTCGATGCTGCGGATGCCGGCGATGAGGTTCCGATGCTGTCGGCCTGGCTGGGGACCTTCGCCTATAGCTTTCAGGTCTATTTCGACTTCTCCGGCTATTCCGACATGGCCATCGGCGCGGCGCGCATGTTCGGCGTGCGCCTGCCTCTGAACTTCAACTCCCCCTATAAGGCGACGGGCATCATCGATTTCTGGCGGCGCTGGCACATGACGCTGTCGCGGTTCCTGCAGCGCTATGTCTACATCGCGCTCGGGGGCAACCGGCACGGCCGGGTGCGGCGGTACGTCAATCTGATGATCACCATGCTGGTTGGCGGGCTGTGGCATGGCGCGGGCTGGAACTTCGTGCTGTGGGGCGGCCTGCACGGCCTGTTCCTGATCGTCAACCACGGCTGGCGGGCCATCATCGGCCCGCCGAGCCAGAATCCGTTGGCGGTCTGGGCGGCCCGCGTTCTGACGCTGTTCGCGATCGTGATCACTTTCGTGCCCTTCCGCGCCGTCACCTGGGACGGCGCCGTGATCATGTACGGGGCCATGGTGTCCCTGCCGGACTTCGGCGCGCTGCCGCCCGCCCTGGACGATGCCGCCGCCTGGATTCTCGCGGCGCTGGCGATCTGCTGGTTCCTGCCCAACACGCAGCAGATCATGGCGCGGGTCGAGCCGGCCTATCGGTATGGCATGCAGGCGCTGGAGAAAGAGGGCCTGCCCTGGCTCTTGCGCGTCATGTCGGCTGCGTTCTGGGTACCGAGCCCCCGCTGGGCGCTGGCGACCGCCCTGATGTTCATGCTTGCGGTCATGAGCCTCAACCGCATCAGCGAATTCCTCTATTTCCAGTTCTGACGGGATTGCGATGGACCAGCGCCGGATCGACGACCCAAGAGCTTACGCCCGCTACGGCGTCTGGGCAGCCGTCGCGTCCCTTCTGCTCATGCTAGTGGCAGGGGCGGTCAACCTGATCGTCGACCCCTACGGCATCCACCGGATCGTGTCGATCGACGGCTTCAATGCGCTGAAGCCTGTGGCCGACAGGAATGTCAGCCTGCTGAAAGCCTATCAGGTCCGGACTGTTGAGCCTGACGCCATCCTTCTCGGCAACTCTCGGGTCGAGATGGGCTTCGATGCGGATCTGTTCTCCGATCACTTCGGCCAGACCATCTATAACAGCGCGATACCGGGCGCCACCATCTACGAGCAGTGGCGATACCTCGAAAACGCGGTCGCCGTCGGCTCGGTCGACCATGTCGTCGTCGCGATCGACTTCCTGGCCTTCAATACGGAACGCCAACGCGTCAACCCGACCTTTGTCGACGGCCGGTTGCAGCAGTCCACTCCCGACGACCTGTCCCGACTCGCCATCCGCGAAACGGCACAGGACATCATCGACGTCTATTTCTCGCTCTACGGGCTGCAGGCCTCGCTGGAGACGGTGCTGAGACAGGACGACCCGCGGGCGTCGACGCGCACGCCCCTGGGGTTCAACCCGGTGGTCGAAAGCCCCTATTTCTGGGACCGGCTCGGCTATGGCGTCATCTTCGAAGACAAGACCTGGAGCATGCTGCAGCGCCTTCACCGGCGCGACTTTTCCTTTGCCCCGACGGAGGTCTGGCCGGAAGGCTCGCTGACCTATCTGGAACGTATCCTGGCGCTATGCCGCCGCGAAGGTATCCGGCTGGAGCTGTTCACCCATCCATACCATGCCTGGATGCTGGAGAGCTTCCACATGGCCGGGCTGTGGCCCGCCTTCGAAGACTGGAAGCGGGCCGTGGTGGCTCTGGTCGCGGCCGATGACGTCTTGAACGGCAGCCTGCCGGCCGTGCCGGTCTGGGATTTCGCGACCTACAATCCGATCACCGAAGAGGCGGTGCCGGAGATCGGCGATCTGGAGACCGTGCCGGTGTACCACTGGGAGCAGTCCCATTATAAGGCCAGCGTCGGGACGGAGATCGTGCAGCGGATGTATGGGCTCGGCGACGTTCCGGCGGGATTCGGACAGCAGATCACGCTTGAGACTCTCGAAGACGTCCTGGCGGCCCAGGTGGCGGCACGAGAGGCCTACCGCGCGGCCCGGGCCGACGAGATGGCGCGGTTGCAGGTGATGGCAGACCGCCTGGACGCCGACGATGCCGGAACACGGCCGTGAAGCCGGACGCCCGGCGTCACGCGTGCCCAAGGGCAAGTTGATCAGTTGTGACTTGGCGGTGTTATTCTGCCGCCCCCAGATCCTAGCCACCTGGCCGGTCGTCGGCCGCCGAAGCGTGTCCATCGACCTTAGGATCAATCACGCGGCCGCCTGACGCCGACGGTCATGCCGCATGGGAATACGGGAACGTGGCGCCTAGAGTTGGCGTGCGACGAGGTGGCGCGGGGCGTTGCGGCGATGTTGTTCAATTCCAGCGAATTCATCTTCCTGTTTTTGCCGGTCACGATCTTCGGGTTCTTTTTCTTCGCGAAGATCGCGCGGACGCGCGTGTCCGTGCTCTGGCTGGTCATCGCATCGCTGTTCTATTACGGCTGGTGGAACCCCGCCTATGTGATCCTGGTCGGCGGCTCGATGGCCTTCAACTTCGCCCTCGGCCAGAACATCGTCGCCCTGAACCGGCGGGATGCCGACACCCTGGCACGGTGGATCACCGGCGGCGGAATCGTCGCCAACTTGGCCCTGCTCGGCTATTTCAAGTATGCGGAATTCTTCCTGGACACGGTGAATGCCGCTGCCGGCACAGGCTGGACGATCGGAGAGATCATCCTGCCCATCGGCATCTCCTTCTTCACCTTCCAGCAGATCGCCTATCTGGTGGATGCTCTGAAGGGTGAGGCCGACGAGTATGACTTCGTCGACTACGCCCTGTTCGTGCTGTTCTTCCCGCAGCTGATCGCGGGGCCGATCGTCCACCACAAAGAGATGATGCCGCAGTTCGCGGCGGAGGACACCTTCCAGCCAAGCTGGCAGAACCTCACGGTCGGCTTCACCATCTTCGTCTTCGGCCTGTTCAAGAAGGTGGTGCTGGCCGACAACCTGGCGATCTATGCCTCACCGGTGTTCGATGCGGCGGACGCGGGCGAGCCTGTGCCCATGGTGGCCGCCTGGCTGGGCGCCTTCGCCTACGGTTTTCAGCTCTATTTCGATTTCTCCGGCTATTCCGACATGGCCATTGGCATCGCCCGGATGTTCGGCGTGCGCCTGCCGCTCAACTTCGATTCGCCGTACAAGGCCACCAGTATCATCGACTTCTGGCGCCGCTGGCACATCACGCTGTCACGGTTCCTGCAGGAGTATGTCTACATCGCGCTTGGCGGGAACCGGCGCGGCCGTGTGCGGCGGTACGCCAACCTGATGATCACCATGCTGCTTGGCGGTCTGTGGCACGGGTCGAGCTGGAACTTCGTGCTGTGGGGCGCGCTGCACGGCGTCTTCCTGATGATCAACCACGCCAGCCGCGCTCTGTTCGGGCCACCGGGCTCCGGTCCCATCGCAATCTGGACGGGCCGGGCCCTGACGCTGTTGGCGGCGATCCTGGCCTGGGTGCCGTTCCGTGCCGTCACCTGGGACGGTGCCGTGACGATCTACGCCGCGATGCTGTCGGTGCCGAGTTTCGAAGATCTGCCTCCGGACCTCGACAACGCGGCCATATGGGTCCTGATCGGCTTGGCGATCTGCTGGTTGTTGCCGAACACGCAACAGGTGATGGCCCGGTTCGAGCCCGCCTACCGCTACGGCCTGGAAAGGGCGCAGCGGGACGGCCTGCCATGGCTGCTGCGGACCATGAGCGGGGCCTTCTGGCAACCGAACCTGCGCTGGTCGATGGCCACGGGCTTCCTGTTCGCGCTTGCGGTCATGAGCTTGAACCGCATCAGCGAATTTCTTTACTTCCAGTTCTGACGGAGAGGGCTATGGAGCCGAAACAGCCCGACGACACGTTCGCCTTCGCCCGTTACGGGGTCCGGGTGATGGCGGTCTTCGCAGGCATCCTGGCGGCGGCGGGTCTGGTCAATCTGGTGATCGACCCCTACGGCATCCACCGGATCGTCTCCATTGCGGGCATCAACGCCATCAAGCCGGTGGCGGACACCAATATCAGCCTGATCAAGGCCTATCAGGTGCGCAATCTGGCCCCGCAAGTCATTCTGCTGGGCAACTCACGGGTCGAATCGGGCTTCGATGCCGGGCTGTTGTCCGAGCAGTTCGGCGGTGTCGTCTACAACAACGCCCTGCCGGGGGCCACGATCTACGAACAATGGCGTTATCTGGAAAACGCCGCAGCCGTCGGCTCCGTCGACCATGCGGTGGTCGCGCTCGACTTCCTTTCCTTCAACACGGCACGCCCGCGCGAGAACCCGACCTTCGTCGATGGGCGCCTCAGCCGCATGACCGGCGATGTGATGTCCCGCGGGACCGTTCACGACACGGCGCAGGACATCATCAGCGTCTATTTCTCGCTGGACGGCCTGCAGCGCTCGCTGGAGACGGTGCTGCGCCAGGATGACCCGCGGGCCGGCACACGCACACCCTTCGGCTTCAACCCGGTGATCGAAAGCCCGTATTACTGGGACCGGCTGGGCTACGGAAACATCTTCGAACGGAAGACCTGGAGCCTGCTGCAGCGCCTGCACCGCCGCGATTTCTCGTTCGCGCCGACGGCGCGCTGGCCGGAAGGGTCGCTGACCTATCTGGAACGCATCATCTCGCTGTCCCGGCGCGAAGGCATCCGCCTTGACCTGTTCATTCACCCCTATCACGGCTGGATGCTGGAGAGCTTCCATGTCGCCGGCCTGTGGCCCGTCTTCGAAGACTGGAAGCGGGCCGTTGTGGCGCTGGTGGCCGCCGACGACGTGCTGAACGGCAGCCTGCCGCCAATCCCGGTCTGGGATTTCGCCACCTATAACCGCGTCACCGAAGAGGCGGTGCCGCCGGACGGCGATGTCGACACCGTAATGGCGTATTACTGGGAGCTGTCGCACTACAAGGAAAGCGTCGGAACCGAGATCGCCTTGCGCATGTACAGCATGGATCCGGACTATAGGCCCGACGGCTTTGGGCAACAGATCACACTGGCCAATCTGGAAGAAGTTCTGGCCGAAGAGATGTATGCCCGGGCGGCCTACAGAACGAACCGACCTGAAGAGATGGCGCGCCTGCGGGAGATGGCGGACCGTCTGGATGACGAGGCGCTGGGCGAGCGGCCGTAGTTGGCATCATCAACGCCGATCAACGGCACTGATTGGCGCTTTGCTACTGGAACGAAAATTTCATTGCGCGCCCAGAATTCGATTCCAAATTTCTTCTGCGTTTCGGTACAAAGATTCTAACAAAGAGGTGGCGCTAGCCGCCCGTCAGCACGTTGACACGAAACTAACAGCCGCCCTTACGGATGGGCTTAGGCTTGGACCGTGTGTGAGGCGTGACCTTCACTGTCTTCGGTCCAGGCTTACCGGTCCGTTCGGGCCGGCACTTGATCTTTGACATTGCCATTCTCCTTCTCACTGGGCGCAGTTGCCCCGCGTACAGCAACTGCGCTCAGGATGGGATGGCGACGCCGTCGATCAAGCGGGCGGCTAGCGCCACAAGCATCGATTCCTGATTATGCGCAGGCTGTCAACTGTATGACTCAGGATGCAGTGTGGCATGCGCTATGAGGCACGAAATATTGTATTCTTATCAATATGTTGTCTCTTACGAAAAGACGCATCCCGTTTGTGGAGCTATCACACCAGTCTATCCAGCTGATCATCTGGCGAGACTGACTGGACCGGTCGGGGCGAATCGCAGTGCTGTTGCTATAAGGAAGATCAGTCTTTAGAGCGCAGACTGCCGTAATTTGGTTTCAACCAAGAGAAAGACACTTTTTACGTGATCTCATATACGTCTCTTCTGTTATCGGCTGCAAATCACCGCCACAATCAGTCGATCGCCGCCGCCAGAATGGCTTCCGCCATCTTCCGCGCGCGACGTGCGGCCTCGCCCTGGCCGCTGGTGTGCGCGGTGACGATGGCACCGTCCATCAGGATCATCAGCTGCTCGGTCACCTCTTGCGCATCGGCAACGCCCGCGGCGGCGACCTCTTCACGGAATTCGGCGGCAAACTGACGCTTGTGCTCGGCAGCGACCTGATGGATCGGGTTGTCGTGGTCGGCGAATTCGACCGCCGCATTGACGAACATGCAGCCCTGGAATCCCGGCTCCCGAAACCAGTCGGCGAGGGCGTCGAACAGCGCCAGCACCCGCCCCCGCGGTGTGTCGGCCCGCCGCTCCATTTCCCGATGCAGCCAGGCACGGGACTCCGCATCCCAGCGGCGAAGCGCTGCGATGATCAGATCGTCCTTCGACTGGAAATGCCGGTAGAGCGTCGGCTTTGAGACGCCGGCTTCGCTCAGGATCTTATCGATGCCCGTTGCGTGATAGCCGTTCTTGTAGAACAGCTCCACCGCCGTCTCTACCAGCTGGTCCCGTCGTCCCCCTGCCATAGCCCCCTTCCCGCCTGTCGCCGGATAACTGCGTTGGGATCGTTCGGCACTCGCCTTCACGTTTCTCTCACCCAGAGGTGATTCGTACGTTTTCAATCGAACCGGTATCTCTTCATCAGAAACGTTACTGACCGGTCACGGTACACTGATCGGTCAGTGTTGTCATGACCTAAGCCGGCAAAAGGGCGGGGTCAAGGGGGGAGCCGTGTTTCGTGAACCCATCACCAAGATCGGCAGGATGCGGCGCCATCCGCCAGCGCCTGACCACCCATCCCCAAGCCTCTGCCGACCCGGACCGCGCCATCGGCGCCATCGGAACGTTGGCGGCGGTCGCGGCGGCCTTGACTGGCCTTTCACCGCACCGCCGCGGGCGTCGGCTTGCCCCGCCATGGGCAGCCATCTCTCAGCCACGATTTGACCAGGGATCAAGCAGATGAGCTCTTTCAACAACATCCTGAACCTCATCCAGGGCCGTTTCGGATGGCCCTGGCTGCAATCCAATGTCACCGTCATCCCCGACGGCGATGATCAGCCGCGCACCAGCCAGGCTGATGACGAGATCTTCGTGCTGGGCCGCGGCGACTCCACGACGGTGGACGGCGCGCCGGTCCTGACGGTCGTCGACGACCGCGTGACCTTCCGTAACAAGGGATCGGCCGAGACCACCGGCGATACCGCTACGGTCGACCTGCAGGGCGACCGGCCCACGGTCAAGAATTTCGACCGCGCGGAGATCGTGGCGGAAGAGACGGCCATCGAAGTGTCCGGCGCCGGCGCCCGGATCCACAACGACGGCACGATCGAGGGCGGATTCAACGGCCTGAACTTCGTCAACGGCGGCGAGTCGTCCGGCACCCTCTTGAACTACGGTGTGGTCAGCAGCGACAGCCGCGCGGTGAATATCGGCGGCAGCGATATCGACGTGCTGAACTACGGCCACATCCTCGGCACCGGTGACCAGCGCAACGGCACGATCTATTCCGACGGGACAGCAGAAGACTTCAAGATCGTCAACGCCCGCCACGCCGTGATCGATGCGGGCGAGGGCAATGACGGTGCGGGCATCGCCCTGCAGACCGGCGATGTCGACGGCGACGTGGTCGAGGCCTGGGTGATCAACCACGGCGCCATCGAGGGCCGGGGCCAAGCAGCTGCCAATACCGGCGAGGCCGGCGACGGTATCCGCGTATTCTCCGGCGTCGAGGGCGGCGGTACGACGTTCAAAGGCGACATCCTGAACAGCGGAAAGATCCTGTCGGAAAGCGAGGTGGGCCCAACCTCGGCGATCCGGTTCTCCGACGGCCTCAGTTTCGACGGCAAGGTCGTCAACGCCCGAAGCGGACTGATCGATGGCGCCAACAACGGCCTCTATTTCGGCGATGCCGAGCATGATGCCAAGGTGCTCAACCACGGTACGATCCAGAGCGACAGCCGGGCCGTGAACATCGACGGCACCGGTGTCGATCTGGACAATTTCGGGCGCATCCTGGGCACCGGCGATCAGCGCAACGGCACCGTCTATTCCGACGCCACCGCCGACGACTATTCCATCTTCAACGCCCGCCGCGCCGTGATCGATGCCGGCGACGGAAACCAGGGGGCGGGTATAGCGCTGCAGACTGGCGACGTGGCGGACGACGTGGTCTATGCCGACATCGTCAACCGCGGCACGATCGAGGGCCGGGGCCAGGCGGCCGCCAATACCGGCCTGGCCGGGGACGGCATCCGCATCTTCTCCGGCGTCGAAGGTGGCGGCACGACGTTCAAGGGCGACATCTTCAACGGGGGCAAGATCCTGTCGGAAAGCGAGCAGGGGCCGACATCGGCAGTCCGCTTTTCCGACGGTCTGGGCTTTGAGGGTACGATCACCAACGCCCGCAGTGGCCTGATCGACGGAGCCAACAACGGCCTCTATTTCGGCAATGCGGAACACGATGCCGAGGCCATCAACTACGGCACGATCCAGAGCGACAGCCGGGCCGTGAACATCGATGGAAGCGGCGTGGATGTGGAGAATTATGGCCGCATCCTGGGCACCGGCGACCAGCGCAACGGCACCGTCTATTCCGACGCCACGGCTGAGGAGTTCTCGGTCACCAACCACCGCTACGCCCTGATCGACGCCGGAAAGGGCAACGACGGTGCCGGCGTTTCGTTCCAGGTCGGCGATGCTGACGGCGACGTGGTCGAGGCTGAGCTTGTGAACTACGGGACCATCGTGGGCCGTGGCGATGGCGCCGGCAATCTGACAGGCGATGGCGTACGCCTGTTCACCGGTACCGCCGAGGGTCAGACGGTCTTCGACGGTGACATCGTAAATGGCGGCCGCATCCTGTCCGAGGACGCCGCAGGCATCCGGCTGTCGGCGGATGTCGAGCTGGACGGGGAGATCCGCAATGACGGCCTGATCAAGGGCGCGGTCGGGATCGATGCCACCGAGAACGATACCGGTGTCACTATCATCAACCGCGGGACCATCGAGGGCGATGTGCTGCTGGGCAGCGGCAATGACGTGTTCGACGGCGACGGCGGACAGGTTGACGGCGACATCAACGGTGGGGCCGGCAACGATACCCTGAACGCCGGCGACGAGACCGACACCTTCGTGTTCGACCTCGGCACAGGCTCCGACACGGTAGCGAACTACGATACTGCCGAAGACCTTCTCGATGTCGGGGCGTTCTTTGGCAGTCAGGCAGACGCGCTCGCGGCGGTGCGCCAAGATGGCGCCGACACGGTGATCGATCTCGACACGGGTGCGGGCGATGAAGTCCGGCTGATCGGCGTCGATGTCGGCGACCTTCAGGCCGACAATTTCATCATCTGACGGTGGTCAAGGGGAAAGGCCGGCCTGCTGGCCGACCTTTCCCCCGCGTCAGCCGGCAGGACCATGGCACCGTCCTTACGGCTTCCCGATCATGAACCCGCCGCCGGAGGCATCCAGACAGCTGCCGGAGATGAACGACGCCTGGTCGGACAAGAGCCAGAGGATCGGCTGCGCGATCTCTTCGACCTCTGCGATCCGGTTCATGGCGATCGTGCCTGCGATGGCGCGGTGCAGGGCCGGATCCTGCCGCAGCTCATCCGTCATGTCGGTGTCGGTCATGCCCGGACGGATGGCGTTGACCCGGATCCCCTGCTCTCCAACCTCACGGGCCAGGCCGACGGTGAAGGCGTCCACCGCCGCCTTCGAAGCGGCATAGTGGCTGCTGCCGGGCCGGCCGCCGATCGTGGCCGCCATGGATGAGACGTTGACGATGACCCCTCCGCTGCCGCCGGATCGGGTGGACATGCGGCGCACGGCCTCACGGCAGCACAGCATTGTGCCTACGACATTCACGGCCATCAGGCGCGACAGTTCCTTGCTATCGAAATCCGCGACGGCGACCTTTCCGCCATTGATGCCGGCGCTGTTGACCAAAGCGGTCAGCGGTCCGAGCTTCCGGTCGACCGCCTGAAACATCTGCTGCACGTCGGCCTCTACGCCCACATCGGCACGAAACGCTGCCGCCTCTCCGCCCGCCTGCTTGACCGATGCGACGACGGCTGCGGCGGCATCGCCGTCCGCACGGTAGTTCACGGCAATGGCGTGCCCGAGCCGCGCAGCCTGCCGCGCCACGGCAGCGCCGATGCCGCGCGATCCGCCCATGATCAGCAACACGCCCATCGCGTTCTCCAAAAAGTCTGCATGCTTTCAATCATGGAATCCACCCGACTGCTCGCCTTTATTTAAGTGTTTCTTGGATAGGTTGAAGAAGTGTAGATGCTCTGCTGTTGCAATGTGCTTCCCTTTACCGATCCAGATCAATTCTCCATGACGTTTGTATCATTTGTAACCAATGCTGCTCACGCTTGTTGTACGATTCCCGAATGCTGGCGATGGAGCGCATGGGCGATATGGCTCTGCGTCCGCCGCTGCTGGATGGTCGCATGGCGCAACACCCTTCGCCCGCCCACGACCTGTTGGATGTGGTCGGCACAATCTACGATACCGCGATCGATACGCGGAAGTGGGACACCGTGCTGGCGAAGCTGACGCAGATATTTGCCGGCAGCTTCGCGCAGGTTGTGCACGCCGACAGAGACAGCCTTAAGGTGGACTTTGCGGCAGTGCACGCGGCGGAGGCACTCTCCTGCGGATGCACGTCCACTCCGATCGGAGCGGCCGACGTAGACGACGACCGTTCCGGTGCGCTGGCTACCCACCGCAGGAACGGACTTCGGCGTCAGGAGATCTGCCGCCAGCTGATGCACCCGATGCAGCCTGATCAGCGGTTGTGCGTCTGCTTCATGGACGACGCGCACAGGACGTTCACGGGCCTGGGCGTGATGCGCGCGCAGACGGCGCAACCTTTCAGCAGGGATGAAGGCGCCGCACTGGAGAAGATGGTTCCCCATGTGAAGCGGGCGATGGCCATCCGTAGTCGCATGGCGACCGTTGCGGAAGAGCGGGACAGCCTGACTCGGACGATCGACCGGCTGCCGCTCGGCATCGTTCTGGTGAACCGCCCCGGCCGGATAGTCTTCGCCAATGCCGCGGCACGGGACATGGCCGGGGACGGGTTGCTGCTGCAAGGCGAGAGAGTGACGGCGGCGCTGCAGTCCGATCGGATGCGCCTGAGGGCGGCATTGGCGGCGGCGACCGAGGGCTGCCTGTCTGCGGCGGAGGTGCTGACCGTCACCCGCACCTCGGGGCATCGTCCGCTGACGCTTCTGGTGAGTCCTGTTGCCGGGCACGAGGGAGATGGCGCGAGCACGGCCGATCGGCCGGTCGCCGCCGTCTATATCAGTGACCCGGAACGGGATTGCGCCGGCGCCGTGCATGTCTTGCGGGCTCTGTTCGCGTTGACCTCCGCAGAGGCGGAGGTGGTCGAGATGCTGGTCTGCGGTCTAGACCCCATGGCCATTGCCGATCGGCGGGGCGCCAGGGCGTCGACCATCAGGCAGCATCTGAAGAGCGTCTTCCGCAAGACCGCCACGACCCGCCAGGCCGATCTGGTCAAGCTGGTCACGACCAGCACCGCCTGGCTTCGCCATTAGTCGATCCGCGACGGCGCCCGAGGGGCCAGCATTGCCTGCCCTGCGGCAATTCTTGCCCGGGGCGGAGGTTCCTCGCGCCGCAAGATTCCTTGGACTCGAGAGATAACCCGTGTGGCACGGCCATTGCTTTAGAGATGGCCGGAGGTGCTCACGATGATCGATCCTGCCGAATACGACCATGCTGCCATGTGGCCTCAGGGCCTCGACGATTCCGGCGGCCGACGGATCACCGTCCGCAGGCAGATAGAAGCCTGGGAGGCTGTGCCGGAAGACCAGCGGATGACGTTCGAAGACATGCTGGACGTCGTCAATCCGCTGCAGCACATCCCACTCGTGTCGACGGCATATCGTGAGCTGACGGGCGACGAAATCGGCGGCCCGGCCCGCATCCTCGGGGGATTTCTCTATGGTGGGCCCGTCGGATTCGCCAGCGCGATGGTGGAGTCGGTCGTCGCGGAGGGCACCGGACGCGATTTCGGGGAGCATGCCGTCGCCATGGTGTTCGGGGAAGACGAGGCCCCGATTGAGACCGCGCCCACGGGCATTTACGCAGACGGGCAGCCGGCTGGGACTGCAGCTGACCCCGTAGCCGTGTCTCCTGAATTCCAGGGCGTCCCCACCGCCATCCCGGACGACGGTCAGCCTGCGACGGCCGGCTTGTCGATGGCGCCGATCCCGGGGCAGGCGGCCGTCCCGATCAACGGCGACTCGCGGCTGGACGCGGCGCTCATGGCGCTTGCGCTGCAGAGCGAGCAGTCGGCACCGGGCGAAAGTGAGCGTGAGGGCGATCGATCCGACGAGGCGCCGCCTGAAGAGGCCGGACCTTTTGCCGGCTGGCCGACAGCCACTCACGGTCGACGGACGCCAACCCCCGAATACAGCCAGGCCATGACGGAAGCACTGGATAGCTATCAGGCGCTGACGAGACCTGGATCGACCACGGGGCCGGGTGGCGCGCCGCCGGCGGGCGGGTTGATCGGCACATACTGACCACCGCATCCAAACGCGCGTCCGACCTGTCGGCAAGATCCATCATCCGGCTAAAGTGGGCGGTAGATGACCCTGGGTTGAGGACCGCCGCGCCATGGCCGATGCCAAACTTATCGTGACCGCGGACGGTTGGCTGTGCTGGGGCAGCGCACGGTATCGCTGCGCCCTCGGCCGCTCCGGCATTCGCCAGGACAAGCGGGAAGGCGACGGGGCGACACCGGTGGGATGTTTCGCCCTGCGTCGGCTGCTCTATCGTGCCGACCGGGTGGCGCCACCACCGACTCTGCTGCCGATGGCACCGATTGGCCACCAGGATGGCTGGTGCGATGCGCCCGAGCATCCGGCCTATAATCGGCAGGTCACGCTGCCCTTCGACGCCAGCCATGAAAGGCTCTGGCGCGACGACGCGCTCTACGATCTGCTGGTCGTGCTGGGGCACAACGACGATCCGGTGGTGCCAGGGGCCGGCAGCGCGATCTTCCTGCATGTCGCCCGGCCCGACTATGCCCCGACCGAAGGCTGTGTCGCGCTTACCCTGGCGGACCTTCGCGGCCTGTTGGCCGACCTTCCGGCCGGTGCAGCGCTGGAGGTCCGACCCGGCTAACTGGCTGCCGTGGGGGACCGCGGCCTCTCGCCGAAGATGGCAGTGCCGACACGCACCAGCGTGGCGCCCTGATGGATCGCCGCTTCGAAATCGGCGCTCATACCCATGCTGAGCACAGGCAGGCCGAGGCCGGCCGCGAGTTCCGCCAGCAACGCGAAATGCGGGGCGGGCGCCTCATCGATCGGCGGGATGCACATGAGGCCGCCCACGGGCAGGCCGCAGTCTTCAACGGCGATGCGATAGAGCCCTTCCAGCTCGGTGGGAGCGACGCCGTGCTTCTGCGCCTCCTCGCCCGTGTTCACTTGCAACAGACAATCCAGCCGGCGGCCGCTGCGCGCAAACTCTTCTGCCAGGGCCCGCGCCAGCTTCGGCCGATCCACCGTCTCGATCATGTCGAAAAGGGCGACGGCTTCGCGGGCCTTGTTCGTCTGCAACGGACCGATCAGGTGCAGCCGCAGATCCGCCACCCGTTCGCGCGGCGACGACCATCGTGTCTTTGCCTCCTGCACGCGGTTTTCACCGAACAGGCGATGGCCCGCGGCCAGGGCAGCGGCCACGCGGTCCGCCGGCTGCATCTTGCTGACCGCGACCAGCCCAACGGCATCGGCGCTGCGACCGGATTCGGCCGCCGCGCGTTCCACACGCGATCCGATCTCCTGCAGGTTCTGCGCGACGGCCTTGATCACGGCATCGTCCGGCCGATCGGCTTCGGTTTCGGTCATCGGGGCGCCTTCTCCGGCAGGGGATCAGAATACGGGCGCATCCTGGTCGTCCAGGTAGCCGAAACGCCGCATCACCTCACTGTGGTCGGCGATCAACTTGGCCACGTTCTCTTGCGATAGGTCCTGTCTCCAGCCACCGACCTTGCCCTGGCGGAAGAACCGCTCAGCTTCCGGCGGACGCTCTTTGAAGCCGAGCCTGCTTTCCTGCCGGGACAGTACCTCGAACGAGCTAAAGCGGACGGCCCGGCGCAGCCGCTTGGGGTTCTTTGGCAGGCCGAGGAAGTCGCTGAGCGCACCGAATGTCGCGTCCGGCGCCTGGGACATGTCCTCAAAGCGCATCAAGTATGGCTTGAGGCCAGGCGCTTCGAGCCATGAGACGACATGCTCGCTCCAGCTGCCGAGGAACTGGAAGCCCAGGCGGCCGCCGGTGGCAAGACGGCTCTCAGGCTCCCCCATCAACTGGACGGCTTCGTCGATGCTGACATTCAAGTGATGCGCATAAGAAACCGCAGTATCCAGGGGGTTGCGTATAATGTAGATCGCGCCTTGGGTCAGCTCTGGCGTAATCGTGGGAATGCCCTCGAGATTGGCGAGCGCGCTATGCGTCTTCACGAACAGGCTGTCGGGCCTGGCGCTGGCGATCAGCCGATGGACCTTGGGTCGCAGGCGGTTCTGGTCTTCATCGCTCAGGCTGTCGAACGGCTTGCCGGCCACGCGTTCGTAGAGGTCGGCTCGGTTGTCGCCGAAGGTGAAGTTGGTGAGCGTGTTGATGTTCACTGGCTCCGGCAGGTTAGCAAACAGGTTTGCCAGAAACATCCGTACCCAGGTGTTGCCGGATTTCGGATACGACGCCAGCCAGACAAGACCACCCAAAGTAACCTGCCCTTTCCTCAGCACGGACGGTCCTATCGCGGACGTCCTGCTAGTAGCGCGGAGTGCCGTCCGGCGCCAGGTAACCGAACCGCTGCATCATCTCACGGTGGTCGACAAGCAGTCTCTCCACCTGCGCTTCGCTCAGCACGTCACGCCAGCCGCCGACGCGTCCCTGCCGGAAGAAACGGTCGGCATTTGCCGAGCGTTCCACGAACCCGTCGCGCGCCTCCTGACCTGACAGGACCTTGAAACTGCTGAACCGGATCGCTTTCTGAAGCCGGGCCCTGTCCTTCGGAAGCTTGAGGTAGTTGTTCACCAGCTGGCCGAAAGTCTTGCTCGGGTGGGCGATCATATCTTCATAGCGCATCAGGTGATGCGGCATCGGCGGGGGCACTAGCCAGCTGCGAACATGATCGGTCCAGCTGCCGAGGAACTGGAAGGCTGTGGCTCCGTCGGTCACGATTCGGTTGAGCGACGATCCCAGGGCATCGATCGCAGCGTCCAGCGTCACGCTGTAGTGGTGCGCGTACGAAACCGCGAGATCGAGAGGATTGCGCAGCACGTAGATAACGCCGGCGCTGACGTCGGGCGCGATTGTCGGGACACCGTCCAATGTCGTCAGAGCGTTGTGAGTCTTGACAAACACGGTCTCGGGCCGGGCTGTCGCGATCTGGCGCTGCACCTGCGGACGAAGTCGATTGATCTCTTCGTCCGACAGGGTCGAGAAGTCGCGGCCGGCCAATCGCGCGTAATAGAGTCCCTGATGGTCTCCGTACGCAAAGTTGGCGAGCTGATTGACGTGGACCGGCTGGGCCGGGTTGGCGAACAGATTCGCAAGGAATGCGCGGACCCAGGTGTTGCCCGACTTGGGATAGGACGCCAGCCATAACACGGCCATGGTGATCGGCGGGCTCTCGCGCTAAGGGTCTCGCCCCAGGGAACCTGAAGCAACCTGCTTATCAAACGCCACGGACCTGTGTCGAGCCCGCGTCGCCGCCTCCGGCCGGATCGCATCAGCCAGCAGCCGGTCAGGCCCGAGTCACGATCATCTGTCGTGGGCCAGCGGACCGGCCGCCGCTAGAAGGAGAGCAGCACACCGCCGGTTACGAAGATACCCGCGTTGTCGTCCACGCCGCGGTTGCCGCGGACCACACCGCCCGTCGCAAAGATTGGGGCTATTGTACCACCATTGCGCACGGTGTCGTCCTCGGCCGTGAATTCCGACGCACCCACAGATCCGACCAGCGTTATCCCCGGTGCCAAAGAATAGCGCACGCCGCTGGACACCGACTGGTGGAAGTTATTATCGGGGATATTCAGCACACCCTTTTCGACCCCCTGGTAGTACTGGATGCCGAATGTCCAAGGCCCCGTTTCATAGGCGATGCCGACTTCCCAGCCGTTCCCCTCCGTCGACGAAACGCCAGCTATTGTCGAAGATGCAGCGTTGACGGTACGCAGCCGTCCCTCTTCGACTTTGGCGTAGGAACCACCGATTGTGAATCCCGCCCAGGTGATGCTTGCCCCGGTGCTCCAGGCCCAAAAATCCTCCCCGACACTGCGGGTTATGCCCGTTGACGGACCGTAAGCGTCCACAAAATCACCCTGCCCGTTGGGCCCCTCCGCCCAGAAAAGGCTGCCGGAGACAGCCAGATCTACCGGCCCGAGAGTGTCGACATAATTGAGCGCTGCCGAAACACCCTGATTGTAGCGGCCGACGGCATCATCGACGACCAGTGCATTTGTATCGCCACCGGTGGGATCCACGTCGGGCAGGTAAGAGATGCCGAACTGGAAGCCTTGATAGCGTGGCGTGTAATAGGTCAGTTTCTGGCCGTCGTTATCCCCGGCCGGTTCTATGGCCGTCGAACCGAACGGCGACCTGAACATCCCGGAACTGGTAGGGTTGGCGACATGCTGCGTTTGCGATCCCGTATTGATCGGCAGCCCGGTTTCGGGGCCGAAGATCTGCATCTGATATCCGGCGGAATTCTCAGAGCCAAGCTGGAGCCGCCCCAGTTCGGCGCTCTGGACGAACAGATAGCTCTCGTCGATTGTGTCACCGGTTGAGTTTGCTTCAAGCTCTACCCGAAATCCGAAAGTGACACCGTTATCCAGCGTATTCTGGCCGCTGAAAATGATCTCCGAATCGCTCCATTGATCGAAGGATTGGAGGCGCAGATCGGTGTTGTTATGCCCATAGCCAAACCATTGGCGATGAAAGCCGCCAACGCTGACGTCCCACTGGGCCTCGGCAGATCCGGCCCCCGCAAGACCCGTAAGCGCCGTGCATGCAAGAAGGCGTCGTCGCATCGCTGGCTCCATACCGACGATCCTCAGTTTCGCGACAACGACCGGCAGCCCGGAGACCGGTCAAGCCGCGTGGCCCCAGCAGAGTCGGCCCGCATCCCCTGGCCGCGGTACAGTCGAACGGGCGACTCCCGTTCATCTTCAGATAACTGTATTCGGGCTATGGTTACCTACCGATAAACACGTCGTGCAACGCAAAGAGGTTCCCCGCGGACTCCGCCAGCGCGTGCCCGGTCAGAATACCGGCTGCCCGTCGTCGTCCAGATAGCCGAAACGTTGCATCACTTGGCCGTGGCGCGCAACGATGCGGTCGGCGAGATCCGCTGACAGTTCCTCACGCCAAGATCCGATGCGTCCCTTCCGGAAGAACCGCGTCGACGTGTTCAGCTGTTCGCGGAAGCCGACCTCGGCTTCCTGGCCGGAAAGCACATCAAATGAGCTGAACGTAATGGCTCTTTCGAGATGCGGCTGCTGAACCGGCATGCCGAGGAAGCGGCAGATCGAGCCGAATGCGCGCACCGGTTCGAGAACCATGTCTTCATAGCGTGTGACGTGAACCCGCAGGGCCTTTGTCGTGGTCCACGCCTCGACATGCTTCGACCAGGTTCCGAGGAACTGGAAGGCGTGTTGCTCATCCGTCGGCGTCCGGGCCCCCGCATCCTCAAGAAAATCGACGGCCTTCGCCAGAGCCCAGCTGCTGTGATGCGCGTAGGATACGGCGACGTCGAGAGGGTTGCGCACGAAGTAGATCGCCGCATGACTGCACTCCGGCGTGATGGTCGGCACACCGTCCAGCACTGCGAAGGTCGAATGCGTCTTCAGAAATTGTGGTCCGGGATGGCTCTCGCAGACCAGTTTATGAGCGGCGGGCCGAAGTCGGTTGATTTCCTTATCAGACAATGTGCTCGGCATCTTGCCGGAGCTGTCTTGAATAAAGACGAGGTCATTCTCCGCCGCAATATAGCGCGAGATATCGTTGATGTTGATCGGCCGCTCGCCATTGACGATCAGGTTCGCCAGAAAGATGCGCGCCCAGGTGTTGCCCGATTTCGGATATGACGCCAGCCAGACGATTCCACCCAAAACGCCTGATCCTTCCCGTTCCCGCCGCAGACACCGTCGCATCAATGCGGTGCCGCAGCGTCCGATAGCACGGGTGTTCATATCGTGGTTGGCCGACGGGCGCCACACCGGCGGAGGCCCGGCCGCCCCCCCCCCCCGAGATGACCGGAAGCGCATCCTGGCGGGTTCGAGTAGATGTTCCGACCCCGCCGATGGCCTAGAAGACCGGCTGACCCCGTTCGTCGAGATAGCCGCATTGGCGCATGACGGCGCCATGGCTGGCAACGATGCGTGCGGCCAGATGCGGCGGGATCTCCTCTCGCCAGGATCCGACACGCCCTTTGCGAAAGAACGCGGATTCCGAGTTCATGCGCTCGACGAATCCCGTCCTGGCCTCCTGTTCGGAAAGGACATCGAAGCCGCTGAAGCGGATCGCCTTCTCCAGGCGTTCTGCATCTGCCGGAATCCCAGCGAAGGCGCACAGCGACGCGAAACTTCCCATCGGATCGCGCGCGAGGTCCTCATAGCGGATCAACAACTTCCTGAGTCCCTGCGCGCCAGCCCAGGTGCCGACATGTTGAGACCAGGTTCCGAGGAACTGAAACACCCCGTACCGGCTGGTGGGAATGCGGGCGCTCGGATCCTCGAGAAGGTCGACGATCGTGGCCAATGGACTGCCCGTGTGATGCGCGTAGGACACGGCAACGTCGAGCGGATTGCGGACGATATAGACAGCGCCCCAGGTGTAGTCCCGCGTGATGGTGGAAATGCCGTCGAGGACGGCGAGCGTGGAATGCGTCTTCACGAAGTGGACGTCGGGATGCCGTTCGGAAAGGACCCTGTGCACTGTGGGGCGCAGGCGATTGATATCCTTGTCCGTGAGCTCCGCCAACGGCCGGCGCGCGGAGTTCTCATAGAAGAAATGGGCGTATTCCGGCCCGATATAGTCAGAGAGATCGTTGACGTCTACAGGCTCGCGTCTGTCGACGATCAGATTGGCAAGGAAGGTGCGGACCCAGGTGTTTCCGGACTTGGGGTAGGACGCGAGCCATAAGAGGTTCTGGGTCAAGTCAGCCTCCCTCCGCTGGGCTGTTCCAGCCAGCCTTCCCGGTCTACACGGGCGAGGGTCTCTGTTCTACCCATTCGACGGTCACACACGTCACCGGCTGCCGCCGCTTCGCAAGTCCAGGGGCGCGCCGTGAAAAGTCCTATGGAGGTCAATGGAAACCCGCTCTTGGGCAGTCCGCTCTGGCCAGCGGAAGGCGGGAATGGGCGCCAAAGAAAAGGGGGCGCCTGAAGCGCCCCCGCTGAAGTTGTTGGACAGCCCGTTATTCGATTAGAACGACAGTGCCACGCCGCCGGTGACGAAGATGCCGGCATTGTCGTCGACGCCGCGGTTGCCGCGAACGACACCACCCGTCGCAAAGATCGGGGCCGTGGCACCGCCGCCACGCACTGTGTCGTCCTCAGCCGCGAACTCCGACGCTCCGATAGCGCCGATCAGGCTCACGCCCGGCGCCAGATCGTAGCGGACGTTGCCAACCACCGACTGGTGGAACCGGTTGTCAGGTGCGTTCAGCACGCCCTTTTCGACACCCTGGTAGTAGTTGATGCTGAAGCCCCAGGGCCCCTGCTCGTAAGCGATGCCGACATCCCAGCCATCACCTTCCGTCGACGACACGCCGGCGACGGTTGACGCTGCACCGTTAACGACGGTCAGGCGGCCTTCTTCGACCTTGGCGTACGAACCGCCGATGGTGAAACCGGCCCAAGAGACTTCACCGCCCACTGACCAGGCCCAGAAGTCCTCAGTCACGCTGCGGGTGATGCCCGTCGACGGACCGTAGGCGTCCACGAAATCGCCCTGGCCGTTCGGACCTTCCGCCCAGAAGAGGCCGCCGGACACGCCGACATCGACCGGACCGAAGCTGTCGACGAAGTTCGCACCGAGCGAGACGCCGTGGTTGTAGACGCCGATCGTATCGTCGGTCTTCAGGCCATTGACGTCACCGCCCGTCGGATCGACGTCGGGCAGGTACGACACACCGAACTGGAAGCCTGCCCAGCGCGGTGTGAAGTAGGTCAGCTTCTGGCCGTCGTTATCGCCGGCCGGCTCGATGGCAGTCGAGCCGAAGGGCGAGCGGAACAGCGCGCCACCCGTGGGGTTCGCAACATGCTGGGTCTGCGAACCGGAGTTGATCGGCAGACCAACGTTCGGCGACGTGATCGTCATCGCATAACCGGCGGAGTTCTCCGACCCCAGCTGGATGCGACCGAGCTCCGCGCTCTGGATGAACATGAAGCTTTCGTCGATCTGGTCGCCGCCACCCTGGCTGTTGCCTTCGAGCTGCACCTGGAAGCCGAAGGTAATGCCGTTATCCAGCGTGTTGCGGCCGTTGAAGATGATTTCAGTGTTGGTCCACTGATCGAACGACTGCAGCCGCTGATCGGTGTTGTTCTGGCCAAAGCCGAACCACTGATTGTGGAAGCCGCCGACACTGACGTCCCACTGCGCGTTCGCTGCGCCGGCCACCAGGGCCGTCGCCGCCATCGCCGTGGTCCCCAATAGTACTTTGCGCATTTTTGGTCTCTCCTGACTCGGACTTGTTTCCTTGGACCATTCGCACTCAACTGCCGAGACGGCAAAGGCGGCGAATGACCGCGCGCTCAGACCTGAAACTGCTTAATCCGCTGTTATCCAAGGGTCAACGGCAGTTGCCGGAAACTTGCGACATTTCCGCAGCATTGTGGCCAGGATGCAACACTCCAGGCGGGCGCCGGCTCCCGGGTGGGCAGAATCCATCGACGGTCCCCCTATATCGGCCACGCCCTTGCCGCATTCCGTTGTCCCATTGGATTGCATTGTATTCATCAAGACAGTATAGCCCGTCGGCGTCGTGTCCTCGAGCGACTCACTGACACCGAGGGGCGGCGTCCCTGGAATGCGTCGATGCTGAAACGCCTAAACCATCCGACTACGGTCCTTATCACCGGCCACAGGCCACTGCGGCGCGCCCGAGTCGCGGTAGTGGCTGCAACGGCTTTCGCCGCCAGCATTCTCCTTTCCGCGTGTTCCGGCGGGGAGGAGGATTTTCCGAATCGGCGTCAGGGACCGGCACCGGCCACCGGCAGCGTGTTCGGCGGCGACGGGGGGATCACCCTGTTCGGCTCCGGCGACGGCGATGGCGGCGGTGAGGATCCGGCCGGTGGCGGCATCGGCGTCAACAGCTTCCTCTGGCGCGCGAGCCTGGACACGGTCGCCTTCATGCCCATGGCTTCGGCCGATCCCTTCGGCGGCGTCATCATCACCGATTGGCATACCCCGCCGGAAACGCCGAACGACCGGTTTAAGCTGAACGTCTTCATTCTCGACCGCCAGCTTCGCGCCGACGGCATTCGTGTTGCGGTCTTCCGTCAGTCCCGGGACGAGAGCGGTGCCTGGCTGGACGCGGCGGTGGAACCGGGCACGGTGACGGCGATCGAAGATGCGATCCTGACGCGCGCCCGCGAGCTTCGCGTCGCATCTGCGGCGAGTGAATAACCGGACCGATTCGGGCACACTGCGGCAACCCTTAAGTCAGCGGCGGCAGGCCGCCGCACCCTGCAGCGATCAGGACCCGGATCTCGGCGATGGCGCGCTATAACTTCCGCGACAGCGAACCCAAATGGCAGGCCGTGTGGAGCGAGCGCGGCACGTTCACGGCCACGACCGATCCGTCGCGCCCCAAATTCTACGTCCTGGAGATGTTCCCCTATCCGTCGGGCCGGCTGCATGTCGGCCATGTGCGGAATTACGCCATCGGCGATGTGGTGGCTCGCTATAAGAGAGCGCGGGGGTTCAACGTCCTGCACCCGATGGGATGGGACGCTTTCGGCCTGCCGGCAGAAAACGCAGCTATCGCCAGCCGGGTGCATCCGGCCGAATGGACGTTCGAGAACATCCGCGTGATGGGCGAACAGTTGCGCATGATCGGTCTCGCCTACGACTGGGACCGTGAGGTTGCGACCTGCACGCCGGACTACTACCGCCACGAACAGAAGATGTTCCTCGACTTCCTCAAGGCGGGCCTCGCCTACCGGAAGGAGTCGACGGTCAACTGGGACCCGGTCGAGCATACCGTGCTGGCCAACGAGCAGGTGATCGAGGGACGCGGCTGGCGGTCCGGCGCGCTGGTGGAGAAGCGCAAGCTGACCCAGTGGTTCCTGCGCATCACGGAATTCGCCGACGAGCTCTTGGACGACATCGCGACCCTGGACCGCTGGCCCGACCGGGTTCGCGTGATGCAGGCGAACTGGATCGGCCGGTCGGTCGGCGCGCGCATGCGGTTCCGGCTGCAGGGCCGCGATGACCGGCTGGAGGTGTTCACCACGCGGCCCGACACGATCTTCGGCGCCAGCTTTTGCGCCCTCTCCCCCGACCACCCATTGTCGGAGGAGGCGGCCGCCACCGATCCACGGCTGGCGGAGTTCATCGCCGAGTGCCGGCGGCTGGGCACCAGCGAAGAGGCGATCGAGACGGCGGAGAAGCAGGGCTACGACACGGGCTTGCGCGCCGTCCATCCGTTCGACGGCCGTGAACTGCCGATCTATGTGGCCAATTTCGTGCTGATGGAATACGGGACGGGCGCCATCTTCGGCTGCCCGGCGCACGACCAGCGCGACCTGGACTTTGCCCGCAAATACGGCCTGACGGTCCGGCCCGTGCTGTGGCCGACCACGGTCCGGCGCCTGGATGACGAGGCCTTCGCCGCCCTGCCGCCGGAGACGCAGGCGCTGTTCGAGACCGGCGCCGGTGTCGCAACGGTCGATGGCGAGGCCCAGTTTCATGTCGCCGGCACGGCCTTTTCAGCCACCGATGCCGAGACCTACGGCTACGACCTCGGCGATCTGACGGACCGGCCCGCCCTCTCGGTCAGTGAGGCGAAGGAGATTGCCATCGCCGGGCTGGCGGCGCGCGACTCGGGCGAACCGTCGATCGGGTACCGCCTGCGCGACTGGGGCGTCTCGCGCCAGCGGTACTGGGGCTGCCCCATTCCGGTGATCCATTGCGCCGACTGCGGCGTTGTGCCGGTGCCGGAGGCGGATCTGCCCGTGGAGCTGCCGCACGATGTCAACTTCGACCGCCCCGGCAATCCGCTGGACCATCATCCGACCTGGAAACACGTTCCGTGCCCAAGCTGCGGCCGGCCAGCTGTGCGGGAGACCGACACCTTCGACACCTTCGTGGAGTCGTCCTGGTACTTCCTCCGATACTGTTCGCCGAAAGCAGATACGGCCTTCGACCGCGCCGATGCCGATTATTGGATGCCGGTCGACCAGTATATCGGGGGCATTGAGCACGCGGTCCTGCACCTGCTCTATTCCCGGTTCTTCATGCGGGCGCTCGGGGCCTGCGGCTATACCGATGTGAAAGAACCCTTCGCGGCCCTGATGACCCAGGGAATGGTCTGCCACGAAACCTACAGCGATGCCGCCGGCGACTGGCTCTATCCGGAAGAGGTGGAAAGCCGCGGCGGCGGGGTGGTGCGCATCGCCGACGGTGCGCCCGTCACCGTCGGCCGCACGGAGAAAATGAGCAAGTCGCGCAAGAACGTCGTCGGACTGGAGCGGGTCGTCGACACCTATGGCGCGGATACCGCCCGGCTGCTGCTGTTGTCCGACAGTCCGCCGGAGCGCGATCTGGAATGGACCGATGCGGGCATCGAGGGGGCGTGGCGCTATCTCAACCGTGTCTGGCGACTGGTCACCGAGCCGGCGCATCCGCTGCCGCCGCGCGGAACCGCGGCGCCCAAGGCCTTTAGCGAGAGTGCCCTGGCGCTTAGGCGCAAGACGCACAAGACCATTAAGGCCGTCGGTGAGGATTTCGAGGCATTCCGACTGAACCGCGCCGTCGCCCGCATCCGCGAGCTGACCAATCAGGCGGCGGAGCTGAAGGGCTCGGATGAGGGCGCGGCCTGGGCGTTGCGCGAGGCGCTGGAGACCACGGTCTTGCTGCTGGGCCCCATCACCCCGCATCTGTGCGAAGAGATGTGGCAGGCCCTGGATGGGGATTCACTGGTGGCCGATGCGCCATGGCCGGACTGGGATTCGGAACTGACCGTCGATGACACGGTGACCGTGGCGGTGCAGGTGAACGGCAAGTTGCGGGCCACCATCGAGCTGCCGCGCGACGCCGACAAAGGCACGGCCGAGGATTTGGCGCTGGCCGATGGCGGTGTGCAGCGGGCGCTTGCCGGAAAGGCGGTCCGGCGCGTCGTCGTCGTGCCGAACCGGATCGTCAATGTCGTGGTCTAGGCGAACACTGCTGGCGCTCAGCCTGGCCTTGGCCGGCTGTGGTTTTCAGCCGCTCTACGGCTCAACGGCGTCCGGCGGCGCGATGTCGGAAGAGCTTGCCATGGTCGATGTCGGCATCATCGCCGATCGTGAAGGCCAGCAGCTTCGCAGCTTCCTGATGGAGCGGCTCAACCCATCCGGAGAGGCGGTGGAGCCGCTCTATCGCCTGGTGGTGGATCTCAGCGAAGACCGCGCCGCCTTTGCCGTTCAGGACGACGATACGATCACCCGGTTCAACCTGAACGTGACGGCGAACTTCCTCTTGCTGGACAAGGCGACGGACGACCTTCTGATGCAACGGCGGTCGACTGCGACTGCGAGCTTCAATGTGCTGGATGACCAGTTTGCGACCCTGGCGAGCGAGCGGGATGCGCGCGTGAATGCGCTGGAAGCGATCAGTAACGACATCCGCACACAGCTGGCGCTCTATTTCCAGCGCCAGCCGCAGTAGGACGCGGCCGGGGAATGCCGCATGGTGAAAATCCCCAACAACCGCGTTGAGCGCTTCATCGCCGAACCCGATCCCGGTATCGCGGCGATTCTGCTCTACGGCCCCGACCAGGGGTTGGTTCGGGAATACGCAGACCAACTGACGGTGAAAGTCATCGGGGCTAAGGACGACCCGTTTCGCCTGGTGACCCTGACACCGGAAGAAGCCACGGCCGAACCGGGTCGGCTGGCGGACGAGGCGCTCAGTCTGTCGCTGACCGGTGGGCGGCGCGTGATTCGCGTGCGCGGCGCGGGTGATGCCGTGGCAGCGCCGTTGGATCTAGCCGTCGAGCGGTCGACCGGCGATGCCTTGATCATTGTCGAAGGGGGCGACTTGCCGCCCAGATCGACCTTGCGAAAGCTCTGCGAATCATCAGCCAAGGCGGCGGCGATTCCCTGCTATCTGCCCGATGCCGCCGGCATGGCCGCCTATGCCCGGCGGCAGCTTCGCGATGCGGGACTGGCTGTTGACGACGATGCCGTTGCGCTGTTGGCGGAACGGTTGGTCGGAGACCATGCGCTCGCCAAACGCGAAATCGAGAAACTGATCGTGTTCATGGGGCAGAACGGCCGGGTGGCCACCAGCGATGTGGAGGCCTGCGTGGGCGATGCGGCCCAGCAGACCCTGGACGCGCTGGCCCTGGCTGTCGCCGACCGCTCACCGGCGGATGCCGACCGGGCGCTTCGGCGGCTGCTGGGCGAAGGCGTGGCGCCGGTCCGGCTGCTGCGCGCCGTTCAGCGCCATTTCGTGCGCCTGCATCTGGCCACCGCGCGTATCGCCGCGGGCAACGCCGTGGACTCTGTCATGGGCAGCCTTCGGGTGTTCTTCAAGGAACAGCCGCGGTTCCGGCGCCACCTCGAAACCTGGTCGGACGCGGCGCTGATCGCCGCCATAGAGCGACTGAACGCGGCAGAAGCGGAGTGCAAGCGCACCGGTGCGCCAGCCCTGCTCCTGGCCGGACGCGCGGTGATGGAGATCGCGGCGGCCCGCCGTTCGGCGCGATAGCGCCAAGCCGGCTCGCGTCCGGTCAACCTGCCATGGCCGGCGTCTGGCTCAGCCGCTGCAGAACGACGTCCAACTGCTCCAACGACTTGTAGTGGATGGTCAGAGCCCCCTTCTGTCCTTGGCCTGAGCGAATGTTGACGCGCAAGCCCAAACGGGTGGACAGCTCTTCTTCGATCGCCATCACGTCCGCGTCCCGCGACGCTGGCGATGTGCGGGATCCGTTCCGCCGTGACGCTTGCCTGGACGGTGCCGAAAGCTGCCGCGCCAGCTCCTCCGTCTGGCGGACATTGAGCCCCCGTTCCACAACGGTCCGCGCCGCACTCTCGATATCTGGGCAGGACAAGATCGCCCGTGCGTGCCCCGCTGTCAGTCCGACCCTACCGACCAGATCCCGGACGCCTTCCGGCAAAGACAAGAGCCGGACTGTATTGGCGATATGGCTGCGGCTCTTGCTGACAACCTTTGCCACAGCGTCCTGGCTGAAGCCGAATTCGTCCAATAGCCGCCGATACCCTTCGGCCTCTTCGATGGGTGAGAGATCCTGCCGCTGGACATTTTCGATGATCGCCAGCTGCAGCGCCTCGCCGTCATCCATCTCGCGCACGATGACCGGCACTTCGTGGCGCTGGGCCCGCTGGGCCGCACGCCAGCGCCGCTCACCGGCGACGATCTGGAAGTGCCCCGGCTGCCCAGCCAACGGACGCACCAGCAACGGCTGCAGCACGCCCTTTTCACGAATCGACTCAGCCAGGCTTTCCAGCTCGTCCTCATCGAAGTGCCGCCGCGGCTGGGCGGGGCTCGGCGTCAGGCAGTCGATCGCCATCATGCGCTGCCCGGTTTCGCCGGCCGCTGCGGGGACCTGATCCTCCTCGCCGAACAAGGCGCTCAGGCCGCGGCCAAGCTGGTTGCGGCGACGGCCGCCATCATCCGGGGTCATGCCGATAGCCTTTCTTCCTGGCGCAGAACCTCCCCTGCGAGGTGGATGTAGGCGCGCGAGCCCGCACACTGCATATCGTAGAGCAGCACGGGCTTGCCGTGCGACGGGGCCTCCGACACCTTCACATTGCGCGGGATGACCGTGTTGTAGACCTTGGCGCCGAAATGGTCGCGCACGTCCTTGGCCACCAGATCGGACAGGTTGTTGCGGCGGTCGAACATGGTCAGCACCACGCCCTGAACATCGAGATCGGGGTTCAGGGACCGCTTCACCCGCTCGATCGTCCGAGTCAGATAGCTCAGGCCCTCCAGTGCGTAGAACTCGCATTGCAGCGGAACCAGCACCGCATCGGCGGACACCAGTGCGTTGAGGGTCAGCAGGCCGAGCGCCGGCGGGCAGTCGATCAGGATGTAATGAAAGCCCTGCCCCGCCGCCTCGGCCCGCAAAGCTCTGCGCAGCCGGTACTCTCGGTTGTCGGCACTCACCAGCTCGATCTCTGCGCCCGACAGATCCATCGTCGACGGGATGATGGACAGGCGCGGAATGCTGGTGCGCTGTGCCGCCTCCTCGATCGTGGTCTCGCCGAACAACAGTGCATACGCGCCCGAGCCGCGCTGCGAACGCTCCAGGCCCACACCGGTGCTGGCGTTGCCTTGGGGGTCGAGATCGATGATCAGGACCTTGCGCCCCACCGAAGCCAGTGCTGTCGCCAGGTTGATCGTCGTCGTGGTCTTGCCGACACCGCCCTTCTGGTTCGCAATCGCAATGATTCGCGGTACCTCCGGCGGTCTGCCGACGGTCGTCGGGCGCGTCTCCAAGGCAACAACGTTAGACAAGCTGGTCTCCCCCAATGCGCAGAATTGTCCCGTCCGGGCTGGTCAGGCTCTGAACCCGCTCGACCGCCACTATGCTATGTTTAGTGGCTTCGGTCAATTCCGTGCCTACATCTTGACCCTTCGGAAACAGCAGGACAGTGTCCGGCCGGACAAACGGCCGGGCCAGTTCCAGCAATCGGCCCAGCGGTGCAAGGGCCCTGGCCGTCACGACGTCGGCGGAAAGCCCTGCTACCGTCTCGATCCGTCTATCAACGATCCGCGCATCCGCGCCCGTCTGTCGACTCACTTCTCTAAGGAAGGCGCATTTCTTCTGATCGCTCTCGATCAGATGGACGCCGGCGATCCCGAGAATCGAAAGAACAAGCCCGGGAAACCCCGCCCCGCTGCCCAGATCGACGAGGCAACGGGTATCCGGCGGGATCAGCGGAGCAAGCTGCGCCGAATCGAGGAAGTGGCGGCGCCACATATCGTCCAGCGTGCCGCGGCCAACCAGATTGACCCGCGCCTGCCAGCGCCTCAGCAGGTCTGCGTAGATCTGCAGCCTGTCCAGTGTTTCACGTGAAACACCGGTGGCCTGCTGGAATCCCTCTGGTGTGAGCCGCGAGATCGGCGATTCGGAACCGCGCCGGCCGCCGGTCACGCGCTCAGCCGCTGATCCCGGCGGCGGACATGCCGCAACAGCGCCGTCAGGGCCGCCGGCGTGACCCCCGGGATGCGCGCCGCCGATGCCAACGTCGACGGCTGAGCCTCCGACAGCTTCTGGCGCACCTCATTGGACAGGCCGCCGACCGCCCCATAGTCAAGCCCATCCGGCAATGTCAGGTTCTCGTCGCGCCGATAAGCCAGGATGTCCGCCTCCTGCCGCTCCAGATACCCGGCATAGACGGCATCGATCTCAAGCTGTTCCACGACACCCGCGCCGATCGACGCAAGCTGCGGCCAGATCGCGGTCAGCCGCGTCATGTCGATGTCCGGATACCGCAGCAGATCCGCCACCGACCGCCGCTGACCATCCTGGTTCACGGCCAGCCCGACCTGGCGAAGCTCGCCGGGTGTTGAGCTCAGCTGCATCACCATTTCCCGGGCTGACGCCAAGGCGGCCAGTTTGGCGGAATAGGCGCTCCAGCGCTCAGCACCCACGCAACCGATCTGCCTGCCCTTCTCCGTCAGCCGCTGATCGGCGTTGTCGGCGCGAAGGGTCAGCCGGTACTCCGCGCGGGAGGTGAACATTCGATACGGTTCGGTGACACCACGCGTCACCAGGTCGTCCACCATCACGCCGATATAGCCCTCGGCACGGTCCAGCGCGAAGACCGCCTCCGCAGAGCCGTCCCGACCTGACGCCAGCGCGGCATTGATGCCGGCGATCAACCCCTGACCCGCGGCTTCCTCATACCCCGTCGTGCCGTTGATCTGGCCCGCCAGGAACAGTCCCGGTATGCGCCGCGTTTCCAGGCTCGGCCGCAGCTCCCGCGGGTCGACATAGTCGTACTCGATGGCATAGCCGTGCCGGATGACGGTCGCGTGTGCCAGCCCGGGAATAGACTTCAGAAACGCGTCTTGCACATCTGCCGGCAGCGAGGTGGAGATGCCATTGGGATAGACCGTGTCGTCGTCCAGCCCCTCGGGCTCCAGGAAAATCTGATGGCGGTCGCGGCCGGCGAACCGCACCACCTTGTCCTCGATTGATGGGCAATAGCGCGGACCGGTGCTTTCGATCTGGCCGCTGTACATGGGTGAGCGGTCGAGATTGGCGGCAATGATCGCGTGGGTGGCCTCGGTGGTGCCTGTGATATGGCACGGAATCTGCGGCGTCGAGATTCGCTCGGTCAGCGTGGAGAACGGCGTCGGCGGGTCGTCGCCCGGCTGCGCCTCCAGCCCGGCCCAGTCGATCGTCCGGCCGTCGAGCCGCGGAGGCGTACCGGTCTTAAGCCGGCCCATGGCGAAGCCGGCACCATAGAGGCTGTCCGAAAGTGCCACAGCCGGCGCCTCGCCAACGCGGCCCGCCGGCACGATTCGTTCGCCGATATGGATCACGCCCTTCAGGAACGTGCCGGTGGTCAACACGACCGCCGGAGCAGACACCGTCTCACCCGTGTCTAGACGCAGCCCTGCGATGCGGCCGGCCGGATCCCGCACCAGATCCTCAGCGCCGGCGGCGCGGATCTCCAGTCCCGGCTGCCGGCGCAGCAGAGCGGTCATGGCCTTACGATAAAGCGCACGGTCGGCCTGCGCCCGGGGTCCGCGGACGGCCGGGCCCTTGCTGCGGTTCAGCATGCGGAACTGGATACCGGCCCGGTCGATCGCCCGGCCCATCAGCCCGTCCAGCGCATCGATCTCGCGCACCAGATGGCCCTTGCCCAGGCCGCCGATGGCCGGGTTGCACGACATTGCGCCGATGGTGTCGACCTTGTGTGTGACCAAGAGCGTGCGTGCGTCCATGCGCGCGGCTGCCGCTGCGGCTTCACAGCCGGCATGCCCGCCGCCGACAACGATGACATCGAAACTGTTCATGGCCGTGGCGTATATCCTGTGGCGGGGCTCAGGGTCAAAGGGCGAGCGTCTGTCCATCTGTCGTGTCGCCCATGTTTCACGTGAAACATGGGGCAGCCGTCACTTCCCGATGCAGAAGTCCCGGAAGATGATGTCCAGAAGGTCTTCGACATCCACTTGGCCCGTCACCCGGCCCAGAGCCCTCAGCGCGAGGCGAACGTCTTCCGCCAACAACTCCGCACTCGGCGCAACCGCAGCCCGCCGCAGCGCATCACGGCAGTCACCGAAAGCCTCACGGTGCCGCGAACGCGTGATCAGGCTCTCGCCGCCTGTCAGATAGTCCGCCGCGCACCCCTTCAGTCTCTCCACTAGGGTGCCCATGCCTTCCCCCGTGAGCGCCGAGACGAAGATCGCAGCCGCCGACGGCGGATGCTCTGGAGCGCCGGCCAACAGATCCGCTTTGGTGAATACGATCAGGCTGTCATCATCAACGAGCTCGACCGTCGCCGGATCGCGGTCCGGCAAGCGGCTGGCATCGAACACAAGCAGCTTCATGTCCGCCTGCGCTGCGCGGGTGCGGGCGCGCCTGACCCCTTCCTCCTCGACCTCATCGGCACTTTCCCGAAGCCCGGCCGTATCGGCCAGAATCAGAGGCAAGCCCTCAAGGTCGAGATGCACCTCGATGACATCCCTTGTCGTTCCTGCCCGTTCCGACACGATTGCAGCATCACGCCGCGCCAGCGCATTCAAAAGGCTGGATTTTCCGGCATTGGGCGCGCCGAGAATCGCCACGGAAAGCCCACCCCGCAACCGCTCGCCACGGCAGGCGTCATCGAGATGGCAGTCCAGCTCGCCAGCCAAGGTGCCCAGATCCCGCACCACGGCCTCGATCAGGCCCTCCGGCAGATCTTCGTCGGCGAAGTCGAGCGCTGCTTCCAGATGCGCAAGACCGCGTGTCAGCCGCGCCGCCCAGTCTCCGGCCACGCGGCCCAGGGCGCCGTCCAGCTGCCGCAGTGCCTGGCGCCGTTGGGCCGACGTCTCGGCATCTACCAGATCGGCGATCGCTTCGGCTTCCGCCAGATCGAGCTTGCCGTAATCGAACGCTCGCCGGCTGAACTCCCCCGGCTCCGCCAGCCGAAGCGACGGCAGACCACTCAGCGCCTCGAGCACAGCAGACAACACAGCCCGGCCACCATGGAGGTGCAGTTCGGCAACATCTTCGCCCGTGAAGCTTGCCGGCTCCGGAAACCAGATCACCAAGCCACGGTCCAGCACCTCGCCCTCTGACGGACAGCGCAAGGTGCGTAGCGTGACCTGGCGCGCCTCAGGCAGCGGGGTCCCGGCGATGGCCAGCACGGCCGCTGCGGCATCCGGCCCGGAAATCCGAACCACCGAGAGCGCGCTGCGCCCGGTGATCGTCAGTGGTGCAAAGATGGTCGGCCGCATCGCCCGCGCCGCGACCGCCGGACTGCAGCTATTTGCTGTTGCCGCTGCTGTCGCCATCCTCGCCAGTGTTCCGCGACGAAGATGACGAGGATGCGGAGCGCATCGCGCCCGACACCTGATTCCAGAAGAACCGCTGTATCTGTTCCAGGTTCTGCATGCCGGCCGGCAGCCAGGTGCGCAGCATGGACTCCGGGTCCATCTTCGCTAGGTTCTTGCTCATGCGGTCCTGAAGCTGGTCCAACAGCGCCCGCTGCATGGGCTGCACATCCGGCAGACCCAGGAAGGTTCGCGCTTCCTCCGGTGTGCATTCGATATCGATCGTCACCTTCATGGATCTCTTTCCTCGCCGGCCGAACCGCGCGGCCATGGTCGCACTTGTGCCGCCCCTCGTTAGGCCCAACTATAGCCGGGCATCCCGAACACACAAATGCCGCCGTAACCGCGGGGACTCCGAGAATGCCGCGCAACCGTCTCGCTACGGAAACCAGCCCCTACCTGTTGCAGCACGCCGACAATCCGGTGGACTGGCGCCCATGGGATGCGGACGCACTGGCAGAGGCCGGCCGCGAGAGCAAGCCGATCCTGCTGTCCGTCGGTTATGCCGCCTGCCACTGGTGCCACGTCATGGCGCATGAGAGCTTCGAGGACGAGGAGACGGCGGCGGTCATGAACCGCCTGTTCGTCAACATCAAGGTCGATCGGGAGGAGCGGCCCGATCTCGACGCGATCTATCAAGCGGCCCTGGCGCTGATGGGCCAGCAGGGCGGCTGGCCGCTGACGATGTTCCTGACGCCCGAGGGCGAGCCCTTTTGGGGCGGCACCTATTTCCCGCCGACCGGCCGCTACGGCCGCCCGGCGTTCCGCGACGTGCTGGAAGCGATCGCCGACACCTATACCCGCGAGCCGGAAAAGGTGGCGTCGAACGTCACAGCGTTGAAGGCCGGTCTCTCGCGCCTGTCCGACAACCGCGCGGGCGATGCCGTGACCCCGGAATTGTTGGACGAGGTCGCCCAGCGGCTGGCCCGTGAGGTCGATCCCTTCTGGGGCGGCATCGGCAATGCGCCGAAATTCCCGCAGCCGTCGATCTTCCTCCTGCTCTGGCGGGCCTACCTCAGAACCGGGCAAGAGCCGTACCGCCAGGCCGTTACGCTGACCCTCACACGCATGTGCCAGGGCGGCATCTATGACCACCTGGGCGGCGGCTTCGCCCGCTATTCCACCGACCAGGAATGGCTGGCCCCCCATTTCGAGAAGATGCTGTACGACAACGCGCAGCTGATCGAGCTGTTGTGCCTGGTCTGGCAGCAGACCGGCAGCGCGCTTTTCCGTGCTCGTCTGGAAGAGACCGTCGATTGGGTCTTGCGTGAGATGGTGACGGAGGATGGTGCCTTCGCCGCCACGCTGGACGCCGACAGCGAGGGCGAGGAAGGCAAATTCTATGTCTGGTCGGAGGAGGAGATCGATCGGATCCTCGGCCCGGGGTCGGAGACGTTCAAGCAGGTCTACGACGTCACCAGCTTCGGCAACTGGGAAGGCAAGGTCATCCTCAACCGCCGTCATCAGGACGGCCTTGCAGATGAGGAGACCGAGGCCGCTCTGCTGACCGCCCGCCAGCAGCTGTTGGAGATCCGCAATCGGCGCATCTGGCCCGGTTGGGACGACAAGGTGCTGGCGGACTGGAACGGCCTGATGATCGCCGCGCTGGCGGAGGCCGGGATGGTGTTCAACCGCCCGGACTGGATTGCAGCGGCCCGCCGCGCTTTCAATTTCGTCGCCGCGCAGATGACGGTTGACGGTCGCTTGCACCAGGCTTGGCGCGCCGGCACCTTGCGCCACTCGGCGACGCTCGATGCCTATGCCAACATGGCCCGCGGCGGCCTTGCGCTCTTTGAGGCCACCGGCGATTCGGCGCTCTTGGAGCAGGTCCGCCAATGGGTCGGGATCCTCAACCGGCACTATCGCGATGCCGACGGCGGTGGCTACTTCTTCACGGCCGACGATGCCGAAGCCCTGATCGTGCGCACCAAGAACGCCTACGACAATGCCGTGCCGTCGGGCAACGGCACCATGGTGGAAGTGCTGGCCAAGCTCTATCACGCAACCGGCGACACCGATTTCCTGGCGCAAGCTCAGGCCCAGGTCGCAGCGTTTTCCGGTGAGCTCAACCGCAACTTCTTCCCCCTCGCCACACTGTTGAACAACGCAGAATTCCTGGAGATGCCGCTGCAGGCCGTGATCGTGGGCGACCGGTCGGACGGGGATGCCCAGGCGTTAGCCCAGGCTGTCCTTGCCTGTTCGCTTCCCGATCGCGTGCTGACCTTTACCGACCCCAGCGGCACACTGCCGGCCGGCCACCCCGCGGCCGGAAAGGGCCAGGTCGACGGCCGGGCAACGGCCTATATCTGCCGCGGTCCCGTCTGTCAGGCGCCTGTCACCACAGCACAAGACCTGCGGGACTCGCTGAGGCCGCAATGGGCCGACTGACCGTCAAGAGCCCCGTCGGTGCGCTGACGGTCACGGCAGAAGCCGGGGCGGTGACCCGTATCGCCTGGCTCAACGCCGACGCAGGCGACGACGATCCAGTGCTGGCCGATGCCGCCGCACAGCTCGCAGACTATTTCGCCGGTACCCGCAGGGCCTTCGACCTGCCTCTGGCTCCGGAGGGCGAGCCCTTCCAGCAGCGGGTCTGGCAGGCGATGCTCGAGATTCCGTATGGCCGTACCGCGACCTATGCGGAAATCTCCGAGAAAGCCGGCGGCAATCCGCGCGCGGTCGGAACCGCCTGCGGCGCCAATCCCATCCCGATCGTCATCCCCTGCCACCGCGTGGTCGGGACCGGCCATATGGGCGGCTATTCCGGCGCCGGCGGCCTTGCCACCAAGCACAAGCTGCTCGCGCTGGAAGGGGCGCTGCTTCTCTAGGCAGCCGCCGGGCCCCGCAGTGACAACCTGTGATGGCTTGGCTATCGTGCCCGGCAACACGCGTTCTATGGGCATGCCTCGGGAGGCTCACTATGGCACAGGTCACGATCACCGCCGCCGACGGCGGCAGCTTTTCCGCCTATCTCGCAGCACCGGCCGGCGGTTCCGGCCCCGGCATCGTGGTGGCACAAGAGATCTTCGGCGTGAACCAGGTGATGCGCGATATCTGCGACGGGCTGGCGGCCCAGGGCTATTTCGCCATCTGCCCCGACATCTTCTGGCGGCAGGAACCGGGCATCGACATCACCGATCAGTCGGAAGCGGAATGGGCCAAGGCGTTCGAGCTCTTTCAGGGTTTCAATGAAGATCTCGGCATCGAAGACTTGAAGGCGGCCCTGGCGTTCCTGCGCGGCCATGCGGGTGTCGGCCCCAAGGTCGGCAGCATCGGCTACTGCCTCGGCGGCAAGCTTGCCTATCTGATGGCCACCCGCAGCGATGCCGACGCATGCGTCTCATATTACGGCGTGGCGATCGAGAAGGCCCTGAAGGAACGGGGCAACATCAAGGCCCCGCTGTTGATGCACATGGCCGAGAAGGACCAGTTCGTCCCGCCCGAAGCGCAGGCCGAGATCCGATCCAGCCTGATGGGCAACCCCTGGGTGACAATCCACACCTATACGGGAATGGACCACGCCTTCTGCCGTGTCGGCGGTGAGCACTACGATCAGGCGAATGCGGATCAGGCCAATCAGCGGTCAGCGGACTTCCTGACGACGCATCTGTCATAGTCGGCAGCCGGCGCCGCGGTCCACAGCACCATTGCCGATCAAGCCGCCGGAGCCGCGTTACCGCTGCCGGCGGCTCAGCTCCAACCGAGGAGGTCCCCGCCTGCGCGGGGACGACCCTCCGGCCGTTGGATGTTCATGGGAGCTTCGTGAACCGGGCGCAGCGATCGCTCGCAAACGGAACTCTGCCCTACCCCCGTTTCACGTGAAACACGGGGACATCGTCGTTACTGGTTCATGCTCTCGAAAAAGTCGTCGTTGTTCTTGGTCTGCCGAAGCTTGTCCAGCAGGAACTCCATCGCATCCGTCGTGCCCATCGGCATCAGAATGCGCCGCAGCACCCAGATCTTCGAGAGCTTGCCCTTGTCCACCAGCAGCTCTTCCTTGCGGGTGCCCGACTTCCCGATATCGATCGCCGGGAAGGTCCGCCGGTCGGCAAGCTTGCGGTCCAGCACGATCTCCGAATTGCCTGTACCCTTGAACTCTTCGAAGATCACCTCGTCCATGCGGCTGCCGGTATCGATCAGCGCGGTGGCGATGATCGTCAGGCTGCCGCCTTCCTCGATGTTGCGGGCTGCACCGAAGAAGCGTTTCGGCCGCTGCAGCGCGTTAGCGTCCACGCCGCCGGTCAGCACCTTGCCCGACGACGGCACCACCGTGTTATAGGCCCGGGCCAATCGCGTGATGCTGTCCAGCAAGATGGTCACGTCCATCTTCTGCTCGACCAGCCGCTTGGCCTTTTCGATCACCATCTCGGCCACCTGAACATGGCGTGCCGCCGGCTCGTCGAAGGTGGAGGAGATGACCTCCCCCTTCACCGAGCGCTCCATGTCCGTGACTTCTTCCGGCCGTTCATCGATCAAGAGAACGATCAGATAGGCTTCCGGATGATTGGCCTCGATCGAATGGGCGATGCTTTGCAGCATCACCGTCTTGCCGGTCCGCGGCGGCGCCACGATCAGCGCACGCTGGCCCTTGCCCAGCGGTGCCACCAGGTCCATGACCCGCGGCATCATATTCTTCTTCGTCGGATCCTCGAATTCCATCTTGAGCGGCCGTTCCGGATAGAGCGGCGTCAGATTGTCGAAGTTGATCCGATGGCGAATACGGTCCGGCTGGTCGAAATTGATCGTCTCGACCTTGGTCAGGGCAAAATAACGCTCGCCGTCCTTCGGCGCCCGGATCTGCCCTTCGACCGTGTCACCGGTCCTGAGTGCGAACCGCCTGACCTGATTGGGTGACACGTAGATGTCGTCCGGGCCAGGCAGGTAGTTGGCTTCCGGCGAGCGGAGAAAGCCGAACCCATCGGGCAGCGTCTCGAGAACGCCGGACCCGAAGATCAACGTGTCGTTGTCCGCCAGCTGCTTCAGGATCGCGAACATCATGTCCTGCTTGCGCAGCGAGCTCGCGTTCTCGATTTCAAGCTCCTCGGCATAGGCGAGCAGCTCGGCCGGTGTCTTAACCTTCAATTCCTGCAAATGCATCCCGATACCCCAAGGGCTCTATGACGGGAGAGGGGAAAGCGCGTCGCGGACGAATGGGGGCGGTTGGCAATGCCTACTCGCCTACCCCGTGTACTACGCGGCCACGCCGGTGTGTGGAAAATCTGCGGAAGAACCCTTCAGACTGATAGATGATGTGGCATTTACCCTGACTAAGTCAATCCCTTCTGTAATGCCAAAAACGGCAAATGGGGTATTTTTCGTGCCAGGTTCGGGTAACCTGTGCTAACTATTGCATCGACATTCATCGCGGCCTTGCTCTGGCCATACTTAATCCGGGATTTGACACAAATTTAACCCATTTCCGCTCCATTGATGTCAGCGTGCATACAACTCAGACCACCATTTTTATACCTTCGGTTACTCGATCATCAGAATGGCTTCACGACCACCATGATGACGATCACGATCAGCAGTATCGTCGGCACCTCATTCATCATCCGGTAGAACCGGCCAGAATGGGCGTTGCGGTCTTCAGCAAAGGCCCGGCACCAACGTGCCAACACGCCATGCATCCCTGACAGCACCAACACTGCCGTCAATTTGAGATGCATCCAGCCTTCCGCGAGCCAGGCCGGCAACGCCCACAGTGCCAAGAGCCCGAAGATCCAAGTCGCAGCCATCGCCGGATTCATAATGATGCGCAGCAGCTTGCGCTCCATCACCTTGAACGTCTCCGACGTCTCGGAACCCGGCGCTGCCGCCGCGTGATAAACGAACAGGCGGGGCAGATAGAACATGCCCGCCATCCACGCGATAACCGAGATGACATGCAGCGCTACGATCCAGTCGTAGAAGCCAACCAGCCAGTCGCTCACAAGAGATCTCCCTAGGGGCTACGGCCCACCCGTCCCGCTCATCGGACATCCGCTCCAATCGCCGGGGCACAGACGTTCGCCGCAGCCCGATACGATTCGCTGATCCGTGTCCACAGCCATCATCACCAACCGCTTGAGCCCGGCAACGAAGGGTTCTGCCGTGTCCACGGTCGGCACCCGCGAGAAGTGGGGAACACCCGACGTTTCCGCCAGATGCCGGTACTCGATGTCCAGCTCCACCAGGGTCTCGGAGTGCTCCGACACAAAGGCGAGCGGCACGACGACGATCGGCACGCCATCCGCGCCAGCCCGCCGAACCTCATCATCCGTCGACGGCCCAATCCACTTCAGTGGCCCGACGCGACTCTGATAGCAGCAGATCCAATCCAGACCGTCGATGTTCAACGCCTCGACCACAGCATCGGCCGTGCGCTCGCACTGCCACTGGTAAGGGTCACCGCTCTTCACCACACGCTCCGGCAGACCGTGGGATGAAAACAGGATCCGCGGCCGTCCGAATGCCGCCGCCTCTTCAAGGCGCGGCCGGATCAGGTCAGCCACCGAAGCGATGAACCCTTCGTCCCAAGGGTAGCAACAGACTGTCCGGGTAGGACACTGCAGCCGGAACATCCGTACCGCTTCGTTCCAAACACGAAGCGAAGACGCTGTCGTCGTCGTAGAATACTGCGGATATAGCGGCAGCAGAACGACCAGATCCGGGGCGAAATCCTGCACCTGCGACACGGCTTCTTCCGTCATCGGATGCCAATACCGCATCGCTATGAACACTCGGACTTCGCCAATCTCCTGCAAGGCCGCCTCCAGTGCATCGGCCTGCGCCCGCGTGTTCGGCAACAGCGGCGAACCGCCCCCGATCTCCTGATAGATCTTCGTGGCCTCCGGCGCCCGCTTGCGCGCGATCGCGTTAGCCAGAATCGCCCGGAATGGATTGGGAATACGGATGATGGCCTTGTCGCTGAACAGGTTGCGCAGAAAGGGCTGAACCGCGTCAGGCCCATCCGGCCCACCGAGATTGAACAACACAACAGCGATACGTTGGGATGACTTAGACATACAGGGAGAGCTAGGTCCGAAAAGGCAAGAAGCCAAGCCCGGCCTCAACGCCGCGGCCAAGTGTGAATCAGGTCGGTCAGCAAAGCGACGTTGTCAGGCGGCGTTGACGGAAGAATGCCATGGCCCAGGTTGAACACGAACGGGCCTGACCCAAGACCATCCAGGATTCGATGCGCCTCTTCCACCATTCCGGGTCCGCCGGTCAAGAGCCAAATGGGGTCCAGATTGCCCTGAACCGGCAGTTTCGCCTGAAGCCGCCTGGCTGCAGACAACGGAACCCCGGGATCCAGACCCAAGGCGTCCACACCCGCCGCGTCGGCATAGAGGTCATAGAGCTGCCCGGCCGCTCGCGGGAAGCCAATGATCGGCACACCAGGCGTCTGCGACCGCACCCTGTCTACGATCGCCGCCGTCGGCTCCACGACCCATCGGATAAAGGCCGCTTCCGGCAGGATCCCTGACCAACTGTCGAACAGCTGAACGACCTCCGCACCGGCTTCGATCTGCCGCAGCAAATAGGCGGCCGTCGCATCGACCAGGATCTCCATCAACCCGCCGAACGCCGTCGGATTGCCAAAGGCTGCCTGTTTGACCTTGGCAAAATCCTTGCTGGCGCCCCCTTCGACCATATAGCAGGCAACCGTCCACGGAGACCCGGCAAAGCCGATGGCCGTCTTGCCCGCCGGCAGCCCATCCACCACGCGGGCCATGGTCTCGTAGATGGGGGATAACCGAGCATGCAGGCCCGACCTGTCCAGGAGGCCTAGATCGCGCTGCACGTCCAGCGCGCTGAGTTGCGGCCCTTCTCCCTCCACGAAGTCCACTGTCTGCCCGAGGGCGTGCGGGATCACGAGGATATCGGAAAACAGGATGGCGGCATCGACGGAGAACCGACGCACCGGCTGCAGCGTGATCTCCGCCGCCACTTCCGGGTTGAACACGGTGTCCAAGAAGGTGCCCGTCCGATAACGCAGCTCGCGGTACTCCGGCAGATACCGTCCCGCCTGTCGCATGAACCAACACGGGATCCGCTCAGATGCCTGGCCTGAGAGTGCACGCAGCATCGGTTTGCCGGAGGCGTCGTCGGACTGATACACGGTCTCTGTGTCCCAAACAGTTATGTTAAAGATGAGTTAAGGATTTATGTTGTTGTAACTGGCCCTGTGGAAACCGGGGATCCTATCGTAGTCCGAAGTTATCCCCGCTGGGATCCTGTCCTATGGGCCAAGTGCCCTGCCTTCGGGAAAACATCGCTCAGCGCGCTCTGCCGTTGATGATCCCTTGTGGACAGAACGTCTGATAGCATTCGGCGACCGCCCCTGTCTGCCCGCCCTGTGGACGATCCGAAACGTCGCTGCGAAATGCCGCTGAACCCTGTTGGCCAATGGATCGTGCTTGTGGAGCGAACCGCCCGACCGTCGAGGCTGTGGGTAAGCGATGCATTTTTCCACACAGCGTTGCACGAGATTGCTAGAACGGGCCTGCCATGACCAAGCCGACGAGTTTTCACCTGCACCTGGTCTCCGATGCCACAGGCGAGACCATCCACAGCGTCGCCCGCGCCTGCCTTGCGCAGTTCGAAGGCGTCGTGCCCGTGGAGCATTTCTGGAACCTGGTCCGCAGCGATGCGCAGCTGGACATGGTGATCGAGGAGATCGAGCAATATCGTGGCGTGGTCGTCTATACGCTGGTCGATGAACGGTTGCGGCGGCGCTTGCACGAAGTCTGCGTGTCGCTGGAAGTCCCGATCGTCTCTGTGCTTGATCCGATCATCGGTTCCCTGGCGCAGCATCTTGGGGTGGAGAGCCAGAGCCGCCCTGGCTATCAGCATGCCATCAACGCCGCCTATTTCGGCCGCATGGATGCGATGGAATTCGCGCTGACCCAGGATGACGGGCAGTCGACCGATAATCTCTATGCCGCCGACGTCATACTGGTCGGCGTTTCACGGACTTCGAAGACACCGACCTGCCTCTATCTGGCCAACCGCGGCATCAAGGCGGCAAACGTGCCGTTCGTGCCCAATTGCCCCATGCCTGAACAGATGGGGGAGTTGAAGCGCCCGCTGATCGTCGGTCTCACCAAGGATCCCGACCAGCTGGTGGAAATCCGCCGCAATCGCCTGCGATCGCTGCACCAGACGGAAGCGAGCTCCTACTACGATCCGGAGGCCGTGCGGGACGAGGTGCGTGAGGCCCGGCGCTATTATCTGCGGCACGGCTGGCCGATCATCGATGTCAGCCACAGGGCGATTGAGGAAACGGCGGCGGAGATTCTCTCTCTCATGTCACGGCGCCGCGCGCGACAGGATGCATGACCGGAATTGTTTTGGCGTCCGCCAGCCAAGCCCGGCTGGCGCTGCTGCAGGGTGCAGGTGTCGAGGTTACCGCAGAGCCGGCGGCAGTCGATGAGACTGAGGTCAAACGCGCCTTGCGCGCCGAAGGGGCCGATGCTGCGCAGACGGCGGAAGCCCTGGCGGAACTCAAGGCGCAGCGCATCAGCGCCCGCCGCCCCGGCGATCTCGTGCTCGGTGCCGACCAGATGCTGGTCTGCGATGGGGATTGGCTGGACAAGCCGGCGGATCTAGACGCTGCCCGGCGGCAGCTCAGCCAGTTGCGCGGGAAGACGCATGAGTTGATCTCTGCGGCTGTCGCCGTGCGCGACGGTCGGCGGGTGTGGCATGGCATCGATCGCGCCAGGCTGACCATGCGTCCCTTCACCGACGCCTTTCTGGCCGACTATCTGGGAACCGTCGGGGATGCAGCGCTGCAGTCGGTCGGCGGTTATCAGCTTGAGGGACTGGGCGCGCAGCTGTTCGCCAGGGTCGAAGGGGATTACTTTACGATCCTCGGGCTCCCCCTATTGCCGGTGCTGACCTATCTGCGCGGCGCGGGGCTTCTGGCGACGTGATGACAACCGGTGCGACACGGACGGCCGGTGTCATCGGATGGCCGGTTCGGCATTCCCGTTCACCGCAACTCCACGGCCACTGGCTGGCGCGCTATGGCATTGATGGCGCCTATGTGCCGCTTGCGGTGCGGCCCGAAATGCTGCCGACAGCGGTGCGCGGCCTTGCGGCTCTCGACTTCGCCGGTGTCAACGTCACCGTACCCCACAAGGAAGCGGCGCTTACCCTCGCCGATTCGGTCGATCCGACGGCGGCCCGCATCGGCGCCGCGAATCTGCTTGTGGTTGGCGATAACGGGCTGATTGCCGCGTCCAACACTGATGGTTTCGGCTTCTTGGCACATCTCCGCGACACCGTCGCGGCCTGGACACCCGCTGACCGCCCGGTGACTGTCATCGGTGCCGGCGGCTCATCGCGCGCCATCCTGGTTGCTTTGGCGGATGCGGGCGTGCCGGAAATCCGACTGGTCAACCGCACGGTTTCACGGGCCGAACAGTTGGCGCGAGACCTCGGCGGCCCCATCCGGACCCTGGATTGGGCGGATCGGGCCGGAGCACTGCAGGATGTCAGCCTGATCGTCAATACGACGACTCAGGGCATGGCCGGGCAAGAACCTCTCGATTTGCCGCTGGAGACAGCGCCCGTCGATGCTGTCGTCTACGACATCGTCTATGTGCCCCTGGAGACGCCGTTGCTGGGGGCCGCCCGTGCGCGGGGGCATCCGGTGGTCGATGGGTTGGGCATGCTGTTGCACCAAGCACGGCCGTCTTTCGCTGCATGGTTCGGGATTGATCCGGTGGTCGATGAAGCCTTGCGGATCGCCGTGCTGGCCGATCGCGGCTGATGCTGATCCTCGGCCTCACGGGTTCCATCGGCATGGGCAAGTCCACGGCGGCCGGTATGCTGCGCACGCTTGGTGTGCCGGTGCATGACAGCGACGCCACTGTCCATCGGCTGATGGCGCCCGGTGGTGCTGCCCTGCCGGCGATTGCGTCCGCCTTCCCGGAGGCAGTGCGCGGCGGATCGGTCGATCGGGGCATCCTGGGTGCGCTGGTATTCACTGACACCGCTCGGCTGAAGGCGTTGGAGGCGATCCTGCACCCACTGGTGCGCGCCGAGAGCCATCGGTTCGTGAAACGTGTTGCGCGTCGGCGCGGCGATGTGGCGGTGCTAGATATTCCACTTCTGTTCGAAGCGGGGCGCCGGGGCGGTGTCGACCATGTGCTGGTGGTCAGCGCATCCCGGCTGGTCCAGCGTCAACGGGTCCTGGCCCGCCCCGGCATGACGGTGCAGCGGCTGGAGGCCATTCTGAAGCGGCAGATGCCGGATGCTGAAAAGCGCCGTCGGGCCGATGCCGTCGTGCCCACTGGGCTGGGGCGCGCCGTCACCTTCCGAGCGCTAAGATCGAAGCTGCGCCGGCTTCGCAGACGACCAGGCTCCTGCTGGCCGCCCGACACTTTCCGGGAGAAGCGTCATGCGCGAAATCGTCCTCGATACTGAAACCACGGGCCTGGAGGCCGAGGGCGGCGACCGTCTCGTGGAAGTCGGCTGCATCGAGCTGGCGCATCTGGTGCCCACCGGCAACACCTTCCACCGCTACATCAACCCTGAGCGCGCCATGTCCGCCGGTGCGGAAAGCGTGCACGGGCTGACGGACGCATTCCTTTCGGACAAGCCGGTCTTCGCGGAAGTCGCTGGCGATTTCCTGGACTTCATCGGTGATGCGCCACTGGTGATCCACAACGCCAAGTTCGACATGGGCTTCCTGAACATGGAGCTGCGGCGCCTGAGTCTGCCCGAAATCGCGGCGGACCGCGCCATCGACACGCTGGTGCTGGCCCGTCAGCGCTATCCGGGCGCCCAGGCGAGCCTGGACGCGCTCTGCGCCCGATTCGGCGTCGATACCTCCCGGCGGTCGCTGCACGGCGCCTTGCTCGATGCCGAACTGCTGGCGGAGGTCTATCTGGAGCTGCGGGGCGGCCGTCAGCCCGGGCTGGTGCTGGACGCCCAGCGGGCTGGTGCAGCTGCCGCCGCCGCCGTCGCCCGCCCACATCGGCCCCCGCGGCCGCATGCCCCGTCAGCCGACGAATTGGCGGCGCATGAGGCGTTCCTGGCGAAGTTGTCCGACCCCATCTGGAAGCGCGGCGTCTGACGGTTTGAATGAACCCTGTCGTCGGCGGTCGGTTAGAGCGGAGAGAAAACCGACTTTGTTGACGTGTCGCGAGGGTAGCCCGTCGGGTTCCGCTCTGCTCTACCCGACCTACGGTTGAGCATTTGGGAAAAACAGCTGCTGGCCGTCCAGTCGGTAGCTGGCGATCGCCGCCTGACCCTCCGGGCCTGTGACCCAGTCGACGAACTGTTCCGCCAGGTCGTACTTCACATTTGGATGCCGCTCGGGATTGACGGCAACAACGCCGTATTGGTTGAACAGCCGCTCATCGCCCTCCAGCAGAACTGCGTGGTTCTGCTTGTTCAGGAAGCTGATCCAGGTGCCGCGATCGGTCAGCGCATAGGCGCCCATACCGACGGCAGCATTAAGCGTCGGCCCCATGCCGGCACCGAGCTCGCGATACCAGGTGCCGCTTGCGGCTGTGGGATCGATATCCGTCTCGCCCCACAGCCGCATCTCCATGCGATGCGTGCCTGAGTCGTCGCCGCGGGAGGCAAAGGGCACCTCTGCCACTGCAATGGCCGTCAGGGCTTCGCCGGCGTCGGCGATGCCTGCGATGCTGGCCGGATCGCTGGCTGGGCCGACGATGATGAAGTCGTTGTACATCACGTCATGGCGGGCGACGCCATAACCCTCGGCCACGAAGGCGTCTTCCGCCACACGATCGTGCACCAGCAGCGCATCGCCGTCGCCGTTCTGAGCGTGGCGGATGGCCTGTCCGGTCCCGACGGCAACCACTCGCACCTCGATGCCCGTCGCTTCCGTGAACATCGGCAGGATGTGGTCGAACAACCCGGAGTTCTGCGTCGATGTCGTCGACTGCAGGATGATGTGTTCCGCCTGCGCGGGCTGCAAGCCGGCCAGTGTCACGAGAGCGCACGCAGCCGCGCCCAACCGCTTGGTGATCGTCCTGATCATCGCTTGGGCCCTCCGGCACTGGGACACTCTTGATTTGGCGGCGTTATGGCCTTGTTCAGCCCCGGTGAGGACCGTTGCGTCAGGGATCGCCGGCGTCGCACGTCGCCTCCGCGATACGTCGATGAACGCGGCGAAGCTGCATTAGCCGTCGCGAATCGTTCGAATCGGCCGCCAGGACTGCAGTAGCATACCGCGCCGACTGCGCGATCACCACGAACATTATTTCGACTATGAGTAGTGTGAACGGTTCTCGGTCTTCACGAGAGACCGAGAGGTTGCACGTGCAAAGAGCAGAAGCGCCGCGCCAATGCCGCCCGCGTCAGTTGACGGTCGCAGGCCCTTCCTGCCCGTCCGTGCCCGCTGCTGAGGCCTGCATGCGTTCCTGCAGGGCCTTCATCTGGCGCTGGAAGATGGCGACGAAGTCGATCGGCTGCACATAGAGCGGCGGGAATCCACCATCTCTGGTCGCTTCGGCAACGATGGCGCGGGCGAACGGGAACAGCAGCCGCGGTGCCTCGATCGACAGCAGCAAAGCCGTCTGCTGCTTGTTCACCTCCGGCCCGATGGTGACGATGGCGCCGTAGTCGAGCTCGATCAGAAAGGCCTGCACGTCGCCGTTCTTCGCGTCGCCGCGAAGGTGAAGCACGACTTCATAGGTGTTGCCGGCCAGCGCGTTGGTCCGGACGTCGACATTGACGCTCACCTGCGGCTGCTGCCCCCGCTGCGTCAGAACGGTCGTGGCGTTGGGATTCTCGAACGAGAGATCCTTGATGTACTGCGCCGTGATCTGAATCGGGGGCACGGTCGACTTCGGCTGTGCCGCTCCGTCGGGGCCACCCGCGCCGGCCGGCGGCGTCTCGGGCGTATCGCTCATCGCTGTCTCCGGGAAACTCGGTCCGCAGTTAACGCGGTGCTTCTGGCTAGCACGGGCGACCGCGCTTCGACAACCGCGACGGGCGGGCCTATTGATCCCGGTCGCTGCGGTTCGGGCGCCATTGCGACCGGTCGACCGGAGGCATGTCTTTGTCGTCGACATCCGGCTGGTCCGCGCCGGCCTCGCGATAGTCGCCGTCGATCGTCGTGCCGCGGGGACCCGCTGGGCCGTGGGGCTGCCCGCCGGGCGGCCAGGTCTGCATCTGGACACGGCCGCGCAGCATGGCCCACAGGCCGCGCCCGATCCAGGCACGCAGGGCCGGAATCATTAAGGAAAGACCCAGGGCATCGGTCAGAAATCCCGGCGTCAGCAGCAAGGCACCGCCAACCAGCAAGCAAGCGGCATCGAACAGGGGCCCTGCCGGCGGTTCGCCGCGGGCGATGGCGGCTTCGGCGCGCCGCAAGGTTGCCACGCCCTGCTGCCGCAGCAGGAACGTGCCGATCATGGCGGTCGCGACCACCAGCCCCAGGGTCGGCCAGAGGCCGATTTCGCGGCCGACGACGATGAATCCGGCAATTTCGGCGATTGGGATGCCGATGAAGGCAAGCAGAAGTATCAGGGGCATGGCTTTTCCTTGCCGTTCCCGCGGCGACCACCTATGTCAAGCTGGAAGACGACGCGGGTTGACTGACTGCGCGCCGTTGCCTTTTGTGCTTGGCGGTTGCGGCCGGTCTCGCATGTAATGTGCCGACGGCGAACGTCCAGGCCTGGTCCGGCGGTATCGCCGGAATTAGCGATACGGCGAATGAGTGATGGGCGACGGCTTGGTTTTCATAGACATCCTGATCTTTGCCCTGATTGCAGGGTTTCTGATCTTCCGGCTGCGCAGCGTTCTCGGACGCCGAACGGGGCACGAGCAGCAGCGCCCGACACCCTATACGCAGCGCGACCAGCGTCCTGAGTCCCGTGTGCCCGACAACGTCGTAGCGTTGCCGGAGCGCAGCCGGACGCTGGAAGACGCGGCCGGCGGCGATCTGGGATCTGAGCTGACCCAGATCAAGATCGCCGACCCCTCTTTCGATGAGGGGACGTTTGCGCAGGGCGCTCAGATGGCGTTCGGGATGATCGTGGAGGCCTATGCCGCCGGCGACACGACCTCTCTGCGCCCGCTGTTGAGCGACGATCTCTACGACGGCTTCAGCGAGGCGATCCGCACACGCTTGGCCGAGGGCGAGGTGCTGGAGACGCGTATCGAGCGCATCTTGTCGGCGGACATCATCGAGGCCAATCTCGACGGACGCACCGCCTTCGTTACCGTGAAGTTCGTCAGCCGCCAGGTGATCGTCACCCGCGACGAAGAGGGCGAGGTGGTCGACGGCGATCCTGACCAGACTCAGGAGATCACGGATATCTGGACCTTCGCACGCAACACCCGCGCGACGGACCCCAACTGGCTGCTGGTGGAAACCCGCTCCTCGAACTGACTCGGGCCCAGCCCGCCCTTTACCCGCCTGTGCTATGTGTTTCCCTTCCAATCCGGACGACCGGCCGCCAAGTCCATTGGCGTTCGGACCCCTGACAGCCCTTCCGGACCGGCGCGATGGATGACGCGATCCCTGCTGACGATGTGACCGAGGGTGAGAGTGGCCCCCGGGTAGGGCTTTTCGTGACCTGTCTGGTGGATCTGTTCCGGCCGATCGTCGGGTTTTCCGCTGTGCGGCTGTTGGAATGGGCCGGCTGCCGGGTAGAGGTCCCCGGCTCCCAGACCTGTTGCGGCCAACCCGCCTATAACAGCGGCGATCGTGCCGATGCGGCCGACATCGCCCGCCAGGTCATCGCAGCCTTCGAGGGATTCGACTATGTCGTGGCCCCGTCGGGATCCTGTGCCGGGATGCTGCGGGAGCACTACCCGGCTCTGCTGGCCGATGACACCGACTGGGCACCGCGTGCACATCATCTCGCCAGGCGTACGCATGAACTGGTCAGCTTTCTGGTCGACATACGCGGCATGGGCGGTGTCGATGGGGTACGGTACGACGGCGCCGTCACCTATCACGACAGTTGTTCGGGACTGCGGGAACTGGGCGTCAAGGCGCAGCCGCGGCAGCTACTCGGCACGGTGGCCGGTCTCGAGCTCCATGAACTGCCGGGTGCTGAGATCTGCTGTGGATTCGGCGGCACCTTCTGCGTGAAGTACCCCGACATCTCCAACAAGATGGTCGGCGACAAGGCCCGCGACATTGTCGCCACTGGCGCCGACACCATGTTGGCCGGTGATATGGGCTGCCTGTTGAACATGGCCGGCAAGCTGTCACGGGACGGGGCGGAGGTGCGCGTGCGCCATGTCGCGGAGGTGCTGGCCGGCATGCTGGACGAACCGCCGATCGGCCAATCGCGGCGGTCCTGACGGAGCGGAGAGCCGCGCAGATGCAGCCCACCAGCCTCGCCTTCAAAGACCGTGCGCGCGATGCCGTGACCGATGCGCAACTGCAGCGCGCGCTTCTCAACATGAAGCCGGGCTTCCAGCAGCGGCGCGCGGCCACCGTGGCCAAGCTGCCGGAATTCGAGGCGCTGCGCGATCAGGCGCGGGACATCAAGAACCACACGCTGGCCAATCTCGACACCTATCTCTTGCGTTTTGAAGAGCGCGTCGTGGCCAATGGCGGTCAGGTTCACTGGGCGCGCACCGGGCGTGAAGCCTGCGAAGCGATTGCTGAGATATGTCGGCGCGCGGGCGCTCGCACCGTCACCAAAGGCAAGTCCATGGTGGCGGAAGAGATCGGCCTCAACGATCATCTGGAAGCCGAAGGCTTCACCCCGATCGAAACCGATCTGGGCGAATACATCATCCAGCTTCGCCACGAGGCACCGAGCCACATCATCGCCCCGGCGCTGCACTTGGTGAAACAGCAGATCGCCGACACCTTCCGCGAGGCCCACACGGATCTGGAGGCCGACCGGCCGCTGAGCGAACCCCGCCAGCTGACCGACGAAGCCCGCGCCATGCTGCGCCGCAGCTTCCTGTCCGCCGATGTGGGCATCACCGGGGCCAATTTCCTGGTGGCTGAAACCGGGCAGACCGTGATCGTCACCAACGAAGGCAACGGCGATCTCACCCAGTGTCTGCCGCGCATCCATATCGTCATCAGCTCGATCGAAAAGGCGGTGCCGACGCTGGAGGACTGCAGTGCAATCCTGCGCCTGCTGGCAAGGTCGGCAACGGGGCAGGAATTCAGCGCCTACACCACCTTTTCCACCGGCCCGAAGCGGGCGGAGGATCTGGACGGGCCGGATGAGTTCCACGTGGTTCTGCTGGACAACGGGCGATCCGCCGTACTGGGGACCGAGGCAGAAGACACGCTCAGATGCATACGTTGCGGTGCGTGTATGAACCACTGCCCGGTGTACGGGTCGGTTGGCGGCCATGCATACGGTTGGGTGGTGCCGGGGCCCATTGGCGCGGCGCTGGACCCCGCCCTGATCGGGCTTGACCAGGCCCGACACCTGCCGAATGCATCGACCTTCTGCGGGCGGTGCGAGACCGTGTGCCCGATGAAGATCCCGCTGACCAAGATCATGCGCCATTGGCGGGTGAAGGAGTTCGAGTCGGGCCTGGCCCCGGCTTCCGTCCGGCGTGGCCTTAGCCTGTGGGCCTGGGCGGCGAAGCGGCCGAGGCTCTATCGATTCGGCACGCGTCTGGCTATGCGGATGCTCGGATTGCTGGGCCGCCGTCGCGGGCGCATTGGCTGGCTGCCGCTTTCCGGCGGTTGGACGCGGTTTCGCGACATGCCGGCACCCCAGGGCCGGACCTTCCAGGACCAATGGGCGGCCGCAAGCCGCCAGGACAGCGGCGGACGATGAGCGAGGCACGCGACGCCATTCTAGGCGGCGTCCGCAAGGCGTTGGCCGGACAGCAGCTTGGCGACCGAAGCGAAGCGTCGGTCGACGCCCGGCTGGACGGTCGCCCCCGCGGCATCATCCCCGACCGGGTTGCAAAGCCCCACGATGCGCTGGTGGATCTGTTCGTCACGATGGCAGAGCAGGTGTCAGCGACCGTGGTCCGTCTCGATGGCCTGAACGATGTGCCCGAAGCCGCTGCCCAGTTCCTGGCCGACCATAACCTGCCGGCAGCGCTCCGGCTGGCGCCCGATCCGTCGCTGGAGGGTGTCGACTGGACCGCTCGGCCGATGCTGGAGGTCAGCCGCGGCCCGGCGCGGCCGGACGATGTGACCTCGCTGACGGCGTCGGTCGCCGGCATCGCGGAGACCGGGACGTTGATGCTGGCCTCCGGCGCCGGCAGCCCGACGACGCTCAACTTCCTGCCGGACAACCACATCGTGGTCCTGCACGAGGGCCAGGTGGTCGGCGCCTATGAGGACGCGTGGGACCGGCTGCGGGCGGCAGGCGGCCCCCCGCGCACCGTCAATCTGGTGACCGGCCCGTCGCGCACGGGCGATATCGAGCAGATCATCCAGCTCGGCGCGCATGGGCCGCGGCGCCTGCACATCCTGTTGATCGCCGATGGTGCCGATGGCGGGCCATGACCCGGCGGCGCCGACCGACGCCTGAGGATCTCGCCCTCTGGCGCCACGCCACCCGCGACGTGGCTCCGATGGCCCCGCTGCCGCCGGCGGCCGAACCGGACCCTGCCCCCCCGAAGAAGCCCGCCCAGCAAGCGGAAGCGGCAAAACGGAAGGCGGCGGCGCGACCGGCGACCCAGCCGCCGCCGCGAGCAGTGACTGGCGAAGCGCCCTTGACCGGGCGGGTGATCCCCGGCCTCGATCAGCGCTCGGCCGACCGCCTGCGCCAGGGCCGGACGGAAATCCAGGCGCGTATCGACCTGCATGGTATGCGCCAGGCCGAAGCGCACCACGCCTTGGCTGCGTTTGTCGATCACAACCACCGCCACGGCCGCCGCATGCTGCTGGTGATCACCGGCAAAGGCTCGCTGGGCGAAGGGCGTGGCGTGCTGCGATCCCAGGTGCCACGCTGGCTCTCGGAACTGCCGATCCGCGACAAGGTGCTGGCCCACTATCCGGCCCGCCAGAAAGACGGCGGCGACGGCGCGCTCTACGTGCTGCTGAAGCGCCGGCGCGTGCCGTAGCGGCGTTTACCGACCACCAGTGTCGGCGAGGGCCTCGGTGGCCGTAGCCAGATCCCTCACCTCGGCCGGATGGATGGCGTCACTCAGCGCTGCATGTGCGATCCGCCAGGCCGATATCGCGGTCTCCAGGCGGCGAGCGCCCTGTTCGGTCAGCCAGACGGCGCGTTTGCGCTGATCTTTCTCCACTGCGGCGATCTCGACCAGGCCGGCACGCTCAAGGCCCCGCAGGGTGCGCGACAGTGTGGACTGGTCGAGATCCATGCGCTCGGCCAGGGCGCCGATCGTATCGTCCCGCGCCGCTGCGATGTGGGTCAGCAGACCGAATTGCGCATGGGTCAATCCCGCATCCTGAAGCTTCATGTCCAGGAAGCGGGTGATCCGCCGCGCGGCCAGCCGGATCTTGATGCCGGCGCAGCGGTCAACCGCATCGCGGGCGTCTGTCACCAGAGTCTTGGTCAAGCCTTGCCCCTCGCTGATCACAGGTATATGTATTCACATATTATGTAGATACATTCAATGGAGCCTTCCATGGAAACGATGCAGGCAGACCGGCCGGCGGCACAGAGGGCCCAGATCCAATCTTCCATTCTGCAGCGCATCGGCCGCACGCCGCTGCTGCGTCTCTCCCGCATCGTGCCCGCGGACTGCGCCCGGATTCTGATCAAGGTCGAGAGCGAGAACCCGACAGGCAGCATGAAGGACCGCATGGCGCTTGCCATGATCGAAGCCGGCGAACGGTCGGGACGCCTTAAGCCCGGCGGCCGGGTGGTCGAATACACCGGCGGCAGCACGGGCGTCTCACTGGCGCTGATCTGCGCCGCCCGCGGCTATCCGTTGAGCATCGTCACATCCGATGCGTTCAGCCTGGAAAAGCGGAACCATATGGCAGCGCTGGGTGCGGAGCTGACGATCGTGCCCAGCAACGGCGGTGGAATGGACGAAGCGCTCACGCGCAACATGATCGGAGCCGCCCGACGGATCACCGACCAGACGGGCGCGTTCTGGACGGATCAGCTCAACAATGCCGATCAGCTGCCCGCCTATCACGCCAAGGGCGAGGAAATCTGGCAGCAGACCGGCGGCCGGATAGACGCATTCGTGCAGAGCACCGGTACCGCAGCTTCCGTCCGAGGCGTCGGCGAGGCCCTGCGCCGCCGCCGACCGGGCATCCACATCGTTGCGGTCGAGCCGAGCGAATCGGCGGTTCTCTCCGGAGGCCCATCGGGCGTGCATAAGATCGAAGGCGCCGGCGCAGGATTCGTCGTGCCGTTGTGGGATCCGTCAATGGTCGACGAGATCGCAACGGTTTCGACCGATCAGGCGATGGCCATGGCCCGACGGCTTGCGCAGACAGAGGCCCTGTTCGCTGGCACATCCACAGGCGCGAACCTTGTCGCGGCGCTGGACGTCGGGAGGCGCCTCGGACCCGATGCCACAGTGGTCACCGTAATGTGCGACTCGGGCATCAAGTATCTGAGCACGGGGCTCTACAATCGCCCTCAGACCAGGGCGGCCGCATAGCGGAACGCCTCCGCACCGCCGTCATCGCCCACAGGAAAAGCGGACATTGGTGCCGTCGTCCAGGAACTCGACGCCGCGGTCCTCCAGCGCAGACCTGATCGCGCTTAGCTGAACTGCGGTCGCTGTCAGCTCGGCTTCGCCCCCCTCGGCAAGGCGGATCGTCGCAACGGCGACGCCGGTCGATTCGGCAAGATGCTCGATCGAGATCCCCACCAGATAGCGGGCAGCCCTGATTTGGGTTCCTGTGATCATGTCACCTCATCCGTCTCCGCGCTCTGCGGCTATACATTGTGATCTCGACGTTCCACAGCCGGATTGCTAGCGCGCCGTCGCTGCCTGGTGGACGGTCATGCACTGCATCGGCAGGACGCCGGGCGGCCGCGGATAGCCCGGCGAGCCATAACCTGCGAGACGCTCGGCCCCAAGATCGCCGGGATCGTCATCGCCTTGGCATCCGGTACCGGCCGGCGGCGGTGCCTGGCCCTGGCAGCCCGGGCTGCCCTCGGGGCAGTTAAGCCGAATATGCATATGCCGATGGTGGTTGCCCTCCGGGACCAGAACGCGCAGCCAAGACCGGTCGTCCCATTCTCGCGCGCAGAGATCCCGCTTGATCGCGGCATGCACGAAAATCCGCGCCACCCGCTCATCAACGGCCGCCAGGCGCACCAGCTCTGCCTGCCCATCGCCCCAGACCGCCGGATCGACTGCACCGTCGGGCGCGACCATCGCCACCTCTTCCAGGCCGGTACGCTCCTCCCGCGGCAGGGCGGGAATGTCCAGCCGGTACCAGATATCCACGTCCAGGCCGCTTTCGTGGCTGGCATGGCCGGTGATCGGCCCGCCGCGCGGCTGACCCAGATCGGCCACGGCCAGCACGCCCAGCCCCGCTTCCGAAGTCTGCCGCGCCAAGTCTTCCACGAAATCCAACAACTCCGGATGGCCGTAATTGCGGCGGCGGTTGGGGTGGATCGCCTGATAGCCTTCTCCTTCCAGGGGCAGGGCCGCGGCACCGGCGATACAGCCTTCGCTGTAGAGCCCCCAGACCTGCGCTGGCCCGGCCGACGGGCCGCGGACCGTCGCCCACGGGTCGACCCAACCGCCCTGCGCGCCGGCCTGGCCGGCCATCGCCAAGACGGACGCGGCGGCGAATGCGGCCCCCTTAGCCGCCCGGCGTATCGGGCCCGCCCACCAGCTCAAAGACATCGATCAGCTCCCGCCGCCCTCGCACGCCGTGCTTGCCATGGGGCTTCAACGTGAAGGCGGCGCTGAGGCCCTTCGCCGTAT
>JANQIX010000011.1 GCA_028281925.1 Alphaproteobacteria bacterium
GCCCGTTCAGGCCTCCTTCTGCATCGACGTGCGCTCGGAGGTGTTCCGCCGCGCGTTCGAGGCGCAGAGCTCGGAAATGGAGACCATCGGCTTTGCCGGATTCTTTGGCCTGCCCCTGGCGCACAAAACCCAGGGCTCCGATATCGAACAGGCCCATATGCCGGTCCTGCTGACCCCGGCGATAACTACCGAAAGCCGTGCCGATGAAACGACTGAGCAGGGGTTTCGGATCGCCGCCCGCGCGAGCCGCGCTTGGGGTCGGTTCCGTCAGGCCGCCGTGTCGTCCTTCGCGTTCGTAGAGGCGGCGGGGCCGGCCTATGGCTGGAAACTGGTGAAGGATGCCTTAGGGCTGGGCGCCAAGGGCCTTCAGCCCGAGCCCGCGCCCCATGTCGTCGGTGGGCTTACGGCCGATCAGAAGGCCAACACCGCCGCCGCCGTCTTGCGCGCCATGAGCCTGACACAGAACCACGCGCGCCTAATCCTGCTGCTTGGCCACGGCGCGCAGGTCACCAACAATCCCCACGAAAGCGCTTATCATTGCGGGGCGTGTGCCGGTCAGACCGGCGAGGTGTCGTCGCGTGTTCTGGCAGCACTCCTCAACGATCCTGAAACGCGAGCCGGCCTGCCGGCGCACGGCATCCACTTGCCCGAGGACACGCTATTCATGGCGGGGCTGCACGATACCGTGACGGACCAGGTCACCTTCTACGACGACGTCGACGAAACGGCGCACACGGCGGATATCGCGCAGGCCCGGAAATGGTTGGAAGCGGCAGGCGAGGTGGCGCGCAGCGAACGCGCCCTGCGGCTGCCCAGGGCAACGGCCGAGAACATCGCGTCGCGCGCGGTCAACTGGGCGGAGGTGCGCCCGGAATGGGGCCTTGCCGGCTGCGCGGCCTTCGTCGCGGCGCCTCGCGGCGTGACCGCGAGCGCGAACCTTCAGGGGCGCACCTTCCTGCACAACTATGAGTGGAGGGGTGACGCGGACTTCGCCACGCTTGAGCTGATACTTACCGCGCCGGTCGTCGTCGCGAGCTGGATCAATCTGCAGTACTACGGTTCGGCAGTTGCACCGGCGGCCTTTGGCGGTGGCAACAAGCTCATTCACAACGTGGTCGGCGGCATCGGCGTCGTGCAGGGCAACGGCGGCATCCTCCGGCCTGGCCTGCCGTGGCAGACGATCCACGACGGCGACAAGCTCATGCACGAACCGCTTCGCCTTACGGTGATGGTCGAAGCACCGAAGGAAGCGATCACGAATGTGTTGGAGCGTCACCCGGATGTGCGTGCTCTCTTCGACAATGGATGGCTTCACCTCTTCGCACTGGAGGATGGCCAAGTGGCAGGCCGGTATCGGCCTGGCCTCGAATGGGGTGAGGAGCGCCGTCCGGCGCAGGCCGCTTGATCCAATCATCCAAGCCCTGACAGACGGTTCTGAAACGGGGAGGCGGCATACCTGTCGCCTCCCTACGTGACTGTCCCACCGCCGCGCTGGTACATTTTCATTCCGCCGTTGACGTAAGACAGCGAAACTGCTGTTCGTCGTGGAGCATTGACCCCTGAGTGGAGTGTGCCCCTCGGGCCAGACACGATCGGGCGTCGTCCAGTTCACGGTGAAGCAGCAAACCACCGTCCGAGGTGATCGCTGACCCCCCGGAAGCGAGCTTCGCGGAGCGGTCAAAACGGCCCCGATCCGTCTTCACCCGCCGCGTCCTATGCCAACGCCGTGACCTAGGGTCACTAACCGATTTTCATATCTACGTTATCATCGCTGAACGGCCGACCGAAGCCTCGGCCAAATGGGACATCCGGGATCAAAGACCGGAAAGCCGGAGCCTCTGTCCGCACAGCCGACTGGGACAGGGCGCGATACCACGGCAACTCCTCGCACGAGGCGGACCGTCTAGATGTCTCAGCCGTGCCAGCTTCGATTTCCGAAGCTGCCATCGATGCAGTTTGGGACCAGTCGGCCGCTCTGGGCCGGATCCGGAACCGAGCATCGGGTGCTGGCGACGACCGGAGTTGGCACGAGGCGGCCGGTTCCATCGTTCCGCTTACTTCTGATCTGCCTCCGGAAGCCGCCGCGCCAGGTTTTCAAACCAAGCCAACCGAAGTGCGGAGCATACCAGTCGCGCTCTGCTCTTCAGAACTCGCCGCCTCGTGCTAAGACCGGCCTTCGCAGTCGCGGCGGCGACCGCGACCCGCGTCGCGGATACGCTCGCGTGGCATCACTACGGTCGGCGAAACGAAACCGTTGAGTCACAGCCTACTAGGGTGAAACACGATGATGATCTCCCGCCAGAGTGCGTACTGGTCTTCGGGCAGTGGATAGGGCTGACAGGCGGGATTGACGGCGGGATGGCCTTCAACGCAGCATCCGCGTCGTCGGCGAGCACCTCTAAGCTCTTCCGGGCTGTTTCGGCTTAGCCATGGTCGCCCCCTGCCACCCGCTACCGATGAGATGAGCAGGTTTAGCGGCTTAAGCCTTAGCAGGCATGAGCCACCGACAGTTACGCCAATTGTTTGACGCCCCATTCATCGCATATCGAGTGGGTATCGTCCGTTTCGGTCGCGCCACTAACAGCCAGATCAAGGCAATAGGTCACAATGATCATTAATCAGCGCGACCATCGCCTTGACATTAGCAGCAATACAGGCCGGCTCCAGCCACACTATCGTGGGCTTCGAGCGAAGATGTTTCGCTGTTTTACTCAGGTACGATTTCTCCAGGAAGAGAGTTGACCGTCATCGTGTCAGCCGGTTGGAAATGGACGACCGACCGGATCGATTTGCCGGCCTTCAGGAGGTCGAAGGCTGTGTTGATCTGGCCATGGGTCATGTGGTGCGTGATGTAAGGGTCAACGTCGAAATCGCCTCGCAACCATTCGTCGACCATGCCGGGTAACTGGCTGCGTCCTCGGACACCGCCGAAGGCCGTCCCGCGCCAGACCCGGCCGGTGACGAGTTGAAAGGGACGCGTCGCGATCTCCTGTCCCGCGCCGGCAACGCCGATCACGGTGCATTCACCCCAGCCCTTGTGACAGGCCTCAAGGGCCGCGCGCATCAGGTTCACGTTCCCGACCGCCTCGAAGGTATAGTCCAGCCCGCCGTCGGTCATTTCGACCAGGACATCCTGGATCGGAGCGTCATAGTCCTTCGGATTGATGCACTCGGTCGCGCCAAGCGATTTCGCCAGCAGGAACTTGGCCGGGTTGATATCGATCCCGATGATCCGTGACGCCCCGTTCAGAACCGCGCCCTGGATCACCGCCATGCCGACGGCGCCGAGCCCGAAAACCGCTACAGTTGCTCCCGCCTCCACCTTGGCGGTGTTGCGCACGGCGCCGATGCCGGTTGGCACCGCACAGCCCATCACCGAAGCCTTGGACAGTGGAGCTTGCTTGGTGATCTTGGCTACGGCGATCTCCGGCAGGACCGTGTACTCACTGAAGGTACTTGTGCCCATATAGTGAAGGATGGGTTTGCCCTTGTACGAGAAGCGAGAGGTCCCATCGGGCATCACGCCGGCGCCCTGCGTCTTGCGAATGGTCTGGCAGAGATTGGTCTTACCGGACTTGATGTAGGGGCAGTCGGGATCCTCGGGGACGTAGAGCGGGATCACGTGGTCTCCCGGCGCCACCGAAGTGACGCCTTTGCCGACTTCCTCAACCACGCCGCATCCTTCGTGACCGAGGATGCAGGGAAACAGCCCTTCGGGGTCTTCGCCCGAAAGAGTGAATACATCAGTATGGCACAAGCTGGTGGTAACGATACGAACAAGAACCTCGCCGTCCTTAGGACCTTCGAGGTCAATTTCTTCGATCTCCAGCGGTCTATTCGGCTCCCAGGCGATGGCGGCCCGTGTTTTCATCTCTTGAGCTCCCTGTGGCTGGCGTGTCAGTGCATGGATGGTCGGTCCGGAACGCAGTCCGGGTTTGTGATCGGATCGAGAACGAGTACCAAGCGCGTCTCGCCCGTGCCGGCGATGTGTGGTGAGCGGCGCGGAAGTTCAGACTTGGGATCTGCTCGCCACAGCGTGCCGCGCAGCAGGATCGGGGCGCCGGTCGGAACGGTATAGGTGCGCCCAGCCCGCACCCAGAAAGCCGGAAAGGACAGTGGCTCGGAGCTGGGGGTAGACAGCATTCATCCGTGTCATCCTCTGAGCGTACACCGTTGGCGCCTGTGCATACGTCACCCCATCGAGGGGCAGAACGTGCAGACAGGTTGAGAGCAACCATCAGGATGCCGGTCTGAAATATCCTCCCCGCCTGCTCGCTTGAACTGCGGTGAGGCTAAGGGAAGCTATGATATAACATAACAATTTGCAAGTCGTGGGCGGACCGCTGGGCGTGCGAGCTGACATGGTCGTCATGACGACATTGGCTGGCTCGTGACCTAAAGGCGACCCACGCGGCCAACCACTGTCGCACAAGGCTGTGGTGTCGTAGGGTAGGGCGCAGCCGAGCAGGAGACGACATGCAGAGATGACCTATATTCTCTACGGGCACCGGCGGTCCGGATCCCTGGCTGTGGAGATGGCGCTGGCGGAGATTGGTGCCGACTATCAGGTTCGCGATGTAGATTTGGAGGCCGACGCTCAGCGTGACGATCGTTATGCCTTGGTCAATCCCCAGCGCAAGGTTCCGGCTCTGGTTGCACCTTCCGGGGAGACCCTTACAGAGTCGGCGGCGATTCTCCTGACCCTCGATCAGCGTCATCCCGAGGGGGAGCTGCTACCAAAGGACACCGCGGAGAGAGCCCAAGCGCTGCGTTGGCTGCTGTTTGTTGCGACCGAGATTTACCCGTTGGTCGAGATTAACGACTACCCGGAACGGTTCTCACCAACCCCAGAAACTGCAATGGCACTGCGTGAAGTCGTCCGCTCCATTTGGCGTGAGCGTTGGCTCCTAGTCGAACGCGAGATTGCCGGGAACCCGTACTTACTGTCGTCAGGTTTCTGTCTCACTGACCTTTACATCGCTGTCGTCAGTCGCTGGGCACAGCAGGATTCGTGGCGACCAGAGAACTTGCCCAGGGTTGAAGAGCTAACGGCAGCGGTGGCGGCTAGGTCGGCGACCGCGCCTGTTTGGTCCCGGCATCGACCCGAGGCAACGCCTGGTCGCTTCGGCTAGGGCTACGACGGCGGCCTGTACGACAGCCGCGTGCCTTCGTGGAGTTCCCTCTGCCATGGCACGAGAATCTCGATGCCACGAACTCGGAATCCGTAACGAGTATGCCAATTCGCCGATGTCCGGAACTCGGACGTTGCCGACGAGCGTGCCACGCAAGGCCGATTATGCTGCCTGAGCAGCGTGCCGCCAGTGCAGCAGGGTGTCGTCTGGCTGGGGAACTGTCCGCTACCCTCGCACCCGTCTGCCTTCTCCGTGCCGGTCCTTTGGCGGACCGCTTGGACGAACGGGCTGGTCTTACGCGTCGTCAGACTGTCAACATGAAGGCGGATGCCGGGTGTATCGATGAGCTCAATACGGTGATCAGCCAAGCTTCCATGGCGGCACCACAACCTCCTCACCGTCTTCAGAGACCAGGCATCATTGATCCGGCCAGGATACCGGCGATGGCGCGACGCTGCTCGGCCGGGAGGGACTCGATGGCGTTCCACGCCTCCCGCGCCAGATCAGGATCGGCTTGCGCAGCTTGAACGGTGAGGGCGATGGGGTGTGCAACACCGAGAACCTGCTCGATGGCATTGACGATCGCAGGAATGTTGGTGGGATCGAAGGCTGGCATCAGCTCCCTCGTCTTGACGGCGCAGAACCGGTATTCCGCCCGCCCGCCCCCTGCTGCGCCTGCTCAAACCAGCCGATGACGCGCCGACGATGTCGTTCACCCCACATCGCGATGAGCTTTTACGTCATATGGTCCGCCGGGTCACGCAAAGCGGTGAGCGTCTGCTCGATATAGGGTCCAGTAAGCGGAACGCCGCACAGCTGGGTGATGCAGTGCCTCCAATCCTCGTAGCTCTTTAGGGGCATCATCAAGAAACTGAACCATGTGCGGGAGCATGCCGGCTGCCAACATCATGGACAACATCTTCATGATGAACATCGTGCCTTTCGGCGTGTGCTCCAGCCTCAGCAATCCGACCGTCGCGTCGGCCACCTACGCGGCCCTTGGCGTGCTGACGCCGATGCGAGGACGGGCTTCTAACGACCGCCGATCAGACTCAGGGTCCCGTGCATTTAGCCACTGGACAAGGAGGTTGAATGAAGGTGATAGTCATTCGCAACCAATGAGGGTCGTACGCCCTGCCACGAGTTGACGGATCCAGACCCACGCTTGTCTCACTTCTGAGCTGCGGGCTGGGCAGGTTGGCTAGGGGGTGCAAGAGACCGAACCGCTGGCCCGGT
>JANQIX010000086.1 GCA_028281925.1 Alphaproteobacteria bacterium
TGTACATGGCTCATGGTCGCAAGCGTCAAACTCTTGACCCGCAGACTCGCCAGGGTGTAATGCAATCTAAGGGTGCATGGAGGTGCAATCAGAACAACCAGGCCGATTCTGAGTCAGACTCTTATGTGGAGTCGCCCGATCCGTCGTCTGGTCGCCTGATCCATGAGACATCTGACTCAACATAACTGAACGGCCGTAGTGTGGAAGCCCTCTGCAACGAAGGGGGTGAAGCCATGCTTCGCGATCTTTTTCCCAGACACCATGAGCGATATGAGAACTCCCGTTTCGGGACTGAGTTGGAGGCATTTGCCATCTGGCTGGCCAATCAGGGCCATCTGCGACATCCCTCGCGCCTGCATCTTCATCGGGTCAGGGAGGTTCTTGGCCATTCGGACCAGTTCGAACCTGGCGCGGCGTTCCACGAAGCCGATTTGCGACATGCTTTCGTCGTTTCTGGAGTTCCTGCGTCGCAAGCGTACCTGTATCGGTGCACGGGCCGCATGTTCACCAGGTTCCTGGCTGCGACTGGCCAACTGGTTCCGATCGAACAGACCGATCCGATCGCCCTGCTGCGTCACCGCTATAATCAGTACCTTGCCGAAGTGCGTGGAGTCTCGGCGCAGTCGCTCCAGCAACACGGACAGACAGTGGCGGATTTCCTCTCACGAGGTATCCCGTCCGACCGCGGCCTGTCCGCCGTGACGGCGGACGACGTCGAAGCCTTCGTCCAGATCAAGAGCAAGGAGAACTGCCGCCAATCGCTCCAACACGTAGTCGCCCATCTGCGGGCGTTCCTGCGGTATTGCGCTGATCATGGTGACGCCCCCAGCGGATTGCATGTCATCGACATGCCGCGCGTGTATCGCGGAGAGTTGCCGCCACGGGCATTGGATTGGGCGATGGTGCGGCGATTGCTCGTAGCGATCCGGCGCCACGATTCCCGGGCTTGGCGGGACTACACCATTCTTCATCTGATGGCCTATTATGGGCTGCGTCCGTCGGAGGTCGCCGCTCTTCGGCTGGACTCGGTCGACTGGGAAGCCGGAACATTGCGGGTCGAGCAACGGAAGACCCGCTCGATTCTTATCCTGCCGCTGGCCGGCCGGACGCTGCGGCTGCTGCGCCGCTTTCTCCAAGCTGGCAGACCGAACAACGATCTGCCGCATCTGTTTTTGCGTGTCCGCAGCCCGATCAAGCCGCTCAAGCATTACGGCGTCATCGAGGTCTTCACCTACCGGGCAGCGAAGAGCGGGCTGCCGCTCGGCGACGTGTCGTCGTATTCGCTGCGCCATGCCTTCGCCATGAGACTGCTGCGCCGTGGCGTCGGCGTCAAAGCGATCGGTGATTTGCTTGGGCATCGGAGTCTGGAAGCGACCTGTGCCTATCTGCGGCTCGATGTCGACATGTTGCGGACCGTCGCCTTGCCGGTGCCTGCCGTCGCCTCTGCCGGGGGAGGCGTCCATGCATGAGACCGCTCTTTCGACGCCGCTAGACCGATGGATCGCTACCTGGTTGGCGCACCAACGGGCGCTGGGCCGGGGGTACGACAGTGAAGAATGGATACTCGGGCATCTGCGGCGATTTGTCGTGTCAACCGGAGGCATCGATCTCGACCAAGTGGCCTTCAATCGCTGGTGCGATTCTTTCCGCCACCTGTCGGCAACGACCCGACGTGGCCGACAGGTGATCGTCCACAAGTTCTGTCTCTTCCGCCGTAGGTCAGAACCGGACTGCTTCGTCCCGGACCCGCTTTACTTCGTCCGCCAGCTGCCTTACCGGCGGCCGGTCATTCTTGATCCAGCCCAGGTGTCGCGGATGCTTGCGGTCGCCGACCTCCTCGGACCGATGCCGAACTCACCGTTGTTGCCGTGCGTCATGCGGCTGGCCGTCATCATTCTATACACCGCCGGCCTACGGCGTGGGGAGTTGGCCCGCCTGACGCTCGACGATGTCGAGCCCCAAACGGGCGTGCTTCGCATCCGGGCGTCAAAGTTCCACAAGTCCCGGCTCGTGCCACTGTCCCTCGACGCGGCCGATGCGTTGCGCACTTATCTGCGTCGCCGTCTCGCGCCTCCCTTCGACACCGGTCCGTCTGCGGCGTTGCTATGCTGCGGGCCAAGCGGTCGGCATGGCTACACCGGAGCCGGCCTGGGCCAGGCCGTCACTCGCCTGTTCATCGCCGCCGACGTTCGGGACTGCGAAGGCCGCCTGCCGACAGTCCACGATATGCGCCATTCATTCGCCGTTCAGGCGTTGCTGCGCTGGTATCGTGCTGGCGCCGATGTCCAGTCCTGCTTGCCCAGCCTGGCAATGTATATGGGTCACGTCTCGATCGTATCGACGGCCCATTACCTCCACTTCGTGCCGGCAATGCGGGAGCTCGCAAGCCGTCGCTTCGAGGCCGCCTTCGGCACCATCGTCGTGGAGGCGGCGCCATGAAGGCCTATCAACCCACCGATCTTGGCCGGTCGATCGTCCGGTTCTTCCAGGAATACCTTCCGACGCTGCGCGGCATGAGCCAGCATACGATCCGCAGCTATCGCGACGGCATGATCCTGTTCTTGCGATTCGCCATGGTCGATTGCAGGCGCCCGATCGAGTCCCTGTCGATCGCCGACATCACCGCCGATCGGATCGGGCGCTTTCTGGCTTTTCTGGAAAGCGAGCGCCACAACAGCATCACCACCCGGAACTCCCGGCTGGCTGGCCTGCATACCTTCGCCCGCTTTCTGATCGCCGAGAACCCGGAGCATATGGCCGCCCTCCAGCAAGTCCTCGGGATGCCGTTCAAGAGAGGCGCCCGTGCTGCCCCGATCGAGTATCTGGAGACCAAAGAGATCGAGGCATTGCTGGCCGGCATCGATCGAAAGACGCCGATGGGCAGGCGGGATTACGCGATGTTCTCGCTCATGTTCAACACCGGCGCTCGCGTCCAGGAGATCGTCGGCCTTCGCGTCCGCGACGTTCGTCTTGAACCGCCTCATCAGGTTCGGTTCGTCGGCAAAGGCAACAAGGTGCGCCTTTGTCCCATCTGGCCGCGCACCGCGCAACTCCTGAAGGAACTGATCCAAAACCAGCATGCCGACGGCCAAGACCCGGCCGACCAGCACGTCTTCCGTAATGGCCGCGGTGCTCCGATGACCCGGTTCGGCGTCCGGTACCTCCTCCAAAAGCACGTCGCCATCGGCGCCGAAGCTGCGCCGACCCTGGCCGGCAAACGGATCCACCCCCATTCGCTTCGACATACGACGGCGATTCATCTGCTCAAGGCCGGGGTCGATTTTGCCACAATCAGCCAATGGCTCGGTCACGCCAGTCTGAACACGACCATGCGCTACGCGCGCGCCGACATCGATCTGAAGCGGCAGGCCCTTGCCCAGGTCTTTCCCGAGACATTGGCTCCGCCGAAGGGCGGCGCCTTCGTCTTTCGGGGGGAGGATATCACCGGCTGGCTTCGCCGGCTCTGATGATTATGTGGAGTGGTCCAACACGTGGTTCGCCATGAACGGCGCAAAATCGACCTCGATGTCGGCGACTCCACATAACTACCGGCTGCACATAAGTCGATTTATGTAGAGCTCCACATAAATCGAGGAGCTCGGCTACTTGACCCTGCGGCCGGAACAGGTCAACGCCTTCTTCCGGCTGATGGACCAGCGCTACGCCCGGGTGTCGACGATCATCACGACCAAC
>JANQIX010000100.1 GCA_028281925.1 Alphaproteobacteria bacterium
GCCGAAGATGATGTTCAGCGCCGCAGCAAGCTCACCGGGCTGCTCGAAATGGACGGTCTCGCCGACGCCGACATCGAAGGACTGCCACTCGATGATGACGCGGTCCGTGTGCTGATGGATGGTGACGGAAGTGTCGCCATAGGTGATATCGGCCTGCCCCTCGGTGACCACGCCGCCGGCGGGTGTGGCCAGCGCGGGATCGGCGGCCAAGAGCCAGCCGCAGACAGCCGCCGTCGTCAGCGCCGTTGTGCCTGCCAAGACGCGGCGCAGCGCCGGGGTGTCGGTGCGGATCGGGGTCACCATGGCCTCGCGACAGATCGACATGTCACTTCCCTCTTCTTCACTGCTGGTCCGCCCAATGCGTGCAGTACGCACCTGCTTGGACCCCTCCACATCGGCAAACAAATGTTGAGCAACCAACAGGCGATGCCGCTCTAGGTTTCATTATTGGTAAACACGACACCGGCAGACGCCTAGAAATTGAACTGTCATTTTCGTAAGATTGTCTCATGCTTACCAAAATAAAATCATTAATTCAATATAAACATCGATCGAGTTTCATCGTTTTTCAGTAATGGTTAAAATTCATGAATCTACACAGAATCACAAAACGACACCGATACGGTCTTTTGACTCTGTATATAGTAATGTATGAGAGGAGTTGATTCGAGAATAACGAGGAATTTGTTAGATCGTCCGCACAAAATCAGCAATGCTGCAGCCTCCAATCAGCCAATACTAGGCTGGAAGCAACATTGTCTGCGTCATGGCATTGTTGCCGGCGCAGTCTCGGAAGCCTGCCTGTTTCCAGACCGCTGCTTCCAGCGCCCCGTCCGTTTCGCCAAGCCGCCGTCACACGTCGTTATGCGTACACAAGCAACGCACCGCTTGTCATTGTCTGTGCGTGCCAATTACCTGTCTATTTGTGCCAAAACCCAAAATTCCCATGGCGGCGTATACATCGTCCGCCTGTCATGCACGCCCCAGCGTCTCAATCGGGCTGAGCGCTCCGGACCAGGGCGGGTGAGCCCAGGGCAGCGTCGTTCGCCGAATTGCTGCGCGAGAGCGCCGGCTCGTCATTCGCCGGTCCGAGACCGACAGCATCGCTTGGGGTGATGGCGAACCGCTCACGGAACAGCCGGCAAAAGCGGGGCAGGTCGTCAAAGCCGCAACTGATCGCCACCGCATTGATCAGTCCGCGCGACGGCGACGAAGCCCTTAACTCACCAAACGCACGGATCAGGCGGCGTCCGGTCAGATAGCGTGTAACGCCGCCCTCGGCGGCGAACATGCGATAGATCGTCCGCCGTGACATGGCGAATCTTCGACAGAGCCGGTCGACCCCGAGATCCGCATCGTGAAGGTGGTGTTCGATGTACAGGCGTACGGCCTGATCGCGCCCCGCGGCACCCCTGACCAGTTCGAGCCCGATCGTCCGGCTTGTCGGGCCAGGATCATGCATGGGATCGGGCACGCACTCAGCCGGCGCCGGATCGCCTATCGCTGTCAAGCCGCCGCCGCCGTGGGCTGCTGCTGTCGAAACAAGCCCGCTCATATGATTGTAGGTCATCATGAGCGCCACGGCCTGCTGGGCGTTCCGCAGGGCGCTGGCAGTGTCGGCATAGGCCCAGAGGCGATGTCGGCCGGCGCCGCCATCCGGTAGCGGCACGATCAGGGTATTGGCGGAGTGCAGGCCGAAATCCTCCAGCACTTTGTAGACTTCGTGGTTTGCCTTGAACTTCGCAGCTTCGCTGGAAAAGACGAGGTAGGGTCGCGTCTGCGCCTTCAGCCATCGCAGCCTGCGGCTCTCTTCCTCCACCCCCTCTGACAGGCATGCCGCGATGAAGGCATTGAGGATATCGGACCTGCGATCGCCTATGTAATCCGTAAGGTTGTCCCAGACGTATTTGCCGGGGTCGAGATAGACCTCATTGACCTTAAGGCTATTGATGCCCTCGCTGACGCCCCAGAAACCGCGATCCACCAAGTGACGGCTGAGACGCTGGCGAAGGTCCGCCACGTCGACCGCTTCGTACAGCTCTAGAAGAGATCGCTCCAAGGGAACGTTACCCACAGCTACGCGCTCCAGCCGGTCCTCGCTCCTGATCAGGCAAATCGGTTGTTGATCAAGTGAATGGGTCGCTCATATGTCGCAAGTGATAACGAGATAGGTACTCAGTCTGCCCTCAGCTCGTCTTAGGCTGCCTGCACAGGTTCTCCTCCTCCTCCTCAACGCCGTGGGCCAAACCGTCCTTCCGCCGCATTTCGTACCTGCGTTGGCCCGTACTAACGGTGACGATATCCTATTCGTACCGGCTGGATTTCGCATACGCCTGGATGACCTGGCCTGGACCGAGGCACTCGGCAATGCCGCTGCGGCCGATGACGGATCTCGGTAAAGCTCGGTCCCCCATAGACCCTGCGGGATCCAACCAAATCCCATGTCGGTCAGAGCCGAACAAACCAGACTAATCGCCGATGATTCTTTGGGAATTCCACGACAAGCCCCCTTTCGTGACCCTCCATGTGGAGATTCGCCCAGCCGCCAGCGCGTCGCTCGTTAATGGATGAATATGTTGCGGTGGAGGGTGTGAATTCATGGTTCGCCGTCGAAGGGGCTGCTTCGATTTGACGCAATATTTGCGCAATACTCTTAACTAACATCAGGTGATGTAAGCGGAACCGCGCGCCCGGTCGCGCAGAGCAAGACGAAGGTTGCAGAGCCTTCCGAAGAGATCGCTCTGGCACAGTTGGTGAGGAATCCGGGCTATTCCTGACAGTCTACGCTGCCTGCCCGGACCACGCAGCCGAGGCTCTCCAACGTGCTGCGATCCAGGACGCCCGTGGTCTCAAGATCCAGGTCTTGTTGATAGCGCTGCAGCGCATTGCGACTGCCGGATCCCCAGATGCCGTCGACCCCGCCGGTATCGTAACCCAGCCCCGACAGTATCGTTTGCACGCCCATGATCTGCTCTTGGGAGAGACCGTCTGCCAGCCACCCGCAGGCATCGGCAACGGCTGCCACGGCCTCGTCGATTCCGGTCAGGCTGATGCTGAAATCATGTGCTTCGTTATCGTCTTCGGTCACACGGAGATAGAACCTCTCCGCATCCGCCAGTCTCTCCATGAAAGGTCGCGCGGCCTCGCCCCAGAGACCGGTGGCTTCGTGTGACGTGCTCAGCGACCAGTAGGCCGACTCCGGCAAGTCGTCATCAAACCTGTACTGCGCCCACACTCTGTCGCGTCGGCCGCCAAGCAAATACTCATCGAAATCTGCAAGCGCCGCCTCCTCATCTTCAACGCAATAAAGCGTCAAAGTCGATATTCCACCCATTGTTGGCACTTCCGCAATATTCATTGCGGTCACGGAAAGGCTGTCATCCAGCGGAGATCGGTGCCGCAGGATCAACCACTCGCCTGCCCGCGTCACGGATCCGGAAGCGCTCCATGTCCTGGAAAAGCTCTCATAGCGGCGTTCGCGTCTGAACTCGGCCGGGCTCATGCCGCCGGTGTCTTCAGGCCCTGCAAGACCGACGGCCATCCCTTGGTCCTCGACGTCAGAGCCGCGCCCTTCGGCCGAGATCGCGGAGGGATCGAGCATCGGCAGTCCGAGGCCATACTGCCGCGAGAGAAGTGCGAACTCCAACAGGCTCACCCGCATGCGCGCTGCGGCCAGTTCCATCTGCGCGACAGCGCCCACTAGGCCGCCGCGCCCGATGGCCTGGACTTCTGCCAAAGCCACATCGGCCTCTGCTTCTCCGATCTCCGCAGCCAGTTCGGCTGCGGCTTCGCGATCCGGCTGCGTAACCGGAACCGCCACGGTCACTTCCGGCGCATGCAGCCGCTGATCCAAGAGATCTCTGGTCAGCCCCAAGACGGCCAGCCGATAATCCAGCACCAAGCGGATCGTACCGCCGGCATAGCGCGCACGTTCGGCTTGGACCTCGAGAATCAGCGCTTCGATACGCGCCAGATCCTCGGTCATCTCGGCCGTGGCTGCGTCCTGCGTAACCTCGGTCTCGGATTGCGCAACGCAGTCCGCGGGCTGCATCAGCGCGATTACAAGAGAGGCGCTCAGAACATATTTCAGGACACTCAGCATTTCCCCGAATTCCGTTGCGTATGCCGCTGAACTTGTGCCGCGGCGCTTCACGTTCCCGGTGTCCGCAGACCGCGAAGACGGCGCATCACTTCAAAGATTTCTTCCGGCGCTGGGTGTTGCGTTGGTGACGTGACACCGCGTTCTAACTGTCGCAGCAGGAAGCCACCCGAACTATAGCATGCGTGCCGCACCCCATTCACTCGCGATCATCGAAAACATGAGATGAGATTTCCAATTGAGAAGACTTGAACCATTTCGATCTTGGATTCACCTAAACTTCGAAATCATATTGAGATCTACACACCGCCAAACTAGGCCGTCCGCGTTATTGCTTTCTGCTGATGCCCGGGACTATACCAAACTCGACACTGACTTTGTGCGCCCGTTGCGGACGCGCCGCAGGTCGAAGAAGGATTGCACCGGTGTTGCAGTGTTGGGTGGTGACCGACGGCACGATCGGCATGGAAAACCAGTGCCTCGGTCTCGCCGAGGCGATGGGTCTCGCGCCGACGATCAAGCGGATCTCCCTCAGGACGCCATGGCGCTGGTTTGCGCCCTATCTCAGGATGGATCTGCGCCACGCCCTCTCCGGCCGCGGCGACGGGCTTACGCCACCCTGGCCGGATCTTGCCATAGCTGCAGGGCGGCGCAGCGTACCGGCTGCGCTGGCGGTCAAGCGACGCTCGCGCGGCCGGAGCTTTGTCGTCCAGATCAAGGACCCGCGCATCGATCCGCGGCATTTCGATCTTGTGGTCGTCCCCCGCCATGACTCCGCCCGTGGGGACAATGTGGTGGTGACGACGGGCGCTTTGCACCGGGCTTCGCCACAGCGGCTGGCGACCGACGCCGCACGCCATGCCGACCGGCTTGCGCACCTGCCGCATCCGCGGGTTGCCGTGATGATCGGCGGACGCAACGCTGATTTCCGGCTGACGCGGTCGCTCACCGCCCGGATTGCAGAGCAGCTGGCGGGCCTTTGCCGCCGCTACGGCGCCGGCCTGATGGTGACGCCGAGCCGCCGCACGGGCGCCCGGAATGTCGCCACGTTGCGTGATCGCCTCCAGGCGCTGCCCGCGGAAATCTGGGATGGGACGGGCGAAAACCCTTACTTCGCCTATCTGGCCCTGGCCGACGCGGTGATCGTGACGGGAGACAGCGTCAACATGGTCAGCGAAGCCGCGAGCACCGGCAAGCCGGTCTACGTCATCCAACTGGAAGGCCGCTCTGCCAAGTTCGGGGCCTTTCATGATGAGCTTGAGGCGACCGGCATCACCCGACCTTTCGCCGGCCGCCTGGAGACCTGGCGCTATCGGCCGCTGGACGACACGGCGGCGGTGGCCGCAGAGATCGCCGCCCGCCTGCGCGCACGAGGGTGGGACGACGAAGGGTCGGCACTGCCGACCCCTCCGGCGGGACTTCCGGCCCTGTCTGGCGCCCCTGCCAGATGATCGACCGGGCATAGCGGACCGCGTCCAGTCGGCCAATGGTTGTTGGCCCTTGCGACACTGCTGTTGGTGGATCTTGCCCGATCGTCACATCGGGAGCGGGGCATGCCGTCGGTGCAGACCCAGCCAACCGATATGATATAGGATCGCCGGGCCAGTCGCGGGGTATCGGGCATGATGCAACGGAATCGAAAACTGAAAGACGTCGCGCTGAGCGACCAAGTCTACGACGCGCTGCGCCGCGACCTGATCGCCGGCCACTATCGTCCGGGGGAGAAGATCACGATCAGTTCGCTGGCCGACGGGTTCGGCGTCAGCCATACACCGGTGCGCGAGGCGATCCGGCTCTTGCTGGCGGAAGGGGCGCTCGATCTGAAGCCCAACCATTCCGTCCGCGTGTCAGCCCCGACCGCACGCCAGTACCGGGAGATCGCCGAGATCCGGATGCGGCTTGAGGGCATGGCGGCATCGGCCGCGGCCTCGCAGCGCACGGCGAAACAGCTGCGAAGCCTGGTCGACATCAACACCAAGCTGGAAGCGGCCCGGTCGGCAAAGCGCTACACAACAGTCCTGATGCACAATCGCGAGTTCCATTTCGCTCTCGCCGAGATCGGCGGCATGGAAATCCTGACGTCTGTGCTTGAGATGCTTTGGCTCCGGTCCGGGCCTCTGTTGAACCTGCTCTATGAGTACGGCTATCGCGACCCGGTCGACGACCACCCCCATCTTGAGGTGATCGCGGCGATCCAGGAACGCGACGGCCCGGCCGCCGAAGCGGCGATCCGTCGGGACATAGAACAGGGAACGCGCATCATCGCCGGACACCTCGACACGGCGGAAGCGGCTGCGTCGGAGGGCCTGCAGCGCACCGGCTGACCCGCCGTAATGTCTTGTCAGCCTATTTCAGTGGCGCTTAATATCGTATATCATATAGTAGATTTCAGATGCCTACTGGCGATGGTGACCGGCGCCATGCCAATTGCGGGGAGCGTCATGGCCACAGTCGCCGAAGCCATCGCCGGCTTTCTTCAGCGCCACGGTGTCGAATTGGCCGTGGGCCAGAGCCTGCCGTCGGCCCTTCACCTCGCCCTGGAAGACACGACGATCCGGCAAGTCCATGTGCGCACCGAAAACGCCGGCACGGCCATGTGCGATGCCTATGCCCGCATCGCCGGCCGCGTCGCCGTGATGACCGCCCAGAACGGCCCGGCGGCGACCCTGCTCGTTCCCGGGCTGGCCGAAGCGCTGAAGGCCTCGGTGCCCATCGTCTGCATCGTTCAGGACGTCAATGCCGCGGACCGTGACCGCAATGCCTTCCAAGAGCTGGACCACACAGCCCTGTTCGCCGGCTGCACGAAATGGGTCCGGCGCCTGGAAACGGCCGATCGCGTCTATGACTACGTCAACCTCGCGCTAACCTACGCGACCACGGGCCGGCCGGGGCCGGCCGTGCTGCTGATCCCGCCGGAGATCCTCGGCCGCGAAGCTCCGCAGCCGCCGCGCAGGGTGTACCCGCGGGCCGCCTTCCCGCTCGACCGCAGCGTGGCGAACCCGGGCCTGATCGCCGAGGCCGCGCGCCTGATCGCCGGCGCTCAGCGGCCGCTGATCGTCGCAGGCGGCGGCGTTCACGCCTCGGGCGCCTATGCTTGGCTCGACCGGCTGCAGAGCGAGTTCGGACTGCCGGTGGCGACGACGGTCATGGGCAAGGGGACGGTCGACGAAACGCGGACGCTATCCCTCGGCGTGGTTGGCTTCCTCTTGGGCCGGGCGGCGATGAACCGTTCCGTCCGCACCTATGTGGCCCAGGCCGATGTCGTGCTGCTGGTGGGCACCCGGACCAATCAGAACGGCACCGACGGCTGGTCGCTGTTCGATCCCGCAGCGGCGTTCATTCACTTGGATATCGACGGCACCGAGGTCGGCCGAACCTACGATGCGCTGCGGCTGGTCGGCGATATCGGCCTGTCGCTGGAGGCTTTGGCGAGCGCTCTCGGAACGACAGCCGCAGAGACCTGGGCGGACCGGGCCGTGCGGTTGGCAGCGGAGATCCCGGCACCGCGTTCGCTGGAGGCTTGCATCCCTGAAGACGCTCCGCGCGGCGTCCGGCCGGAGCATGTGGTCAACGCGATCAACAGGCTGGTGGATGACAGCGCCATTCTGGTGGCCGATGCCAGCTACGCCTCGGCGTGGCTCGCGGCCTATGGCGTCGCCCGCCGGTCAGGCATGCGGTTCTTGACGCCGCGCGGCCTGGCCGGCCTGGGCTGGGGCCTGCCGTTCATGCTGGGGGCGAAGCTGGCCAGGCCCGGCGCAACCGTCATCGGGATCACCGGCGATGGCGGGTTTGCCCATGTCTGGTCGGAACTGGAGACCGCGCGCCGGTGCGGCCTCGATGTCATCTGCGTCGTGCTGAAGAATGGGGTGCTGGGCTATCAGCGTGACGCGGAGCTTGTGAAGTTCGGCCGGCACACCCAGGCCATCCCGATCGCGGATATCGACCATGCGGCGATCGCGCGAGCGTGCGGCTGCGTCGGCATGGCGGCCGCCACGCTGCCGGCATTCGAAGCGGCACTGGACGGCGCGCTGGCGGACCGGCGCCCGACCGTGATCGATGTGGCGGCCGACCCTGCCGCCTATCCCCCCGTGACGCTTCTGGACAAGCTGCGCCCGGCGGCGACGCCGGAGCGCGAGGCGGTCTCCTGATATGGAGCCGGTGCTGGCCGCTGCGGCGAACGTCTTCGCGCTCGACCATATCGTCTTCCTGATCGGCGGGGTCTGCATCGGGGTCGTGCTCGGCGCGATCCCGGGACTGTCGGCGACCATGGCGATTGCGCTGGTGATCCCGTTCACGCTCGCCATGGACCCGGTGCCGGCCCTGCTGATGATGATGGGCGCCTACAAGGGCGGCATCTTCGGCGGCTCCATAGCCGCCATCCTGATCAAGGCGCCGGGAACCTCGGCCGCCGCTGCCACGGTCGAAGACGGCCATGCCCTGGCACGCCGCGGGCAGGGCCTGAAGGCGCTGAAGGTCTCTCTGTTCGCCTCCGTCATCGGCGATACCTTCAGCGATATTGTCCTGATCCTGACGGCAGCACAGCTGGCGCGCGTGGCGCTGCAATTCGGCCCAGTGGAATACGCCGCACTGACCGTCTTTGCGCTGACCATCGTCGGGTCGGCATCCGGCAAATCGCTGATCAAGGGGCTGGTGGCAGCAGTGGCAGGGCTCAGCCTGGCCCTGGTCGGGCTCGATCCCACCACCGGCATGCCGCGGCTCGCCTTCGGCGAGATCAACCTCTATGGCGGGGTCCCACTGCTGGCGCTCTTGATCGGCATCCTGACCATCGCCGAACTGCTGCGCCAGATCGAGGCGCGTCGGGCCGTGTCCATCGCCCATCTGCCGCCACCGAAGCAGCCTTCGGATTCACGGATCACGCGGGAGGATGCCGGGCTGATGGTCCGTCCCGTCGTCGGCGGATCGATCCTCGGGACGATCATCGGCATCATTCCCGGCTTGGGGCCGACGCTCGGCGCGTTCCTCGGCTATGACGCGGCGTGGCGGATGGCCCGCCGACCGGAGAAATTCGGCAAGGGCTCGGTCGAAGGCATTGCCGGGGCGGAGTCCGGCAACAACGCTGTCAGCGGGGCAAACCTGATCCCGCTTCTGGGCCTGGGCATTCCGGGCGACATCGAAGCCGCGATCCTGATCGGCGCCTTCCTGATCCAGGGACTGACGCCCGGCCCGTTCATCTTTCAAGAAGCGCCCGAGGTCGTCTACGGCCTCTATATCGGGCTGATCGTCGCCAACATGGTTCTGCTGTGCTTCGGGCTGGTCGCCATACGCGGCTTCACACTGCTTGCCGGGATCCGTACCGGCCTCCTGTTCCCGACCGTCTTCGTACTGGCCATCGTCGGCACCTACTCTTTCCAGCAGAGCCTCTACGATGTCGGCCTCACCTTCGCCTTCGGCATCATCGGATATCTGATGGTCAAGGTTGAGATCCCGCGCACGACATTCCTGATCGGCTTCATCCTGGCGCCGCTGTTAGAGGACAATTTCCGGCGGGCGCTGCAGATCTCGCGCGGCGACTACAGCATCTTTTTCAGCAGCTGGCTGGGCAACGCCTTCTGGATCGCCGCGATCGCGTCGGCGATCTGGATCGGCTGGCAGCGGCGCAAACGCGCCGCCCAAATGGAGACGATCGACCGGCAGGACACCACCCGATGATTTCGTTCAGCCGCCGCACACTGGAAGTCGCCACCGCGATCGCCGTCGGAACCATCCCGGTCGTGCTCTACACCACGGTCTTCGACCGCGAGATCCCACGCAGCGTGCCGGGGGATATCGATGCCCGCGTCTATCCGGACGCCCTTATCTACATCTGGTTCGGCCTGACCGTAGCCCACATCCTGGAAGCGCTCTTCGCCGACAGAACGCAGCGCATAACGATCCGCAGCGACGCGTTTGCCCATGCCGGGAAGATGTTCCTGATCATCGGCGGCGGCTTTCTCCTGCTGGTCTTCGTAGGCTACATCTTCGCCGGATTCTTCTACATCGTTGCCTTCGCATACATCCTGAACGAACGCAGCCGCATGGTCTGGCTGGTGGCCGCCATCGTGCCTGTCGCGGTCTACCTGTTCCTGGAAGCGACGCTTGAGGTCCGGTTGCCAACCGTCCTAGACCTCTGGCGATAACCGTGCTCGCGGACATGAATCATCGCCTGGACGCCTCGAAAATTTCCTATATGATATATAAGATAAACAGGAACAGGGAGGTCGCCATGACCGGATTTTGCCGATCGACGCATCGCTCATCCCCGCGGGGTTCGTCGCCGCGGCGCGCGCATGCACTTGGCACGGCAGCCTTCTGCCTCACCGCCGCCATGGTCGCGCTGGGGCAGCCGCAGGCCGCCGACGCGTTCCCGGAACGGGAAATCACACTGATCGTCAACTACGGTGCCGGCGGCAGCACAGACCTTTCGGCCCGCGTGCTGGCGGATGCGGCGGAGGAGATCCTGGGCCAGCCGATCCGCGTGGAAAACCGGACGGGCGGATCGGGCACGGTTGGCCCCACCTTCATCGCCAATGCCGATCCGGACGGCTACACCATCGGTGTCGCCAGCTTCAGCCCCATGGCCGTGACACCGCACCTGCAAGAGGTGCCCTACACGCTCGACAGCTTCGCTTTCATCGTCGGCTATGCGCGCTATCGGTCCGGCCTTGCCGTCAGCACGGAGTCGGAATTCGAGACGCTGGAGCAACTGCTTGAGGCCGCGCGCAGTGAGCCCCTGACCTATGCAACCACCAGCTCGCAAGAAGACGTACTGATGGCGCGGCTGAGCCGGGCGACCGGCGCCAGTTTCGACCGGGTCAGCTACCGCTCGGGCCAGGAGTCGGTGACGGCCGTGATCTCCGGCGTGGTCGACGTGGTGGCGGAAAACCCACTGAACGTCGTTCCGCATGTACATAACGGCACGCTGCGCCTGCTGGCCTCGGTCGCCTCCGTCCGTCTGTTTGAGATGCCGGAGATCCCGACCCTGCAGGAACAGGGGGTCGATGTGGTCAGCGAGAGCTATGCCGGCCTTGCCGCTCCGGCCGGCACCCCACCGGAGATCGTCGCCGTCCTGGAAAACGCGTTCTCCGAGGCCCTCAATGACGAGACGGTGCAGCAGACCATGCGGGATCTCGGGATGGAGCCGGTCTATCTCTCCTCAGGCGACTACCGCACGCTGCTGGAAGAGGGGCGCGAAGCCATGGCGACCGATCTGGCCGAGATCGGCCTGATAGACAATTGATCGGACAGGCGGCTACCCCCTTGCCGATGATGGAGTCGCCGCCCCTCGGCTTCCAGGCTTGAGTGAGAGATCAAGAGGGATCGCTGGACCGATGACCGAAGAGGAAGGCGTCGCCGTGGTAACCGGCGGATCTGCGGGCATCGGTCTGGCGATCGTCGAGCGGCTGCTCCAGACCGGCTACCGCGTTGCCTATTGCAGCCGCAATCCCGATCGGTTGACGGCGGCAGAGCGCTTCCTGGCGACCCGGCATCCGGACGCACAGTGTCTCGCTCGCGCCGTCGACCTCCGGGTGAGCGCTCAGATCCCGCAGTACTTCGACGACGTTGCCGCCGCGCTGGGGTCTGTCTCTGTGCTGATCAACAATGCGGGCATCTCGCCCAAGGTGGACGGCAGGCGCGTGCCCTTCCACCAAGTCACGCAGGACGAATGGCAGGATGTCCTGGCGGTCAACCTGACTGGGGCGATGCTGTGCACGCAGGCCGTGCTGCCAGGGATGCTGGAGAGACGCTTCGGACGGGTGATCATGATCGGGTCGAGCGCCGCACGGACGCTACCGCGTTTTGCCGGGTCGGCCTATGTGGCCTCCAAGGCGGCGCTGTCGGGGCTGACGCGATCGTTGGCGGGCGAATACGGGGCCTACGGTATCACCGCGAACACGGTGGCGCCCGGCAACGTCGCAAGCGGTATGACCGGCGATCCCGGTTCGACCCAGAACCGGGAGGCTGCATCGCGCATCCCATTGGGCCGCGTCGGCGAGCCCCCCGATATCGCCGGCATCGTCGCTTTCCTCTGCTCGCGGGAGGCCGCGTTCATCAACGGCGCCACGATAGACGCCACCGGCGGCGAGTACGTGACGGCATGACGGCGCGCCCCCGCATTCTGGTCGGCGGCCTGTTCCATGAAGGCCACAGTTTCAGCAACCTCACCACCGGCTGGGCCAACTTGACCGTCACTCGCGGCGCGGAATTGGCAGCCGTGGCGCTGAACGCCGGCTCAATCCTGGGCGGTGCCGTGCGCGCGCTGACAAAGGCAGGCGCAGAGATCGTCGGCGCCGTATCGGCAGCAGCGCCGCCGGGCGGCCCCATCGTCGGCGACGTATTCCGGGCATTGCGCGATGAAGTCGCGGACGCCGCACGGGCCACGCGGCCTGACGGCGTGTTCCTGGAGCTGCATGGCGCCACGGCGATCGAAGGGCTGGACGACGGCGAAGGGGACCTGCTGCGGGCGGTCCGCACTGCCATGCCGCCGGGTGTGCCGATCGCCACGGCCTTGGACCTGCACGCCCATCCCACCCCAGCGATGCTCTCCGCCGCGGATGTCTGCATCGCCTGCAAAGAGAACCCGCATTCCGACTATGCCGATGCCGGAGCCAAGGCGGCCCGCATGTTGCTCTCGCTTGTTGCGGGCCGGCCGCGGCCCGTCACGACAGCCGTCTGGATGCCGCTGATCCTGGGTCACCGCCTGGAGACCGCCGGCGGCCCGCTGGCAGAGGTCCATGCCCAGCGCCGTAGCATCGAAGCCCGCACGCCCGACATCCTGGACATCTCCATCTACAACACGACCGCCTATCTGGATGCCGCGGGCGCCGGTCAGTGCGTGACGGTGACGACCGCCGGGAACATCGACACCGCCTCCGCCGCCGCAACAGAGTTGGCGGCAGCCCTGTGGGACCGCCGGGACGCCTTCGAAGGGACCCTGACACCGCTCGATGACGCGCTCAGCCAGGCGGCGTCAGCCAGCCGTGAGGGACGTCCGCTGGTGCTCGGCGATCACGGCGACCGGGTGCTGGCCGGCACGCCTGGGGATTCGACACTGATCCTGCGGACCGTTCTGACCGACTGGCCACAGCTTCGAGCGGCCATTCCGGTCACCGATCCGGACGCGGCCCGGGCAGCTGCGGCGTCAGGGATCGGTTCGGTGGTGCGACTGTCCGTCGGCGGTCGGCTGTCAACGGACGGCCGGCCGGTAGAGGCCGACTGGCGCGTGGTGCGCCACGGCAACGGCCGCTTCGTCCAGCAGGGGCCGTTCCATGCCGGATTGCCGGCGAATCTCGGAGAGACGGTGGTTCTGGAAACCGGCAACGTTACGGCGATCGTCACCTCCCTGCCCGGCTGCACCCAGGACCCAGAGGCATTCGTCAGCAACGGTGTCGATCCGAGCGACTACGACATCGTCGTCAGCAAGTCCGGCTATCACTTCCGGCTTTCCTTTGCCGGGGTCGGTCCCTGCATGGTGGTCGACACGCCGGGCCTTTCGAACTACCGGCCCGGCCTCTTCGGCTACCGGCATCGGCGCCCCTGCTATCCGGAAGACCGGATCGACACGCCGCCGCTCACGGTAATGCACTTCGGCGGGCAGGCGGCCACCGCGGCGCCGCAGCGGGTGTCATGAGCGAGGGGCAACAGGATAGGGGGACCATGTCCACATCCGTTCCTTTCCGTTCCCATCAAAGCAGGAACGGCTACGGTGCTCCGTCGATCGGACCCCGATCGAGGGCGGCCTTCACGCGCGCCCACGGAGTGTTTCCCGACGGGACGACACGGGTGACGGTGGAGCGGGACCCGATACCGCGCTACGCGGCGACTGGGCATGGGGCGTATCTGTTCGATGTGGATGGGCGGCGGCTGCTCGACCTCAACAACAACTTCACCACGCTGATCCACGGCCATGCGTTTGCCCCGGTGGTGGAGGCCGTGACGCGGCAGCTCTCGCTGGGCTCATGCTACGCCAGCCCGACGGAGGCGGAGATCGATTTGGCGGAGCTGATCTGCGCTCGCGTCCCGGGGCTGGACCGGATGCGGATCGTCAATACCGGCAGCGAAGCCGTGATGTTTGCCATCAAGGCCGCGAGGGCGCTGACCGGTAAGCCGGGCATCGCCAAGATCGAAGGTGCCTATCACGGAAACTATGACTGGGCGGAGGTAAGCCAGGCGACGTCTCCCGCCGTCTGGGGCGACGCCGATGCCCCTGAGTCTGTGCCGTTCTACGCCGGCATGCCTCGGTCGATACTGGACCAAGTCACCATCCTGCGGGCAGGAGATCCGGACGCTGCGCGCCGGCGCCTCGCGGAGCGAGCAGAGACAATCGCGTGCGTGCTGATCGACCCCATGGCCAGCCGCGCCGGCCTGATCCCGCCCGATCCCGCCTTCATCGCCGCCGTGCAAGAGACGGCCCGCGCTTACGGCCTCCTGATCGTCAGCGACGAGGTGCTGAATTTCCGCCAGTCCTACCAAGGTGCGTCCGCCCGCTATGGGCTGCAGCCGGATCTGTTCGCCATCGGCAAGATCATCGGCGGCGGTCTGCCGATCGGCGCGGTGGGCGGAAGCCGCGAGGCGATGGCTGTCTTCGATGCCGAAGGCAAGCGGCCGTTGGTTCCCCAGGGCGGAACCTTCTCCGCAAATCCACTGTCGATGGTCGCGGGACTCGCCGCCATGCAGGCGCTTGATGAGGCGGCTTTTGCCCATCTGGCGCATCTTGGCGACACACTGCGCGCCCGGCTGACCGATCGAATTGCGCGGCGGCAGGCACCGTTCTGCGTCACCGGGGCGGCGTCCCTGTTTCGCATCCATGCCAAGGTTCGCCCCCCGCGCGATTACCGAGAGTCTTTCTCGACACCACGGGAAGCCGCCGTTCTTGACGACCTGACACGGTTCTTTGGGGCCGAGGGCATCATTCTGCCCAAGGCAGCGGCCGCGTGCCTGTCGACGCCGATGACCGAGGGCGAGATCGACATGATCGTCGGCGTCTTCGACCGGTTCCTGGAGACGAGGGCCGATGCGCTTGCTGAACTGGGGAAACCCTAGGCCGTGGCCGCCGCGCCCCCGCAGGCCAGTCCGGAAGTCTGCGATCTCCTGATCGACAACGCTGTCGTCATGACTCTCGACGGTGCCGACACCGTCATCGCCGATGGGGCGGTGGCCGTCCATCAGGGCCACATCGCCGCGGTTGGCAACCGCGCGGACGTCACGGCGCGTTGCCGGCCGGAGACCGTGATCGACGCCGCCGGTGCGATCGTGCATCCGGGGTTCATCGAAGCCCATATCCACATCACCCAACACACCGCGCGCAGCGTCCTGCCCCGGATGTCCGGCACGGCTCTCACAATGGGTCACTGGAAGGGGGAGATCGCGGCCGAAGACGAGTACGCCAGCACCGCGCTGGCGGCCGTCGAGTTGCTGAAATGCGGATATACGGCATTTGTCGACCCCGGCACGGTGTTCGAACCGGACGCCGCGGCGGCGGCTGCTAAGGATATCGGCATTCGGGCATGGCTGACCGACCCTTATGTCGCCGACAGCCCGGACGCGCTTGCCCGCCGCCTGCCGGGTCTGGTCAGCGACAGCTTCCTGAAGCGATGGCCGAAGGACCGTGATGCGGCGATGGCCCGCCTCGGGTCGCAGCTTCACCGCAATGCGGCGCCGAACGCGCTGGTGCGGGGCTATATCGGCCTCTATGGAGAGGACACGGCGTCGCCGGAACTCCACCGCGCGGCCCTGGATCTTGCTCGGCATCGGGGCGTCCAGTTTCAGCAACATCTCGGCTATGAGCCCCACGCCTATCGGCAGGCGGAGGCAGCCGTTGGCGGATCCTTGATCGCATGTCTCGAAGCCCAGGGGCTCCTCGCACCGGATGTGACGTTCATCCATATGAACGTGCTGCGGGCTGAGGATATCGCCATCCTCGCGCGCTGCGGCGTGGCGCTGGTCTGGTGCCCCTACGGCCAGCTTGGAATGATGGGTCATGGCGGTGTCGAAGGGCGGATGCCCGAGGCCGCCCGTGCCGGCATTGCCGTGGGCCTCGCCAGCGATATCGCCCGCGGCTTCAACTTCGACGACCTCGGCACTCTGGCCATGCTGGCCGCCGGCGCAACCGGCTGCCCGGCGACGCCGCAGCAGATCCTGAGGATGCGCACGCTCGGCGCCGCCGCCACCATCGGAGCGGCCGATCAGATCGGCAGCATCGAACCGGGCAAGCTGGCCGACATCGTGATCCGCCGACGAGACGACACAGACGGCATCGGCATCGACAGCGCCTTCGAAGTTGCCCTGCTGGGGCGCCGCACATCGATCGACACGGTTCTGGTCGGCGGCAGATGCGTCGTCTCGGGCGGACGTGTCCTGGCGATGGACGAAGGCGGGGTGATCACCGCCGCCCGCCGGTCCGCAAGAGGGATTGCAGCCCGCATCGGTCTGGGCTGAGCTTCTCCACCGACCGACGCTGATCTTCGGCATTTCCGGATACCGGCGGCGATCCGCACCCACACGCCTGGCTCGGTTTTTGGGTCAACGTTTTCTAAACAGGGTACCTGTCAGTTTTCGCAAATCGATGCCCACGCAGTCACCCAGGAGAACCAGCCATGGCTTCGCTGCCCCTGCGCTATCTGCAAGTCACGATCAATCTGCCCAACAACGCACAGCTGAACCAGATGTTCGCCCAGTATATGCGTGAACTACTCCCCACCTTCGAAGAGAAACCTTGGCCCGGATGGACGCTTTTCCTCTCCGCAACGCGCAAGCCTGGTCAGGATCCGTCAAGTGAAGGTCATACGCCGGATTTCCAACAGTACCTGCATATCTGGCGCGTGCGCGACTACAATACCCTACCCTTTATCATGGAGTATTTCGACGACGATGAAATCTACCGTCAACTCGATGGCATGGTGTTGCGGGAGGTCCAGGACTTCGTCGGCGCATTGCAATACAATCCGCAGTCCACTAACCCGAATTTCGAACTGCCCACCAGGACAAAGTATTACCTGCACGTCACGTTCGATGTGGTCGTGGATTCCGAAGCCCTCTCGCAGTTCGAGACGTTCATGATCGATACCATCGAAGATCCGAACAGCCAGATGGTGAAAGAGTACGGCTTCAACTTCGTGCAAGGGTCTTATGCTCAGACAGGTTTGTTGCGCCGATACTTCCATGTCTGGGCGACGCCGTCGTCGCTGCCGCCGGCGCAGGATGCCGTTACCTGGCTCGCCCAGCAAACGGCCGTGAAAAACGCCATGAATCCGGCTATCAAGGACAATCCGCAATGGGCCCTCTGGGAGCCCATCCACTATCTCGCAACGGATTAGCCATCCCGTATGACCGGCCCCGCGCCCGATGCCATCGGCCCCTACCGCATCACCGACGTCCTCGGCCAGGGCGCCATGGGCATTGTCTACGCGGGCACCCATACCAAGACGGGCACCACGGCCGCGATCAAGACCGTCTATGAGCATGAGGCATCGCGCTTCCTGCAGATCCGGCGAGAAATCCGGGCCCTGGCGCGTCTCGATCACCCGGGTGTCGTGCGGATCCTGGATCATGGCGCGGCCGATGGTCTGCCTTGGTACGCGATGGAGCGCCTGGAAGGGACGACCCTTAAGGACGTCTTCGATCAACTCTGGCGCGACGGCGCCGACCGGACGACCTCGGCCTCGCGCGACCAGGGCAACGGGGAGCGGACGGAGGACACAGACTCAACACGCCTAGGCCCGCCGGACGAGGACTACTCTGCAACGGTGGTTGTCGAGTCCTCGTCCGGCGGCGCATCGGCGACCGGGGACACCTTTGCTGAGAGCGAGCCGGCGCCGGCGCCAAACCTCTATCCCGGCGCGGTGGCGGCAGGCGGGCACCTTCTCGAAGGCCTCTCGCTGCTGCGTGGGGTTTGCGAGACCCTGGCGTTCCTGCATGGCGAAGGCGTGATTCACCGCGACCTGAAGCCGGGCAACATCTTCATCCGTCAGTCGGGTGAACCGGTCTTGGTGGATTTCGGCCTAGCGGAGGAAGCCGGCGGCGCGATCGGGCGTGAACGGATCCTGGCATCACAGAAGGTCGGCGGCTCGCCCTCCTACATGTCGCCCGAGCAGATCAGAGGGGACGCGCTCGATGCGCGCAGCGACCTCTACTCGCTCGGCTGTATTCTCTATCAGTTCGTCACCGGCCAGGCACCTTTCGCGGGCAGCCCCAGCCAGACGATCCGTGGCCATCTGGAAAGGGCGCCTCTGGTCCCGTCGACCCTCGTGGCAGACGTCCCGACAGGGCTGGATCGGCTGGTGATCTCGCTGTTGGCCAAGGACCAGGCGGACCGCCTGGGCTATGCGGAGACGCTGGCCAACGCCCTCGCCGATTTCGGCGCGCGCCCACCTGCGTGGTCGGCGCGCCTGCCCGCCGCGAAGCCCTATCTCTACCGATCAACTTTCGTCGGCCGCCACGACCTGCTGACGGCGATGGACGGCCATCTGGCCCGGGCCAAAGCGGGTGAAGGCGCCCTTGTTCTGGTATCCGGGGAAAGCGGGGTGGGGAAGACCCGCCTGGCGCTCGAAACCGGCACCTTGGCGCGGCGGCGGGGTCTGGAGGTCATCACCGGGGAATGCACACCCGTGGGCGACAGCAGCGCCGATACCCCCTATGGGTCCGGTGCGCCACTGCATCCGTTCCGTCCCCTGGTGGAGGCGATGGCCGATCGCTGTGTGGAAGTCGGCGCAGAGGAACGGGCCCATCTGTTCGGGGATCATGCAGCGGTGCTGGCGGGCTATTTCCCGGTCCTGAAGACGCTCCCGGGCGTGGCGGAGCTCCCGCCCCCTCCGCCGCTGCCCAGCGCGGCGGCGCGGGAGCGGCTGTTCCGGGCCCTGGCCAACAGCCTGACCTCGTATCTGGAAGACCGGTGCCTCATGCTGGTCACGGACGACCTGCAATGGGCCGACGATCTCTCTTTGGGCTTCATCAAACACCTGCTTGAAGAAGCCCTGCCCCGCTTGCCGATGCTTCTGTTCGGGACATTCCGGTCTGAGGAACGAACAGAGGCGCTGGATGCCCTGTGCGCCGATCCGAATGCCGAGGCGCCAACGTTGCAGCGCATGACCGCGGGCGAAGTGGGCGAGATGGCGCGGGGCATGCTTGCCAACCGGACGCCGCCGGACGGCTTCGTCTCCTTCCTGGCCGACCGCGGCAACGGCAACCCGTTCTTCATTGCCGAGTACATCCGCGTCGCCGTCACGGAACGGGTGCTGACCCGCGATCGCCTCGGACGATGGGCGGTGCCGTCGGACAGCACCGGCAGGGCGGCCGACTATGGCGCGCTGCCGCTGCCGGGCTCGCTGAGGCAGCTGATCGAGATGCGCCTCGGCAAGCTTGGCGCAGACGAGCGGCGATTGGTCGACATGGCGGCGCTGATGGGCCGTGTCCTTGACACTCGCGTCCTTCGCCACGTGGTCGACCTGTCGGACGATGACATGCTGGACATCGCTGACGAGCTTGTCTCGCGCCAGATCATCGAACCGGCCGAGGGCGAGAATTACCGCTTCGTGCACGACAAGATCGCCGAAATCGCCGAAGCCGCCCTGTCCGAAGAGATCCGCCGCACCACGCACCATCGATTGGCCGAGGCTTTCGAGGCCGTCTATGCGGATGGTGCGGCCCGTGAGGACAGCCATGCCGCCGTCGGCCGCCATTGGGCCCTGGCCGGCAAGGCGCATCAGGCTGTGCCGCATCTGCGGACCGCCGCGGACCGGGCGCGGCAGTTCCATTCCGTTGCCGAGGCCATTGCCCTCTATGCGGCGGCCCTGCGGGAGGTGGCTACTCTCCGTGACGCAGAAGACGACACGCAGGACTGGAAGCTTGAGGCCGCCTCCCTCAATGAGCATCACGGGGATGTGCTGGCCTTGCGCAATCGCCATGCCGAAGCCCGCACGGCCTTCGACAGGGCCATAGCGGACTCGCAGACCGACGCCGGGATCGTAGCTCGCCTGCACCGCAAATGCGGCAAGACCTTTGAGATCGAGCATGACCACGACGGGGCCCTGCAGGCTTACGGACAGGCGGAATCCGCTTTGGGGAACCGCTACGCACTGTCTGGCGAGGCCCGCAACGAGTGGGTTCAGATCTTCCTGAACCGGGCCTGGGTCTATTACTGGCTCAATCGTCCGGAAGAGATCGATGCGGAGTTGGAGACCGTCCGCCCGTTCGTTGCAGACGGCGGGCTGGCGACACACCGCTATCACTACTTCATGGCGCTGGTGAACCGGAACCACCGCCGCCATCGCTATCGCGTCCCGCCGGAGACTCTGACCTTCGCGCGCCAGATGCTTCAGGCCGCGATCGATTCCGACTCCGCAGCCGAGATCGCTTTCGCCCACTTCATCCTGGGCTTCGCCCTCCTGTTCGCCGATGCACTGGACGAAGCCGAAGCGCAGCTGTTCGAAGCCTCGCAGGCCTGCCGCAGGATCGGTGACGCGGCCGGCGAAACCCGCTCCATGGCCTATCTTGCCATCCTGCACCGGCGAAAGGCCGACGCGGAGGAAACGGCCAAGGTCGCGGCCAACCTGGACGCCATCGCCAGGCAGCGCGGCATGGACGACTATCTGGGTGTCGCCCAGGCCGCTCAGAGCTGGGTCGCCTGGCGGTCCGGCGATACCGAGGCCGCGGGCAGCCTGAGCCGAGAGGCATTGTCCACCTGGAAGCGCTTGTCGTTCCCCTACCCCTTCCAGTGGACGGCCGGGCTCGTGGCTCTCGCCCTGTCGAGCGACCGCGAACCCGAGCCGGAGACTTTGGCTCTTGTCCGTCTGCTTCGCAATCCGCCGCAGATCCACCTGCCGGACCCGATTCACGACGCCCTGGGCCAGGTTATCGGGGCGGAGACAGCAGCCGCGGCACGAGCCGCCGTCGTCACGGCCGTCAGCTACGCGCGGGCGCTGGGGTATCTCTAGAACAGCGGGCCGCTTCCCGCTTTAATGCCAACGAGTGATGGATGGGGAGAGTGAGAGTGGATCTGGTTGTCGGAGCGACAGGGATTCTGGGCGCAGAAATCTGCAAGGCACTGCTGGCTGAAGGCCGCGCGGTCCGTGCGCTGGTCCGCTCAAGCAGCGCGCCGGAGAAGGTGGACGCCTTGAAGGCCGCCGGCGTTGAGACCGTGTTCGGGGACATGAAGCACCCGGAGTCTCTGGCCGCGGCTTGCGCCGGCGTCGATACGGTGGTCTCCACCGCATCGTCGACCCTGTCGCGCGCCGATGGCGACGACATTGAAACCGTCGACCGGCAGGGGCAGCTCAGCCTCTTGGAAGCCGCGAAGGCAGCCAGCGTCGGCCGATTCATCTTCGTCTCTTTCCCGCCCGATGAATCCGCTTTCCCCCTGCAGGACGCGAAGCGCGCGGTGGAAGCGGCGATCGTCGCCAGCGGCGTGCCTTACACGATTCTGCACCCCACCCATTTCCGCGAGGTGTGGCTGAGCGCGGCGCTCGGCTTCGAGCCCCACAATGCCAAGGCGCGGATGTTCGGCGAGGGTACGGGTGAGATCAGCTGGATCTCCCTGTTCGATGTGGCCAAAGCCGTCATCGCCGCTGTCGATAACCCCAAGGCAGAGAACCGCATCATCCCCCTTGGCGGGCCGGAAGCCCTCTCCCTGGCCGAGGTGATCGCCCGGTTCGAGCAGGCCACAGGGCGGGACTACGAGCGCGAGGTGGTTCCCCACGGCGATCTCGAAGGGATGCTGGCCAGCGAGGATCCCCTTGCCCGATCTTTCGGGGCCCTGATGCTGATCTGCGCCCGCCACGGCTGCGCCATAGACAATGCCGAAGCGAGGGAGATTCTGGGATTCGAGCCCAGCCCGATCGAGGACTACATCGCCCACATCCTGCAGGGCTGAGCGAAGGGCGGAAGCCGGACAGCGGCCCGGATCACCGGATCGAGAGGGCTCAGGGTTACGTGTGCGTGGCTGAACCGCCGTCGTGCCGCCGGCAGTAGAGGTGTTCCCGCATCAGGACCTGAAGGAAGGCATGGCGGTTCGCGAGCCCCAGGGCGCGGGCGTGCGCCTCTAGATCATGGGGCACTGGTTCGCCGCGCCGTTCGGTGAAATGCCAGACGACCAGCGCATCCTCATCCTGCCCCCAATCGGCGGATCCGGGGTTCAGCAGGTCCGCCTCGGCCAACAAGCGGCGCTTGTCCTCAGCGCGGGCAGCGAGCCGGCCGTAGAGACCGGCAGCCCGCAGCGCGTCGGGGATCTGACCGAGAATCTCGTCGCGAAACAGAGTCTCGATGATCTGGACTTGCGTCTGCCGGGAGATCAGGGCCGTCAGCCCGTCGGTATCCAGGCGCTCAACATCGAGCCAATCCCGGATCTCTTCAGGCGCGCGCAGCCCGCGGTCTGCGAAGAAGCCGTGCAGCACGTCGCGGAACACGGCGCGGTCCAGCGGGGCCTGGCGGCGTTCCGCCTCACGCAGGGCCAAGGCCCGGGCGAACGCTACGGACAGGACGCGGTGATAGTCACCGCCAAGCAGCCGAAGCTCCTCCATAAGCCCTTCCATCGGTAATGCGTCTGGCAGCGCAGCGGCGATCTGATGGCCGTCCCGGCGCAGCACCTGTTCCCAGGCATCGGTCGGCTCGAAATGGAAATCCGTCTGCATCGGGCCCGGATCTGCGTCCAGATGCGCGGCCATCGCGGTCAGCAAGGCCCTGGCGTCGGCGGCCTTGCGCTCAACCCGACCGGTGGGCAGCCAGGCCCTGAGGGCTGCGATCTCCGCCTCGGGAACGCCGGACGCGAGCGCCGCTGCCAGAAGGCCCTCGTACGAGCGCTCGGGGTAATAGGTCTGCTTGGCCAGGTCGATCAAGGCGTCGTGGACGGCCTCCGTCGTCACGCCGGCGTCCAGCGCGGCCCGCAGCGTGGCGCGGATGTCGACCATGCCGACCGAGGTCGGCAGGTAACCGATCTCCGCCGGGCCGTGCGTGACGGTCACCTCGTCGTCGTCCTCCAGCACGCCATCGCGGAAGGCAGCGAAGACCTCACCGATCCCGACCATGCCGAAGACATGCAGCTCGGCAGCCCGCAAAGCCCCCATGCTGGCAGCCCCGAACACATGCGTTCCCCGCGCCATGGCCCAAAGGATCTCCTTGTGCCAGACCGCCGGAACTCGCTCGAAGTACCCGTCGATCACGCCGATCGTCCGCGCCCCGGCCAGGACGGCACGGGTCACATCGCCTTGCGACACCGGCGGATGGACCGCGGCGCCGGGCAACATCGCCTGGCATTCGCCGGCGGGAAGGCTCGGGCCGACGAAGACGACGGCTGTCATGGCCCATCGCCCTCCCCGTTGTCGGCCAGATGTCTGGCCATGGCCATGGCCCGGTCGCCGCGGATATAGCCCGGTGCGTCGTGCAATCCTTCCAGGCCCGGCACGATCACCCGCACGACCGCGATCCCATCGATGCGGCTGCGGAACGGAACCACAGCGGCCTGGGAGATGCCCACCGCTGCCAGCCGATCCACGATCAGCGCAACATCGTCTTCGAAGCTGGCCGTGTTGTGCGAGGGCATTGCGCCGTAGCTAGTACGGGCGGTCGCCGCAGGGCTGACCAGACGCGCGCGGACGGCCGCCACCCGATCCGGGTTGCGTGCGGTCTCGAACAGCTCTCGGTGGGCGTCGTCCCGTGTCCCGGCGATATAGGTCAGGCGGGTTTGCGCCGCCTCCGTCAGCGCGCGGGCAAGGGCGATCTCCCGCGCCACATGGCAGCCGGACCCATGGCTGGAATAGATTTGGCCCATGACGTTGGTATCCTGATCGGCCAGCGCACAGACGCAGACCGGCAAGCCGACATCCGTCGTAATGTCCCAAACGCCGACCGCCAGCCCCGCCGCTTCCAGCCGGTCGAGCAGGCCCTGCGCGGCCGGATCGTCGACGCTTTCCAGGTCCAGGCGGCCATGATCGCTCTCGGTGCCGCCGCGCAAGGCCCACAGTGCCAGGGCATCGCGTTCGATCACCTCGCACAGGCCGTGGCCGATCGCCTCCATCGCGTGGTTGCCTGAGGCCAGCCCATTGGAGCTCATCTGGAAGTTGCCGCTTCCGGCAGGCAAGGGGCGCGTATAGTTGGTGTGAACCATTTCGAAGGGCACCGATAACGGTCCGCCCTCGGCCATCAGGTCTTCGGCGTCACACCACAATATCGGCTTGTGCGGATCGTACCGGCCGACCGAGAGGCGTGGCAGGCGGCCGGTATCGACGACCGCGTGTCCATCGGCCCGCAGCTCGGCCTCCGAGGCCAAGCGCAGGCGCAGGTCGGCATGCTCCGCATGGTGGCTTTCGATCGCCTCCATCACTCCGGACGCCTTGGCCGCCGATAGATCGATGCCCTTGCCCTGGGACACAGCGACCGACCGGGCATTGGGGCGATAGACCGCGACGACGGGCAGTCCCACCCGGTCGAGCCCGGTGATGTTGGCAACCCGCGTGATCCCCATGGCAGCCATGTGAGGCGCAACGATTGCCAGGGTCTCGACGGGAGGCCGGAACCGGTGGGTGCCGGCGCAGTAAGCCTTGTCTGATTTCGCGCCGGAGCCGAGCCAGGCCCCGGAAGCAGAAGGGGGCCGGTGTTGCCGGCCCCCGTCGCTTGACTGATCGGGCATGGCCCTATTCGTCGGACCGGATGGCACTCAGGTCGATCAGGTAACAGGCCGAGCCGATCCCCTCACCGGTCTGGGAGATCGAGGCCAGGATCGTTCCACGATCGATCAACTGCGCCACTTCTGAGCGCAGGTCGTCGGGAACGGTTTGCTTCTGCCAGGCTTCCATGGGAACGTAGTACAGTTCTGCACCCCACTTGATGGTGATGCCGTGCTCGTACTTCTTGGTCATGAATTAACCCCATGTTTGGAATGAGCGACTAGAACTCTATCAAGTCGGGACGTGGATGACTATAAAAATGCCCATGGCGCAAGAAGTGCCGTCTCTTAATGTTAACTTTTCCCGGCAACGCACGGCGATTCTCTTGCCGAGCATAGCCAAAGCAACCCTCGACTAGATGGATCTGCCTCTTGATTGGGTCGAACGACGATACCACCGGTGACCTGACAGTTCAGGTCGATTGGGACAAGAGGGGCCCGTTCGAAGATGGCGGCGCTCGCCCGTCTCTGACAGTGCTGACGGGGTATGACGCCGGCCGGATCCATGTGCTCGACAGCCTGGAAACGCTGGTCGGGCGGGCGGACGAATGCGACATCCAGATGCTGGAACCGACCGTCAGCCGCAAGCACGCGCGTTTCATCGCGACCTCCGACGGAGTGGAGGTTTTCGATCTGCGGTCCAGCAACGGCGTGACGATCAACGGGCACCGCATCCAACGGCAATGGCTGAAAGAACAGGATGTGGTCGGCCTGGGCGGCAAGATAACGTTCAAGTTTGCCTATGTTACCGAATCGGACTTCCGCTATCAGGAACAACTGTTCGACAACGCCGTACATGATTCGCTGACACGGCTATACAACAAACGTTACTTCCTTGGCGTCCTCGGGCAACATTTGCTGACGGCTCACAAGAAGCTCGACTACCTTACGTTGTTGATGCTCGACCTGGATCATTTCAAGGCGATAAACGACACCCACGGCCACCAGGTGGGCGATGCGGTCTTGCGGCATGTGTCGACGCTGATCCGCCAGGAAAGCCGCAATAACGACGCCATCGGCCGCTACGGCGGTGAAGAATTCATCATGCTGTTGGCCGATGTCGATGCGGAGAGCGCGGTGCGGATCGCAGAACGGATCCGCAAGACGATCCATCAGCACACGCTCAGCATCAACAACCTGCATGTCAAGCTGACGGTGTCGATCGGCGTCGCCTCCGCGGCAGAGGCGGAAGGCTCGCCCGACCAGCTGATCGCGATCGCCGACGAGCGCTTGTACATAGCGAAGAGGCGCGGCCGGAACCGGGTGTGCTTCACCAGCGAAAACGGCGAGGCGAACAGCGTCTCCAAATAGGGTCGGACGGCGGCGAAGCTTCGGCGCAAACGGTCACAGGCTCCCGGCAGCGGTCGCAAATCCCGCGGCTGCTGGGTGCGTTCGTCGGCTTCATCAGGCCGTCTGCCGTTAAGGCGCCGGATGGAGTTGCCCGAGGGCAGCGTAGATGGCGTCGCGGCTTGGATCGGAAAGGCAGTCAATGTCGGCCGTCGCCGCAAAGTCGTCAGCCAGCGCCGCATCGAACGTCACGCCATCGGCCAGCGCTGCCTCGATACTGTCCAGCAGTTCCACGCCAAGCTCCAGCAGTCGTGGCCGGATCTCCGTCGTCAGGTCCGGCGCGCTTTCGGGCGGCTGTGCGGTCCCCGCCTCCCAGCGCCCGATCCAGCAGTGCTGAATATCCTTGGCCGCCTCGATCTGCGCTTCGAAGAAAGCCTGCGCCGTCTCTGCATCCAGCCCGGCCTCGACGGCGGCACCGGTTGCGCTCTCCAGCACCACGGCCTCGCGCGCCAGATCCTCAACGGCCACGTCGTTCGCAAGCTTCCACGCCGCCACCGGCTGCATCAGCGACAGCCGCTCGGCGATCCGCTCGAACACGGCCTGGGCCGAGGGCTCGGCCGACACCTGCGATGGACGGGCGACAAGGGCGACAATGCCAATCCCGACCGCGAAGCACAGGGCGAAGATCACGCGACAATAGCCGGCTCGCTGCGTCATGTTTCCTCCTACTGCGAGTGTCCTGCCCTAAGGTAGCCCCTTGTGCAGAGGCACGAATGCCGGTGTCCCCACGCACCTGAGCGGTTCCAAAGTACGGAAATCACCGATCGACTTGGAACCGTGATGCCAACGCACGGAAATCGGCCCGCTCCGCCCGGCCTGTCGGTAGCCGTCGGGCGCTCCGCCTGCCCGCCTGCCCCGCCCTGCCGGGCTCCGCTCAGCTTGCCTGAGGCTCCGCCGCCTCCTGAACTCGTGCACAGCGGAAGCCGAGATCGACGACGCGATCGTCAGGCTCGTACCTGCCCCGACACGCCGACCGCACGTTGCGGGCGAGGTTGATCCACGACCCGCCACGGACCACCCGGTCCGCGCCGGCCTCCGCATCCCCGTCGATCCATGCGCTGCCATCGGCCGGCGCTCCTTCGTAACTCCTGTGAGCGTGGTCCTCACACCATTCCCACACGTTACCGTGCATGTCGTGCAGGCCCCAGCGGTTCGGCCGCTTCTCGCCGACCGGATGCGTCCGTCCTTCCATATTCGCTCCATACCAGGCGTGCGGGCCAAGATCCTCCTCCGCATCGCCGAAGCACCAGCGGGTTTCGCTCCCTGCCCGGCAGCCGTATTCCCACTCCGCCTCACTGGGCAGGCGGTAGGTCCGGCCGGTCTGCTGCGAGAGCCAAGCGCAGTAGGCGGCTGCATCCTCCCAGGAAACGCCGATCACAGGCCGGTTTCCGCGACCCCAGCCCCAGTCTTTAGGCCTCTTGCGTCCTGCATCCATTGCAAAGCGGTCATACTCGTCGAAGGTCACGGGGAAACGCCCGAGCGCGAAGGGCTGCGCGATGGTCACCGGGTGCAGGGGTTGCTCGTCGACGGACACTTGGTCCTCGGGCGTAGAGCCCATCATGAACGTGCCCGGCGGGATCAACTGCATTCGCGGGCCGAGCGAGCCGTCCGAAAGCACGTCCTGGAAGCTGAAGCCGGCCAAGGTGCTGGGCTGGAGTCCCGCAAAATCCAGACGGCCCAGCGCGGGCATTCGGGGCAGGTAGGCAACGAACTCCAGCATCTGCCCGGTGATCCGGAGCGGCTCTCCGCTACCGTCCGCCGGTTCGGTCGCCAGCGCATGGACGACCAGGAATTCCTGTATACTGTAGTGCGAGAAGCGGAAGTCCTCGGCCGCGGTGCGGTTCAGCAGTGATCGGCCGCCGACATCGAGATCCTCAAGACTGGCGAGTTGACGGAATCCCGTCGCGAGCTGATCAAGTTCCACCCGCGGCAACAGCCTACTGCCGCGGGACTGCATATGCAGCGCGACGGCCATGCAGACGCGCCACAGCGTCTCTTTGGATGGCGAACTCCCGCGCTGCTGTCGAAGCTTGCGCTCTTCCCGATCGAGCCAGCGGTCCACCAGGGCCTGATACAGGCTGTAGGCGTTCCAGTCCCGCGCCCCGGCCTCGACGATGTCGTCGATGTGGGCCAGCAGCAAGGGCCGGAACCGCAGCGACTTCATGGAGTGCACTACTCTGGCCGCGCGCGCCCGCTCCGGATTCTCCCGCCCCGACAGCCGCCGATGCCAAGCATCGGGAAAGCGCTTGCTCAGATAGTCATCGACCTGGGCATCGTCGAACAGCGAGAGGAAGACCATCGGACAGATGTATCCGCCGACTTCCACCCGGCCCGGCCGGCCGAAAGCATCGCTGCCGGCCTCCGGGAAGAACTGGGTGCGGCAGGACAGGACGACCCGCCGAAACTGGACCGTCGCGTCCAGCAGGGTCACCAACCGCGATTCGATCGCGCCCCAGGCCAGCGGGTCTTCGTCCAGGGCATCGAGCAAGAGGACGGTGTTGGCCTTATCGGGATGCGCCGCGATGGCATCCAAAGTACCTTCGCCCAGCTTCAGCAGCAGGCAGTCATAGCCGGGCGGCCAGAAGGCCATCAGATGCATAAGGCGGACCATCATCAGCAGCGAGGTCTTGCCCATCCCAGCATCGGAAAGAATGAACATCTGTGTGCGGCCGTCGCCAAGCGGCGTGAAATCACCGCGCAGGAAGTCGTTGACCACGTCGAAGGCCGGCGCCCGGACTTGAGACATGGGCTCGTCGTCTTCATGCCGGTCGGCAGGATTGTGATGCTGGCATTTGGGTTCGACGTAGAACCGGGCGAGCTGCAGAGGGTCGCCGAAGACGTCGGCGAAGCGGGCGATCTCAGCGCGGTGCTCATCGTGCATGCGGATCAGCAGCTTGATCAGCTTCTCGACGTTGGCGACCGAGATGAAGGAAAGGGGCTCACCCATGCCGGTGTCCTAGCGTACGCTTCCCGAGGGCTTGTACAGGATGTGATGGCGAACGTTGTCGCGGTCGTACAACTATAACCTTGGACACTGGCCACTGCGACCGTCGCGAAGGTTCCTCAGGACATCGAACGGGCGGGCAGCGGTGCGGATGCCGGTTCCGCGACGGATGGCTCGGCATTGACCACCGGACAGGCCGCAAGGCCGCCATGGGTCACCGGGATCAGCGGCGGCCGGGCCTCGGCGCACGTCGCGACAGCGTCGCCGCAGCGGGTGCGGAAGGTGCAGCCGCTTGGGGCGTTCCGCGGGCTCGGCGGGTCGCCGGCGAGAGGGACCGCGTCGTCGAGACGGGGTTCCAAAGTCGGAGCTGAGGCGAACAGGCCGCGGGTGTATGGGTGGCGCGGGTCGGCGAACAGGGCGTCGACCTCGGCCAGCTCGACGATGCGGCCGAGATACATCACGGCGGCGCGGTCGCAGATGCGCCGCACGACCGACAGGTCGTGGCTGATGAACAGGTAGGTCAGCGCGAAGCGCTGCCGCAGGTCGTCGAGCAGGCTGAGCACGCTGGCCTGCACCGAGAGGTCCAGGCCCGAGGTCGGCTCGTCAAGGATCACGACGTGCGGCCGCAGGGTCAGGATGCGGGCGAGGCCGATACGGCGCTGCTGCCCGCCGGAAAGCTCATGCGGGTAGCGGCGCAGGATATCGCGCCCAAGCCCCACAGCCTCCAGGATCTCATCGATGCGCCGCTCGCGCTCAGCGAGGTCGGTGACGCCGCGGATTGCCAGCGTCTCGTGCAGCGTGTTGCCGACCCGCCACCACGGATCGAGCGCAGCGCCCGGATCCTGATGGACGTACTGGATCACGGCACGCGCACGTCGCGCCTCGCGCGGTGCCAGGCCGGAGACTTCCCTGCCCTCCAGGCGGATCTCGCCTTCGGTCTCGCGCAGCAGCCCGAAGATGGTCTTCGCGAGCGTGGTCTTGCCGCAGCCTGACTCGCCGACGATCCCCAGTGACTCCCCCTGCGCCACGGCGAGATCGACACCGTCAACCGCGCGCACAGCTGGCACCGGACGCGCCAGGAACCGGCGCCGGCCGCCGAAGACGGTCGAGAGGCCTTGAACCTCCAAGATCGGGGCTGCGCTCATGCCGGCCTTGCATGGATGCAGGCCACATGCCGGCCCGCGGTGGTGTGCACATAGTCCGGCCGCGCGGTGCTGCAGACGGATTCGGCCTCACCGCACCGGGGGTGAAAACGGCACCCCGGCGGTGGCGCCAGCGGTGAGCCGACCTGGCCACGGATCCCCTCCAGAGGACCATCGCGGTCGGGGTGGCAGGCGAGCAGCGCCCTTGCGTACGGGTGCTGGGGCGCGGCGATGACGTCCGTCGTCGGGCCGGTCTCGACGGTCTGGCCGGCATACATGACCGAGACCCGATCGCAGAGCTGGGCGACTGCTCCAAAGTCGTGGCTGACGAACAGCATGGCGACGTCGAACTCCCGCGCCAGTTCGCGCAGGAGCCGCAGGATCTGCATTTGCGTGGTCACGTCCAGCGCCGTCGTCGGCTCGTCGGCCAGGATCGCCTCCGGCCGCGCGGCCAGTGCGCCCGCGATCAGGATGCGCTGGCGCTGGCCGCCGGAGAACTGGTGCGGGTAGCGGTCCAGCGCATGCTCGGGGTCCGGGATCTGCACGGCCTTCAGCGTTTCGATCAGCCGAGCCCGGGCACGCGCTTGCGTGTCGGCGCTCCAGCGCAAGCGGGCCGGCTCGCCCGGCAGGCCCGACCAGCGCAGGATCTCCATCATCTGGCGGCCGACGGTGAAGACGGGGTTGAAGCTCTGGAACGGGTCCTGCGGCACGAAACCCATGGCCCGGCCTCGGATGCGCCGGGCGATCTCCGCCCGGGGCAGACGCGCGATATCCTCGCCCTTGAAGCGGATCTCCCCGTCCAGCAGCTCGGCGCCGCGCGGCAGCAGGCCGAGCACGGCCTTGAGAAGCGTAGACTTGCCGCAGCCGGACTCGCCGACGACCCCGACCACCTCACCCCGATCGACCGTCAAATCGACGAAGTCGAGGATGTGCGCATCGCCCTCGTCGCCGCGCACCCGGATGCGGAGGTTGCGTACTTCAAGAAGGGGTCTGCTCATCGCGACCGCCTGAGGCGCGGGTCCACAAGGTCGCGCATGCCATCGCCCAGCAGGTTGAAGCCCAGCACCAGGGCGAGGATGGCAAGCCCCGGAAAGGTCGTCATCCACCAGGCGCCAGGCATGTAGTTCCGCCCTTCGGAGATGGCCAGGCCCCAATCGGGGTCTGGCGGCGTGGCGCCGACGCCGAGGAAGCCGAGAACGGCGGACGTGAGGATGATGAAGCCCATGCCGATGGTCGCCCGCACGATGATCGGTGCCGCCACGTTCGGCAGCACATGCATGGCCAGGATGCGCATCCGCTTCGCACCCAGCCCCTCCAGCGCCTCTACGAACAAGAGCGTGCGCACCCGCCGCGTCTCGGCATAGACGGTGCGGGTGAAGAACGGCCAATAGGTCGCCGCCAGCGCCACAATGGCCGCCTCCAGCCCGCGCCCCAGCACCTGCGCCAAAGCGATGGCCAGGATCAGCTGCGGCACGGCGAGGAACACGTCCGTCACCCGCATCACCGCCTCTGACACGAAGCCACTGGTGTAGCCGGCGATCAGCCCCAACGGCACGCCGATCGCCATCGCCGCAACGACGACCGTCGTCGACACGGTGAGCGCACCGCCCGTACCCATGACCACGCGGGTGAAGATGTCCCGGCCGAGATTGTCGGTGCCGAACGGGTGCTCCCAACTCGGCGGCTGCAGCCGGGACCGCAGATCCGGAATGACGGCCTGGGAACCGTCGACGATCAGCGGGTCGCCGAATAACGCAATCAAAATGGCCAGGGCAACGATCAGCAGCCCCAGAACGGCCGGCGTGTCGCGCAGGAACTTGCGGAGGATCAGCATGCGCCGTCACATCCTCTCCGCAACCCGCGGGTCGAGCAGCCCGTGCACCACGTCGACGACGATGTTCACGACGCCGTAGACGAAGCCGATCACCAAGGTCACCGCCAGCACCGCCGTGTAGTCGGCGGCGAAGATCGCCTGCACGAGGTAGGAGCCAAGCCCGGGCCAGTCGAACACCGCCTCCACCGCCACCGCGTTGGAGACGAAGGCGCCGAACAACAGGCCGACCTGCGTGACCGGGGTTACAAGCGCGTTCTTCAGCGCGAAGGGGAACAGCACGCGGCGGCGCGGATAGCCGACGGCGGTCTCGTAGGCCGCGTATTCGCTGTGCATCGCTTCGATCACAGAAGAGCGGGTAAAGCGCGCAACCGTGGCGAGGCCGCCGAAGGCGATCGTGACGGCGGGCAGCGCCAGATGCGACAGCGTCGCGCCAAAGGCGTCCAGCCGTCCGGCGATCAGACTGTCGAGCAAGAGGAACCCGGTCGTATCCGGCGGTACCTCCATGCCCGCGGGCAAGCGACCGCGCAGCGGCAAGAGGCCAAGATCGAGCGCGAACACCAGCTGCAGCATAATCGCGAACCAGAACGAGGCGGTAGCGAGCCCCAGCACCGTGACCACGCGCACGAAATGGTCGAAGGACGAGTTGTACCAGGCACCGGTCAGCGCCCCGATCACAATGCCGCCGACGGCCGCGATCACCAGGGCGGCGAAGGTGAGCTCAAGCGTCGCCGGCAGGCGCTGGGCGATGTCCAGCCCCACGGCGCGGTTGGAATAGGCGGAGACGCCGAAATCGCCCTGTGCCGCGTTCCACGCATAGTCCGCGAACTGCACGATCAGGTGCCGGTTGAGGCCCAGATCCTCCCGGATCGCCGCGATCTGTTCGGGCGTTGCGTTGTCGCCGGCGATCGCCGCTGCCGGATCGCCCGGCGCCAAGCGCAGCATGCCGAAGGTCAACAGCAACAGCCCGAGCAGGATCGGGACGATCATCAACACACGGCGAACGATGAAAAGGGCCATGCGATCCTACGCTTCCGGTGCGGCGGGGCGCGAGCGGCCACGCCCCGCCACCGGGTTGGGGTCAGTCGGTCACCGACATCCAGCGCAGTTCGCCGCCGGACCCGACCGGCGAGAAATTGTAGCCCTGCAGGCGGTCGCTGAGACCGCGGAGCTGGACCGTATTGTAGATCCAGATATCGGCCGCGTCCGCGACGATGATCCGCGACGCCTCTTCATAGTAGCCGGTGCGGACATCGCGATCGGTCTCCGCCCGGGCGGCCTGCAGCAGCTCGTCCACCCGCTCGTCCGCGTACCACGACGAGGCCTTCCAGGTGCCAGCGAACGTCGTGTCGTACATCTGGCCGATCCAGTTTTCCGGATCGACGAAATAGGTCGACACCCAGTGCACCCACATGTCCGGCGTCGTCTCCACCGAGCCGGCGGCGCTGGTGAGCGTCGGCCAGGTGGAGGCCACCAGTTCGACAGTCACGCCGACGGCCGCCATGCCGGCCTGCAGAATCTCGGCCGCCTGGGTCGTCTGCTCCAGTGCGGACTGGATGTGGATCTCAAGCGGCCGGTCAAGCTCCGCGCCCTCGTCGCGGGCCGCATCGCAGTATTCTGCCGCTGCTTCCAGGTCGTAGCTGTAGGGCTCAAGATCGGCGGGTGCGCCCCAGAGATTGCCCGGCAGCGGGCCGGCATTGCGCTCCGGGAAGCCGCCGAGCACGACGTCGATGAACGCCTCATAGTCGAAGGCGTGGCTCACGCATTTGCGGAAGTTCTCGTTGTCGAACGGTGCGCGCTGGTTGTTCATGCGGATGATCATGATCCGCATGGACTCGTCGCTTGCGACGCCGACGCCCTCGGCCGCCTCGACCCGCTCGACCTGATCGGTCGGCAGGTAACTGTCGGTGGCGTCGATGTCGCCGTTGATCAGCGCGAGAACGCGGGTCGAGGTCTCCTGCACCGGATAGGCACGGACGATCTCGATGGGGTCCGCATTATCGTCCCAGCCCCAGAAGTGGTCGGGGTTGATCTCGAGGTCCAGCTTCTCCTGCGGGATGTAGGTCTCCGCATCGGGGATGTAGGCGCCCGACCCCGCACCGTTCGAGGTCAGCCAGCCGGAGCCCCAATCGTCATCCACGACATTGGCTTCCACCGCATCCTGGTTGACAATCGCCACCAGCGGGATCGCCGCAAGGAACGGCGCATAAGCCTGGCTGAGGGTGAAGGAGACGGTCAGGTCGTCCACCTTCTCCACACCTTCGGGTGCCAGTACCGGCAGAAAGGCGCCGGAGGGGCCACGACCCATCGTCAGAAGCCGCTGGAACGAATAGACGACGTCGTCGGCCGTCAGGGCCGAGCCGTCATGGAACGTCACGCCCTCCTTCAGCGTGAAGGTCCATTGCAGGCCGTCATCGCTCACCTCGTGGCTCTCCGCCAGCCAGGGCGTCAGCTCCGGCGGATTGCCGACATAGCGATAGAGCCCGTCATAGACGTTCAGCATGTAGAACTGCATCGGCACGTCGTAGACGACATGGGGATCGAGGCCGGAGGGGAGCGTATCGCCCCAGACGATCTCGTCGGTATCCGCTGCCGCAGCGACGGGCAGCATCGCGAGAGCCGCCGCGACGGCGGCTCCTGTCAGCGTTCTCATTTCCGTGCCTCCATCTGTTGGCCATGGGTTGCCTCGCCGGGGTCGAGCCCGACGAGGGGACGGTCCTCGGCCTGCGGCCAGCGCCGCCGGCTGTGGGTGAGGCCGAGGGAGGCCAGCGTCTCCGCTGTGCGGAGCGCCGCCAGCACCGGGTTGACGACCGGGACCCGCACGCGCTCGGCAATTGCCGGCGTAGGGTCCAGGAACGCCATACTCATGCAGCCGAAGATCAGCGCCTCAGCACCGTCTTCCCCGACGCACGCATGCGCCGGTTCAGCGATGCGGTCGATGGCGGCATCGAGCGTGCCCTCCTGCGCCGCGCGTGCCATTTCCGGCACGGTCATGCCGACGCCGCGCACCGAGGCGAGGCGCTGTTCCAGCCCCAGGGCGCGCAGGAACGCGCGCGTTCGCGAGCCACCGCCTGAGCCAGGCGAGAGGATCGAGAAGCGGTCGGCGGTTTGCAGCGCGAGCAGAACCGATGCGGCCCCAGGGCCGACGACCGGGATCGACACGGCCTCCCGTACCGCATCCAGCGCCGGGTCGGAAAAGCAGCCGACAATCGCGGCGTCGAACCCTTCCCGTTCTCCGGCGACGATGCCCCGGACGATTGCTGGGCCCGCTTCAATGGCGTCCCAAGCGCCTTCGATGCCGTCACGGGCACGGGCTGCTGAGCGCACCTCTACGGCAGTGCCGGGCATCGCATTGGCGGCCAAGAAGTTCGCGCGCCGCCGCGGTTCCGCCGGCCCGACCGTGACGGCGAGCGGTGCGACCAGCTGGTAGAAGATGCGCCGCCCGGCCATGCTTGCTACGAACCCAGCGCCGTCAGCGCGTCGTCGATGGCTGCCGTCGCATCGCCGACTCCGTCGGCCACGCGATTGCGGTCACGCACCAGCTGTGTTTCCAGCATCCAGCGGTCCGGCCCGTCCTCTGTTGTCTCCAGCGACGGGAGTTCATAAAGACAGGGCAGCATCGTGGTCTGCGGCGTGAAGCCGTACGGATCCTGTGCGTACGAGCCCTTCACCTGGCTCTGCAGTGGCACAAGGATGCGGCTCAGGCGCTTCATCGTGCGGTTCAGCAACCGCGCCGCATCGTCATCGCCCTCACCCTTGGCGAACCGCGCCCCCCAGGCCTCCGCTTCGGCGTCAAGCCGGGCCGCGGATCTGGCAAAGATGTCGGTCCTTTCCCGCACACCCCCGAGGCCGACGGCCGCGCCCGGGCCGGCAAGCTGGTCCAGCCGGGTTGCGATCTGCTCCGCCACCGGCACGAAACGGAACGGCAGGACCGGGGCGGTCGCCAGTTCCCACAGCCAGGCGGCGTAGATCTCCATATGCGTCTCGATCCACGACCAGTCCAGCTTGTCCAAGCGGTTTTCAACGGAGTGATGCCACCAGCCGAGGTTAGCGAGCGCCGTCGCCTTCAGCTCCGCCTCGGTGAAAGCGCCTTCGCCGTGGAACATGGGCACGCCCATGCCGAAGAACGACGCGTCGCCGTTCTTGGCCGCGCGATGCCAGACATTCTCGCGCCCGTTCAGGAACTGGGGCTCGATCCGCTGATGGAAGGCCTTCAGCTCGGCATTCGAGGCCGTTGCCCAGCGCGTCGTGCCGACGCAACCCGGCTGGTCGATCTGCAGATAGGCCACGGCGTTCGCCCGCAGCCGGTCCCAATAGTGGTCGGCGAACCAAGTCGACCCCGACATGGTGCCGGTCTCATGCGCCGTCCAGAAGCCGACCATGATGCCGCGCCTGAGCTCGCCGCGGCGGGCATTGAAGGCACGCGCCAGCTCGATCATGCAGGCATTGCCGGCCGCGTTGTCGGTGGCGGCCTCACCCGGCCAACTATCCTGGTGGCCGCCCAGCAGCACGAAATCGTCGGCCTCGGGGCTGCCCGCACCGGCAGCGATCTCGCCGACGGTGATCTGGACGGGCCGCCATCCGTTGGTGACATGGGCGCGGAACCACACCCGCGCCTCGCCCCTCAGCGCCAGTTCCTTGAGCTCCAGGCCGGCGACACGGGAGATGCCGATGCACGGGATCTCCGGCATCTCGGTGCGATGGGTCTCCGGCGTCGGCACGCCCCAGGCCGGCTTGACGGAGCCGAAGGGCACGGCGTCGTTCTCCGGATGGCCCCAGTTCATCATCACCGCGCCGATGGCACCCTTCATCGCGGCGATGCGCTGTTTTTCGTGCCGCGCCGGGGAATACGACAGCTCCGTCAGGATGATCTTGCCGCGGACGTCGATCCCTTCGTAGTCGGAGAAGGCGCCGGATCCGACATAGACCAGTTCACCGCGCACGCCCTCCGCCAGGGTCTCGGTGCTGTGCCCCAGGGTATTCGCGGGGATGGAGACGTTGCGCGGGGCTTCAAGACGGAATTCCGCATGCTCCGGAAAGCTGACGATGGCCGGAAGCTCATGAATGCGAGCGTCGGCAACCCCCGCTTCGACCAACGCATCGCGGGAGTATTCGGCCATCCGCCGGCCGTTGGGCGACCCCGCGGCCCGGTGCGGAATCTCCGTGACGATGTGCTCGACATGCGCCCGGACGCGCGCGGCGGAAACCTCCCCAATCACCTCGGCCGACATGGAAGCCTCTTTTTTTGTCAGACAATCTGACCGTATGATGACAACACTCGACAGCGTGCTCAATGCAAAAATCACCAGACCGCCGCGCCCTGACAGCGGTGCACAGAATGGGAGGAAGGGATGCACGCAGGCCGTGCCGTTTTGGACTGGTTGGCCGACCAGGGCCCTCAGATGGAAGCTCTGCTGGCCGACCTTGTGAACATCGACAGCGGCTCCCGCGACGCCGAGGGCGTCGAGGCCGTGCGCGCACGCCTTGCCGCTTTCTTCGCCGAGCACGGGGTCCAAACCCGCGACGTAACGACACCCGGGGGCGATTGCCTGGCCGCCCGCGCTGGCCCGGAAGGCGAGGCCGGTCATGTCTTGCTGATGGGCCATATGGACACGGTGTTTCCGAGGGGCGAAGCCGGTCGGCGACCCTTTACGGTCGAGATGCGAGACGGCCGTCGCCGGGGTCGCGGCCCTGGGGTCGCCGACATGAAGGCCGGACTGGTGATGAACGCGTTTCTGGTGGCCGGCTTTCAGGCTGCCGGTACGGCACCGTTGCCCGTTGTCGCCCTCTACACCCGGGATGAGGAGATCGGCTCCCCCAACGGTCGTGCCGCGATCGAGGCCGTGGCTAAGGCCGCCCGCGCGGTCTTCAATGCCGAGCCGGGCCGTGAGAGTGGCAATGTCGTAAAGGGCCGGCGCGGCGGGACCTTCTTTCGCGCGACCGTGACCGGCCGTCCGGCCCATGCCGGGCTCGACCCCCACAAGGGCCGCAGCGCGATCGAGGAGATGGCGCGCAAGATCCTGGCCTGGCATGGGCTGACCACGCCGGACCCGGACGTGACGGTGAGCGTAGGTCTGATATCGGGCGGCCAATCGGTCAACACCATCGCGCCCTTCTGTGAGGCGCAGATCGACCTTCGCTTCGCGGAGCAGGAGACGGGCGAACGGCTGGAGCGAGAGATTCGCGCAATCGCAGAGACCTGCGCCCGTGACGGCCTTTCCGGCACACTGGAGCGGCTGGGCGGCTTCCTTCCGGTTGTGGAGACGGTGGACAACCTGGCATTGGTTGAGCTCTATATGGCAGCCGCGCGCGAGCTCGGGCACACCACCGGGGCGGAGTTCACCCGCTCCTGCGCAGATTCCGGTATCACCGCCAGTCTCGGAATTCCGACCGTGTGCGCCACCGGGCCGGTCGGCGCAAACGCCCACAGTCCGGAGGAGTATGTGGACCTCGACACCTTCATTCCCCGAGCCCAGGCTGAAGCCCTGGCGATCCTGCGTCTGGCGGAGCAAGCCTGATGCGGGCGCTGCGTTACTTCCGGTGCGGCCCGGCGCATGAGGTTCTGCAAGTCGTCGAGGATGCGGACCCGGTGCCCGGCCCTGGTGAGGTGCGCGTTGCGGTGTACGCCTCTGGCGTCAATCCGCACGACACGAAGAAGCGGTCCGGCTGGCTCGGTGCCTTGCCGGCTGAAGGCGGCGTTACCCCCCACAGCGACGGCGCCGGCATCATCGACGCAGTCGGGCCGGGCGTTTCGGAGGGGCGGATCGGCGAGCGCGTCTACGTATTGCGCGCGCCTCCGTTCCGCGGCACGGCGGCGGAGAAGGTTGTTGTGGGACAGAATTGGGCGATCCCGCTTCCCGCGGACATAGAGTTCGCGGCTGGCGCGTCCCTCGGCGTACCGGCCTTTACTGCCTGGCTGGCCGTGCTGGCCGACGGGCCGGTGACCGGCCAGACGGTGCTGATCCATGGCGGCGGCGGCGCCGTCGGACGCGTCTGCGTTGAGCTAGCAGCGTGGAATGGCGCAACGGTGGTGGCCACGGCGGGATCGGAGCAGGGCCGAGCTACGGCGCGGGCGAAAGGGGCCGACCTTGTGCTGGATCGCCATGCCGACGATGTAGCCGGGGCAGTTCTGGAGGTCACGGGGGGACGCGGCGCGGCAAGGATCGTCGACGTGGACTTTGCCGCCAATCAGGCAGTCGACGCTGCGGCCTTAGCTGAACACGGCACCGTCGCCGCCTATTCGTCGACATCGGACAAGACGCCCGTGCTCGACTACTACGCCTTCGCCCTGAAGGGGGCGCGGCTGAGCTTTGTGCAGGGCGGCAAGCTGACACCATCCCAGCGGGACGCCGCCGCCCAGACGATCGGCGCGCTGCTGGCGCGCGGCCTCCTGCGTCCCGACATCGCCGACGCTTTCCCGCTCGACGCCGCAGCGGCAGCGCACGAAGCTGTCGAGGCGGGTGCGTCCGGCAATGTCGTCGTCACACTCGGCGGATCCGCATGAGCGAGCCCCGCCGCGCAGCCGCGGAGACCGAGACGCAAGCGGGCGCGCTCGCGGCTGCCCTTGCGCGGCCCGAACCGCCGCCGCTGATGCGCGAGCAGGCACTGGAGACAGTGAAGGACGCAATCATCTCCGGACGTCTGCCGCCGGGAACCCGCCTGATCGAGCGGGAGATGTGCGCGGCTCTCGGCGTCAGCCGCTCCATCGTGCGCGAGGTGATCCGCCAGTTGGAGGCGGACCGGTTGGTGCAGGTCGCAGCCCATCGCGGCCCGCGCGTGGCGGAGCTGACGGCAAAGACGGCGCGGGAGATTTATGATCTGCGCGCGGAGCTGGAGGTCCTGCTGGTTAAGGACTTCATACGCAACGCCGCGGACATTGAGGTGACGCAACTCGTCGCCTTGGCGCCCGAAGTTGCCGCGGCGGCCGCGGCGAATGACATCGACGATCTCGTCGTCATCATGCGCCACTTTTATGGCGTGCTGGTTGTCGGCGCGGACAACACGGTGGCCGCCGACATTCTCGAAACACTGCACGCCCGCATCAGCCGGCTGCGCGTGCTGGCCATGTCCGAGCCGGGCCGCATAAGCTGCAGCGTCAGAGAGATCTCTGAGATCGTCGCCGCCGTCGAAGCGCGTGATCCGGCGCGGGCCGAGGTCGCAACGCGTGCCTACGTCAACGCAGCGCGCGACGCCGCCCTCAGGCAAATCGCCAGAGGTTGACGGCGCGGCGGAGGGCCGGCACCGCCGCCCCCAGGGCCGAACCAAGCCGAATAAAGAGACTGAGCGTTATGGCGGGACGCTCCGATCGGATGCCGCCCATGCATTTCAAGCTATGCTTCGGTCTGGACCGATCCATTGGCCGGACAGGTCGGCAATCGGGCGGAGACCCGTGGGACCGGCTTCGGATGCGCGTCCGACAATGATCTAGGAGAGGAACGGACCCATGAGGAACTGGCTGACGACTGCAGCCGCAGTCGGCGCATTCGCTTTTGCTGCCAACGCTCACGCCCAAGAGACGCTGACCATCGGCGTCATGGCGACCCTGGAAGGTACATACACCGTTCTCGGCGAAGACGGCATCCGCGGCCTGGAAATGGCCATGGAGCAGGCCGGCTATGAAGCCGGAGGCCGGCCCATCGAGATCATCATTGCAGCCACCGACGCCAGCCCGGATTCCGCCGTGCGCGCTGCGCGCAAACTGGTCGAGCAGGATGGCGTCGACATCGTCATCGGCCCGCTCTCAGGCTCCGAAGGCATCGCGATCCGCGACTATGCCAAGACCCAGCCGCAGATGACGTTCATCAACGGTTCGTCCGGTGCGCAGGAGACAACTTACGTCACCCCCGCCGACAACTTCTTCCGGTTCAACATGGACGGAGCCCAGTGGTCGGTCGGCCTCGGCGACTATCTCTATGAAGAGAAGGGCTACCGCAATATCGTTACCATCGCGGAAGACTATTCGTTCACCTACACGCAGGTGTTCGGTCTTGCGCTGGAATTCTGCGCGGCCGGCGGCGAGATATCGGAGCGCTTCTGGGTGCCGCTGGGCACCAGCGATTTCGCCTCGATCATCGCCTCCCTTCCCGACGATGTCGATGCGATCTATCTCGGCCTGGGCGGCGGCGACGCGGTGAACTTCCTGAACCAGTATCAGCAGGCCGGCGGCGACGCCAACCTGATCGGCGGCACCATCATGGTCGATCAGACGGTCCTGCAGTCGCGCGGCCGCGCCAAGGAAGCCCTGATCGGAACGCCGGCGTCGGGCCCGCAGGGCGACACGTGGGAAGACGAGAACTGGCAGGCCTATGTCGCCGAGTTCCAGGAGATGTATCCGGATCGCTTCCCGTCACTGCTGGCCACCGCCTACTACAACTCCGCCAATGCGGTGATCAACGCACTGAACGCGGTCGACGGCGATCTGAGCGATGGGCACGCGGCGTTCCGGGAGGCGCTTGCCACCATGGAGCTGGAGGCCCCCAACGGCCTGATCACGCTGGATGACAACCGCCAGGCGGTCGGCACCAACTTCGTCACCGAAGTGGTGGAGGATGCCGACGGTAATCTGGTGACCGAAGTCGTCTCGATCGTCGAGGGCGTCAACCAGACCCTGGGCTATGACCCTGCGGTCTTCGCCTCGATCGGCCTGCCGTCCCGCGATATTCCGGAGTGCCGCGCTTACGAGTGAGCGGGGACCGGCGGTCTTTGATACCCGCTTTTAGGATCGAAAGGGGGCCGGGCGGCAACCGCCGCCCGGCCCCTCCGGCCGTCGCCGCGCCGGAAGCACCGCAGAGCCACGATCGGCTACATCCAACAAGTCATTGTCCTGACCGCAAACCTTGCCGATACTATCGACCAAGCCCGCACGAGAGAGGCGGGCAATGGAGGGAGCGTTGAGTAAGGCTGTCGCCGTGTATCACGGCAATTTCGGCCGTGTGTCGATCTATCATCTCGACCGGCCCATTACGACCCACGCCCATCGCGAAGGTCATCTGATCTTCCAGCTGAACGGGCCGATGTCACGCGTGGCGATCAATCAGATCGATCATCTGGTGGATACCGGCTATGGGCTTGCCATCAATTCGTGGGACCCGCACGCGTTCTATCCGCCGGAAACAGGGTACGGATACGACTATCTGGTACTCTACATAAAGCCGCTGTGGTTTCTACAGCACGGCCGCACCGCGAAATCGGCGCTGACCTTTGGCCGGCCACATATCGAGATCAACCGCATTCTTGCGCGGCAGATCAGGATCGTCGTGGAACTGCTGCTGGACCCGCGCGGAACGGCGCTGTTTGACGGCTATCTTTACGAGCTGATCCGGGAGAGCTTTGAACAGAGCTGGGACACGGCACCCGTCGCCTACACCGCTGCCGACCGGCGCGGCATCAGCGATTTCCGGGTCCGCAAGTCCATCAAGTTGATGAGCGAGAACCCGACGGCGGATGTCCGCCTGGACGGGATTGCACGCGAGGCTGGCCTGTCGCGGCCGCATTTCTACAAGCTGTTCCGCCAGCAGATGGGCATCACGCCGCAGCTCTTCATGAATACCCTGCTGATCGAGCGCGCGATCGACCAGTTGATCGGAACGAACATCTCGGTGACCGAGCTGAGTTATGAGCTTGGTTTTCCGTCGCAGAGCGGGTTCACCCGGTTCTTTGCGGCCAATGCCGGCATGGCGCCCAGCGGCTATCGCCGGGCCGCACAAGTGCTGCATGCGTGATCCTGTAGCGTCCCGGGGCCTCCAGGCCCTGCAGGAAACAGACTGAGTGATACGCGCGGACGCGAGAAGCCGCCATAATTCAACCTTTACGGCCCGCAAGTCCGGCTGAACCGGACCGGGCGGCAAGCAGTTCAACCGTAACTGCGAACAGACGGGATTGGGATGGCGGTGAAGGCCCGACGGAACGGGCTGATCCGCATCCGCGGGAGGAGATGCGTCCGTCGATGACGCAGTCGATCGGCAGTGCCGGCACCTGCTCGTGCGCGCCCATTCAGGAGCGTGGCGCAAGATGAGGCGGTTCATACAGCGCAACCCGTTGTGGGCGCTCGTGATCCTGGTTGCCGTCGTCATTTTCCTCTGGATGATTTTCGCCATCTGGCCCGAATGGCTGGAAAAGCTGATGGGCGACAGCAACAAGAGGACATTCGTCAATGCCATCCTGAATGGCATTACCCAGGGTGCTCTTTACTTCCTGGTCGCCAGCGGCTTCACATTGATCTTCGGGCTGATGCGCAACGTCAACCTCGCGCATGGTTCGCTTTATCTTCTTGGCGGCTATATCGGCTTCGAGATCTCCGATGCCACCGGCTCTTGGTACCTGAGCTTCCTGGTGGCCTTCATAGCGATCGGGTTGATCGGCATCGCCCTCCAGATCGTCGTATTCCGGCGCATGGAAGGCCAGGAACTGCGGCAGACGATGGTGACGATCGGCATCTCGATCGTCCTTGCCGACATCATCCTGTGGATCTGGGGTGGCGACTTCTATCAGATCTGGGCGCCCGACTGGCTGTCCGGACCGGTGACCACGCCATTCATCTCGGGGATCCGGTCCAGCGGCGAGGTCGTCTACATCAAGTACCCTTCCGTCCGCGCGTTGATCCTGCTGGCGGCGATCGTCATCGGCATCGGCATGTGGCTGGCGCTGAACCGGACCCGCATCGGCATGCTGGTCCGCGCCGGCGTCGACGACCGCGACATGCTGGCGGCGACCGGCGTGCGCGTGCAGCTCGTCTTCGTGGCAGTCTTCGCCTTCGGTGCCGGGCTTGCGGGCCTTGCCGGGGTCGTGGGTGGAACGTTCCAGTCGCTTCAGCCGGGCGAAGACACACGCATCCTGCTCGCGTCTCTGATCGTCGTCATCGTTGGCGGCATGGGGTCGATCCCCGGCGCAGCACTGGGGGCGTTGCTGATCGGCCTGGCTGAGCAGTTGGGATCCGTCTACGTCCCGACCTATTCCGTCGTGCTGACGTTCCTCATCATGGTGCTCGTGCTGGCGTTTCGCCCGCAGGGCCTGTTGGGCCGATAGGGGGCTGCGGGATGGCCGTGTTGGAACAGCAGGGGCGCGGCGCGCAGACACCCAATACCGTCGCCTACTGGTTCGATCGGCTGCATCCAGCCACCTGGCTCTTGATCCTGTTCTTGCTGTTCGTGCCGGCCTTCGCCAGCGAGTTCATCCAGAATCAGATCTTCGCCTGGGCGTTCATCCTCGGCATCATCGCGCTCAGCCTGATGTTCCTGGCGGGTTATGGCGGCATGGTCAGCCTGGTGCAGATGTCGGTCGCGGGCCTTGCCGGCTACATGTTGGCGATACTCGGCACCAGCGCCATCACCGATATCAGCCTCGGCTGGCCCTGGTGGCTAGCGGCCCCTGTCGCGATCCTGATCGCGATCGTCTTCGGCACCATCTCCGGCGCGCTGGCGGTGCGGACGGAGGGCATCTACACGATCATGATCACGCTGGCGATCGCGTCGGCGTTCTTCTACTTCACCCGCCAGAACTACGCGATCTTCAACGGATTTACCGGGTTCAACGGGGTCCTGCCGCCCGTCTTCCTGGGGGTCGACTGGGGCCACCCCACGGCCTTCTATTATCTGTCTTTGGGTATTGCGACGCTCTGCTATCTCGCCGTCGCCTATGTCGCCCGCTCGCCCTTCGGGCTGGCCTTGCAGGGCGTGCGCGACAACCCCAGACGCATGGCGGCTCTCGGGTTCAACGTGACCGCCCACCGCATTGCGGCCTACGCTTTCGCAGCCCTGCTGGCCGCCATCGGCGGCATCCTCTTGGTCTGGCAGAACACGCAGATCTCGCCGGATTCCAACGGCATCCCCTGGGTCATCAACATCCTAGTCATTGCCGTGGTCGGCGGGCTGGGACGGCCGATCGGCCCCTTCATCGGCGCCCTGATCTTTGTCGTGCTGTCGATCTTCGCGCTGGACGTGCTGGTCGCGATCGGCCTGGCCGGCGAGCGCTTCAAGCTGCTGATCGGGTTGGGCTTCCTTCTGATCGTGTTCTTCTCTCCCGATGGGGTGCTGGGCCTCTGGGACCGCTGGCGCAGCCGTTGGCGGCGAAGGGAGACCACGGACCTGGCCGGCCAGGGGGGCGAAGACTGATGCGGTCGGTTGCCGAACGCCTCTCCTCCCGGAGCACGGGCAACGCGCTGGAGCTGCGCGGCGTTACCCGCATGTTCGGTGCGCTGACGGCGCTCGCCGACGTCACCCTGTCGATCCGGCCGGGCGAACGGCACGCCGTCCTCGGCTCAAACGGTGCCGGCAAGACGACGCTCTTCAACTGCATCACCGGCGATTTCCTGCCCACATCGGGCACGATCCGCTTCTTCGGCGAGGACATCACCGACTTCCCGGCGCATGAGCGCATCCGGCGGGGCCTGAGGCGAACCTACCAGATCTCGCTGCTCTTCCGGGGCCTGAGCGTTCTGGACAACGTCTATCTGGCATGCCGCGGCGTCTCGCGCGGCCGCTTCTCGATGATCCGGCCGGGCCGCGACGATGTGCTGATGCAGACGGCGTCCGACCTTGTGGATGCGGTCCACCTGACCGACAGCCGCGACCGGCTTGTCTCGGAACTGGCCTACGGCCAGCAGCGCCAGCTTGAGATCGCGCTGGCACTCTCCGGCGCCCCTCGGTTCATCCTGTTCGACGAACCCGCCGCCGGCCTGTCGCCGACGGAACGGGCCGAGCTGATCGAGATCCTGACCTCCCTGCCCGACCATATCGGCTATATCATCATCGAGCACGACATGGACGTGGCGCTGCGCGTCGTCGAGCGCGTGACGATGATGCACAACGGCCGGGTCTTCAAGGAAGGGCTGCCGCAGGAGATCGAGGGCGACGAAGAGGTTCAGCAGCTCTATCTCGGAGGCGCCAATGGCTGACCTTCGGCGCTTTGCTGCGAACCCGCCGACCCCCGGCGCCGCCATGCTGGAGGTGCGCAACCTCAACGTCTATTACGGCGCGTCCCATGCCCTGCAGGGCGTCAATCTTACGCTTCAGCACGGCAATCTGTCGGTGGTCGGGCGCAACGGCATGGGCAAGACCACGCTGTGCAAGGCGATCATGGGCCTTGTGCCGGTCGCCAGCGGCAGCATCCGGTTCGCCGGACAAGAGCTGACACGGCTCGGCCCGACCCAGATCGCCCATCGCGGTGTCGGCTACGTGCCCCAAGGCCGGCGCCTGTGGCCGTCGTTGACGGTGGAAGAGCATCTGAGAATGATCGCGCGCCCGTCGGCGAGCGCCTGGTCGGTCGAGCGCATCTACGACACCTTCCCGCGCCTGGCCGAGCGGAAATCGAGCCGGGGCGGCCAGCTCTCCGGTGGCGAACAGCAGATGCTCGCCATCTCCCGCGCGCTCTTGTTGAACCCGCGCCTGCTGGTGATGGACGAGCCGACCGAGGGCCTAGCACCGGTCATCGTCGCGCAGGTGGAGGAAATCCTGCTGCAGCTCGGCCAGCAGCCGGATTTGGGGGTGCTGATCATCGAGCAGAACATCGGCGTCGCGACCGAGGTCTCCGAAAAGACGGCCATCATGATCAACGGGCAGATCAACCGGGTCATGGATTCCGGCCGCCTTGCCGCCGACCGTGATCTGCAGCAGCGCCTGCTCGGCGTCGGGCGCCATGCCCACGAAGGGGACGAGGACATCCCTGAGGATGCCGGCCGCCCGCTGCCTGAGGAGAAACAGCGGCGCAGGGGACCACGCAAGGTCTATGTCTCCAACCCGAAGGTTCCCACGCGATGGTCGCCGCCGGTGCCGGCCGCGAAGATCGAGGCCGATGCGCGGCTGATGACCAGCCTGCCGGTGCTCACGACGCCCGAACGCCGATCCACCGTCACGCTGCGGCCGCTATCCGCCTCGGGCGAACCCGTGGTGATGGTCATCGGCACGCTCGACACCAAGGGCGATGAGCTGAAGTTCATCCGCGACCAGCTTGTCGAGGCCGGGTTGCGCACACGGCTCGTCGATGTCTCGACCTCGTCGGACCGGAAGTCCTACGCCGATGTGCCGCCGCACCAGATCGCAGCCTTCCATCGGCGCGGGCCGAACGGCGTCTTCACCGGCGATCGCGGCACCTCCGTCGCCGGCATGACGGAAGCGCTGCAGGCGTGGATGCGGCAGCAGTCGAACATCGCTGGCGTCATCTCGGCTGCGGGATCCGGCGGTACCGCCATTGCCGCCCCTGCCATGCGGATGCTGCCCGTGGGCGTGCCCAAGATCATGATCTCGACGGTCGCGTCGGGCGATACCCGCCCGTATGTCGGGCCCGCAGACATCATGATGATGTATTCGGTGACGGATGTTCAGGGCCTGAATTCGATCTCGCGCCAGGTGCTGACGAACGGTGCGCAGGCCATGATCGGCATGGTGAAGCACCGCCAGCCGGAAGCGCCCGCACCGGCCGCCGCCGACCGTCCGGCCGTCGGCCTGACCATGTTCGGCGTCACCACGCCCGCGGTGCAGCAGATCACCGCCGCGCTTAAAGCGGACTATGAATGCCTGGTCTTCCACGCCACCGGTATCGGCGGCCAGTCGATGGAAAAGCTGATCGATTCCGGGGCCATGGCCGGCGTGATCGATCTCACGACGACCGAGATCTGCGACATGATGATGGGCGGTGTCTTCCCGGCGACCGAAGACAGGTTCGGTGCCGTGATCCGGTCGCGCATGCCCTATATCGGCGCCTGCGGCGCGCTCGACATGGTCAATTTCGGCCCGCCCGAAACCGTGCCGGAGCAATACCGCGACCGCCAGTTCTACCAGCACAATCCGCAAGTCACGCTGATGCGCACCACGCCGGAGGAAAACGCGGCTATGGGCCGCTGGATCGGCGAGCGGCTCAATCGGATGGACGGCCCCGTCATCTTCTTCCTGCCGGAAGGCGGGGTGTCGCTGTTGGATGCGCCGGGCCAGGCCTTCCACGACCGCGAAGCCGATGCGGCCCTGTTCACCGCACTGGAACAGACCGTGCGGCAGACCACGAACCGCCGGCTGATCCGCCGGCCGGAGAACATCAACGATCCGGCGTTCACGGCGGAGGTTGTCGCCGCCTTCCGGTCGCTGCACGGCAGTCCGCGGCGGCGCAACGGCAGGGGCCGGAACGGATCAACGACAGTGCCGAAAGCAGGGAGACCCTGATGCCCCGGTTTGAGCGGCGAGCGCTTCTCGACAAGTACCGCACCATGGTGGCCGACGGAACGCCGATCATCGGCGGCGGGGCCGGGACCGGCCTGTCGGCGAAATGCGAAGAGGCCGGCGGGATCGACCTGATCGTGATCTACAATTCCGGCCGCTACCGCATGGCGGGCCGCGGCTCGCTGGCCGGCCTGATGGCCTACGGCGACGCCAACCAGATCGTGCTGGACATGGCGAACGAGGTGTTGCCGGCGGTGCGGCACACGCCGGTGCTGGCGGGCGTGAACGGCACCGACCCGTTCCGGCTGATGGACGTGTTCCTCGACCAGGTGATCGCGGCGGGCTTCTCCGGTGTCCAGAACTTCCCGACCGTCGGCCTGATCGACGGCACCTTCCGGGCCAACCTGGAAGAGACCGGCATGTCCTACGGCCTCGAGGTCGACATGATCGCCAAGGCCCACGCCAAGGACATTCTGACCACGCCGTACGTGTTTTCCGAAGACGATGCGACGGCCATGGCCAAGGCCGGTGCCGACATCATCGTCTGCCATATGGGCCTGACGACCGGCGGGTCCATCGGCGCGGAAACGGCGCTGACGCTGGCGGACTGCCCGGCGATCGTCGACCGCTGGGCAGAGGCCGCGCTGAGGGTCAACAGTGATGCCATCGTGCTGGTCCATGGCGGGCCGGTGGCGGAGCCGGCGGATGCCGACTTCATCCTGCGCAATACGGAGAATTGCCACGGCTTCTACGGCGCCTCGTCGATGGAGCGCCTGCCGGTGGAAGTGGCGCTGACGGAGCAGACGCGGAAGTTCAAGAAGATCGGACGGTAAGGGCCGGAGAAGCCGACACCGGAGACATGCGGCGAGGACGTGCCGCCTTGGGAGGAAGGGAACGATGTCAGGTCAATTGATCGGGGAACTGATCCTCTGGCTGATCGTGGCGGTCGTCGTCATTGCGATCATCGTCTATCTGGTGAACTGGCTCTATCACCGATCGTCGAAGGAAGTCTCTTTCGTCCGGACCGGTCTGTTCGGCGAAAGGGTGGTGATCAGCGGCGGGGCGTTCGTATTGCCGATCATCCACGAGGTGACGCCGGTCAACATGAACGTCCTGCAGATGGAGGTGATCCGGTCGCGCGACGATGCGCTGATCACCAAAGACCGGATGCGGGTCGATATCGAGGCCGAATTCTATGTCCGCGTGAAGTCGACGAAGGAGGCGGTGTCGCTGGCCGCGTCGACCCTCGGCCGCCGCACGATGGTGCAGGAACAGCTGCACGCCCTCCTCTCCGGCAAATATGTCTCTGCCCTGCGCTCCGTCGCTTCCGAGATGTCCATGGAGGAAATGCACGAGCAGCGCGGCGACTATGTCTCGCGGGTGAAGGAAGCCGCGGCCGAAGCGCTCGCCCAGAACGGGCTGGAGCTGGAATCGGTCGCCATCACCGATCTCGACCAGACGGACCTGGAGTACTTCAACCCGTCGAACCGGTTCGATGCGGAAGGCCTGACCAAGATCATCGAGGACATCGAGGCCCGGCGGAAAACAAGAAACGATATCGAGCAGGACTCGATGATCCAGATCCGCACCCGCAACCTCGAGGCGGAAAAGGAAGCGCTGAACATCGAGCGCGAAAGCGAGACCGCACGGCTGGAACAGGAGCGCGATGTGGAGATCCGCCGCGCTATCCAGCGGGCGGAACTGGCACGGGAACGATCGCTGCGTGAGACGGAAGCGGAACATGCCCAAATCTCCGCCCGTGAAGAGATCGAGCGCTATCGCATCTCCAACGACCAGTCGATCACGTCCGCGCGCATAACGTCGGAGCGCGAAATCCGTGAGCGGGAGATCGAACGCCAGCAGGCGGTCGAGTCTGCTGAGATCGCATCGCGCGAGGAGGTGGAGAAGGTCCGCATCGCCCAGGAACGGACCATCGCCGAGACGCGCATCTCTAGCGAGGAAGAGACGCAACGGCGCGAGATTGCCCGGCAGCGTGCCATCCAGGAAGAAGAGATCCGCGCCCGAGAGCTGACCGAGAAGGCCCGTCTGGAGCAGGAACGCACCGTCACCGAAACGCGCATCTCGACCGAAGAAGAAAACCAGCGGCGCGAGATCGAGCGCCAGCGGCAGGTCGAGCAGGCAGAGATCGCGGCACGCGAGGAAACCGAGCGCGCCCGCCTGGCGCAGGAGCGCGTGCTGACCGACGCCCGTATCGCCAATGACGAGGAAACCCGGCGTCGCGAGATCACCCGGGACCGGGAGATCGAAGAGGCTGGCATCGCTGCGCGTGAGGCGACGGAGAAGCTGCGGATCGCCCAGGAGAACCAGGTCAATTCCGATCGGATCCGGTCCGACCGCGAGGTCCGCGCGCTGGAGATCCAGCGCACTCAGGCGCTGGAGGAAGCTGAGATCGCGGCTCAGCGCGCGACCGAGGCGGCGCGCATCGCCCGCGAACGGCAATTGGCGGCCGAACGCATCGCGGCGGAGCAGGAAACCCGGTCGCTGGAGATCGAGCGCCAGCGCCTGCTGGACGAAGCCGGCATCTCCGCCCGGGAAGCGACCGAGGCCGCACGGATCGCGCAGGAGCGGCAGGTCCGTTCGCTGGAGATCGCCCGCAACCAGGCGATCGATGAGGCGGAGATCGCTGCTCGCGAGGCTGTGGAAGCCGCCCGCATCGCCCAAGAGCGCAAGATCCTGGCCGACCGCATCGAAAGCGACGAGGCCACCAAGGGCCGCGAGATCGAGCGCGCCCGCGTGCTGGAAGAGGCCGAGATCGCCAAGCGCGAGGCGACGCAGGCGGCAACCGTGGCCCTGGAGAAGCGGCTGGCCGTCATCCGCATCGAGGCCGAGCAGGAAACGCGTGCCCGCGAACTGGACCGCGTGCAGGCGATCGAGTCCCAGGAAATCGTGACGCGCGAGACGGTCGAACGGGCCCGGATCAGCCAGGAAAAGGTCATCTCGTCCGAACGCATCGCCCGCGACGAAGCGATCCGCGACTTGGAGATCGCCCGTCAGCAGGCGAACGAGCGTGCGGAGATTGCAGCGCAAGAGGCCGTGGAGGCCGCCCGCATCGCCCGCGAACGGACACTGGCGGCGGAGCGCATCGCCGCGGAGCAGGACACGAGAACCCGCGAACTGGATCGCACCAAGGCGATCGACACGCAGCACATCGTGGTCCGGCAGGCGGTCGAGAAATCGCGGATCAAGACCGAGCTGGAGCTGGAGGCAGAGCGCATCGCCTCGCAGGCCCGGCGCGAGTCCCTCGACATCGACCGCAAGAAGACGGTCGAGATTGCCGACGAGGATCGCGTTATCGAAGTGGCTGCGAAGCGCGCCGAGCGGGCTGACGCCGATCGGGTCGTGCGCGAAGCGGAAATCGCCGCCGAGCGCGAGGTCGAAGTGGCCGGCGTGGCCCGCGAGCAGGCGCTGGAGGCCGCCCGGCTGGAACGCCGCCGCTCGCTGGAGCAGCTCGAGGTCGCCCGCCAGCAGGCCTTGCGAGAGGCGGAGATCGGTGCCCACGAAGATGTGGAACGGGCGCGCCTCGCCTCCGAACGGGGCCTGGACGAAGCCCGCGTCGGCCGCGAGCGCGACCTGAGAAAGCTGGAGATCGCGCGCGAACAGGATGTCGAGCGTGCGGCGATGGACAAGGCCATCGCGCTCTATGAGAAGGCGCTGGAAGAGTACGCCGCCAAGGTCCAGGCCGAGGAGGCCCGGGCGCGCGCGACCGAGGCCGAAGAGCTGGTGCAGACCGTGCGCGACAGCGAGACGGCAAAGCGCCGCAAGGCCGTGGAGGTGATGCTGGCGGAAAAGGCGGCGGAGGAAACACGGATCGCGGCAGAGGCCGAACGCATCCGCGCCGCCGTCAATGCCGAAGCCCAGCGGCTGGTGAACGAGGCCGAGAACGTGCTGACCGACGGGGCCCGCGCCTCCCTGTTCCGTCGGCGTCTGTTGGAACGGATCGAAGGCATCGTGCGCGAAAGCGTCCGGCCCATGGAGAAGATCGAAGGCATCAAGATCCTGCATGTCGACGGTCTGAACGGCGGCAGCGGCGGGGGCCGCAACATGACCGACGAGGTCATCGATTCCGCGCTCCGCTATCGCGTACAGGCGCCGATGGTCGACAGCATCCTGTCGGAGATCGGCATCGAAGGCGGCAACCTCTCAAGGATGGGCGGCCTGATCCGCGAGGCGCGCGATCTGGAATCGATCCGCAAGGACACGTCCAGACAGTCAGGCGGTGGCGGGGGTGGCCAGGGTCCAGCTGGCGGCGAAGGTGGCGGCTCGGGCAGCGATCAGCCGGGCGGCTCCGGCGGGGGTTCGGGCCGCGGCCGTGGCCGGTCGACCAAGCAGGGCGGTGAGAGCTGATGCCCAACGTCTTCGTCTCAAGCGTGATCGATGCGCCCGCAGACCGCGTGTGGGGCCGGGTGCGGGACTTCAACGGCCTGCCCAACTGGCACCCGGCGATCCGCGAAAGCCGGATCGAGAACAGCGAAGATGCCGCCAAGGTCGGCTGCGTCCGCGACTTCCGGCTGCAGAACGGGGACCGCATCCGCGAGCGGCTGTTGGGCCTTTCCGACTACGACATGTTCTGCACCTATTCGATCCTTGAGTCCCCCATGCCGCTCGAGAACTACGTGGCGACCCTGCGCGTCACACCGGTCACCGATGGCGAGCGCAGCTTCGTGGAGTGGACGGCCCAGTTCGATTGCGCGGTGGAAGAGGAAGAGGCACTGGTCGAGGGCATCGGGCTGAACGTGTTCCAGGCGGGCTTCGATGCCCTGAAACGGCATTTCGGAGCGTGAGGGCGAGGGCATGGTCCACGTCGTGCGCTCCACCATCCTCGATGCACCGGTCGACCGCGCCTGGGCGGTGCTGCGCGATTTCAATGGCCACGACCGCTGGCATCCGGCCATTGCGGAAAGCCAGATCGAGCGCGGGCGCGCGTCGGACACTGTGGGCTGCGTGCGCCGGTTCCGCCTGCAGGACGGCAGCGAGCTGCGCGAGCAGTTGCTGACCCTTTCGGACCTTGAGATGACCTTCTGCTATTGCCTGCTGGAAACGCCGATCCCGCTGTTCAACTACGTCGCCCATGTCCGGCTGATGCCGGTGACAGACGGCGACCGCACCTTCTGGAAGTGGGAGTCCCGGTTCACGACCCGGCGCGGCGAAGACACCGCCATGGGCGATCTGGTCGGCACGCAGATCTACCAGGCCGGCTTCGACGCCATCCGCGACCATCTGCGCCAGGCCGCCTGAGCCGCGCGGGAAAGGGAGCACGCATCATGCCGATCACCGTCCGCAGCTTCGATCGCCTGTCAGATGCCACCAGCGTGCTGTCGTCGGACCGGGCCGCGCGGTTCATCGCGGGCGGCACGCTGGTGATGCGCGATCTCCATGAAGGGGATGTGTCGGTCTCGACACTGGTCCGCTCCATGGACCGGACGTTTGCAGAGATCTCGACCACCGGTGGCCGCATCGAAATCGGCGCCGGCGCCACCATGGCCAAGGTGCTGGCGAACCGCGACCTCGCCTTCCTGCATCCGGTCGCGCGCCATGTGGGCGGGCCGGCGATCCGGCAGATGGCAACGGTGGGCGGCAATCTCTTCGCCCCCTCCCCTTACGGTGATTTCGCCACGGCGTTGCTGGCGCTTGACGCGACGGTGTCGCTCGCCTCCGGCTTCAGCCCGCGCGAGGTACCGCTGGCCGAGTTCCTCAGCCACCGCGACCGGCCCGGCAACGGCGTCGTGTCCAAGGTCTCATTCCCCCGACCGCCGCACGACGCCTTCCGGTTTCGCAAAGCGTCCCGCGTCAGGCCGAAAGGCGCATCGGTGATCGCCATCGCAGCTGTCCTGCCCCAATCGGGCGGGCGCATCTCCGGCGCGCGCGTGGCCTATGGCGCCATGGCGCAAACGCCAATCCGGGTGCCGGCCGTGGAACGCGCGCTGGAAGGCAAGACGCTCGACCCCTCAGGCATCTCCACTGCCGTGGCCGTCGCGGCGGAGGGGTTGTCGCCGCCCACCGACCCCATCGCCACGTCGTGGTACCGCTCAGAGGTGGCGCCCGTGCATTTGCGCCGGCTGTTGCTGGGCGAGACCGGTTGAGGATCCCTGACCCATGCCCAAGACACCCGTGCAGTTCCGCATCAACGGCACCGACAAGGCGGTGTTTGCCGACGGCGGACAGAGCCTGCTGGATGTGATCCGGCGAGAGGTCGGCGACACAGCGCCCAAATACGGCTGCGGCCAGGGCACCTGCGGCGCCTGCATGGTGCTGATCGATGGTGAGCCGCATCTCTCCTGCATCCTGCTGGCCGAGATGGCCGACGGCCGTTCGATCGAGACAGCGTCGAACCTGGACCAGGGCGGGCAGATCCACCCCCTGCAGGATGCCTTCATGACCCATTTCGCGGCCCAGTGCGGGTTCTGCACGCCCGGCATGCTGATGGCGGCCAAGGCGCTGTTGGACAAGGTGCCGAACCCAACGCGCGAGCAGGTGATCGACGCCATCTCCGACAATCTCTGCCGCTGCACGGGCTACGAGCCGATCATCAACGCGATCCTTGATGCCGCGCAGAACCCCTCCAGAAGGAGCGCCTGAGCCATGCTGGAGTTCCGCAAGGACCTGTTCGCCAACGAGCGGGACGACAACCTGAACGAGGTCGGCAAGCCGACCCAGCGCCAGGACATGGCGGGCCATGTCACCGGGCGGACGCCGTTCTTCGACGACCACCGGCTGGACGGCATGCTGCATCTGAAATGCGTGCGCAGCCCGCATCACTCGGCCCGCATCCGGTCGATCGACGTCTCTGCGGCCGAGCGCTCGCCCGGCGTCCGCCGGATCCTGCGCGGTGCCGACGTGCCGGTGAACCTCAACACGCTTTTGAGTCTGCTGGCGTTCGGCGAGGACGACGAGCCGTCTTTGGCGACGGACCAGGTGCGCTACAAGGGCGAGCCCGTGGTCGCCATCATCGCCGACAGCGAGCGCGAGGCATGGGAGGCGGTCTCAAAGGTGCGCGTCGCCTATGATCCGCTGCCAGCGGTCTTCGATGTGGAGGAGGCGCTGAAGCCCGGCGCGCCTTCGGTCAACCCGGTCTACACCCGCAACACCTTCACCTATCACGACAAGTACGACCACGTGAAACTGCGCTTCGGCGATGTGGAGCGGGCATTCCAAGAGGCCGATTTCGTTCTGGAAGAACGCTATCAGATGTCGCCGATCGAGCAGGCGCCGATCGAGACGAACGGTGCGATCGCAGCGCCCGAGGTGAACGACCGCTATATAGTCTACACCTGCGCGCAGGGCCTTTTCTTCTCCCTGGATACGACGGCCAAGATCCTCGACCTGCCGTCGAACAAGCTGCACTTTATCGGCGGCACCGTGGGCGGCGGCTTCGGCGGCAAGGTCGATTCCCTGTGCGAGCCGCTGGCGGTGCTGGGCGCCATGCTGACCGGCCGCCCGGTGCGCTATGTGCTGAACCGCATCGAAGAAATGCAGGTCTCTGCCCCGCGCGGCGCCGAACGCCACTACATCAAAGACGGAGTGATGCGCGACGGGCGGATCATCGCCCGCAAGATGACGGTCTATTTCGACTGCGGCGCCTATACGCGGCTGACAAGCTATGGCGCGTTGAAGTGCGTGGCACACCTGCCCGGCCCCTATACGATCCCGAACGTTTCGGCCGACGCCTATTGCGTCTTCACCAACCGGATTCCGGCCACGGCCATGCGCGGGTTCGGCGTCACCGGCGTCGACTTCGCCATCGAATGCCAGATGGACAAGCTGGCCCACCTGATCGGCATGGACCCGATGGAGTTCCGCATCGTGAACGCCTATCGCGACGGCGATGTGAAGGCGCACCGCGAACACGCGTCCAACACCGCCCTCGTCGAATGCGTCCAGGTGGCGGCGGAGAAGGCAAGTTGGCCGCTCAGCGACGCGGCGCGCGCGCAGTCTTCGCTGACCGGCGGTGGCGGCGAGCGGGCGATCATCCCCGACACGCGGCTGGATGACGGCGGCGTTCGCCCGGCCGGATGGCGGCCCGAGGGCACGTTGCCGCCGGGGACGCGGGCGCCATCGCGACCGCAGGTCACACCGCAGCCTTCAGCGCCGCGCCCCCCACCGATTGCTGCCCCGCAGCCGACGCCGGCTTCGCCACCGCCGGCACAGGAACAGGTGCCCGCCCCGGCGGCTCCGCAAACCCCAACACCACCGCCCGCGCAATCACAGCCACAATCGCAACCCCGTTACGCCAGAACCCGGTTCTCCACCGTGTTCGGCACGCGCCGGCGCTAGGGAGAGGCCCCGATGGCAAAGCATCGCGGACGCGGCATGGCCGCGATCAACTATCCGATCGGGCTGAACCTGGGCGGGGATCCGTCACAGGCGCTGGTCCATTCCAACCCCACCGGCAAGTTCACCGTCGCGCTGTCGTCGATCGATCTCGGCCAGGGCATGAAGTCGGTGACCCGGCAGATCGCCGCCGAAACGCTCGGCATCCCGGTGGACGATGTCTATGTCGACACGGCGGACTCCGACACCGGGCCCCACTGCATGGGATCGTTCGCCTCGCGCGGCACCCACCGCGTGGGCAATGCGGTCATCGCCGCCGCCAAAGAGGCTCGCGGCGTGATGATGGAAGCCGCGGCGGAAGAGCTGGAGGTGGATGCCGGCGATCTGGAAACCGATGGTAAGGGCAACATCCATGTGCGCGGGGCGCCGCACCGCTCGATCACGGTGAAAGAGGTGGCGATCGCCGCGCAATTCCGGCAGGGGCGCACGATTTCCGGGCGCGGCATCTTCCTGATCCCCATGTCCGGCGTCGATCCCGAGACCGGCGCGATGAAACCCGTGACCACCTACGCCCATGCCTGCCTGGTTGCCGATGTGGAGGTCGATGACGAGACCGGCGATGTCGCCGTGCTGAAGATGAACAGCGCCTATGAACTAGGCCGGGCGCTGAACCCCAGGATGGTCGAGCAGCAATTGGTGGGCGGTGCCTGGATGGGCATGAGCCACGCGCTCTACGAAACTACGGAGCCTTACTATCCTGATCGCGATCACGGTCCCTCGGACTTCAATGAGTATCTGATGCCGGGCCCGGGGGACATTGCCCCCCATGACATCGCGGTGCTGGAGCGGCCCGCCGCAGACGGGCCGTTCGGCGGCAAAGGGCCGGGTGAGATGTGTGCCAACCCGGTGCTGCCGGCGGTCGCGAACGCGATCTTCAACGCCGTTGGCATCCGCATCGACGAATTGCCGATCACGCCGGAGAAGGTTCTTCGCGGGCTCAAGTCCCAGGGCGGTGCCAAGCCGCCGCAGGTTCCGTTCGGCGGCCCGAAGCCGAACGGCGCGGCCCGCCCCTAGGCCACCGCAGGAACAGCGCCCAATGGTCATCCGCCGCACCGTTGCCGGGATCGACAGTCCGCAGACGCTCGAGCAGGCCCTGCGGGCGGCCTATTACCTGGCTGATGACGGCATCGCCACGGCGGCCTATCTGGCGCTCTCGCTCGGCAAGCCGCTGTTGCTGGAGGGTGCGCCGGGCGTCGGCAAGACCGAGGCTGCGATCGCGATCGCCGGTGTGCTGGCCCGGGCACTGGTTCGGCTGCAATGCTATGAGGGGATCGACGCCGCACACGCGCTATACGAGTGGAACTATCCGCGCCAGATGCTGGCCATCCGGCAGGCCGGCGAAGCGCCGATCGACATCTATTCCGACGATTTTCTGATCGAACGCCCGCTGTTGCGCAGCCTGCGCGTGCCGCGCGAGACGGTGCTGCTGATCGACGAAGTCGATCGTTCGGATCACGAGTTCGAGGCATTCCTGCTGGAGTTCCTGTCCGAATTCTCGATCTCGATCCCCGAGCGCGGAACCGTGCGCGCGACGGAGCGCCCGGTCGTCGTTCTGACATCGAACCGAACGCGGGAACTGCATGAAGCGCTGCGCCGGCGCTGCGTCTATCACTGGATCGCCTATCCCGACGCCGACCGTGAAGCCCGGATCATCATGATGCGCGCGTCGACCGTGGCGGAGGATACGGCGCGGGCCGTCGTTGCGTCTGTCGGGCGTTTGCGGGCGGAGCCTCTGACCAAACCCCCCTCGATCGCGGAATCGGTTGAATGGGCGGAGGCCGCGACGCTGCTCGCCGATCAGGGCGCATCCTGGCCGGACGCGTTCAGGCGGTCGATCGGCGTCGCATTGAAGGACGAAGAAGACCTTGCCTATGTCGCAGGTCGTGAGGCTGAGTTCATCCCGGGTGCTGCGGCATGAGCCCGCCCCCCCAGACCTTGGCATTGCCGCGCGCGGCCGAACCCTTCGTCCGGTTTGCGACCCTTCTGCGCGTCAACGGATTTGCGGCGGCACCGGAACAGACACAGGCGTTCATCGCGGGCGTCGGCCTGCTCGGTCCGCGGCACATGCAGGATATTCGCCGGGCGGCACACGCGACCTTCGGTCCGCCGCCAGAGCTGCACGCGGACTTCGATGCGCTGTTCGATCTGATCTTTCTTGAACAGGGCATTCTGGAGGAAGCGTTCGACACGGATGCCGAGACGGAGGACGTGCCGGTCCAAGAACCCGATGCACTCGGCTTCGAGCCACCGAAGGCCGACGAGGACCATGAGAGTGGGCAGGAAGCCGCGCGCGCCGAGGCGCTGACGGAGCGGACTTTCTCCGAGCTGGACGAGGCGCAAACCCTCCGCCGGTTTCGCCAGCGTGCCAAGCGGAGCCTGCCGCTCCGACGGGCACGGCGGTTCGCCTCGGCAAAGCGTGGCGTTACCCTGGACCTCCGGCGCGCCATGCGCCATGCGATCCGGCACGACGGAGAGATCGTGTCGCTGCCCGTGCTGCGACGCAAGCTGCGGCAACGCAGGGTGCTGCTGCTGATGGACGTATCTGGGTCGATGAAGGATCAGACCGACGGCTATCTCAGGTTCGCGCATGCGCTGAAGCAGGCGGCCGACCAGGCGGAGATTTTCACTTTCGGTACACGGTTGACGCGCATCACGCGCGCGATGTCGGTGAAAAGCCGGGACCGCGCGCTGGACACGGCCGCGGCGGTCGTTTCCGACTGGGATGGCGGCACGCGGATCGGGGATGCGCTGCAGGCGTTCCTGGCCGTCCCTCGATTTGCCGGCTTCGCGCGTGGGGCGCTGGTGCTGATCCTATCGGATGGGCTCGAACGCGGCGAGACGGATGCGATGACCGACGCTGTCACACGACTGTCGCGGCGCGCCTGGCGCCTAGTCTGGCTCAACCCGCTGGCAACTGGCGACGACTATGCGCCGACAACGGCGGGCTTACAGGCGGTGGCGCCGCTGCTGGACGATCTTGTGGACGCGAGCCGGCTCGACCTGATCTGCGACCATGTCCTCAGCCTGGCCGAGCGGAGGGCGGCATGAAGGCGCCGGCCCAGTCCGTTCCCCCGATCATCGACGCCCATCACCACATCTGGCGCCAGGCCGACCTACCATGGCTGACCGGGCCGATGCAGCCGCGCATCTTCGGCCCTTATGAGGCGATCCGGCGTGACTACCCGATCGGCGAATTCCGGTCGGATATTGAGGGCTCTGGTGTCGTCGCCTCGGTCTACGTCCAGGTGAACTGGGCGCCTGACCGGTTCGAGGACGAGGTTGCATGGGTCAGCGACATCGCCGCGGCGAGCGGCTGGCCGCACGCCATCGTCGGCTATGCGGATGTCACCGTCGACGACATAACTCCACAGCTTCGGCGGCTTGCGGCGTATCCTCTGGTGCGTGGCATCCGCCACCAGTTCCACTGGCATCAAGACGCACTCTACCGGTTCGCCGCACGGCCAGATCTCTCAGCCGACCCGACCGTCCGGCGCAACGTCGCGAAGCTGGCCGACCACGGCTGGACCTTCGATCTGCAGGTGTTCGCGAGCCAAATGGCGGACGCGGCAGGGCTCGCGCGTGCCTGCCCGGACGTCACCTTCGTCCTGCAGCATTGCGGCATGCCGGAAGACCTGTCGGAGGACGGGCGCGCCGCATGGCGTGAGGGATTAAAGCGACTAGCCGACGAACCAAATGTCACGGTCAAGCTGTCGGGACTGGGAACCTTCATTCACCGGAACGATCCGGATCACATCGCCGACATCGTGTCCGAGACCCTGGGTCTATTCGGGCCGGACCGCTGCCTCTTCGGCTCGAACTTCCCGATCGAGAAGCTCTGGACCGATTACGGATCGCTGGTCGGCGCCTATCGCGCCGCCATCGCCCCCCTGGGATCAAACGCCGAAGCCGCGGTCTTCCACGACACGGCGAAGCGCATCTACCGCATTACGTAAAGAAAAACCGGAGACACGTCGAAACAGGGGCAAAGCCCCAAGCGTAAGGGAGGGTAACCATGGCGCTTGAGATCAAGGTTCTGGACTATGGGGACATCGAGCTT
>JANQIX010000103.1 GCA_028281925.1 Alphaproteobacteria bacterium
AATGGTTCGCGAGTCGACGATTCGGGCCACGACGCCGACATGCCCCAGCGGCAGGTTGCCGGCGCGGCGCCAGACCAGGATCGATCCGGGCGTGGGCATGTTGCCCCGCTCGAAGCGCCCCTCCGCACCGCTCCACCAGCCCCAGGCATTGGCCGGAATCATGATGCCCGTCAGATTGCGCACATGGGTGACGCACATGCGCGCTTCCGCCGGTGCCGCTCCCATGCCCAGTGTCGTCAGGGCGATCAGGGCAGATACCGCCAGCGTCTTTGCGGCGAATCGCATCGGTCGTCCTCCTGAGCTTTGTCGTCTTGGGAGAGTGCCGCCGGTCGGCGACGCCAATGGTCGCAATTGATACTTGCTATGGTTAAGAATGCAATAACCCTGCGGTGGGGCATGTCAGCTTTGCTTCAGGCGGGTGGGCGGCGCCTAAGCGGTCACGCGTCCTGCTTACCGTAGGTGGCGAACTTCTTCAGCACTGTGCGCATCTCGGCGTCGGGCAGGATCACCGGCTCGCCGACCTGCAGGGTGCGCCAGTACATGGCCGCCAGCGTCTCCACCTCCACAGCCAGGGCAAGGGCTGCGTCCAGCGTGTCGCCAAGCGCGATCATGCCGTGATTGGCCAGCAGGCAGGCCTTGCGGTTCTTCAGCGCCGCCAACGCCTTGGCCGACAGCGCCTTGGTGCCGAAGGTGGCATAGTCGGCGCACCGGATGGTCCGGCCGCCGGCCACGGCGACCATGTAGTGAAAGGCCGGAATCGGCCGTCGCAGACAGGCGATGGTCGTGCTGTGCAGCGCATGGGCGTGCACGATGGCGCCGGCCTCTGACCGCGCCTTCAGGATGTCGCAGTGGAACCGCCATTCCGACGACGGCTTGCGCTGGCCGTCGGGAACATGGCCGCGGCTGTCCATGAACACGATGTCCGCCGGTGCCAGACGATCGTAGTCCATGCCCGAAGGCGTGATCAGCAGCCCCCCCGGCACCCGCAGGCTGAGATTGCCCGACTTGCCCTGGTTCAGACCCAGGTCGTTCATCTTCAGCGCAGCCGCGATCAGGGCCCGGCGCTCAACCGGCCAGGTCACTGTGCTGCCTGCTCAGGAAACAGGCCGGCCAACCCGTCGCGCGTCGCAGGGCACGATCCGCGTTCGGTAATCAGGCTGCTGACCAGCCGGGCCGGTGTCACATCGAAGGCGTAATTGGCGGCCGGGCTTCCCGCAGGCGTCAGCCGCACCGATTCCACGCGGCCATCCTCCGTGCGTCCGGCGATCTCCGTCACCTCCGCCGCATCACGCTGTTCGATCGGAATGGCCGCCGGGTCACCCGTCAATGTCCAGTCTATGGTGGGCGAGGGCAGGGCGACATGGAACGGAATGCTGTTGTCGTGTGCCGCCAGCGCCTTCAGATAGGTGCCGATCTTGTTGCAGACGTCGCCATTGGCGGTCGTGCGGTCGGTGCCGGTGATGCAGAGGTCGACGAGCCCGCGCTGCATCAGGTGCCCGCCCACATTGTCGACGATCACGGTGTGGGGCACGCCGTGTTGCTGCAATTCCCACGCCGTCAGACCGGCGCCTTGGTTGCGCGGGCGGGTCTCGTCCACCCACACATGCACGGGCAGGCCGGCGTCATGGGCCTTGTAGACGGGGGCCAAGGCCGTGCCCCAGTCCACGGTGGCCAGCCAGCCGGCATTGCAATGGGTCAGCACGTTCAGCCGGTCTGCGCCGCCCTTGGCCTCCCAGACCTGGCGGAAGACCTCCAGGCCATGGTCGCCGATGGCCTCGCAGATCGCGACGTCCTGATCGCAGATTTCCGCCGCCTTGGCATAACCGGCGCCGGCCCGCTGGGGCAGCGGCAGCGTGCCCAGCACCGCCAGCATCTCTTCCAAGGCCCATCGGAGGTTGACGGCTGTCGGCCGGGTGGCGAGCAACAGCCGATGCGCTTTGGCCAGGGTGTCATTAGACGGATCCGACCGCATGGCCAGCGCCATGCCGTAGGCCGCCGTAGCCCCGATCAGCGGCGCGCCGCGGACCAGCATGTCCCGGATCGCGTGCGCCGCCTGTTCCAGGGTCTCCAGCCGCACGGTGACGAAATCATGCGGCAGCCGGGTCTGGTCGATGATCCCGACCGCCCAGCCGTCGGGTTCGAGCCAGATGGTGCGCTGGGGCCGGCCGTCGACGCGCATGGCAGCCGCCTCAGCCGCCCAGCACGCGGGCGAGAATGGCGTCGAGACGCGCCAGCACCGCCGGATCCCGTTTGTCTGGGGCCGTGATCAACGCGGTGTCCAGCGCCGTATGGCAACCCTTCGGGCAGTATTCGGTCCGCCCGCTCAGCTTCGGCGCCACCTTGGCCACCATGGACCGGGCCTTGTCGGCATTGTCCATCAGCACGCGGATGATCGCCTCGACCGTGACATGGTCATGGTCCGGGTGCCAGCAGTCGTAATCGGTGACCATGGCGACGGAGGCATAGCAGAGCTCCGCCTCACGGGCGAGCTTGGCCTCCGGCATGTTGGTCATGCCGATCACGTCACAGCCCCAGAGACGATAGAGTTCCGACTCCGCCTTCGTGGAGAACTGGGGGCCTTCCATGGCCAGATAGGTGCCGCCGCGGCGATAGGGAATGCTGAGTTCCGCCACAGCCTCTTCCAGCGCATCGCCCAGGCGCTCGCAGGTCGGGTGGCCAAGCGCCACGTGGCCGACCATGCCGGTCGTGAAGAACGATTTGGCGCGCGCCACCGTACGGTCGATGAACTGATCGACGATCACGAAAGTCCCCGGCGGCAGGTCTTCCCGCAACGAGCCGACGGCCGAGACCGATATGATCTCCGTCACGCCGGCACGCTTCAGCGCGTCGATATTGGCGCGGTAGTTCACCTCCGATGGCGGGATGCGGTGTCCGCGCCCATGTCGGGGCAGGAACACCATGGGCTGATCGCCCAGCCGGCCGAACAGAAACTCGTCCGACGGCGGGCCGAACGGCGATGCCACGGCTTCCCACCGAACGTCGTCCAGCCCCGCAATGTCATAGACACCGCTGCCGCCAATAACGCCGATGACTGGGGTAGGGACCGCGTTGGGCATTGGCGTAGCAATTGCGTTGTTGGGTGTTGTGGCCGGCGCCGCTTGCGCGCCCTGACCTTGAGCGGCTTATGGCCGATTTGCCGGACCCCTGCAAGCCGACATCGGCGGTGCATGATCTTGAAGCGACTAAACGTTGTTTTAATCCTCCGACGTTAAACAAGAGTGCGTAGGCAGTTGTGCCGTCAGCCGCGATTGCGGTTGTGCGGCGCACAACGGTTGGGTTGGCAAGCGCAAGGTCGGCGGAACCGATCCACCGCCAAAAGACGCGCGATATGTCCAGGAGTGTGCGATGGCCGAGGCCCTGACGATGCGAAGCGGTCAAGACGAAGGTCGCGGTGACGACAACTACACCCAGTTCGTCACCATGACGATCGCGGGCCAGCTGTTCGGCATCCCGACGGAGGAAATCCAGGATGCCCATATCCTGGAGAGCATCACGCGGATCCCGCTGGCGCCGCAGGAGATCGAGGGCGCGCTGAACATCCGCGGCAAGATCGTCACGGCCGTCAGTCTGCGCAAGCGTCTGGGCCTGCCCCCCCGCGAGAGCGACGGGCGCAATATGAGCATCGTCGTGGAGTACAAGGGCGAGCTCTACAGCTTGCTGATCGACACCATCGGCGATGTCCTGAGCCTGTCCGACAAGGCGTTCGAGAAGAACCCGCCGACGCTCGACCCCCGCTGGCGCGACATCTCCGCCGGCGTCTATCGGCTGGACGACCAACTGATGATCATGACGAACGTCCCCCGGCTGTTGAGCTTCATGAGCCACTGATCCGGAGACGCGGCAGTCTCCGCATCCTCGGACCGGGTGCCCGTCCCGCGGGCATCCGACTTGTGAACACGGCTCAGGCGCCCACCCGATTTGGCGGGGCGCTCAAGCCGGCCCGCCATCGCGCAGTCTCAGGGCAGGCCAGCGGGGGCCAGTCTGTAGACGTTGCGTTCCTTTCCGTCCGGGAACAGCTCCCGCGCGATGACCTGACCGCCAAGGCGAAGGGCAAGGCGTCGTGCCGGCTCGTTCCGGTCATCCATATGCGTCTCCACGTGATCCCAACCCGCTTGGCGGATGGCATAGGCAATGACCGCGCGCGATGCCTCCGTCGCAAAGCCCCGGCCGCGTGCCTCGCCCAGCAGCCACCAAGTCAATTCGGATCTCGGCCAGCCTTCGGCCCATAATAGCCCGCATCCGCCCTGAACCTCGCCGGTTCGCCGCTCTTCGATCATCCAGAGGCCGTAACCGCGAAGGCGCCAATGCCCGATGTCCTGGGCAAGACGCTTCCAAGCCTGATCAGCCCGCAATGGCCCCCCGTAGTAGTGCGATGCTTCAGCATCCCGGTAGAATCTGACATATGCATCGGCGTCTTCGGATGACGGACCGCGAAGCAAGAGGCGGTCGGTCTCCAGTCTGGGGATTCCGTCGGGCATGGGGTGTCGACTCTCGTTTCCGACTTCGTTCGGCGAACGGCCCTCGCCCTCGGCAACAGGCCCACCCATATTGCCGCCATGACGGTATCTCCGGAAAGCTGGGTCGACGTCCGCCCAGAGGGACTCTACGTCCGTCCAGGCGGGTTCTACGTCGATCCTGCTCGCGCCGTCGACCGTGCGGTCGTCACCCATGGCCATGCGGATCATGCGCGTCCGGGCCATGGTGCCGTGTTGGCGACTGCACAGACTCTGCGGATCATAGCGGCGCGTTTGGCAGCGCCGGCATCTGCCCAGTCGCTTGCCCATGGCGAACGCGTACGCATTGGCGATGTGACGGTATGGCTGTCGCCGGCCGGCCACGTTCTGGGAAGCGCGCAGGTGGTGCTTGAGCATGCCGGAACGAGGGTCGTCGTGTCCGGCGACTACAAACGGCAGGAAGACCCGACTTGCGCCGGTTTCGAGCCGGTGGCGTGCGATGTGTTCGTCACCGAGGCGACTTTCGGGCTGCCGGTCTTCCGGCACCCGCCGGCCGAGGCTGAGATCGGGCGCCTGTTGCGGTCGCTCCACCTTTTCCCCGAACGCGCGCATCTTGTAGGCGTCTATGCGCTGGGCAAGTGCCAGCGCGTGATCGCACTGTTGCGCCGGGCGGGCTATGACCGTCCCATCTATCTTCATGGAGCGCTGCAGGGCCTTTGCGCGCTCTATGAAGAACTCGGCGTTCCGTTGGGGCCCCTTTTGCCGGCGATGGGCATGGCCAAGGCGGACCTGGAGGGCCAGATCGTCCTGTGCCCCCCGTCGGCACTGGCCGACCGGTGGTCGCGGCGATTGCCGGACCCTCTGATCGTGGCGGCATCGGGCTGGATGCGTGTCCGTCAAAGGGCCAAGCAGCGAGGCGTGGAACTGCCCTTGGTCATATCCGATCACGCTGATTGGACGGAGCTGCTGCAGACGATGGAGGATACCGGGGCGCCGGAGATCTGGGTGACCCATGGACGGGAAGAGGCTCTGGTATTCGCCGCGCTGCAACGAGGGCGCAAGGCGCGTGCGCTTGCCATGGTCGGGCGCGAAGAGGACGAGGCGGAGTGAGAGCCTTCGCTGCGCTGATGGAGGGTCTGGTCTACACGCCGTCGCGCAACGGCAAGCTGCGCCTCATGACCGACTATTTCGCCACGGTGCCCGATCCGGATCGCGGATTTGCCCTTGCAGCGCTGACGGGCGACCTGACATTCGATGCCGCCAAGCCCGGCCTGATCCGTGGGCTTGTTGCGGAGCGTGTGGCGCCGGAACTGTTCGCGCTCTCCTACGACTTCGTCGGCGATCTGGCCGAGACGGTGTCGCTGATATGGCCCGATCCTGCGCACGCGGTCGAAGCTCCAAGCCTGGGCGACGTGGTGACCCGGCTGCAATCAAGCGGCCGGACCGAGACGCCGGCGCTGATCGAAGCGTGGCTGGATGCGCTGACGGCAACGGAACGCTTCGCCCTGTTGAAGCTGATCACGGGCGGGCTTCGTGTCGGCGTGTCTGCGCGCCTGGCCAAGACGGCTGTCGCCGCCTATGGCAACCATGACGTGGCGGAGATCGAAGAACTCTGGCATGGCCTGAAGATGCCGTATGAGCCGCTCTTTCAGTGGATGGAGGGAACGAGCGACCGGCCTGTGATCGACGAAACCGCGGTCTTCCGGCCCCTGATGCTGGCGACACCGCTGGAAGAGGGTGATATCGAAGGGCTTCAGGCCGTCGAATACCGTGCCGAATGGAAATGGGACGGCATTCGCGTGCAGCTTGCTGCCGCCGGCCAGACCCGCCGCATCTATTCGCGCACGGGCGATGAGATCGGCGGCGCCTTCCCCGAAATCGTCGAGGCCATGCCGTTCGATGCCGTGCTGGACGGCGAGTTGCTGGTGGTACGCGACGGGGCGGTTGCCCCCTTCAATCACCTACAGCAGCGCCTCAACCGCAAGCGGGTGACGGCCAGGATGCTGGCCGATTATCCCGCCTGGGTGCGGCTCTACGATCTCTTGTTCGATGGCGGCGAAGACCTTCGCGCGCTGCCCTTCGACCGGCGGCGCGCGCGGCTCGAGGCCTGGTTCGCTCAGACGAAGCCGGAGCGCATGGATGTATCGCCGCTGCTGAGCTTCGAAAGCTGGGAAGACCTGCAGGACCTGCGGTCGGGTGCGCGCGAGCAGTCCATCGAGGGGATCATGCTGAAACGGCGCGACAGCGCTTATACCGCGGGGCGGCCGAAGGGGCCGTGGTTCAAGTGGAAGCGCGGTCCGCTGACGCTCGACACAGTTCTGCTCTATGCTCAGCGGGGCCACGGCAAGCGATCATCCTATTACTCGGACTTCACTTTCGGGGCCTGGCAGGATGGCGAGGCGGGCCCGGTGCTGGTGCCTGTCGGCAAGGCCTATTTCGGCTTTACGGACGAAGAGCTGTTGCGTCTGGACCGATGGGTACGCGCCCATACGGTCGACCGGTTCGGCCCGGTCCGAGCCGTCGCACCTGAGTTGGTGCTGGAAGTGGCGTTCGACAGCGTCCACCGGTCGACCCGCCACAAGAGCGGAGTGGCGATGCGGTTTCCGCGTATCCACCGGATCCGCTGGGACAAGCCGGCAATGGAAGCCGACCGACTGGCCGCGCTTGAGGCGTTGGTCATCGAATAAATTCAAACAGCATAGGTAACGACGATACGGGACTGCTTCAGTATTTCTTCGTCAAACCGAAATTAAGACAAATTTAACATTAACGAGCTATTGTCAGTCCCTGGAGAGCCTGCCTTC
>JANQIX010000115.1 GCA_028281925.1 Alphaproteobacteria bacterium
GTGATCGCCGCCTGTGATCGGTTGCGTCAGCTGTCGCGTGGCTCAGGCGGCGGGATTGGCGGCAGGTCCAGGGCAGGGTTGATGAACAGCCGTACGCACTGGCCTAAGAGTGTGATCGCATCGGCCACGCCCCGCAGCCGGTAGTTGAGATCCAGCGTGCCGATCTTGATCTCCACCTGCCATCCGCGCGTGAGGGCATAGGCCAAGCCGAAACCGTTGTCGGGAACGAAGCGCACCCGCTCCACGCCCCCTTCCATGGTCGACGCAAACTGCCAGGACTCGCCATAGGGTACGGCCACAGTCACGTCATTGGGCCGGCTGAAACCCGGAGCCAGCAAAGTATCGGGGCTCAGCAGTGTCACGGCAAAGCCGCCGTCGCCGTCGAGCCTCAGGCCCAGTGCGGTCTCCTGTTCTTCGTCGAAGGCTCGCGCCTCGCAAGCCGTATAACCGGCGTCCCGCCGCTCTGCGCGGACGACCCATTGCGGCACCACGCGGAAGACCTGAAAGATCGGTGCGTCGTCGCTGCCGCCATCGGCCCCGGTGCCGGCCTGTGCTTCGGCGGCGGGCGCGGCACCGCCGCCACCGAAACTGCCCCCCAGCGGAGGGGGGACGGGATCGCCGGAGCAGGCGACCAGGGCCAGCGCTAACAGGGTGCGGTGCATGGCCCAAGCTTACACGCTTTGAGCGGATTCGCAGCGTCTGCAATGCCATCGAAGGCGCGCCGTTCAGCCTTGGCGCCGCACGGCGGATATGCTTTGCTGCCGTAGGTTTGCTGACGCCGGTCGCGTGCGTTGTACCTCACGGCGAACTTGTCCGTCAGACCGTTTGAACCCCGAGAGATCTGTAAGCGAGCGGGAACGCCGAGATGGCCAAGCGACCGACAGTGAAGCGATCGCGTCAGACCAAGATCGTAGCGACGATTGGTCCGTCGAGCAGCACGCGCGAGGCGATCGAGAGCCTGTTCGTCGCTGGCGCCGATGTGTTCCGGCTGAACTTCAGCCACGGTGCGCAGGCCGAGCATGCCGAGCGTCTGGCGACGATCCGGAGCCTGGAGCGGGAGTATGCCCGGCCCATTGCCGTGCTGGCCGATCTGCAGGGCCCCAAGCTGAGGATCGGGCGCTTCGCGGAGGGGCCCATTCACCTGGAGCCGGACCAGGCGATCCGTTTCGACCTCGACCCGGCGCCGGGTGACCGGACGCGGGTTCAGCTTCCGCATCCCGAAGTGTTCGAAGCGCTGACACCCGGTCAGCACCTGTTGCTGGACGACGGCAAGGTGCGGGTTCGGGTCGAATCCTGCGGCGCCGACTTCGCCGAAGCGGTGGTTGAAGTCGGCAACCGGCTCTCCGACCGCAAGGGTCTGAACGTGCCGCAGGCGATCCTGCCCTTGTCGCCGCTGACGGAAAAAGACCGGGCGGACCTCAATTTCGCCCTGGACCACGGCGTCGACTGGATCGCCTTGTCTTTCGTGCAGCGGCCGGAGGACATTGCCGAGGCCCGGCGCCTGATTGCCGGGCGCGCCGACCTCTTGGCAAAGATCGAAAAGCCGTCGGCGATCCATCACCTGGAGCACCTGATCGAGGCGAGCGACGCCATCATGGTCGCGCGCGGCGATCTCGGCGTGGAGATGCCGGCGGAGGATGTTCCGAGCCTGCAGAAGCGCGTCGTGCGGTACTGCCGGATGGCCGGCAAGCCGGTGGTCGTCGCCACGCAGATGCTGGAAAGCATGATCGGCGCGCCGACGCCGACGCGGGCTGAGGCCTCCGATGTGGCGACAGCGGTTTATGACGGCGCCGATGCCGTGATGCTCTCCGCAGAAACTGCAGCGGGGCAGTTCCCTAGAGAGGCGGTCGCCATGATGGATCGGATCGCCCGGCGTGTCGAACGGGACCCGCTCTACCGCACCATCCTGGATGCGGTGCAGTACAAGCCTGAGAACACGGCGGCCGATGCGATCACCGCAGCCGCCCGCCAGGTGGCCCACACAATCGGGGCTGCTGCCATTGTGACCTATACGACCTCCGGCTCGACCACGCTGCGCGCGGCGCGCGAACGCCCGGACGTGCCCATTCTGTGCATGACGTCGAGCCCCCGCACGGCGCGACGCATGGCTGTATGTTGGGGCGTGCACGCCGTGCACACGGCCGATGTCTCTGCCTTCACCGAGATGGTCAGCAAGGCCTGCAGGATCGCGCTGAAGGACGGCTTCGCCAGCGAAGGCCAGCGCCTGGTCATCACCGCAGGCGTTCCCTTCGGAACGCCCGGGAACACCAACGTGCTGCGCATCGCGTGGGTCGGGGCGTGACGGAACCCGCCATCCCCGTCGCCGAGGTTCTGGCGGCGAACGACGCGTTCTACGCCGCCTTCGCGGCCGGCGACCTGGCGGCGATGGACCGTGTCTGGGCGGTGGACAATCCTGTCTCCTGCCTGCATCCCGGTTGGCCGATCATGCTCGGGCGCCAACGGGTGATGGCAAGCTGGCAGATGATCCTCAGCAACCCGCCGCCGATTCGGCACGAGGATGCTCAGGTGCTGACCTATGACCGCCTGGCTCTGGTTGTCTGCCGAGAGGTAATCGGCACCGGCACGCTGACGGCCAGCAATCTCTTTGTTCCGGAAGGCCCGACATGGCGGATGGCACACCATCAGGCTTGCCCGGCGGGGGGTAGGGATACCGAGCCGGATGCCGGACGGCCACCGCATGCGGTCCACTGATCCGGCGGGCGCGAACGGCCGAGCGCGGCGCGGCTAGATCGGCTCTCCCGACAGGATCGTCCTCAGATGGTCCGCATGACCCCGCGCCGAAGCCAGGTGTGGGTGGACCTCCAGAGCGGCTTCGAACGCAGCGAGAGCCCGCTCCGGCATGTCGAGGCTCATGTAGCAGAGGCCCAGCCCCGACAGGGCTCCGAAATGGCGTGGCTCGCGTTGCAGCACAGCCCCGATATCGGCGATGGAGCCGTCATAGTCACCGCGCAGGAAGCGAACGGTGGCGCGGCGGTTCCAGCCTTCGGCGAAACCAGGCGCGCGTTGGATGACGCCGTTGTAATGTTCTTCGGCATCCTGCAGATCGCCGCCGCTCATGGCCTCCCGACCCAACTGCATCAGCCGTCGGACCTCGCCATCCTCTCCCCCATAGCTGAACCAAACGCTCCAGATCAGAGCTTCGACGATCTCAGCTTCGGCGGGGTCCGCGGTCGTCTGGAGGCGTTCGAACAACCGGTCGAGAATCGGCGGCTCCGACCTGCCCGATGGTGAAGGCAGGGAGACGAGGCATGCGGCGACAAGCAGCCACTGGAGGATGCGGACCATCCGAGCGAGATGGCGCGCAAGGTGCGGACGGCAAGTGGCGAGGCGTAATCATGGGTTCGAGCACATTGGGGCGCCGTGGCCCTCAGTGAACGGATGTTGGCGCAACGCCGGCATCGATGACTATTCCGCTGCAAACCGCGTCCGCTATAGTGCCGGCCATGACCTCGCTTGCCGCCGTCGAACCTGCCACGCCGTATCCGTTGATCGGTCCGGAAGACCCACCGGTCTTCACCATCGTCAACGCCGATGCGCAGCGACCCGTGCTGCTGTTGGCCGATCATGCCAGCAACGCCCTGCCACAGGCGCTGAACAACCTTGGCCTGGGCCCAGAGCCTTTGGGCCGACATATCGCCTACGATATCGGGATCGCCTGGCTGGCGCGGCGACTGTCCGATCTCTTGGGCGCGCCGGCCATCCTTCACGGGTATTCCCGCCTGCTGATCGATCCCAACCGCCCGCTGGATGACCCGACATCGATCTGCATGATCAGCGACGGTCAGGTGGTGCCCGGAAACCGGTCGGTGGGCCCCGAGGCGGCGGCCGAACGGGCCGACGCCGTGTTCCACCCCTATCATGCGGCGGTCGAGGGGCTGCTGGGCCGGATGGGCGAGGGAGAGCGGGTGCCGGCAGTCGTTTCCCTGCACAGCTTTACGCCCAGCCTGAAGGGCTTCCCGCGGCCCTGGCATGTCGGCGTTCTGTGGGCGGAAGATGATCGGATCCCCGTCCCGTTGATGGAGCACTTGGCCCGCGATCCCAGCCTGTGCGTCGGCGACAATCAGCCTTACAGCGGCAAGCAGCGGTACGGCTATTCCATCGAAACGCACGCCTTGCCCCAGGGGCGGCCCAACGCCCTGATCGAGGTGCGCCAGGATTTGATCGACACGCAGGCCAAGGCCGAGGCCTGGGCGACGCGACTGGCCGGAGCGCTCGCACCGGTCCTGGACGCTTCGTCCCTCTATCAAAGGTGGTAGCGGTGAGCCGGCATCGCGAACCTGCATTCACGCTGGGCGTGGAAGAGGAATACCTTCTGATCGATCCGGTGTCCCGGGACCTTGCCTCCGATCCGCCGGCGCAGCTGCTGGAACAGTGCCAGGGCCTGCTCGCCAGCCGGGTCAGCCCGGAATTCATGCGCTGCCAGATCGAAGTGGGAACGCCCGTTTGCGACACGGTGGCGGAGGCGCGGCAGGAGCTGGCCCATCTGCGGCGCACGGTGGCGGAGATCGCGCACCAGTACAATCTGGGCCTGATCGCGGCTTCGACGCACCCGTTCGCCACGTGGCGGCCGCAGAAGACGACGGAGCGCGAGCGCTACGAACAGCTTGAGCATGAGATCGGCACGCCCGTGCGGCGCCTCTTGATCTGCGCCATGCACGTTCATATCGGGATCGAGGATCCCAACCTGCGCATCGATCTGATGAACCAGATGCGCTATTTCCTGCCGCATCTTCTCGTGCTCAGCACGTCGTCGCCGTTCTGGCAGGGCGAAGACACGAAGCTGAAATCCTACCGGCTCTCCGTCTTCAACGAGTTGCCGCGGACCGGTATCCCGGACGCCTATATCAGCTTCGGCGAGTACGAACAGCACCTGGCGGCTCTGGTGCAGACGGGTGTGATCCAGGATGGCACCAAGATCTGGTGGGATATCCGCCCCTCGGCACGGTTCCCGACGCTGGAGATGCGCATTTGCGACATCTGCACGCGGCTGGAAGACACCATCGCGATCGTCGCCCTGTACCTCTGCCTGACGCGGATGCTGTGGCGTCTGAAGCGCACGAACATCTCTTGGCGGCGGTACAAGACCTTCCTCATTCACGAGAACCGGTGGCGTGCCCAGCGATACGGCTTCGATTCCGGCCTGATCGATTTCGGCCGGCGCGAGATGGTGCCCTATGCGGAACTGCTGGAAGAGATCCTGGAACTGATCCATCAGGACGCGGAAGCGCTGGATTGCGTCGCCGAAGTCTCGCATGCCAGAACGATCGTCCAGCGGGGCACCAGCGCGCACAATCAGCTGCGCATCTTCAACGAAGCCCGGGCTGCCGGCGCCGACCGATGGGACGCCATGCGCCAGGTGGTCGACTGGCTGTCGGAGAACACGCTGGACGGCGTCTAGACGACGGCCCCCGCCAAACCTTCATTCCCGTGGCTGGCATTCCCATCTCAGTCGCACGATTGCGCAAGGCAGACGACGACAAGGATCAGCGATATGGACGACCAGACCAGGACCGAATTGGAAGCGGCCGCGTTCCGGCGGCTGGTGGATCACCTTCGCGAGCGGACGGATGTGCAGAACATCGACATGATGAATCTCGCAGGCTTCTGCCGCAACTGCCTGTCGAAGTGGTATCTGGCCGAGGCGGAGTCGCGGGGCCTGGACATGAACTATGACGGCGCACGCGAGATCGTCTATGGCATGCCCTATGCCGATTGGAAGCAGAAGCACCAGACCGAGGCGACGCCGGAGCAGTTGAAGCGGTTCGCGGAACAGGAAAACGCCGGCAGCCACTAGACTGCGCGAACCGCCACCCATTCATCTTCCATCGTAATCAGTGAAAGGTCAGGGAATACCATGCCCCAGGACGGCGGAATTGCTGTCGATCGTCTGCGCTCGTTCATTGAGCGGATCGAACGGCTTGAGGAAGACAAGGCCGCCATCGCCGCCGATATTCGGGACGTCTTCGCCGAAGCCAAGGGCGAGGGGTTCGATGTGAAGATCCTGCGGCAAGTGCTGAAGCTGCGCCGCATGGAAGCGAATGATCGCCGTGAACAGCAGGAGCTGGTGGAGCTGTACATGAGCGTGCTGGGAACGGTGTAACGCGGGCGCCACGCCGTTCACTGACCGGTTACCATGTCGCTCAGCGGATAGGACAAGTCGCGCGCGCGCCAGCGTAAGGGTTGCAGGCACACCCATAGTGTCAGGTGACCTTAACGATCGTGGCGGGCGCAGATCGACATGTCCTTTCTCTCGCAGCGCGTTCAGACGCAGCCTGTCCCGCCACTCGGCGTCGGGGTCGGCGGCACGGCAGGCAAAGAGCCTGTCATCGGGTTTCTCACCGGGTTCTCCATCGAGACGACGCCCGGGATCGCTGAGAAGATCCCGTCGTTCACGGATCTGCTGCCGGCCGGCACGTCGGTCTATATCGCTTTCCTGCCAGGCACAGATTACGGCCCGGTGGTGGCGACGGCGGCCCGGCTGCGGCGCGAGGGCATGAACCCGGTGCCGCACATCGCGGCCCGAAGCCTCGCAACCGTGTCGCAACTGGACGATTACATCGCCCGACTGGCCGGCGAGGCGCAGGTCGACCAGGTGCTGACGATCGGCGGCGGCGTGTCGCGGCCCGTCGGCAACCTGGACCGCACAATGCAGGTGCTCCAAAGCGGCGTTCTGGAACGCCACGGCATCCGTCGCATCGGCGTTGCGGGGCATCCCGAAGGCAACCCCGACATCCCGGACGCTGAGGTAAGGGCCGCCCTGCGCGAGAAGCAGGATTATGCGCGGTCGACCGGTGTGGAGATGTACATCGCCACGCAGTTCTGCTTCGACCCCAACGCGATCATCCGCTGGGATCGCGGGCTGCGGGCTGAGGGGATCGAACTTCCCGTCCATATCGGCATCGCCGGGCCGGCGAAGCTGAAGAGCCTGATCGACTATGCGCGTATGTGCGGGATCGGAGCTTCGATGCGCGTGCTGACGCGCCAGGCCGGCAACATCGCCAAGCTGACCAAGACGTCGATGCCCGACCGCCTGATCGCGGCCCTGGCGCGATACCGCACCGACGATCCGGTCTGCGGCATCACGCGTGCCCATTTCTTCCCCTTCGGCGGGATGGGACGCACGGGGCGCTGGCTCGGGCAGATGCTGGACGGCCAGTTCGAGATGGCATCCAACCTCGACGGCTTCCGCTTCGACGGCACGTTTTAGTTGCTGCACGGCTGAGGGCACCGCGCTAGTCTGCGGTGCCCGCTTAAGGCGACAAGCACGGTCCCGGAACGGGACCCACTGACCGTCCGGCGGCGGCATCTTCTTTCGTCTTCGTCGGACAAAAGGCCATGCGCCCGTGGCAGCATGCGCGGTCCAGTTCGGCCAAAGAGCGCCATTGGTCGGCCGATCTGGCCATTCACGAGTTCCTGGACTCCACTAAGGCGAGCTGTGCCGACCGACGGCACCGGCTGGTGCTGCATCATGTCGACTTGGGCACAGAGCTGGCCGAGCGCGCATTTCCGGACCGCGCCGACATCCGCAGCATTGTCGAGCGCCATGTGCGCGAGGACCTGAAGGTTTCGTGCACGCTCGCCGACTGGTTTCACCATTGCGATCTCGCACGCGTGCCGGCGCCTCAACGCCGCCGGGTGGCGATCGGCAAGGCGGGCATCGTCCATCTGGTCTGCGGGCGGCTTGACCCGCTTTGTCGCCCCGTCGTCGAAGCGGTGGCGGAGCTGATGTTCCTGCCGACGCGATACGTGCCGGACCATCCCGAGAAGTCGCTGGCGGTGCTGATGAACGCCGCCGGCCCCGCGATCGTCCGGCAGGTCTTCGGGCCGCCGGTGGAGCTGTCGGGCGGCGATAGGCGCGTGATGGTCGATCCGGCTTGGATCGCGGAGGCCGTGATTGTCACGACCTATGGTCGCATCCCCGATCTCGGCGAAGTGGTCCGGTGCTGGACGGGAGAGCCGGGAGGCGCCGGCCATGGTGGATGAACGCGAGGGCCAGCCTCGAACCAGGGACAGGCACACTGCCGACGCGCTGCAAGCTGCTGTGCTGCCGGCGGCACGCAGACTGGGCGAGTTTGGCCGTGTGCCGTGGGTGGTCGTCGAAGCTACGGACCGTAGAGACGGCAACATCCGCAATGACCTCTGGCATGGGGTACAGGTGGGCCACAGCTATTGGATGCAGGCGCGCCGTCGTGCGCGTGGGGCGGCGACCACCGTCCGGGAGATGTCGTCGGCAGTCGGGGAGTTCACGCCGGATGAGGTGCAGGCCGGCGGTAGTGAAGTTCATAGCGATGAGGTTGCGGAGTTCCGCGACATTGTCCGTGAGCTTGCCATGGCCAACTGGCGCGATCTGGCAGCCGCAGCGCTCGACGACGGATCACTGACTGCGAATGTCACCTGCCTGGTGTGCCAACACGATCAGATCTGGCTCTGCCGGACCTCGTCCGAGGCCGGAATGGGCAACGTCTGGGGCTTGGCGGCCGAACGCGGGTTCGTCTATGCCGGCATCTGCAACCGCATCGACGATCGGATCGGCCCGCCCTGGCATTACAATTTGGGAACGCCGTGGCCCCTTCGGTTCACACGGTTCCATCCAGAAGCCCTGCCGTTTCTGTCTGAGACAGCCCGCCAGTTTTTCACACCGTCGGTGAAGGACCATGTGGCCGGTCAGAGACTGTGCGCCATGGTGCAACAGGCGGCGACCCTGGCAAGGAAGGTAACCGACCTGCCCCTCGTCCTCTGCGCGCGGGATTCCAGGTGGCATCTTCGCGAGCTGTCTTATGAGAATTTCGCCTTCAGGCACGCACACATCTTCTGGAACGGCCTTTCCTCAGGCGCGGTCAAGCCGGGCTGGAAGTTCTTGGTTCCAAGCACCGGCAAAGACATCCCCTGCCCAGACGAGATCGCAGGTCTAAGCCCGATCATCGACGCTCTGGAGGGGCCAGAACGCCCAAGGCAGTCTGAATGGCGCGAGCTGTTCGGAAGCGCGTTCGGAATGGCACTGGTGCGGGGGCAGATGCTCGCGCTGTTTGTCGGGCCTTCTCACACAATCTTGGTGCGCGAACAGTCGGCGTTCGAGATCGGAAGCGATGGATTGAGGTTTGTCGGCCTGTGCGACCTGCCGGACTGCAGCAAGCCCGAGGTTCCGATATCGGTCCACGCCATCGGGTCAGGCACCTGATTTACTGCACCGAACGCACACACCGCCTCGACCTTGGTCCGGGAACCATGACGAGAAACAGAGATGCGTCATAGAACGATGACCGTAAGACGGGTCCAAGATGAAGGCGCCGCGCTGGAGCTCCAGCAGCTGATTGCTGGCGCAGCCGATCGGATGGGAGCTTTCGGTCGGACACCGTGGCTGCTGGCCGAAGCCCCCAACAAATTCAACGACGCGACCCAGGACGACCTCTGGTACGCCGTGCAGGTCGGCCGTACCTCTTGGGAGCAGTCACACTTCTTCGAAGGGTACGGCATCCCGTGGTTCCAGGAGCATTCCGTCCTAGCGGCAGAGACCGCCGCCGACCTGATCGAGCCGGGGGCGAGTGTGACGGCCAGCGACGAAATCGCGTCGGCACGCCGCGTGCTGCGCGGTCTTGTAAAGGCAGGCTGGCGCCAACTGGCTGACAGGGCGCTGGAGGGGTATGAAAACCTGCTATGCGTCGCCTGGCAGCACGGGCAACTCTGGCTTTGCCGGACACACCCTGCAAGCGCCGAGGGGGACGCCTGGATCTGGGTTCCCGGGCTCGGTTTCCAGTACTTCGGTGTGTGCTGCCGCCTGGACGAAGACGTCGGACACGCGGTGCCAATCTACTTCCATAAGATAAACGCTGATTGCCTCAATCATCTGTCGGACGAAGCCAAGCAATACTTCCTGCCGGTCGTGCTGGATGTTCAGAGCTACGACGAACTCTCGTCGATTGTGCAGGCCGCTGCCGAAGAGGCCACCGCGGTGACGGATCTGCCGCTGGTGCTGGCGTCCCGCGGGTCACCGTCGAGTCTCTGGGAAGGATTCCGGGGCGATTGGGCGCCGAGGCTCTACTGGAACGGACATTTCCTCGACATCGATCGACTTGAGGAATTGGCACCGCGGTCGCCGTCAAACCCAGAGGAAAGGGGCCGTCATGTGGAGGAGGTCTATCGCTTGAGCGCGATCCTCGAGCGGTTGGAAGCGGCGGACTGGCGGCGACTCTTCGGCAGATGCTACGGGAACCCGCCGGTCGCGGGGCAGGTGCTCGCGCTCTATGTCGGGCCCGGTTACGCCATTCTCGTCCGGGAGAACACGGCATTCCTGGTGGAGGACGGCCAGCTGGAATGCGCCGGCGTCGGCGATTTTCCAGAATGCTGCAATCCGGAAGCTCCGCCGTAAGGCGCTGTCGCGTCGGCGATGCAGTCACTCCGCCGCCACGACCGTCGGCGCGCTGCGTTTGGCCAGCGCCCGCACGTCTGACGCCACGGCGATACTGCCGCGCGTGGCAAAGGCCTCGTGGTTGTCTTCGATGTCGGCCAGCCGATAGAGGTAGTTGACCATCAGGCCGGCGGAGCGGGAGAGACCCCGGCCAGAAGTGTCCGCCATCCAGTTCAGCCGCTCGACCCGGGCACCGTTGTGCAGATGGAAGCGCGCCACCGGGTCTAGCGGTCGCCCGTCGCCGGCCTTCTCATGCACCAGGTACCGGGCGCACAGGCGCATCAGCGGGGCCTTCAGCGCTTCCGCGCTGGCTTGATCGGCGTGCCAGCCCTCCTTGTCCAAAAGGGCCTTGAACGCGCCCTTGGTGCCGTGATGGCCTGAGAGCTGCTTCAGCGTCTTGCGCTCATCCCCGGTAAACCCACCGATGGTCCCGTCGGAGATGGCCCGGTGCAGCCACGGCATGAAACCGGGTATCGGCGACAGGGTCGCATAGGTCTTCAGGTTGGGCAGGTCGCGGGCCAGGTCGTCCACCACCCGTTTGATCAGGAAGTTGCCGAAGCTGATACCGGCCAGCCCTTCCTGGGTATTGGAGATGGAATAGAAGATCGCCGTGTCCGCTTCGCTGGGCTCCATCGTCCGGCCGTCGACGTCCAGCAGGGTCTGGACGTTGTCGGACATGCGATGCACCAGCGCCACCTGAACGAAGATCAGTGGCTCTTCAGGCATCCGCGGGTGGAAATAGGCATAGCAGCGCCGGTCGGCGGCCAGGCGGTTGTGCAGGTCGTCCCAGGATTCGATGGCATGCACCGCCTCATAGGCGATCAGCTTTTCCAAGAGCGATGCGGGGCTGTCCCAGGTGATGCGCTTCAGGTCCAGGAACCCGATATCGAACCAGTTGGCCAGCATGCCGCGCAGGTCTTCCGCCATCTCCGACACGGCGGCATCTTCACGCGCATGGGCCAGCATGTCCCGGCGCATGTCGACCAGGAACTTCATGCCCTGAGGCAGAGTGGTGAATTGCGCCAGCAGCCGGCCACGCGGCGCGGTCAGGGCGTCGGCAAGGCGCCTCTTGGCGGCCCTGTACTTCGGCGCATCGTCGCCGGACGAGGTGAGTCCCTCGATGGCGTCGGCCACGGCCTGACGATCGACGCCGAACCGGTTTGCCAGCAAGCGCAGGAAATTCCTTCGGCCTTCCGCGTTCAGGTCCATGTAGACGCGGCCCAGATCCGCCGCCCGCGCGCGGGCTGAAACCTCGCCGCCGCGTTCCTCAAGACACGCCGCCATGCGTGCGGCCACCCGATCCGCATCGCTGTCCGGCAGGTCGGCACGCGGACGGCGCCCGCGCGAGAAGGTTGCGCGCTGGGCAAGGTCGCTCCACGCGTCGCGCAGGCCCCGCCAGTATAGGTCGAAAACATTCGCGTTGTTGTCGTCGGTCATTGACCTCGACCCTCCGGTCGGCCTGCGCGCAAATGCGCTGCCCCGACCGTTCACGTCATCCGAAAAGCCGGCCGTAAATAGTCCAATTCTAAAGAAACTTGCCCGCCAAGAAAACCGTCGCGGTGGTCAGACCGCTGCGCTGCGCTCTTGGCGCGGCGACTTGCCGTACATCTGGCGGTAGCATTTTGAGAAATGCGACGGCGAGGCAAAGCCGCAGGCCATCGCCAAATCGACGATTGGCATTTCGGTCTGATAGAGCAGGTTGCGCGACCGCTCCAGGCGAAGCTCCAGATAGTATTGGGCGGGCGACCGGCCGAGGTGCCGCGCAAACAGCCGTTCAAGCTGTCGGCGCGAGAGCCCCACGCGCCGGGCGATCGCAGCCTGCGGGATCGGTTCGCCCAGTGTCGCCTCCATGATCTCGACGGAGGCGATCAACTTCGGGCTGTGGATGCCGAGGCGCGTACGCAGGGGCAGGCGCTGACGGTCGTTGGGCTCGCGCATGCGGTCGATCAGGCACATCTCCGACACGTCGGTCGCCAGCTTGGCCCCGTGCTGCAGCGAGATCAGGTTCAGCATCATGTCCAGCGATGCGGTTCCGCCGGAACAGGTGGGCCGCCGGCCGTCGACCTCATAGAGATCCGCGGACACCTCGATGTCCGGAAACCGTTCGGAAAACGCCGGCAGGCTCTCCCAATGGATGGCACAGCGGTGACCCTGCAACAGGCCGGCCTGCGCCAGGACGTAGGCACCCGTGCATAATGAGCCGATGATGGTGCCCTGCCGCTCGACCCGCCGCAGCCAGGCCAGAATCTCGCCGTTGTGGTACCGCTCCACGCCGATGCCGCTGCAGACGAACACGACGTCGAAGGCCCGGAGCCCGTCATGCATCTTGCGCAACTGCGTGACGGACTGATCCACATTGACGGCCACGGCGTTGCTGGCAAAGGCCGGCGCGCCGTCTTCGGATATCAGACGCCAGGAATAGAGGTTGCGGCCCGAGCAGCGGTTCGCCAATCGCAACGGCTCGATCGCCGAGGAAAAGGCGATCATCGAAAAGCTGGGGACGAGAAGGAAGCCGATCCGCTCAGTCTGGCGCGTGCTGACGCCGATGGTCATCGAGGTTACGAGTTCCGCGAATTCATGTTGCGATCGTGTTACCACAGGTCGCAATCGGGACAAAGAGCACGGGCTGTCGCGTCGGCAAATGGCAGCGCGGAAGGCGCTCAGCGTCGCTGCACCGGTTGGATTGGGGTGCGCCGGTGTCGCCTGCGGCACAGTATCGGTCGCCGATCGCACCGCAAAGCGCGGCAGGGCCATGCCACAAGAGCGCCTTCGGCTGCGAGGCCGACGCAGGATAACCGAACGGGAGCGGGTAGATGCAGCCGGACATAGCCATCGCAAGGGCAGCGACGCTGGACCCGATCGAAACGGTGGCAGCCCGCCTCGATCTGGCGCCAGACACCCTGATGCCCTATGGCCGGCATATCGCAAAGGTTTCGCTGGAGCACCTGGACAGCCTGGCCGACAGGCCGGACGGCAAGCTGATCCTGGTCACCGCGATCTCGCCGACACCGGCCGGCGAAGGCAAGACAACGACAACGGTGGGGCTGGGCGATGGGCTGCGCCGCCTGGGGCACAACGCAGCCATCTGCCTGCGCGAGCCGTCGCTGGGGCCGTGCTTCGGGATGAAGGGCGGGGCGGCAGGCGGCGGCTATGCCCAGGTCGTGCCGATGGAGAGCATCAACCTGCATTTCACCGGCGATTTCCACGCCATAGGCAGCGCCCACAACCTTCTGGCGGCGATGCTGGACAATCACATCTATTGGGGCAATGCCCGGGATGTCGACGAACGGCGGGTGGTCTGGCGCCGCGTGGTCGACATGAACGACCGGGCGCTCAGATCGATCGTCACCAGCCTCGGTGGTGTTGCCAACGGTTTCCCGCGGGAAGATGGATTCGACATTACGGTCGCGTCCGAGGTGATGGCGATCTTTTGCCTGGCGCGCAACCTCTCCGACCTGACCGAGCGGCTGGGCAAGATCGTGGTTGCCTATGACCGCAACAGGACCCCCGTTCGTGCGGGTGACCTGAAAGCCGAAGGCGCGATGACCGTGCTCTTGCGTGACGCGCTGATGCCCAACCTGGTGCAGAGCCTGGAAGGCACGCCCGCCTTCGTCCACGGCGGCCCCTTCGCCAACATCGCCCATGGCTGCAATTCGGTGATCGCCACGCGCGCTGCCATGAAGCTGGCCGACTATGTGGTCACGGAGGCCGGCTTCGGCGCCGATCTGGGGGCGGAGAAGTTCTTCGACATCA
>JANQIX010000121.1 GCA_028281925.1 Alphaproteobacteria bacterium
ACCGCCAGGGCCAATGCCTTTGCCTTAGCGTCGGCCAGCAGCCGGTCGCGGTTCATGGTGATCCCGTCTCCGGGCCGGAAGAACAGATGCTCTTGCGCCTCGGCCGCCGATTTCGCCACGGTCGCCATGGCGATGGTCTGGAACGCCTGGTTGATCGCCGGCATCGGCCCGCCGGGCCGCCGTGCATTGGCCATATGGCGCAGCAGGTATTCCTTGCTGCCACCCCAGGCGGGGATCACGCCCACGCCGGCTTCCACCAGCCCGGCATAGGTCTCGCCATGGGCCTGCACGGCATCGCAGTGCAGCAGCAGTTCCAGCCCGCCACCCAGCGCCATGCCTGAAGGTGCCCCGACCACCGGGATCGGAGCGTATTTCAGGGCCTTGAAGACGGCCTGGCCGTTGCGGATGGCGCCGTCCAGTTCCCCCCAGGCGGCGATGTTGGCAAGGAACAGGCCGAGGCCGATATTGGCGCCGACGGAGAAGTTGTCGCCTTCGTTGTAGACCACCATCGCCGTATGGTCCCGCGCGGTCAGATCCAGCGCCTGCCCCAACAGCCCCAGGACATCGGCATCGATGGTGTTCATTTTCGAGGTGAACTCGAAGCAGGTGACGCCGTCCCCGGCATCCCACAACGCCGCCGACGGGTTCTTCAAAAGCGGCTGTGACCGGCGCTTGATGTCGGCCAACAACAGCACGCCCGCCGGGCGTTCCAGCGGCCGATACGATCCGTCGGTGTGCAGGAAAGCGCGTGCGCCACGCTCTTCGCGATAGAAGCCGCCGGCTTCCGCCGCGACGGACAGCAGGCGCGGCACGGACCGGCCCTCGGCGGCGAGCTGTTCGGCCAGCCAGCCGGCGCCCAGCCGGTCGATCAGCTGGAATGGCCCTTCGCCCCAGTTGTAGCCGAGGCGCATGGCAGTATCGACGGCGACGATGTCGTCGGCCACGGCCGGCACCAGCTCTGCCGCATAGGCCAGTGTGGCGGACAGAACGCGCCAGGCATAGCGGCCGGTCGCATCGTCGAAGGTGAGCAGTGCCCGCAGGCCGTCCGATTTCGACGCCGCGACACTGTCCAGCCGCGGTTTTCCGGCCGGTGCAAACTCGCCCGTGGCCAGATCGATCGCCTCTTTCACCCGGCCCTCGGCCGTCCGCGAAAGCCGATAGAACCCGCCTTTGCCCTTGCGGCCCGTATAGCCGTCGGCAATCAGCCGGTCGATCAGCGGGTGGCCGCGCACAATGGCGCAATAGGGGTCGTCGGCGGGCAGGGCCGTGCGCAGGCTTTCGGCAATTGGCGGTATGAGATCCAGCCCGACAAGGTCCAACAGCCCGAACACGCCGGTCTTCGGGATGCCCATGGGCGGCCCCACGACGGCGTCGGCCTCTTCGATCCTGACGCCGAGATCGAAGGCCTCGTTGATCGCGCTCTGCATCCAGAAGACGCCCAGCCGGTTGGCGATGAATCCCGGCGTGTCTTTGGCCCGCACGACAGTCTTGCCCAGCCGGATATCGCAGAACCGGGTCAAAGCGTCGATCAGTCGGCTGTCCGTCTCGCCAGCGGTCACCACCTCCAACAGCCGCATATAGCGGGGCGGGTTGAAGAAATGGGTGATGGCGAACCGCCGGCGGAAGGCCTCGGACCTTCCCTTGGTCAGCAGCGACAGGGGCAGTGTCGAGGTGTTTGAGGTGAGCAGCGCGTCAGGCCGAAGATGCGGCTCCACGGCATCGTAGAGCCGAGCCTTGATCGCCGGCTTTTCCACAATCGCCTCGACCACCCAATCGCTTTCAGCGATGCGGGCGAGATGATCTTCCGTATTGCCGGGCTGCACCAGCTTCGCCGCCCGCCGCGTCATGAACGGCGCGGGGTCGGCCTTCAAGAGCCTGGCGATGGCGCCCTTGGCCAGCGCGTCCCGGTCCGCCGCGCCTTCTGGCACGATGTCGAGCAGATCAACCGGCACGCCGGCATTGGCGATGTGGGCTGCGATGGCCGCGCCCATGGTGCCGGCGCCGATCACGGTGGCGCGGCGGATCTCCGGCAGGGCGTCATCGGCCATGTCAGGCGGCCTCCAGCACAGTGGCGATACCCTGTCCGCCGCCGATGCACATGGTCGCCATGGCGAACTGCACGCTCTGCCGCTTCAACAGCTGTGCGGCCTTGCCGGTGATGCGCGCGCCCGAGGCGCCCAGCGGGTGGCCGAGCGCGATGGCGCCGCCGTGGAGATTGGTCTTGTCCCAGTCGAGATGCAGTTCGCGCGTCACCGCCAGCGCTTGGGCGGCGAACGCCTCATTCAGCTCAATCAGGTCCATGTCCTGCAGGCTCAAGCCCGCCCGGGTTAGTGCCTTGGTGGCGGCTTCGACGGGGCCGATGCCCATGATCTCCGGCGCGCAGCCCGACAGCGCCGTGGATCTGAGCCGCGCCAGCACCGGCAGGCCGTGCGCCTTGGCATAGTCGCCCGACGCCACCAGTACGGCCGAAGCACCGTCGGTCAGCGGCGACGAGGTGCCGGCCGTCACCGTGCCATCGGCATCGAAGGCCGGCGGCAGGGTGGAGAGTCCCTCCTGGCCGGTGTCCGGCCGGATGGTGCCATCACGGTCAACCGGCCCGCCGGGCGTGTCGATTGCGACCACCTCTCCCGCAAACTGTCCTTCTGCCCAGGCCGCCGCGGCCCGCTGATGCGAGAGGATCGCCAAGTCCTGCTGCTCGCTGCGGCCGATCTGATACTTGCGGGCGAGGTTCTCCGCCGTCTGGCCCATGGAGCTGAAGACTTGCGGCTGGTCCTTCGCCAGGCCCGGGTGGGGCATGGGGTTGAAGCCCATGATGGGCACCCGGCTCATCCCCTCCACGCCGGCGCAGAGGAAAAGCTCGCCGCTGCCCATGCGGATCGCGCCGGCGGCATCGTGCACCGCCTGCATGGACGAGCCGCAGAACCGGTTGATCGTCACGCCGCCCACGCTCTGGGGCAGGCCGGCCAGGAAGACGACAAGCCGGGCCATGTTCAGCCCCTGCTCACCCTCCGGAAAGGCGCAGCCGAGAATCAGGTCCTCGATATCGGCGGGATCCACCTCAACCTGACGCAGCAGACCGGCGATCACCTGGGCGACCAGCTCGTCCGGCCGCGTCTTGGCAAGCGCGCCCTTGCCGGCGAAATGGTGGGGCGAGCGGGCGTAGCCCAGAATCACGACGTCCTTCACCAACGTCTCCCTTCGTCGAACCGACCGGACTTCGGGGCAAAGCCCCCGATAACAACGTTGACTAGCGTGCGACGGCCTTGCGGTCTATCTATCTTGGCGTCGCCCAGACCCGCTAATCCCCGGACGGAGCTATGATCATCCTCGATCCCTTGATTCAAGTCCTCATCATGGCCCTGAGAATCTATGTCTGGGTGGTCATCGCCTCGGCGATCCTGAGCTGGCTTGTTGCCTTTAATGTGGTCAATACACGCAACCAGTTCGTCTATACCATCGGCACCATGCTGCACCGGCTGACTGAGCCGGCCCTGAAGCCAATCCGGCGCTTCCTGCCCAATCTCGGGGGCATCGACATCTCGCCGGTGGTCCTCATCCTGATCGTCTACTTTGCTCAGATGGTGTTGATCCGGCTCTTGGTCTCGATGCATGGCATGAATGCGTCCCTCTGACGCTTTGCCGTTCCGCGTGCTGGAAGACGGCGTTGCCGTCTCGATCCGGCTGACGCCAAAGGCATCGCGCTCCGCGGTGACCGGGATCGCGGCAGAGGCCGACGGCTCGCCCGTGTTAAAGGCCAGCGTGACCAGCGTGCCCGAGGGCGGCAAGGCCAACGCCGCGCTGGTGGCGCTCTTGGCAAAGGAATGGCGCGTGCCGAAGCGGGCCCTGACGATCGTCGCAGGGACGACGGACCGGCGGAAGACCCTGCGCTTGGCGGGCGAGCCGGGCGTCGTGCTGGCCGACTTGAAGGTTTGGGCTAGTCGCGTCTTCAGCGGGGAACCAGTGGACGGAATCGACTGACGGCCGAGCCACGGAATGGGGCGGGAAACGATGCAGAGGGACTATTATCACGAGATCATCGTAGACCGTTCCCCAGCCGAGGCACTTCCCCTGTTCACGCCCAAGGGCGAAGAGGCGTGGGTGCCCGGATGGGCGCCCACCTATATCCGGCCCGAAACCGGCGAAACTGCTGAAGACATGGTCTTCACGACCGAGAAGGACGGCGAG
>JANQIX010000023.1 GCA_028281925.1 Alphaproteobacteria bacterium
TACGAGCAGGCCACGTTGGGCGAGACCGCGCTGGCGGTCAGCCTGGAGCCGGTCGGTGGATCTCCAACCGGCCTGCCGACCGGCCCGATCCTCTACCAAGGCGCGATCTTGCCGGCCACAGATACACCACTTTGACAGCGCGACCTTGGGACCGCTTGGCAGACGGCCGGGTCTTTGCCCAAACTGCGACGTTCCGGCAAGAGAACCGGGCGGAACAGGCACAGCATTCAGGTACGACATCACTCAGGAGTTCCCAGCGTGTTGAGACGGCTTGCCGTGAGTGTTCGTCATGCAACGATCGTCATTGTCCTCGCCGGATTGCTCGCGGCGTGCGACGAGGAGACGGCCGCCGAGCAACAGGAAGAGGTGATCCGGCCTGTTCGGGCGATGCGCGTGGGGAATATCGAAGCGCTGGAGGAGCGCGCCTTCTCCGGGCGTGCGCAGGCGGCACGCGAGGTCACGCTGGAGTTCCGCGTGTCCGGCGAGGTCATTGAACTGCCGGTCGCCGTCGGTGACGTGGTCGAGGAAGGCCAGCTCTTGGCTGCACTCGATCCCGACACCTATCAGGCGGAGGTCGACCGTGAGCGGGCCAATCTGGCCAGTGCCGAGGCGGTGATGGCCAATGCCGAGAACGACGCCGAGCGCGACAGACAGCTGATACGGACCCAGACGATCGCGCAGGCCCGGCTGGATCAGACGCTGGCGACCCTCGACCAGGCGCGCGCCGAAGTGGCGGCCACCGTGGCCTCGCTTGGCCGGGCAGAGCTGGACCTCAGCTACACCCGCCTGCTGGCCCCGTTCGCCGGAACCGTGGTGGCCACCTATGTCGAGACGTTCGAGGATGTGCAAGGCAACCAGCCGGTGGTGCGCCTGCTGGATCCCTCGCAGATCGAAATGGTCGTCGACATCCCCGAGACGCTGATTGCGCTGGCGCCCAGCGCCCGCGACATCATCGTGGAATTCGACGCGTTTCCCGGCCTCCAGATCCCGGCAGTGATCACAGAGATCGGGTCTGAGGCCTCGGAGACGACGCGAACCTTTCCGGTCACGTTGACCATGGACCAGCCGGAGGGTGTCACGATCCTGCCGGGCATGGCCGGGCGGGCGACCGGTCAGCCGCCGGAAGAAGAGACGGTCAATACGCTGATCGTGCCGATCAGCGCCGTCTTCGGCGGAACCGCTGAACAGGATTCGTTCGTCTGGGTGGTCGACGAGGACAGTATGTCCGTCCATCAGCGGCCGGTGCAGCTGGGCGAAACCACAGCACAGGGATTGATCATTGATGCCGGCCTTGAGCGGGGTGAGATCGTTGTCACGGCCGGCGTGCACATGTTGGTCGAAGCCCAAGAGATCCGCCTGCTGGACGAATAGGAGGGTGCCGCCATGTCCCTCGCCGGATGGGCGATCAAGAACCGCGCCGTTACCTATTTCGCAGTCGTGCTGCTGCTGCTCGGCGGCGTTGCGAGCTTCTTCTCACTGGGCCAGCTGGAAGATCCCGACTTCACCATCAAGACGGCGGTGATCGTCACCAGCTATCCCGGCGCCACACCTGAGCAGGTTGAGCAGGAGATCACGGACCGGATCGAACTGGCGCTGCAGGAGATCAGCGAGGTCGACTATGTCGAGTCGACGTCACAGGCCGGCTATTCCAGCGTCAAGGTGGAGATCCAGCCCAACTATACCTCAGAGCAGATCCCGCAGATCTGGGACGCGGTGCGCCGCAAGGTGCGCGATGTGGAGGGCAGCCTGCCGCCCGGCGCCGGCCGGCCGCAGGTATCGGACGATTTCGGCGACGTCTTCGGCCATCTGCTGGCGATCCAGAGCGACGGTTTCAGCTATGCGGAGCTGGAGGTCTATGCCGAGGCGCTGCAGCGTGAATTGCGGCTGGTCGAGGGGGTGGCGCGCGTCGACCTCTGGGGCGTGCAGGATCGCGCCATCTATATCGACATCAATCCGCAGCAGTTGGCCGAGCTGGGCATTTCCGACACCAGCATCGAGAACACGCTGCAGGCCCAGAACCTGGTGGTCGATGCCGGCAGCATCGAGGTGATGGACCGTCGCTTGCCGATGGTGCCGTCGGGGGAGTTCGAGCGAACGACAGACATCGAAGACCTGTTTCTGACGCCGTCGGCCACCGACCTGCTGCAGACCCTGCAGGACCCGCGGCGCACCGTCGACAGCGCCCAGCTGATCCGCATCGGCGATATCGCAGAAGTTCGCGAAGGCTACCGCACGCCGCCATCGACGCTGTTGCGCCATGATGGGTTGCCGGCCATTGCGCTGGCGATTGCCAACCAGCCCGGCGTCAACGTCGTTGAGATGGGGCGCGCAATCGACGAGAGACTGGCCGAGCTGATCCCCGAACTGCCGATCGGCATCGAGCTGAACCGCATTCACTGGCAATCCGACATCATCGACGAAGCCGTCAGCAGCTTCCTGATCAGCCTGGCCCAGGCGGTCGCCATCGTGCTGGTCGTGGTGGCGCTGTTCATGGGCTGGCGGCTGGGCGTCATCATCGGCACGGGGCTGATCCTGACGATCCTCGGCACCTTCGTGGTGATGGCGCTGTTCGGCATCGACCTGCATCGGATGTCGCTGGGGGCGTTGATCATCGCGCTCGGCATGATGGTGGACAATGCGATCGTCGTGGCCGATGGCTATGTGGTCCGCCGCCAGGCGGGCGCCGATCCCGACACGGCCGCGCGGGAGTCCGCCAGCAGCCCTTCGCTTCCGCTCTTGGGCGCCACCATCGTTGCCGTGCTGGCCTTCTACCCCATCGCTGCGTCCGAAGAGGCGGCTGGAGAGTACTGTGCCGCGCTGTTCTCGGTGGTCGGTATCTCGCTGCTGATCAGCTGGATCCTCTCCATGACGGTCACGCCGCTGCAATGCGCCGACATGCTGCGCACTGTCGGCGGCCAGGCCGGAAGCTCAGAAGGCCGGTTCTTTTCGGGCTTCCGAGGCGTTCTGAAGACCGCGATCCGGTTCCGCTTCTTCACCGTGGCCGGGGCCATCGGCCTGCTTGTCGCATCCGTCGTCGCCTTCGGGTCGGTCAGCAAGCTGTTCTTCCCCGACAGCTCCATGACCAAGTTCATGATCGACTATTGGGCGCCGGAGGGGACGCGGATCGAGCAGGTCTCCGCCGACATTGAAGCCATCGAGGCGCAATTGGCGACCGATGAGCGGATCGAGAGCGTCAGCGCGTTCGTTGGCGCCGGCCCACCGCGCTTCTACCTGCCGGTCGACCCTGAGCCCAATTCCGCCGCCTATGGTCAGGTGATCGTCAACGTCCATGACTACAGACAGATCGACGCGATCGCCGACACGCTGCGCCCTTGGCTTGCGGAGAGCTTCCCCGATGCGCTGGTGCCGGTTCGTCCCTTCGGCGTCGGCCCCAGCAATACCTGGAAGTTCGAAGCCCGCTTCAGCGGCCCCTCCGACGCGGCTCCGGCCGAGCTTCGCCGGATCGCCGAAGAGGCGACGACCATCTTGCGGGAGAGCCCGCTGGTCTCCGCCCATCAGACTGACTGGCGCCAGCGCACGCTCAGGCTGGTGCCGGAATTCGACGATGCACAGGCGCGCTGGACCGGCGTGACGCGCGAAGATGTCGGGTCCGCCATGCAGCAGGCGTTCGACGGCCGCAGCATCGGGCTGTTCCGCGACGGCGAAGACTTCCTGCCGATCATGCTGCGGTTCGCCGAGACGGCTCGCCAGGATGTCGGCGGGCTGGACGTCATCCCGGTGCGCTCGTCGACCGCCACCGACGCGATACCCTTGGCCCAGGTGATCGACGAGCTGGCCTGGCACTGGGAAGACCCCAAGATCCAGCGCCGGGACCGCCGCCGGACGATCACCGTCCAGGCGAACCCGGTGCCGGGGACCACGCTGCCGGAACTTCATGCCGCTGTGCTGGCCGACTTCCAGGCGCTGGCGGCGGACCTGCCGCCCGGGTACAGCATGGAATGGGGCGGCGAGTTCGAATCCTCGCGGGATTCCCAGGCCTCTCTCATCCCCGGCGTCGTGCCGGCCGTGGGGATGATCCTGCTGATCCTGGTGGCGCTGTTCAATGCCTACCGGCCACCGCTGGTGATCGTTCTGACTATCCCCTTCGTCGTGATCGGCATTTCCTGGGGCCTCTTGGTCACGGGGGCACCCTTCGGCTTCGTCGCCCTGTTGGGCGCCATGAGCCTGTCGGGCATGATGATCAAGAATGCCATCGTCCTCTTGGACGAGATCAACGCCAACCTGGCGCTCGGCAAGAACCGCTATCAGTCGATCGTCGATGCCGCGGTATCGCGCCTCAGGCCTGTCGGCCTGGCGGCGGCGACCACCGTCTTGGGCGTGATCCCGCTGTTGCAGGACGTGTTCTGGATCGGCATGGCGGTCACCATCATGGCGGGCCTGAGCTTCGGGACGCTGCTGACCATGGTGCTGGTGCCGGTGCTCTATGCCATGCTGCACGGCGTCCAGGAGGATCGGGAGGAGGCAGAAGCGACGCCGCCGCCCGCAACCGAGGAGGCGCTGCAGGCCGGCAGCACGGCATAGCGCGGGCAAGCTTGAGAGTGGGTCAGGTCGGTGCACATGGACGGTCCCCTCAACCAGGGCCTCACGATCCGGGATTCGGATGCGGCCGACATGCCGGCAATTCAGGCGATCTATACGGAACAGGTCCTGCACGGTCTGGCGAGCTTCGAAGAGGTACCGCCCACGACCGACGAACTGCTGTCGCGCCGGCAGAAGATCCTTAGTCTCGGCCTTCCGTATCTCGTTGCGGACGTCCATTCGCGAGTTGCGGGATACAGCTACGCCAGCGTCTATCGCCCGCGACCAGCCTATCGCCATACGATCGAAGATACGGTCTATGTCGCCGAAGACATGCGCGGTCTGGGCATCGGTCGGGCGCTGCTGAGCGCGCTGATCACCCGCTGCGAAGCCGGACCGTGGCATCAGATGATCGCGGTGATCGGCGATACCGGCAATGCCGGGTCCATTGCGCTGCACGAGCAGCTCGGGTTCCGGCATGTGGGTGTGCTACGGGCCGTCGGCTTCAAGCTAAACCGGTGGGTCGATTCGGTCCTGATGCAGCGGGGACTCGGCGATCGCGGCGACACGCCGCCCGACACCGCCGATATCACCTAAGACCGCAGGTCGAAGTCTTGATATTGTCCGGGATCTTTCTTCGATGCGGGGCCGCGTTCTGGCGGCCAGGCAAAGCGGCGAGGATCTTTCCGGGTTGAGTCCGGCTTCCATGCCTACGGTCTGGAACGCATTGGACACGATTCAAACCAGATCAAGGGAAAGAAATGCGGTCAGGTAGTCGATCGAGAGCCCCGGTTGCTCTGCTCTCCCTCGTTGCAGCCATGCTGGCCATTGCCGGCTGCGCGTCTCCGACGCGTGCCCCCGCAGTTCCCGAGGGCGCGGCGGCAGAAGCCGTCATCCCCGGAATCGCGGATGCCCGGATCCGACCGTTAGGGTCTGAAGGCCATCAGGTAGATCGGTTGCTGGACATGGCAGTTGAGATGGCCATGCGGGAACGCGCCGTATTGGCCGAGAATGGCGAGGATCCCGATGCTCTGCCGCCCACCAGTTTCCTCGCTATCTCGGGTGGCGGCGAAGATGGCGCCTTTGGCGCCGGGCTGCTGGTCGGCTGGACGGAAACCGGCACGCGGCCGGAGTTCCGGCTGGTCACCGGCGTAAGCACGGGCGCGCTGACAGCACCGTTTGCCTTTCTCGGACCCGACTATGACGATGAGCTGGAAGAGGTCTACACCGCGCTGACGCCCGACGACATCTTCGAGGAACGGGGCTTTCTGGCCGCGCTGTTCGACGATGCCATGGCCGACACCTCGCCGCTGCGCGGCATCATCGAGCGGTATGCGGACGAGACCATGTTCCGGCGCATTGCGGAAGAGCATGCCAAGGGCCGCAACCTGCTGATCGGCACCACGGACCTGGATGCGCGTCAACCCGTCGTCTGGAACATCGGCGGCATCGCCGCCAGCGGCGCACCCGGATCGCTGTCGCTGTTCCACGACATCCTGCTGGCATCCGCCGCCATGCCGGGCGCCTTTCCACCGGTGATGATCGATGTGGAGCTGAATGGTGCGCCATATCAGGAAATGCATGTCGACGGCGGAGCGATCTCGCAGGTGTTCATCTATCCGCCATCGGTGGATGTGCAGGCCGCGACGGCGCGCGGCCTGGCACGCGACCGCACGCTCTATGTCATCCGCAATGCCCGCACCGATCCCGACTGGGCATCGACCGAACGCCAAGTGATCGACATTGCCGGCCGTGCCATCTCCTCACTCATCCAGAGCCAGGGGATCGGCGACCTCTACAGGATCTACCTCACGACGCGGCGGGACGGCGTCGATTTCAACCTTGCGTTCATCGGCGAAGACTTCAACGTGCCGCTGGAGGAGCCGTTCGACCCGGATTACATGCAGGCCCTTTTCGATTACGGATATGCGCTGGGGCGCGCCGGCTATGCGTGGCACGGTACGCCGCCCGGATATCACGAGCTCACGAACTGACCACCCGGCCAACCCGGTAAGCTACGAGGGCCACGATGACCGTTCGCCGCGCCAGTCTTGCTCTTCTGGCCTGTTTCTGCCTCTCGGCGCCGGCCCCTGCCCAACAGGCACCAACCTTCGCGTTCCCGGTCGACTGCGACTATGGCGTCGACTGCTTCATTCAGAACTATGTGGATCACGACCCCGGCCCCGGCCGCGTCGATTACGCCTGCGGCCGGCTGAGCTATGACGGGCATGACGGAACCGACATCCGCTTGCCGAGAGTCGCCGACATCCCGCGCAACGTGCTGGTGCTGGCGGCAGCCGACGGTGTGGTGCTGCGCAGTCGCGACGGCATGGTCGATCAGCTGGTCGACGAATTGCCGCCGTCCGCGGTGGAGGGGCGCGAGGCCGGAAACGGCATCATCATCGACCATGGCGGGGGGTGGGAGACCCAGTACAGCCACCTGCGCCGGGACAGCCTGCTGGTCTCCCCCGGCGACACGGTCTCTCGCGGTCAGCCGATCGGCGCCATCGGCCTGTCTGGCAATACCGAGTTCCCGCATGTCGAGTTCACGGTGCGGTACGAGGGCACGGTCCTCGACCCGTTCGTCGGCCCGGTTGACCCAGCGGCAGGCTATGCCTGCGGCGGGCCACGCCGGGCGCTGTGGGACGAGGCGGAGGCTCCGCGGCTGGAGTACATTGCCACGGCGGCGCTGGCCGCCGGCTTCGCCGACCAGGCGGTCGAACAGGCCGTGGCGCGTGCCGGCGGCTATGATGCCGACGGTCTGCCCGTCTATACCCCGGCCCTCGTCTTCTGGGCCGATGTGATGGGGGCACTGGCCGGCGACCAGCAGCACATCATCATCACAGGCCCGGACGGCGAGGTCGTGCATGAGACAAGCGAGACGCTGGACACCAGCTTTGTGTCATGGTTCGCCTTCAGCGGCCGCCGCACACCCGACGGCGGCTGGCCCCCAGGACTGTATCGCGGCCACTACGCGCTGGTGCGCGATGGCAATACAGTCGCCGAACTGACCCACGAGATCGAGATCGAATAGCCCGTAGACTGGGTAGAACACAGCGAAACCTGGGCTGCTCGGCCGACCACGTAACGTCGGCTTCCGCTTCTCTCTAGCCGAACCGCGCCGCCGTCACTATCCGAGGGAGAGACGTGATCCGTGGAATGATCAGAGTTGTCAATCGGAGCCGCATCGACGAAACCTTACGGACGCGGCGGTTCTGGATATCTCTTGCAATCACCATAGGGCTCGCTTGTGTCTCAAGTGCGGTGACCGTGATCGCACAATCCCTGATCATCGTTGCTGTTGCAATCGATCATGATGTCGGATCATTATATTTTCTCTACTTTTCTTTAGCGTATTCCTTCCCGGCCGCAGCATTGTTCTTGATCTCTACACTTCCTCTTACTCTTGTCAGCGCGCTTGCGTTGCGAACGGCCTGGCTCGTGCCGGTGCTGATCTATGCGTTGTGCGGGTGGGCGATGCTTGCGGGATACTTCTGGCTCGCCTCTGCCAACGGCTCTCCGGCAACGGCGGGACTCCTTGCGGTGCTTCCGGCAGCTGCTTCCGGGTGGATCGTCTGGCGGCGGCAGCTTCGCCGTGACCTGGTGTGATGCGGCGGATTACTGTCCGATGGCCGCCGTCGCGCGCCCCTTGGCACCATCGCTGCGTCTTGTCGGCTGTGCATGGTCGAAACGCGGTGGGCGAGAGGTCGCCAAGTCGGGCGGAACGCAGCGAAACCCGACATCTCCAGCCACCTTCAAGGACGTGACTCCGCCACCATGTCATGGGCATAAGGGCGCCCAATACGGCGAGGCAGTCGCAATGATTCCTAGCAATTCCGGGGATCTCTCCCGCGGCACAGGCGCGGACCAGCGGGCAGATCGGCCAACATGCCGACCCGCAGTCCTGGCGATTGCGGCGGGCATGAGCCTCTTGTCGCAGCCGGCATGGGCGCAAGTCGATCTGCCGTTGAACCTTCAGCCCATTGGCGTCCCCGACTACGTCGTCGCGGGAGTCGGCTTGGCGCCTGACTATCTCGGCTCCGACGACTACACGGTCGGGGTCGCCCCATTCGCGCGCTTCTCCCTCGACGCGCTTGGGGATCGGTACATCAGCCTGCTGGCAAACACTGTCGAGGTGAACCTGGTGAAGGACCCGAACTGGCGGGTGGGCCCGGCCGGCGTTCTCCGGCTCGATCGCAGCGATGTGGAGGATGAAGTCGTCGACCGGCTGCAGGGTGTGGGTGTCGCCTTCGAATTCGGGATGTTCGCGGCCTACGAGATCGTCGATCCGGAAGACCCGCGGGACCGCTTGCGGTTCGGCGCGCAGTTTCGCCACGATATCACCGGCGTGCACAATGGGTGGCTGATCGATGCCTCGATCGCGCGGTCGTTTGTCCTCGGGGAGTCGACGACAATCGCTGCAAGCGTCGGCTCGACATTCGCGTCGGGCGACTATTTCGACACCTATTTCTCTGTCGATCCCTTCAATTCCGTGGCCAGCGGGCTCCCCGTCTTCGACGCAGGGGCGGGGTTCCGCGACGTCCGTTTCAATCTTGTGCTGATCCAGAGCCTCAGCCCGTCGTGGCACATCGGCGCCGGCGCGAACTATCGCCGGCTGCTGAGCGACGCAGCCGACAGTCCCATCGTCGCGGACAGGGGGTCGGCCGACCAGTTCGTGTTCGGAATTGGCGGCGGTTACAGTTGGTGACCAGCTGACTGGACGGACGTCCCCGAAGGATCGCGGGTTGGCGCATTCCGTCCGGATCACCCTTTCCCCGGACGCCATATGCCGTTGTGCTTCCTGCAGCAGCCACATCGCCGTCTTCCGAAGATCCCTGGAATGACCGGCAAACTCATCCGGGATAGCGCTGCCGCATCCAGACGACGGAAGCCGCCACCAACCGCTCCAGCACCTCCAGGTCAATGTCAGCTAGCTTGTTGATGTAGAGGCACGACCGTCCGATCTTGTGCTTGCCGAGACGGCCCATCAGGTCGTCATAGGCGCTGAAGCCCGGCATGATGTAGACGGTCGTCGCCGACTTTCGCGGCGAGAAGCCGGTCAGGAAGAAGTCGCCCTCTCTGCCGCTTTCATATCTGTAGTGGTAGCGGCCGAAGCCCACGATGCTGGGCCCCCACATCACCGGCGCCTCGCCGGTTATGCGGCCCATCAGGTCAAGCAGCGTCTCAGCATCCTGCCTGCGGCGCTCGCTCTCGACACCGTCGAGGAACGCAGCGACGGACGCCTCCGTGGGCTGCGTCTTCATCTCAGCCAAAGCAGGCTCCTGCGCTTACCGCCTGTCCCGGTCGTCGTCGCTGTCTTTCAGCTTGCGCACGGCCTCCTCTACCCGACGGACTTCGGGGATGCCGAAGAAGCCGATCTTGTGGATGCGTACCCGGCCCTTGCTGCTGTAGCGCTCCTCCTCCCGGAAGATCACATCGCCGCGGCCGTCCGCCCCTTCATGACGCACGATCCGGCCGATATCCTTGGGATCGTAGGATTCCACCGTCTGCCGCGGAAACTTGCGCAAGACGAGCAACCGCCGGTCGGTGATGGCATAGGTCGTGTTCATGCCGATGGCATAGCCCCACAAAGGTGAGAGCAGCATGCTTGCCCCGACGACCACGAAGATCATCCCGAACAGCGGAAAGAACTGGAACGGTCCGTCGGCGTCCGCCGTCGCTTTGGACGCCATGGTGACCCAGAACACGGCGAAGCCGAAAAACGGGATCCCGAACAGCGCCAACGGCAATCGCCGCAACGCCACCTTCGCGGCGCTGGCACGCTCCGCCCAGACCAGCTTTTCCCCAGATGCAATCTGCCGTTGAGCTTCCTGCAGCGGCACCATCGTCAGCCCCCTTCACCCCCTTAAGACGACCCGAACGATACCCGAGCCAGTTGGCGACACAATGGCGCAGGTTGGACGGAGAACCGGATTTGCCGCGGCGACAGCAATTGCCCTCGCCGACGCTGCCTGCTTGACTGGCTAGCAACCAGGGGAAACAGGGAATGACCGCATGACTGGGCAGCGCGCCGAAACCCCGGATGGCGGCGGGCCAGCGGGCCCGACCTCCATCGATACCGTGATCGTGCCGCGCATGAGCGATATCGGCGGGTTTGAGGTGCGGCGGGCCCTGCCCTCCTCCCGCCGGCGCATGGTCGGACCGTTCATCTTCCTGGACGAGATGGGGCCGGCGGTGTTGTCGCCCGGCCAGGGACTGGACGTGCGGCCGCATCCGCATATCGGCCTTGCGACGGTCACCTATCTGTTCTCCGGCGAGATCGTGCACCGGGACAGCCTGGGCACGATCCAGCCGATCCGGCCCGGTGATGTGAATTGGATGACTGCCGGCAGCGGCATCGCCCATTCCGAACGCACGGGCCCGGAAACGCGCGCGGCGGGTCACACGCTGGCCGGCATCCAGAGCTGGGTGGCGCTGCCGGAGGCGCTGGAGGAAGCTGCCCCCGCCTTCGCCCATCACGCCATCGCCACCTTGCCCGTCGTCGACGGCGAGGGATGGACGGCCCGCGTGATCGCCGGTTCGGCGCTCGGCGCACAGGCGCCGGTGACAACGGCGTCGGCGCTGTTCTACGCCGATGTGACCGTTGAGGCGGGCGCCCGCGTACCGCTGGAGACAGAGCACGAAGAGCGCGCGGCTTATGTGGCGAGCGGTTCCGTCTCAGTATCCGGCGATGTGTTCGAGGCCGGCCGCCTGATTGTCTTCCATCCGGGCGAGACCGTCACCCTGGCGGCTGAGACGCCTTGCCGGCTGATGTTGCTGGGCGGCGAGCCGATGGACGGGCGCCGGTACATCTGGTGGAACTTCGTTTCCAGCCGGAAGGAGAGGATCGAGCAGGCTAAGGCGGACTGGACCGCCGGCCGCTTCGGCCCGGTGCCCGAGGATTCTGAGGTGATGCTGCTGCCGACAGCGTAGGGGGCGTGGGTCGTAGGTGCCGTCAAGCGACAGCGCGACGCGACATGTATCGCACAATGGCGGACGAAGCACGTCGGATTTCGCGCCGCTCAATCCGACATACGACTCTCGATGGCGGAGGCTGATGGATGCATATTGGACTCATCGGAGGCATCGGCCCGGCAGCAACGGACTACTATTACCGCAGCCTGATCGACAGCGCCGCAAGGCAGGGCTTCGATCTGGACTTGACCATCGTCCACGCCGACACCCCGACGCTTCTGAAGAACCTGATCGCTGACGACGGTGCGGCGCAGGTAGCCATCTTCACGCGCCTGACCGAACGCGTGAAGGCCGCCGGCGCACGGCGGGTCGCCGTAACGTCGATCGCCGGCCATTTCTGCATCGACGGTTTCAAAGGGGTTTCGCCACTGCCGGTCATCGACATGATCGAAGCCGCCAATGCGGCGATCCGCGACTTGCGCCTGCGCAAAGTGGGGATCCTTGGAACGCGCACCGTTATGGAGACGCGGTTCTATGGCGGCATTGGCTCCGCCGATGTGATACCGCCCAACGGGGCGGCCCTTGATGAAGTTCACCAGGCCTATGTCGAGATGGCGACCGCCGGTGCGGTAACTGAGGCACAACGCGCGGTGTTCCTGTCTGCAAGCCGCGCGATTCTGGCGGAGAGCGGTGCCGAGGCGATCATGCTCGGTGGCACCGATCTCGTGCTCGCATTTGACGGCCGGGATGTCGGCTTCCCGGTGATCGACTGCGCCAAGGTCCATATCGACGTAATTGCGGATCTCGCCGCTCAATAGGCACAGCCCGCTTCTTCGCGCAGATCGGTGCCACGTTGCGGCCGTTGGGATCGTCGACAGGCTAGCGGCGGTTCCAACCGTCCTTCAAAGATTCCGGCACCGAAAGCGTCACCGTGGTCCCCTGCCCCGGCGTGCTTTCTATGGCCAGGGCCCCGCCCATCTGGTCCAAGAGCGAGTGGGTGATCGCCAGGCCCAGGCCGGTGCCGGGTGTGGCTGATTTCGGTTGGTTCTCGTCGATCAGGAAGGGTTCGCCCAAACGGGCGATCAGCTCTGGCGGCATGCCCTCGCCGCGGTCGGTCACCATGGTCCGTGCCAGACCGTCCTCACCGGCGCAGGCGATGACGATCGTCTGGCCGCGCGCGCTGAACTTTATGGCATTGGACAGGACATTCAGCATGCACTGATGCATGGCGCGGCGGTCGGCGTGAAGGCAAAGGCCCTGTTCCGGCGCTATCTGGACGTCGATCGCCTTTTCCTGCAGCAGTGGGCGCAGCGTCCCGACGGCATCGGCCAGCACGGCATCGGCGGCCAAGGCCTCAGGCTCAAGCACTCGGGCGCCGGCTTCGATGCGCGCCAGGTCGAGGATGTCGTTGATCAGGGCCAGCAGGTGCCGGCCACTCTCATTGATGTGCAGCGCGTAGTCGCGCACCGTATCCACCGCCAGGTCGGCCCGCGGATGGCTCAAGATCAGATCGGAGAAGCCGAGGATGGCGTTCAACGGTGTGCGCAGCTCGTGGCTCACACTTGCCATGAAGGTGCTCTTCGCCCGACTGGCGCTTTCCGCCTCTTCCAGTGCTTTGCGCAGCGCCAGCTCGGCCGCTTTCCGGTCTGTGATGTCGCGGACCGTGCCCTCGTAGAACAGCGGGGCGCCATCGGCATCGCGCACCAGATAGGCGTTCTCCGAAATCCAAAGGCGGCGCCGAGACTTATGGGCGAAGATTTCGGATTCGAAGTTCTCGACAAAGCCGTTCTTCGCAAGCAGCGCTTTGAATTCATCGCGACGATGCGGATCGACATACCATTCCGTTGCGATGTCCTTGACACCGGCCAGATGCTCTTCTTCCGTCTCATAGCCGTTCAGGTGATTGAGCGCCGGGTTGGAGCGGAGCTGCTTTCCATCCAGGGAAGAGCGATAGATGCCCTCGGTGGCGCGTTCGAAGATGCGCCGGTAGTCGGCTTCCGCCTGGGCGAGCCGCAACTGCGTCTCGACCAGTTCGGTAACGTCGGAAAGGGATCCAATATAGCCGATGATCTCGCCGTCGGGGCCCCGCAGCGCCGTGCCGTGCTCGCTGACCCAGATCTGCTGGTTGTCGGCGCGGCGCACAGCATAGACGGCACCGTCAATGCGCCCGGTCGCCTCTACGGTGGCGCGAACCCGAACCTGATCCTCCGGATCCACATAGAAGCTGGAGGCCGTGCGGCCGCAGGCCAGCAGCGCCGCCGCATCGGCATAGCCCAACAATCGGGCAAGTTGATCGTTGGCGTAGCGGATCCGCCCATCCAGATCCGTCTCGAACAGTCCAACGCCCGAGAAGGCGACCATCTTGCGCAGCACCGGGTCGGCCAGCTCTTCCCTATCCAACCGGTCCCGCGCCATGGTGGTTTCCGCTCCCGCACCGCAATTGGGGATGGTTTCCGGTGTAGTCGCCCGGTTTCAAAGTGATTTGTGACAGATCCCAGACGAATCGGCCAGCCGCAGCCGAGCCGCGATGGATCGCCGGCGGCGCCGGCGCGGCGTCAGCGGCCGTGCTGCGGTGCGCTTTCGGCCCAGTGGGCCACACGGCCGAGGAAGTCGGCACAGGCCCAGAGCTTGTCAGATTCGATGGCCTCGTCAGGCTGATGGGCCTGAGCCACTTCGCCTGGGCCGATCACGACGGCAGAAAGTCCCGCACGCTGATAGAGGCCGGCTTCCGTCGCAAACGGCACGGTTCCCACCGCATCGACGCCCGTCAGGCCGGCGACCAGCCGCTCGGCCATGCCGCCGGGGTCTGGCACCAGCGGCGGGACGTGGCAGCGCGCATGGTTGACGATGCTGCCCGTCGGGCATTCGGCCTTCAGGTTGGGCAGCAGTTCGTCGGCGATGTACGCCTCGATCTCAGCCACCAGCGTCGCAGGATCGTCACCCGGGATCGGCCGGATGTCCCATTCCAGACGGCAGTCGCGGGCGACGATGTTGAACGCGGACCCACCCTCGATCACGCCGACATTCAAGGTCGTATAGGGCGGATCAAAGCCGGAGGCAGGGTCCGGGTGCGCGCGGCACCGGTCGGACAGGGACCAAAGCCGGTGCGCGATGGCCACACCGTAGCGCACGGCGCTGGCCCCGATCGCCGGCTTGCCCGAATGGGCATGCCGGCCCTCGATCCGGGTGTCGAACACCAGGATGCCCTTGTTGGCATTGGCCGGCTTCATGGATGTGGGCTCGCCGATGATCACCGTCTGCGGCCGCGGCAGATGCGCCAGCATGTGGTCGATCAGCCGTGGAGCGCCGAAGCACCCGATCTCTTCGTCATAGGTCAGCGCAATGTGGATGGGACAGGCAAGCGGACGGGACCGCCAAGCCGGCGCCAGCGCCAGGGCCGCCGCCAGGAAACCCTTCATGTCCGACGTGCCGCGCCCGTGCAGCCGGCCGTCGCGCTCGGTCAACGCGAATGGGTCGCTCGACCACACCTGCCCGACAACCGGCACCACATCGGTGTGGCCGGAGAGCACCACGCCGCCCGCATGGTCGGTGGGACCGAGGGTGGCATAGAGGTTCGCCTTGGCACCGTCATCGCTGGGAACGACGGCGACAGGGATACCAAAGCCGTCCAGATAGTCCGCCACCCAATCGATCAGCGCCCGGTTGGGCTTCGACGAGACCGTGTCGAACCCCACCAGCACCTTCAGCATCTCCAGAATGCGAACCTGATCGTCTTTCATCACAGCAGTGCCAGTTGTTTGCCTAGCCCTTCCAGAAGGTCGGGAACACCAGGATCAGTACGGTGAACAGCTCCAGCCGTCCCAGCAACATGCCGAATGCCAGAAGCCATTTCGCTTCGTCGGGCAGCGGCTCGAAAGTGCCTGCCGGGCCGATGATGGGGCCGAGGCCTGGGCCCACATTGGCGATTGCGGTCGCAGCACCGGACACGCTGGTCAGATAGTCCAGCCCCAACAGGCTCATGGCCAGTGCCAGTCCGGCGAAGCAGAGCGCGAACAGGAAGAAGAAGCTCATGACCGATTCCGAGACGCTCTCGGGGATCGGCTTGCGGTTGTAATAGGGGATGAAGACGCCCGACGGATGCACCAGCTTGGCCACCACGCTGCGGCAGGTCGCATAAAGCACCTGGAAGCGGAAGATCTTGATGCCGCAGGTCGTCGACCCGGCGCAGCCCCCGACGAACATAAGATAAAACATGCCGGTGGTGGCAAAGGCGCCCCAGATGCCGAAGTCCGAGGTGGCGTAGCCCGTGCCGGTGATGATCGAGACGACGTTGAAGGCGCAAAGCCGGAGCGCCTGCCAGAACGTCAGGTCGTCGGCACGGGTGTGGTAGAGATAGGCCGTCATGGCCGCCACGGCGACGAACACGATGGTCAGGAACCAGCGCACCTGGCTGTCCTGAAACAGCGCCTGCGGCTTGCCGCGAATGGCGCGCAGATAGAGCACGAAGGGCAGCCCCCCGATGATCATGAAGGCGGTCGCCACCGCGTCGACCGAAGCGCTGCTGAAACGGCCAATGGACAGGTCCGACGTGGCGAAACCGCCAGTGGCGATCGTCGTCATCGCATGGGCCACGGCATCGAACCAGGGCATGCCGCAGAACGCGTAGGCCGCAGCGCACAGCATGGTCAACGCCACATAGATCAGGCCGATGGAGCTGGCGATCTCCGCCGCGCGCGGCAGCACTTTCTCTGATGTGTCGGAGCTTTCCATGCGGAACAGCTGCATGCCGCCGACACGCAGCATCGGGAGGATCGACATGGCCATGACGATGATGCCGATACCGCCGAGCCACTGGAGGATCGCACGCCAGATCAGAATGCCCGGTGGCGCGGTGTCCAGTCCGACGATCACGGTCGATCCCGTCGTGGTGACACCGGACATGCTCTCGAAGAAGGCGTCCGTATAGCTGAGATCGAGTTCGGAGAAGGCGAACGGCAACGCTGCGAAAGCCGCAATCATCAGCCAGCTCAGGGCCGTCAACAGGAAGGCCTGGCGAGTCTCGAGGCTGAAGCCCCCGCGGCCGCGGCTGGTGAGCACGAAGGCCACGCCGACGAACAGCGTGATCGCCGAGGAGGCCAGAAATACGCCCCAATCATCGTGGCCATAGGCCATGTCGACAAACGCCGGCAACAGCATGGCCGCGGCCAGCGTCGACAGCAGGATCCCGATGATCAGAAGGATAGGGCGGATTTCGGGCACTGGCTCAGCCCGGTGGCGGGTTGCGGTCCGGCCGGACGGCTCGCACGATCATGGAACCCAGGCTTTGCCGATGTCCAGCGATTCCGCCGGGTCATAGCCGTGCCGAAGCCGCTATGGCCGCCGATCGTGCCCGTCCGGCGGCGCCAGCCCCATTAGTCGCCGATGCCGGCGAGGGCATGGAACTCCCGGCGCAGCTGCACGTCGTCGCGGAACGCGCCAAGCATCCGGCTCGTCACCATGGACGCGCCGACCTTGTGGACGCCGCGCGTGGTCATGCAATGGTGCTGGCTGGCGATGACCACCGCGACACCGCGAGGCTCCAGCACGTCCTGGATGGTATTGGCGATCTGGGCAGTCATGCGCTCCTGAATCTGCAGGCGCCGCGCGAAGGCATCGACGACACGCGCCAGCTTGCTGATCCCGACCACGCGCCGGCCAGGCAGGTAACCAACGTGCGCACGGCCGATGATCGGCACCATGTGATGCTCGCAATGGCTCTCGAAATCGACGTCGCGCAACACGACCATCTCGTCATAGCCATCCGTCTCCTCGAACACACGCTGCAGAGTGTCCACCGGATCGATGGCGTAGCCGGAGAAGAACTCGTCGTAGGATTTGACAACGCGCCGTGGGGTATCCTGCAAACCCTCCCGATACGGATCCTCACCGGCCCAGCGAAGCAGTGTGCGCACCGCGTCTTCCGCCTCTTCTCGGGTTGGCCGGCCATCGGCTTCCCGTTCTGTCTGCTGCGCGGCTGAGGCGTCGTACAGCGCTGCAATTCTGCTTCGCTCAGGCACTAGTGGGCATCCTCGTCTTGCTGGTCGACTGAGCCATCTCGAAGGCGTTCAGCGGTGAACCGCCGCCACGCTCGGCCGGTATGAGGGTGGCGTGCGCAGGGTAAGAGTCAAGTGTGTCCCGCCTGCGGCGTAGGCGCCAGTCGCCGATTTCCTGTCGGGGCGAGGGCGTGCATGTCGGCACAATCGCGCAAAAGTGTGCGTCAGTTGATACGAACTGTCTGGTGCGGGCTGTCCAGTGAGAAGGCCGGGACTTCCACATCGAAGCGCTCACCGCCCGGGGTTTCCATCTCATAGGTGCCGACCATGATGCCGGACGGCGCATTCAGCGGCGTTCCGCTGGTGTATTCGAAGCATTCGCCGGGATTGAGCACGGGTTCGACCCCCACGACGCCGGGGCCGCGCACCTCCTGCACCCGGCCGAAGGCGTCCGTGATGCGCCAGTAGCGATTGCGGAGCTGCACTGTCTCGTCGCCGTTGTTCTCGATGCGCACATGGTAGGCCCAGACGAAATGGCTCTCGCCCGGAGACGACTGATCCTCCAGATAAATGGGCTCTACAGTGACGTTGATCGAGCGTGTCTCGGCAGTGTACATCGGCGCACCCCCGCTCCGGCTGACGAGCGAACCGTCCCGGACCATTAGCGCAGAGCGCGCAACCCGTCCAGTGTGCGATGGGCCAGGGGGACCAGCTACCAAGCGCCATTCACCGGTCGACCCCGGTCCATCAAGGGGAACGGCCGCGCGCATCTCCGTCGGCGGGTCATGTTTCTCCTTACCCGGTGCGCCGAGAATGCTCGTTGGCCGATCGGGAGAAAGTAGCGAAACTTCGCCATGAATAACCAAATAAGTTGCATATAAGCGCAAAGAAAATCGGGTGCGGCCGAGGCCACACCCGATCTCCTTAAACCAACGCGAACGTCGTTCTTGGATCCGAGCTTACTGGAAGCGGATCTCGGCGCGACGGTTGGACGGCTCGCGAACGCCGTCCGGCGTGGCAACCAGCGGATCGTTCTCGCCGCGGCCGGCCGTCAGGATCGACGAGTCGGCGACGCCCTTGGCGACCAGCGCGTTGCGCACCGCTTCCGCACGACGAACCGACAGGGCCTGGTTGTAGGCAGCCGAGCCCGAACGGTCGGTGTAGCCGATGACATCGACCAGCATGGCGCCGCCAGCAGCCGCGTACTGGGCGGCCACGTCGTTCAGCACCGCGTCGGCCTCAGGCGTGATGACCGTGCTGTCGAAGTCGAAGAACACGAAGAACACCGGACCGATTTCTGGCGGCAGCGGGCCTTCGATGATCGCAAGGAAAGCATAGAACTCATCACGGCAGGCCGCGATGTGATCCGGCTGATGATTCTCTTCCTGCTGCTCAACCCAGCAGTCGAACTTCGCCTGCGCAATCGCCGCTTCCACCGGGTAGGTGCTGCGGGCATTGCTGTCGAGGGCAGTCAACAGGCGCTGACGCGCAGAAGCCAGCTCGTCGATCGAATCGGCCGGCAGCGCCCAGTCAGCGAGATCTTCCGGAAGAACAATCTCACCAGCAGCCGCGGCGAGGCCCTTGCGCGCGAAATGCTCTGCATCCCGCCAGTCGCCCATCTCGTTGGCCTCGAAGTTGGCCAGATCGCGATACTCGACCGTCAGCTGTTGTGTGAATGCGTCGCCCACTGCTTCGACTTGGTTGACCGCGTCAACGTCATACCCAAAGCAGCCGGCTACCAGCGTGGCCCCCGCAAAGAGGCTCAGAAAACGGACAGCCTTCATTACCTTCACTCCGTCTAGGTCCCCAGGGAGGTTCGACTCGACGGCCTAAGCCAATTCGCCCAAGATGCACCGCGCGAGCGCAAGGGCAACGCCCCGACCCGGCGTCGATCGGCGAAACCTCTAAGCCCCTTATACCAGAAACCCAGACGAATTGAAGGTCTTGTGAACGATGCAAAACAGGAAATCTGGGCAGAATTTTGATCTCGCCCAATTCCTGCATTTCGCGGCCCGCGAAGTCATGCCCCGTTTTCCCACCCGGGAAGCCTTATAATAGGGCCACCGGCCGCTTCAGCATCTTCCGCATCATGGGTGACCAACAGGGTCGGCAGCCCCCGTCGGCGCGCATGTTCGAACACCAGACCGCGGACGCGCGACCGCGTCGGCCCGTCGAGTCGCGAGAACGGTTCGTCGAGCAGAAGCGCGCGAGGTTCGGCGAGCAGTGTCCGCAACAGGGCCACACGCGCGCGCTGGCCGCCCGACAGCGTCGCCGGATCGCGCTTCAGGAAGCCGTCGAGCTCGGCTTCCGCCAGTGCCGCCGCCGCAAGGCGCGCGCGCTGGCGCCCCCGGACCGACGGCGGCACTGCGAAGGCCAAGTTGTCGCCGACGGAAAGATGCGGGAACAGAAGATCATCCTGGAACAGGATGCCCACTCGGCGGTCTTCGGGCGCCAGGCGGGTAACGTCGCATTCCCCCAGGAAGACCGGGCCGCTGGCCGACAACGGGGGTGAAAGAGCACCGCACAGATAGGCAAGCAGGCTGGACTTGCCGCAGCCGCTCGGGCCCATCAGCGTGGCCACCTCTCCCGGCGCGATGGTCAGGTCCAGCGAGGGCACCAGGTCCCGGTCGTGCAGCCGCACCGAGACACCTGCCAGCCGCAGAGTCCCCGCCCCCGCCGTCATCGCCGCATCCCCCGCCGGTGGCGATAGAGCCAGGCCGGCAAGACCAGCGCCGCACAGAAAACGACAGCAGGCAGCGCGGCCTGTGCGAACGCGTAAACGCCGATGATGCGGCGGTCCGATCCCGAAGCAAGTGCGACGGCCTCGGTGGTCAGCGTCGTCAGCCGTCCCGCGCCCGCAAACACCGTCGGCAGATACTGCGCAACGCTGACGGCAAAACCGACGGCCGCTGCCATCAGTACCGGGCGCAGCAGCATGGGCAGCTTGACCGCCCAGAAGGCGCGGGCCGGAGACGCGCCGAGGCACCCTGCCGTGCGCTGATATCGTTCGTCGAGCGCGCGCCACGGATCCGCCAATGCCAGGAAGATGTAGGGGAGGACGAACAACAGATGACTCCATATCAGCGCCGCCCATCCGCCATCCAGATCGAGGCTGACCAACACGACCTGCAGACCGAACAGGAACCCGATCTGGGGCACCAGCAGCGGTGTGTACAACAGCCACATGGCACGGTTCGTCGGACGCACATGGTGGCGTTGCTCGTGCTCCAAGCATCCGATCACCAACGCCAGCGCGATCACTGTGGCGATGACGGCGACCACGAGGGTCGTCCAGGCCGAGGTGCCCAGGCCCGGCAGCGCATTTGACCAGTTGGCCACTCTCCAGTCGGTCGGCAGCGGATCCGGCCAGCGCCAGCGCGACGTTATGGACCAGACGGCCATGCCGGCAATCGCGCCGGCAGCGAGCAGGGCGAAGCTCACCGCAACGATGCCGGAGAGGACACGTGGCGCCCAGCCCCGTCCGCCACGCCTGCCCGACGAAAGCCAAGGCCGAAGGCAGAGGACGACCGCCCGCTCTCCCATGGCCCATACAGCGATGACGGCGACGATGATCGCCAGTTGCAGGCAGGCCCCGGCGGCCGCCACGAAGCGCATCGCCAGGTCGGTATCCGCCGTCCAGCGGAGGATCAGCGGCGCAAGCGGCGGCGGCGTGGAGGGGCCGAGGATCATCGCCATGTCCACCACGGACAGCGCATAGGCCAGCACTGCGAAGATCGGTAGCCGGATTTGCGGATAGAGCTGCGGCAGCACCACCTTCAGCCAGGCGACAAAGGGGCGGTAGCCCAGGCTGCCGGCCACCGTCATGTCGTCGTGCACCCGGATCTGCTGCAGCGCGGCCAGCGACATGAACAGGAGAAAGGCCGTCTCTTTGATGGCCAGGCCCGCAATCAGGGCGATGCCGTTCGGGTCTTGCACGATCAACAGGTCGGGCGGGCGTTCCCACCCCGTGGCCCAGGGCGACAGGACCCGTGCGATCCAGCCGCTCGGCGCCAGCAGGAAGGCAAGTCCGATTGCAAGCGCTGCGTGCGGCACCGCCAAAAGCGGCGCCAGCAACCGGCGGATGGCGCGTTCCACCCGCGTGCCGTGCCACGCTGCAAGGATGACGATGGTCGCGGCCAGCGACACCAGGGTGGAGACAAGACCGGTCAGGAGCGTCAAGCGAACAGCGCCGTCCAGGCCCGGCGCGTCAAGCAGGCGCCGCCAGGGATCGAGGGAGAGCGTGGTGCCGCCGAGTGCGGGAAGGTAGCCGAAGGCCGGGATCCAGGTGGCGACCAGCCCGACGATGATCGGCACCAGAAACAGGGCCAGGGTGGTCGTCGGTGCGGCATGCAGCCACGCGTCCCACCAGTGGCGCCGGGAGCCGGACATCGCTGCCACCATAACTAGTTCGGCCAGTGCCCGTTTCGGGCACATCGCCGCGACGGAACCGGATTTCGCTGTCGCTCATCATATATAAAGATATCTTTATGTACTTGTTGCGGCGCCATGCCGGGAGTGCTAACCGTCGGGCTGAGCCCGACGGCGCCGGCAGCGGGCCTGAACGTCCGCAGCGCGTGTTGCGCATCAGCGATTGGGAGTGGGAACCGCATGACCATCGATACCATGAACGACTACAAGGTCGCCGATATCGGGCTTGCCGATTGGGGACGCCGTGAGATCGCCATCGCCGAGACCGAGATGCCGGGGCTGATGGCCGTGCGCGAGGAATACGGCGCCAGCCAGCCGCTGAAGGGCGCACGCATCGCCGGCTGCCTGCATATGACCATCCAGACCGCCGTGCTGATCGAGACGTTGCAGGCGCTGGGCGCCACGGTGCGCTGGAGCTCGTGCAACATCTTCTCAACCCAGGATCATGCTGCAGCGGCCGTCGCCGCGGTCGGCGTGCCGGTCTTTGCCTGGAAAGGCATGTCGGAGGAAGAGTTCTGGTGGGCCATCGACCAGACGATCGTCGGGCCCGACGGCTGGCGGCCGAACCTGCTGCTGGACGACGGCGGCGATCTGACGGCGGTGATGCACGAGAAGTTCCCCGAGCTCTTGGGCGATGTCCGCGGTTTGTCTGAGGAGACGACCACCGGTGTCCACCGGCTCTATGACATGGCACGCGATGGCACGCTGGCCGTGCCGGCCATCAATGTGAATGACAGTGTGACCAAGTCCAAGTTCGACAACCTCTACGGTTGCCGCGAGAGCCTGGTGGACGGCGTTAAGCGGGCAACGGACGTGATGATCGCCGGCAAGGTCGCGGTCGTGTGCGGCTATGGTGATGTGGGTAAGGGCTCCGCTGCCAGCCTGCGCAGCCAGGGCGCACGCGTGCTGGTGACCGAAATCGACCCCATTTGCGCGCTGCAGGCGGCCATGCAGGGCTATGAGGTGACGACGATGGATGACGCTGCGTCTGTCGGCGACATCTTCGTCACGGCGACCGGGAATGTCGATGTGATCACGATCGATCACATGCGCGCCATGAAGGACCGGGCGATCGTCTGCAACATCGGGCACTTCGACAGTGAGATCCAGATCGCCGCCCTGCAGAACTACAAATGGGAAGAGGTCAAGCCGCAGGTGGACGAGGTCGTCTTCCC
>JANQIX010000009.1 GCA_028281925.1 Alphaproteobacteria bacterium
CAGGTCGACCCGTCGCCAGCGCACGACGCCGTCGACGGCCGGATCGGGGCCGGTCTCGACGATCTCGGCCAGCTCCGCCATCTGCGCCTCGCTCAGCCAGCGCTCGCGGCCGGGCCGCGGGCGATCCGTCAGCCCGTCAGGACCCTCGGCGTTGAAGCGATGCGCCCAGTCCCGCAACGTCTGGCGATCCATGCCACCGATCTGCGCGGCATCGGCTCGGCTCATACCGTCATAGACGGCAGCCAGCGCCAGAAGGCGGCGGATCTGCCGGTTGTCGGGACTGCGCTTGGCCAGTCGGCGAAGCTCGGCGGCGTCATAGTCATCTCGCAGCTGAATGGCCGGCATGGCGATCCTCCTTCGCCAGCCTATGAATCACGCCGCGCCGAGAAAGGGAATCCCTCCCGAGTCACAACCTCATGCCGTTGGTATCAGACGCACCTGCGGCTGCAGGCTGTTGCAGGATCACGGGGTGAGGATGGAGGAAGTGCGCGACTGGCTCGGCCATGAGAGCCTGGCGCAGACTGATCGCGCCTATGCGTTCCTGGACGTCCGCCATCTCCACGCAGGGTTGGCGCACACAAAAACGGTCACAGGCGCAGCGGATTGATTCTCAATCCGCCTGCCAGGCATCTCGTAACGAATTGATTTTAAACGACTGTGTTGGTAGCGGAGGAGGGACTCGAACCCCCGACACGCGGATTATGATTCCGCTGCTCTAACCGACTGAGCTACTCCGCCATACCCTCGTCTACGGCCCTTCGGCCCCCTGCCCACCTCTGGCTTAGGGCCAGCCCGGCATCATCGGGGGCTTCTCTGTCCAACACCCCGGCAGAGAGATCACGGAGCCTACGCACCCATCACCACTTGTCAAGCATCCGGCGCGCGGGACTGCGGCCCTGCCCCCCACACCTACCTACCGGTGCGGATCGCGATGTTCTTGGTCTGCAGATAGTTCCACAGGGCCTCGCGGCCCTTCTCGCGGCCGAAGCCGGATTTGCCGTAGCCGCCGAACGGCGTCTCGACACCGCCGGCATACCACTCGTTGACGAAGATCTGCCCGGCCTTCAGGTGGCGGGCGGCCGCCATGGCACGGTCCAGGTCGCGCGTGAACACGCCGGCGACCAGGCCATAATCCGTGGCGTTCGCAATGCGGATCGCCTCCGCCTCATCCTCGAACGAGAAGACCGAGAGCACGGGGCCGAACACCTCCGTCTGCGCAATCGTCATCTCCGGCGCGACGTTCGCGAAGACCGTCGGCTCCAGGAACCAGCCGGGGTGGTTCAGCCGATGCCCGCCCGTGACCAGCGACGCGCCTTCCTGTTGCGCTTGGCGGCACAATCCCTCGGCCCGCTCCCGCTGCTTTTCGGAGATCATTGGCCCCATATCGGCGTCTTCGTCCGGTGCGCCGACCCTGAGAGATTGGGCCAGGGTACGTGCGCGGTCCACCACCTCGTCATGGATCGACCGGTGCACGATCAGCCGCGACATCGCGGAACAGACCTGGCCCGCGTTGAAATAGATGCCCCACCGAACGGACTCGTCCAGCGCTGCCAGATCCGCGTCGGGATAGGCGATCGCGGCCGACTTTCCGCCCAGTTCCATCACCGTCGGGATCACGGTCTTGGCTGCGGCCGTCATGATCGCCGTGCCGGTCTCTACCGAACCGGTGAAGACGATCTGATCGACGTCGGGATGGGACGAGAGGGCCGCACCCGCCTCGTGACCGTACCCGCACAGGATGCTGACGGCGCCGGCGGGCAGGCCGGCCGCCTGGACGGCCTCGGCGATGAAGAGGCTGCTGAGCGGCGTCAGCTCCGGTGTCTTGACGACGCAGGCGTTGCCCGCGGTCAGTGCCGCCGAAAGCGACCGCGCCGTCATCTCCACCGGATAGTTCCAGGGGATAATCTGCGCCGAGACGCCATAAGGCTCCAGGACCGTGAAGTCGTAATAGCCGTCGCCGAGCGGGATCGAGCGGCCTTCCAGTGTCTCCGCCTGGTTGCCGTAGTACTCGAAATAGCGGACGGCCCCTTCGACCTCGATCCGGGCTTCCACCTTCGGCTTGCCGGTCTCCCGCGACAGCACAGCCGCAACTTGGTCCAGGCGGGCAGCCAGTTCGTCACCGATCCGGCGGACCATGCGCCCACGCTCCACCGGCCGCATGGCTGTCAAGGCACCGGAGAGATGGCACGCCCGTGCAGCGGCGACGGCTTGGTCGATATCCGCCGGCCCGGCCCGAGCGATCGTGGCGAAGACCTGACCCGTCGCGGGGTCTTCGACCTCGATTGGCGGCGGCAAGCCGTCGGTCCATACGCCGCCGACATAGTTCAGGTGGTGATCCGTCATCGCCGTGTGCCGCCTGTCTTTCAGGGCGATCAGAGCTCGCCCGCTTCCTCCAGAACCTTGCGGGCCACACGGAAGCACTCCAGCGCTTGCGGGACGCCGCAATAGATGGCCACCACGTGGATGGTCGACCGGATCTCCGCCTTGGACACGCCGTTGTTCAGCGCGCCGCGGCAGTGGATCTCCCACTCATGCATCTTGCCCAGCGCGCCGATCATGGCGAGGTTCATCATCGATCGCGTCTTGGCGTCGATCGTCTCGTCGCCCCAGCCGAACCCCCAGCACCATTCGGTCATCGCCTCTTGGAAGGGCCGGGTGAAGTCGTCGGCGGCCGCCAGGTTCTTTTCCACATAGGCCGCACCGAGTGTGGCCTTGCGCTTGGAGAGGCCCAGTTCGAAACGCTCTTGGTCCATAGGGTTCTGCCTTTCCATCCCATTGCGGCTAGTCGTCGATCGCGACCGGATCACCCAACACATCCAGCTTCGGCGTGACACCGAGCCCCTGTGCATCTGATACGGCGATGGTGCCCCCGGCTACCACGGCCCCACCATCGGCGTTGGAAACGGCGGCCAGTCCGTCTGGGACTCCAGCGTGCCTAGCCCGCCATGGCCGCTCGTGACGACCGACCGCATCGTCTTGCAGATTGGAGGCACCGGTCCGGCTCCCCCTTCAGGACAGAAGCGCCGCTTCGAACGGATAGTGGGACAGCGGCTCGCATCCCGCTTCCGTCACCAAGACCTGCTGTTCCAGCTTCACACCCTCGCCGCCGCTTTCCGACCCGACGTAGCTTTCGACACACAGCACCATCCCCGTCTCGATCACGCCCTCATAGCCGCTGTCCGCCCAGTCCTGACGATGGGCGATCTTCGGCCACTCGTCGCTCATGCCGGCGCCGTGGGAGAGGCACATGTAGCGACGGGCCGTGAATTCCGGCGGCTGGCGAAAGGCGGTCTGGGCGAATTCGCGGAAGGCGAGGCCCGGCCGGATCAGCCCCATATTGTGGTGCACTTCGTCATGGGCGCGGCGGTACCGGTCCTTCTGCGCCGCGCTGGGCGGGCCGTCACCGCACAGCCAGGTGCGGGAGACATCGGCGAAATAGCCGAACGGTCCGATCATGTCGGTGTCGAGGCCGACCAGCTCTCCGGCCTGGACGGCGCGGTCCGATGCTTCCTGGAACCAGGGGTTGGTGCGCGGTCCGGACGCCAGCATCCGGCCATCGGTCCAGCGCCCGCCATGCGCAACGTTGACGTAGTGCAGGATGGCCCAGAGCTGGTTCTCGGTGATGCCGGGGCGCAGTGCGGCCTGCATCCGCGCCATCCCCAACTCGGCCACAGCGATGGCATGGCGGATCAACGACACCTCTTCCGCCGACTTGATCGCGCGGGCGCCTTCCATCAGTCCGCCGGCATCGCCCACGTCAAAGCCGACCTGCATCAGCGCCTGCACGACGCTGCTGTCCAGCCGCTCCACCGCGATCCTGGACCGCCCCTTCGATCGGCCGCGCAGGAAGTCGGCGAATTCGCGCGCCCGATCGGCGATATCCAGCCCGCTGTCGAAATGCGTCAGCCCGCGGGTCGGCAGGTACTCGTCCACGAACGCGCAATTGCGGTGGTAGGCGCCGCAGAACGTGACCGGCCCCTCGGCCGGAACCAGCAGCGTGGCGCTGGGGATGCGGGACTGGAACAGCTGGTACTCGTCGAAGTCGACGGCGTATTGCAGCGACAGGGGACTGGTCAGAACGGCCAGGTCCACCTGGGCGGCGGCAAGCTGTTTGCGGATCCGCTCAAGCCGGTATGCGCGCAGAGCGGTGAAGTCCACGGACGGCGGCGTCAGGAGATCTCCACCTGATGGCGGCAGCGCGGCTTCGACGACACCCGGCAACTGGCTCATGCGCCTCGATCCTGTCTTGGTGAGCAGGCTATTGAAGCGCATCGACGGTCAGGTGCGAGGTGTGAAGCGCCGCTTCGTCACCGAAAGGCGACAGACGGTGCCATGGGCATGTGGCGGACCGAACGCCACCGGGCATCGTCGCCCGGCCGGCCTAGTGAAGGGCGGCGCAGGCGCCGTCCAGAGCATCGGCCGTCTCCGCAATCTCACCGTCCGTCAGAATGGAGGACGTGAAACGGCGCACGCCCGGCAGCACGTAGACGCCGCGGCGCATCAGCTCAATGTCGAGCCTGCGCATTCGGCCCGTGTCGCTCGCCAGGATCTCCATCTGGTTGCGTGGCTCGTGGTCCATGAACAGGAACTGCCAGAAGCTCGCCCGGCCCGCCGCGATGGCGGAAAGGCCGTGCCGGTTCAGCACCTGCTGGCAGGCGTCCGTCAGCTTCGCGCAGCCTTCGTGCAGACGATCGTAGGTCCCGGGCTTCATCAGTTCCCGGATCGCGGCCAGGCCGGCGGCCGCGGCGATGGGATTCCCGTGCAGCGTTCCGTTGATATAGGCGTAGTCGGCCTTGCCCTTGTGGCGCGGATTGGTCTTGTCGATCAGGTCGGCCCGACCCGCGACACAGCCCAGCGGGCCGCCGCCGCCGATGATCTTGCCGAAGCTGGCGAGATCCGGCGTGACGCCGAAGTGTTCTTGCGCGCCGCCCAGCGCCAGGCGGAAGCCCGTCACGACCTCGTCGAAGATCAGCAGCACGCCGTACCGGTCGCAGAGCGCGCGCAGGCCCACCAGGAAACCGCGTTCCGGGAAGATGATGCGCTGCACCGGCTCCACGATGATGGCCGCCGTCTCGCCGGCATGGGCGTCCAGGATCTGCTCGACCGCTGCAAGATCGTTGTACGGGGCGACCAGCATGGTCTCCTGCAACGGCCGCGGGACGCCGCCACTGTCTGCCGTGGCCTGGGGATAGTTGGCTGCCGCGGTGGGGAACTGGCTGAACGCCGCGTAGTCGTGATTGCCGTGATAGGCGCCTTCGAATTTCAGGATCCGGTCTCGGCCGGTCGCGGCACGGGCGATGCGCATGGCATAGGCCGTCGCCTCCGAGCCCGTGGTCGTAAACGCGATCTTCTCCGCACAGGGAATCGTTTCGACCAGCAGCTCCGACAGCTCGATGGCAGTGTCGTTCAGCGTGCCGAAATAGTGCAAGCCTCGGCCGGCCTGCCGGCGGATCGCGTCGACCACCGCCGGGTGGCAATGCCCCAGGATGTTGGCCCCTGCCCCTCCGGTGAAATCTAGGTACCAGCGGCCCTCCACGGACCGCACACGGTTGCCCTCGCCATGCGCGATGATGAAGCGGACATCCTCCGGCAATGAATATCCGCCGAGGCCGCCTCCGGGCAGCGTTCGCTCGGCGATCTCATAGAGGTCGTCCTGGCCTTGGGCGTCGAGGAACTGGTGGGCCGCGACGGACATCTCAACCTCCCTTGCGTCAGGCCCGGGGCCGTTCGTTGCCGGGATCGTAGACAGGCTCGGCCAGCACCTGGGCCGGGCGGCGTTCCCCGAGGATCATGACCTCAAGCGCGGTGCCGGGCACAGCGGCCTCCGGCTTCACATAGGCGAAGGCCAGGCTCTTCTTGACGGAGAAGCCGTAGCCGCCGGACGAGACCTGCCCGACCCGCTCGCCGTTCCAATAGACCGTCTCGCTGGAATGGGCGTCGGCACCATCGGCATCGACCTCAAGATAGGCGCAGATCCAGGGAAGCGGCCCGTCCATGCTTTTCAGCGTCGCTTCGCGACCGACGAACTCGCCCTTGTCCGGCTTGCAGAAGCGCATCACGTCGGCCTCGGGCAGTGTCACCTCGTTGGTCAGCTCCGGCGCGCCCCTGAAGCCCTTTTCCAGCCGCATGGCATTCAGCGCATAAGAGCCGAAATTGGCGAGACCATAGTCTTGGCCGGCCAGCCAGAGCGCGTCGTAGACCGCCGCCATCGCGGCCATCGGCACGTGCAGTTCCCAGCCCAGTTCGCCCTGATAGGACATGCGCAAAGCCCGCACGGTCGCGCCCGCAATCTCGATCTCCTTTACCCTGAGCCAGGGGAAGCTCTCGCTGTCCAGCGGTGTCTGGGTGACCTGGCGCAACACGTCGCGAGAATTCGGGCCGCCGAGCACAAGGCACCCGAATGCCTCCGACACCACCTCGACGGTGACGTCTTCGTCCGGCTCGACCGCCTGGGTCAGCAGGTCCCGCACCTTCTGTTCTGAAAAGGCGGCGAACATCAGGTAGAAGCGGTCTTCGGCCACTCTGGCCACGGTGATTTCGGCCTCGATCGTGCCGCCGCGGTTCAACAGGTGGGTCAGCACGATCCCGCCGACCTTGCGCGGCGCCCGGTTGGCGACCATGCGCTCAATGAAGGCGTGGGCGTTGGGGCCGGCGACGTCGATCTTGCCGAAGGCCGACAGATCCATGATGCCCGCACGCTCTCGCACGGCGCGGCATTCCTCCGCCACCGCCTTATACCAACTGGGCCGGCGGAAGCCGTAGATGTCTTCCCGCGCCTGGCCGTTGCGGGCGAACCATCGCGGCCGCTCCCAGCCGTAGATCTCTTCATAGATCGCGCCGGCCTCGGCCAAGCGGTCATAGAGCGGGCTGGTCTTCTTCGGCCGGCCGGAATGGCGGTGGCGACCCGGATAGGGGATCTCGTGCCGCAGCACATAGTCTTCCTTCGCCCGCTCTATCTGGTAGCTGCGGTCGGCGTAAGGTCCGAAGCGGCGTGGGTCGAAGTCGCGCATGTTGATGTCGGCAGTGCCGTGCACCATCCACTGCGCCAGATACTTGCCGGCCCCCGGCCCCCAGGCGATGCCCACATGGCTGCCGCAGCAGCACCAATAGTTGCGCAGGCCCGGCGCCGGCCCCAGCAGCATGTTGCCGTCCGGCGGCATGGGGATGGCACCGTGCACCTCGCGCTTGATGCCGTAGCTCTCCAAGACCGGCATGCGCTCCAGCGCCTGTTCAAGATAGGGAATGATGCGGTCGTAGTCGGCGCCGAACAGCTCGTGCTCCGCCTCCCAAGGCGTGCCGTCGTCCCAGATGGTGCGCGGCTCAGTCTTCTCGTAGATGCCGATCAGGCCCGACTTCTGCTCCATGCGGATATAGCCGGAATAGGTCTGGTCATCGCGCACCACGGGCAGCTCGCGCGCCAGATCCTCGAACTCCCGCACCGTGTCGGTGACGAAATAGTGGTGCGTGGTGTTGGCCATGGGCAGGTCATAGCCGGACCATTCGGCGACCTGCCGCGCATAAGTGCCGGCGGCGTTCACAACGTGCTGGCAGACGATATCGCCCTGCTCCGTGAAGACCTTCCATTCGCCCGTCGGCAGCGGCTTGATATCGGTGGCACGATTGAACCGCATCACCCGGGCGCCGCGGTCGCGCGCGCCCTTCACCATGCCGAAGGTGGCGCCGGACGGGTCCACATGGCCGTCATCCGGGGTATGCAACGCCGCTTGGACACCGTCGAGATTGAAGAAGGGGTGCAGGCGGCGGATCTCATCGGGTCCGATGATCTCCATCGGCACATCGAGGCCGCGCCCGACCGACAGGATATGGCGGATGAAGTCGACCTCGTCGTCGTGATAGGCGACGCGCAGGCTGCCGCAGCCGTGCCAGGAAACGGACTGGCCGGTCTCCGCCTCCAGATGGCGGTAGAACTCCACCCCGTACTTGTTGATCATGCCCAGGCCCCAATGGGCGAGGCCGTGATTGATCTGGCCGGCGGCATGCCAGGTGGAGCCCGAAGTGAGCTCCGCCTTCTCGATCAGCACGCAGTCCGTCCAGCCTTCCTTGGTCAGGTGATAGAGAAGAGAGGCACCCATGATGCCGCCCCCGACGATGACCACCTGTGCGCTGTCGAGCATGCGCGTCCCCGCTTCGATACGGACCTGACCGGACGCCCTACGATGCGGTTTATCTGTACCATCGTCAATTCTGTTTTGTACATTCGTAACATACAGGTATTCGGCAGGACCAACGCATGACCGAGACGACCGAAGACATCCTGGGCCGGCTGGCGGACATCTATACTGGGCTCAGCCCGCAGCTGCGTCAGGCGGCCGACTATGTGCTGCACAACCCCAACGAGGTCGGCGTGCGGTCGATGCGGCAGATAGCCGGCAGTGCCGAAGTCAATCCGAACACGCTGGTGCGGCTGGCGCGGGCGGCGGGATTCGACGGCTACCAGAGCTTCCGACAGCCCTTCAGCGAGCGCCTGCGCAAAGGCAGCGAAGACCAGTTCCCCGACCGGGCGCGGTGGCTGCAGTCCTTGGCGCAAGGGGGCAGCCACGGCCAGCTGTATCGCGATATGGCGTCCACCAGCCTGGCAAATATCGAACAGCTGTTTTCAGGCGCCACACCCGATGAGGTGAAGCTGGTCGCCGACCGCATCGTGAAATCCGCCACTACCTATGTACTGGGCGTGGGCAGCGCCCATTCGCTGGCCCACCTCTTCTGGTACATCGGCCGCATGGCGCTGGAGAACCTGGTGCAGGTGCCGCGCCAGGGCAATCTGCCGATCGACGACATCGCGCATATCGGCGCGCGCGATCTGTTGATCGCCATGACCTTTAACCCCTACCGCACCGAGGTGCTGACGGCGGTGGAACTGGCGCGCGATCGCGGGGCCACGATTGTCGCAATCAGCGACAGCCGCACCTCGCCGATCGCACTGAAGGCGGATCACGCCTTCGTCGCGCCTACCACGACACCGCAGTTCTTCCCGTCGCTGTCATCGGCATTCGTGCTGTTGGAAACCCTTCTCGCCTTCGTCATCGCCGATGGGGACGCCGCCATCGTCGACAACATCAAGCGCTTCCACAGCGCCCGCTACCAGGCGGGCATCTATGTCGACGACCCCGCCCGGTCGCAGTGGCACACGACGACTCGTTCGTAACATCTGTACCATTGTATCATTTTCTTGGCGCAATCGTTCAACGTTACGCTACAGTGACGGCTTCATTGCAATAGACCGCCCACAGTGTCGGGGGAGGGCTATGGCCGCAGCCATCGTGGATCAGGACGATATCGGCGCCGTACGCGCGCTGGAGGCGCACTACTACACCGACCCGCGCATCTTCCTGAGCGAACGCGAGGCGGTGTTCTTCCGCACCTGGCAGTATGCAGGGCACATGAGCCAGCTCGGCCGGCCGGGCGACTTCTTCACCTTCGCGATCGCGGACCAAGACCTGTTCTGCGTACGCGACCGGCAGGGCCAAGTGCGCTGTTTCTACAATGTCTGCGCCCATCGCGGGCATGCGCTGGTGGCCGGCGACGGCAACTGCAGCGTGCTGGTCTGCCCCTATCACGCCTGGTCTTACGACCTCGACGGGGCTTTGAGAAAGGCACCGAACCAGAAGAAGGCTAAGGCCTTCGATCCGCGCAGCGTGCGCCTGACCGAGGTGCGCGCAGAGGTGTTCTGCGGCTTCATCTTCGTCAATCTCGATGCCAATGCCGCGCCAATGGACGAGTGGTTCCCGGGCGTGGAAGCCGAGCTGCGCGCCTTCGTGCCGTTCATCGACCGCCTGCACCCGGTGCAATGGGTGCGCGTCGAAGAGAACTGCAACTGGAAGATATCGGTCGAGAATTACAGCGAGTGCTATCACTGCAGCCTCAACCACCCGACCTTCGCGCGCGGCGTGATCGACCCGCAGAGCTATGACGTGCGACCGCAGGGCCATTGCCTGCGCCACACCACGCGGTCGGCCGATCTCTCGCGCCTCAGCTATCCCATAGACGACAGCCTGCCACACGGCACCGAGTACAGCAGCTGGTACCTGTGGCCCACCTTCTCGTTCCAGGTCTATCCGGGCGGACTCTTGAACACCTATCTCTGGCGGCCGGCCGACGCGGAAAGGACGATCGTCTACCGCGGCTGGTACACGGTCGATGGCGCGGAGTCCGAGATCGTGGCCCGCATGGCGGACCAGGATCGCCGCACCACGGTGGAGGAAGACATCCGCCTGGTGGAGTCCGTCCAGCGCGGCATGCACAGTCGCGGCTACAAGCCCGGCCCCCTTATTCTCGACCCCGCATTCGGCCTCAACAGCGAGCATTCGATCGCCGCCCTCAACGCCTGGCTGATGGAGGCACTGAACAGCTGAGATCCAAGGTCGGGATCAAGGCGATGATGCAGAATCTTCGGCCAGGAGATGGGCATCGAGCCCTGATCAGCCTATGGGGATGGTCCCGCTCAAGCCGCCAGGCGGCGTTCGGCGGCGGCAATCCAGCCGCCGCCCAGCACGCGGGTGCCGCGGTAGAATACGCCCGCCTGGCCGGGTGCCACGCCCAGGACGGGGCGATCCAGCATCAGCATGGCCCCGCCGGCGGCAGCCGGGTAAAGAACCGCGTCGGTCAGCGGCTGGATGGAGCGTAGGCGCACCTGCACGCGCTCACCTGCCTCCGCGATCGGCGCATCACCCAGCCAGTTGATGTCCCGCAGGTGCACCTGATCCCGCGCCAGTGCCGATTGCGGGCCGACGACGACGTGGTGCTTGTCGGCATCCAGGGCGACCACATAGAGCGGCTCCGGCGCGGCGATGCCGATGCCGCGCCGCTGCCCTACTGTGTAGCGGATGATGCCGTCATGCCGGCCCAGCACGCGGCCCTCCAGATCGACGATGTCGCCCGGCTCCGCCGCCCCGGGGCGCAGCTTCTCCACCACACCGGCATAGCGGCCCGAGGGGACGAAGCAGATATCCTGGCTTTCCGGCTTGTCCGCCACGGGTACGCCAAGGCGCGCGGCGTGGTCCCGCGTGCGCTCCTTCGTCAGGCCGCCTAAGGGAAACCGCAGGAAGGCCAGCTGTTCGGCCGTGGTGGTGAACAGGAAATAGCTCTGGTCCTTGTCCGCATCGACGGAGCGGTGCAACTCCGGACCCGCCAGCCCCTCGACGCGCTGGACATAGTGGCCGGTGGCGAGCGCATCGGCGCCGAGATCGCGGGCCGTGCCCAACAGGTCACGGAACTTCACGCGCTGATTGCAGCGAATGCAGGGGATTGGCGTTTCGCCCTTCAGATAGCTGTCGGCGAACTCCTCCATCACCGAAGCTGAGAAGCGGCTCTCATAGTCCAGCACATAGTGCGGGATGCCCAGCCGGTCGGCCACGCTTCGGGCGTCATGGATGTCCTGGCCGGCGCAGCAGGCGCCCTTGCGGCCCACGGCGGCGCCGTGGTCATAGAGCTGCAGCGTGATGCCGACGACGTCGTACCCCTCCTCCGCCAACAAGGCAGCGGTCACGGAGCTGTCGACGCCGCCCGACATGGCGACAACCACGCGGGTCTCCGCCGCCGGCTTGGCGATGCCCAGACTGTTCATTGATACCGTTGATACCGTCGGGTCAGACCCGTGCCTTAGCCGTTCGCAGCAGCTTCCGGCGCCACGCGGAAGCTCTCGCCGCAGCCGCAGCGGTCGACCTCGTTGGGATTGTTGAATTCGAACTGGGCGCCCAGGTCCTTTTCCACCCAGTCCATCTCCGTGCCGATCAGGAACATGGACGCGGTCGGCTCGATCAGGATCTTCACGCCCTTGTCTTCGACCACGTCTTCGAACGGCTTCTGCTCGGTGGCGTATTCCATCGTGTACGACATGCCGGAGCAGCCGCGCGCCTTCACGCCGACCCGAAGCCCGATGATCGGCTTGTCGGCGCTGTCCATCAGTTCCCGCACGCGGGCGGCCGCCCGGTCGGTCAGGGTGATTGCGTTCTTGAACGGTCGCATCTCGCTGTCTCCAGGTCCTTCAGGCGCGCCGTCAATCCAGGCCCAGCGCCAAGCGGGCGTCTTCCGACATCTTCGAGGGATCCCAGGGTGGATCCCACACCAGCTCAACCTCACAGTCGTTGACGCCGCCGACGGCCAGCACCTCTGAACGCACCTGAGCGGGCATGGCGCCTGCCACAGGGCAGGCCGGCGTGGTCAGCGTCATTTCCAGCTGCACATTGTTGGCGTCGTCGAAAGTGAAGCCGTAGATAAGGCCGAGATCGAAGATATTCACCGGGATCTCCGGATCATAGATCTCGCGCAATGCGTCGATGATCCGATCCGTCAGCGGATGATCGGGAAACGCATCCGTCGATACCGTGCCGACGCTCGTGCCGGCGTCCACGCTTACCTCGGCCATGCTCATCGCCTTCGTCGCCTTCTCTTCCGCCTGTCTTGCCGCACCTTCTTCACGCAAACAGCGCGCGCACGTTCATCAAGGCGTCGGCCAGGATATCGACTTCCGCCTTGGTATTATAGAGTCCGAATGACGCGCGCACCGTGCCCGGCAGCTCCAGCCGGTCCATCAACGGTTCCGCGCAGTGATGGCCGGCGCGCACCGCCACGCCCTTGCGATCGACGATGGTCGCCACATCGTGCGGATGGGCGCAGTCCAGCGTGAATGAGACGATCGACGCCTTGTCCTGCGCCTGGCCATGGATCGTGAGGCCGGGCAATTCGCCCAACCGATCCGTCGCATAGGCCAACAATTCCGCCTCATGCCGGCCGATCAGGTCGTGGCCGATGCCCTGCACATAATCGATGGCCGCCGCCAAACCGACAGCTTCCATGATCGGCGGTGTTCCCGCCTCGAACTTGTACGGCAGGTCGTTGAACACGGTCTTCTCGAACGAGACCGAGCGGATCATGTCACCGCCGCCCTGATAGGGGGGCATGGCGTCAAGGTGCTCGCGCTTGGCATAGAGCACGCCGATACCGCTCGGGCCGTAAAGCTTGTGGCCGGTGAAGGCGTAGAAGTCGACGTCCAGCGCCTGCATGTCCACGGGCATGTGAACGGCCGCCTGCGAGCCGTCCAGCAGCACCGGCACGCCGCGGGCATGGGCCAGATCGATCACCTGCCGCACGGGCACGACGGTGCCCAGCACGTTGCTGATATGGGTGACGGCCACCAGCTTGGTGCGCGGGCTCAACAGCTCGGCAAACGCATCGATCAGGAAATTGCCGTCCTCATCGATCGGCGCGATCTTCAGGACGATGCCCTTCTCGTCTCGCAGCAGCTGCCACGGCACGATGTTGGCGTGGTGCTCCATGGCCGAGATGATGACTTCGTCACCCTCGCCGAGGAACCTGCGGCCATAGCTGGATGCCACCAGGTTGATGCCCTCGGTCGCGTTCTTGGTGAACACGACCTCCTCCACCGAAGCGGCATTGATGAACTGGCGGACCCGTTCGCGGGCGCCCTCATACGCGTCCGTCGCCGCACCGCTCAGGTAATGCAGGCCCCGGTGGACATTGGCATAGTCCTGTTCCAGGAGATCCTTCATGCGGTCGATCACCTGGCGCGGCTTCTGCGCCGAAGCGCCGCTGTCCAGAAAGACCAGCGGCTTGCCATAGACCGTCCGCGACAGGATCGGGAAGTCCGCGCGGATGGCGTTGATGTCGTAGGCATTCACGCCCGAAGCGTGCAGCGGCTCGGCGATCTTCAAGCTGGTTCCCATCAGTCGTTCCTGTGGCCGTCGAGCCAGTGCATCACGACCTCGGCGAAGTCTTCGCGCACGGCAGGATCGGCGATCTCGTCCAGCACTTCGAGCACGAAGGCTTCGATCAGCAGATTGCGCGCCGCCTGCTCATCGATGCCGCGGGCGCGCATGTAGAACAGCGCGTCGCTGTCGATTTCGCCTGCCGTCGCGCCATGGCTGCATTTGACATCGTCGGCATAGATCTCAAGCTCCGGCTTGCTGTCGATCTCCGCATTGCGCGAGAGCAAGAGCGCCCGGTTCATCTGATAGCCGTCGGTGCGCTGCGCGTCGCGCGATACTACGATCTTGCCTTGGAAGACGCCGCGCGCGCGGTCGTCCAGCACACCCTTGTAGACCTCGCGCGACCGGCAATCCGGCACCGCATGTTCGATCCGCGTGGTGGTATCGAGATGCTGCTTCGCCCGCGCCATGTAGCCGCCGGAGAGCCGGCAATCGCCACCGCGGCCGGTGAAGCGGGTGACGATCTCGTTGCGCGCCAGTTCAGCGCCCACGGACAGCACGAAGTTGTCATAGGTGGCATCGCGGCCAATCCTGGCCAGGATCGTGGCGAGATGGGTCGCTTGGTCGCCCTCTTGCTGCAGCTTGTAGTGGGCGATGCGCGCGCCGTCGGCGACATCGACCTCGAACACGGGCGCGGAGAAATAATGGGCGCCGTCCACGCCCGCATGCCGCTCCACAATCACGGCCTGGCTGCCCGGCTCCGCCACCACCAGCACCCGCGGGCACACCATGGACGCCGCATCGCCGGCAGCCTCGGTCAGGAAGACGACGTTGAGAGGAACGTCCAGCACCACGCGCGGCGCCAGATGCAGAACCAGCCCATCGGCCATCATGCCTGTATTCAGGGCATGGAACGGCCGATCGTCGACGCTGACCAGCTGGCCGAGCCTGTCGGCCACCAGACGGTCACCGGCCTCCAGCGTGTCGGCCAGCGCCATGGCGCTCACCCCGTCGGGCAGGCCCTCCAGCTGCGAGAGATCGCGGCGCAGATGTCCGTTTACGAACACGATCCGCCCGGCCTCTTGCCGGTCCGAGGCCAGCACCGCCCGCAGGCCGTCGGAAAGACCGTCGGCCGCCTGTGGCGCCGGCCGGTAGTCCCGCTTCGCCAGAGAGCGGACGTCGGTGTATTTCCAGGCCTCGATCTTTCGGTGCGGCAGGCCGAGCGTGCGAAACCGGTCGCGCGCCTCGCGGCGCAAGGTCGCCGCCCAGGGCTGCCCGGCGCCAGGCAGCGTCGGCGCGACAGCATCGAGTTGAGCCTGGAACGGCAGCGGTGCCGCGTCGCCGGCCTGGGTTGCCAAATCCGTCATCCTGGCCCCGTCCCCGCCGCTCACGCCGCTTCCGGCAGAATGCCGGCGTAGCCCTTGGCCTCCAGCTCATGCGCCAGTTCCGCGCCGCCGGACCGCACGATGCGGCCGCCGGCCAGCACATGCACATGGTCCGGCACGATGTAGTCCAGCAGCCGCTGATAATGCGTGATCACCAGCGTGGCGTTCTCAGGACCCCGCAGGGCATTGACCCCGTCCGCGACGATCTTCAGGGCATCGATGTCGAGGCCGCTGTCCGTCTCGTCCAGCACGGCCAGCCGCGGCTCAAGCAGCGCCATCTGCAAGACTTCGTTGCGCTTCTTCTCGCCGCCGGAGAAGCCGACATTGACCGAACGCTTCAAGAGGTCGTCCTTCACGCCGAGCGCCTTGGCCTTGGAACGCACCAGCTTTACGAACTGCATGGGGTCCAGTTCGTCCTCACCACGGTGGCGGCGGTGCGAATTGACGGCCGTGCGCAGGAAGTTGGTCATGCTCACGCCGGGAATTTCCAGCGGGTACTGGAAGGCCAGGAACAGTCCGGCCCGCGCCCGCTCTTCCGGCTCCATCTCCGTCACGTCCTCGCCGTCGAACAGGATCTCACCGGCGGTCACCTCGTAGCCGTCGCGGCCCGAGATGACATAGCTGAGCGTGCTCTTGCCGGACCCGTTGGGGCCCATGATGGCATGCACCTCGCCCGTGCGGACGGTCAGGTCGACGCCCTTCAGGATCTCCTTGCCGTCGACGGTTGCGTGCAGGCCCTTGATGCTCAACATGCGACGAACTCGCTCCTTCCCCTCATTCCCCTACTGCGCCGGCCCCTAGCCGACGCTGCCTTCCAGGCTGATGCCGACCAGCTTCTGCGCTTCCACGGCGAACTCCATCGGCAGCACCTGCAGCACTTCCTTGCAGAACCCGTTGACGATCAGCGCCAGCGCCTCCTCTTCACCGATGCCCCGCTGGCGGCAATAGAACAGCTGGTCCTCGCTCACCTTCGAGGTGGTGGCTTCGTGCTCCACCTGGGCGCTGGGATTGCGGCTCTCGATATAGGGCACCGTGTGGGCGCCGCACTGGTCGCCGATTAGCAGGCTGTCGCACTGGGTATAGTTGCGGGCCCCTTCGGCCCCGCCCAGCATGCGCACCAAACCACGATAGGTGTTGTCTGAACGCCCGGCGGAAATCCCTTTAGAAACAATGCGCGAGCGGGTGTTCTTGCCGATATGGATCATCTTGGTGCCGGTATCGGCCTGCTGGCGATTGTTGGTGATAGCCACCGAGTAGAACTCGCCCACCGAGTGATCGCCCTGCAGGATGCAGCTCGGATACTTCCAGGTGATGGCGGAGCCCGTCTCCACCTGCGTCCACGACACCTTGGAATTGCGCCCGCGACAGGCGGCGCGCTTGGTCACGAAGTTGTAGATGCCGCCCTTGCCGTCGGCGTCGCCGGGATACCAGTTCTGCACGGTGGAGTACTTGATCTCCGCATCATCCAGGGCCACCAGTTCCACCACCGCGGCATGCAGCTGGTTCTCGTCGCGCATCGGCGCCGTACAGCCTTCCAGATAGCTCACATAGCTGCCGGCATCGGCGATGATCAGCGTCCGTTCGAACTGGCCCGTGTTTTCCGCATTGATGCGGAAATAAGTCGACAGCTCCATGGGGCAGCGCACGCCCGGCGGCACGTAGACGAACGAGCCGTCGGTGAAGACGGCGCAGTTCAGCGCGGCGAAATAGTTGTCGGCCACCGGCACGACAGAGCTGAGATACTTGCGCACCAGCTCCGGATGCTCGCGGATCGCCTCGGAGATGGAGCAGAAGATCACGCCCGCTTCGCGCAGCTTCGCCTTGAAGGTGGTGGCGACGGACACGCTGTCGAACACCGCGTCGACGGCGACCACACCGGCCAGCATCTTCTGCTCATCCAGCGGAATGCCAAGCTTCTCATAGGTCCGAAGCAGCTCCGGATCGACCTCGTCCAGGCTCTCAAGCTTCGGCTTCTGCTTCGGAGCAGCGTAGTAATAGGCGTCCTGATAGTCGATCGGCGGGAAGTTGACCTTGGCCCAGTTCGGCTCCGGCATGGCCTGCCAGACTTCGAACGCCTTCAGCCGCCACTCCAGCATCCATTCCGGCTCCTCCTTCTTCGCGGAGATGAAGCGGATGATGTCTTCGTTGAGGCCCTTGGGCGCTGTCTCCTGCTCAATATCGGTGACAAAGCCGTACTTGTACGTGCCCCCGGTCGCCGCATCGACATGCTGGATCGTCTCTTCGACGGCGCTCATCGCGTTCTCCTGCCGGCCGCGGCGGATGCCCCGCCGCCCCTCTCTTCGCTAGCCCGGTAATTCCTACCGGGTTTGTCAACTAAACACCAGCCCTGTGTTGTAACCTTCCTACCGACACAATGGGGTTTCCAGGTCCATAAGTCCAGTGTATGCGCCAATTTCCCGCGGGGCCTCTGACCCATTGCCTCAGCGACGCACTCTGTCCGCTCTCCGACAATTCCGACAAACGGGGTCGGGTTTGCGACACCGTCCGCCCTCATCCCATCATGTTGTGGACTTCGTCCGGCAGACGGACGGTCAAGCCGTCGAGTTCGTCCGACAGAATGATCTGACAGCCCAGCCGCGAGGTCTTGGTGAGGCCGAAGGCAAGGTCGAGCATGTCTTCCTCGTCTTCCGTCGGCGTCTTCAGCCGGGCGTACCACGCCGGATCGATGATCACGTGACAGGTCGAGCACGCCAGCGATCCCTCGCAGGCGCCTTCGATATCGATGTCGTTCTGATGGGCAATCTCAAGAAGCGACAGCCCCGCGGGCGCCTCGATGTCCCGCGCCGTCCCGTCCTTCCCGATAAACGTCACCCTCGGCATGCGATGCTCTACTCCTTCAACTCTCTCTGGCGGCACGCTGCGGCCGCTTTCCCCATTTCCCGTTGCCCGTCACGCCGCGGCGAAGGCCGGCTGCCCGGCCCGGGCCCGAATGCTGCGCCATTCGGCGACGAAGCGGTCGATATCCTCGGGCCTCGTCTGCAGGCCCAAGCTGACACGAATCGCCGTCGATGCCTGATCTTCCGGCACGCCCATCGCCGTCAGCACATGGCTCGATGTCACCTTGCCCGACGAGCAAGCAGCACCGGCGCTGACGGCAATGCCCGCAAGATCGAACGCCATAACCTGTGTCTCCGCAGCCACACCCGGCATTGAGATGCAGGCGGTGTTCGCCAGCCGCGCGCTGCCGCGGCCGTGCACCACGGCGTCCGCGCAGTCGGCCAAGACGGCGTCTTCCATGCCATCACGCAAGGTGCCAACCCGACTGACCTGGTCGAGATCGTTCGACGCAGCACGGGCGGCTGCACCGAACCCTGCAATGGAGGCGACCGCTTCCGTGCCGGCGCGGCGCCTCAGCTCCTGCCCGCCGCCGCGCAGGAGCGGCTGCCACCCCGCATCCGCGCCAACGATCAGCGCGCCGACCCCGCGCGGCCCGCCAAGCTTGTGCGCAGACAGACTGACCAGCGCAGCCTGACCGGTAATCGGCGCAAGCGGCAGCCGACCGGCGGCCTGTACGGCGTCGCAGTGAAGCATCGCCCCGTGGCCATGGGCTATCGCAGCCACCTCGGCCACGGGCTGGATCACGCCCGTCTCGTTGTTGGCCGCCATGACAGAAACCAGTGCCGGACCCGGCTCCGCGGCAAGCAGCCCTTCCAGCGCCTCCAGATCGATCACCCCGGCCCGTGTGACAGGCACCGGAACGCATCCCTCGGCCGCGAGAACGGAAGGATGCTCGATTGCCGAGACGAGGCGCCGCGTAACGGCTGCACCCGACAGTGCCGCCCAGTTCGCCTCGGTTGCCCCCGACGTGAAGACCACCGAAGACGGATCGACGCCGGCAAGCTCCGCAACCGCGAACCGAGCTTCCTCGACGACGCGGCGCGCCGCACGCCCGAACCGGTGCACGGATGATGGGTTGCCCGTCACCTCCATCCCAGCCACCACGGCGTCCGTCGCCTCTGGGCGCAGCGGCGTGGTGGCGTTGTGGTCGAGATAAAGGGCGCGCGGCATCAATCGCTGTCCAAGGTACCCGGCTCTAGGATCGGAAGACCGGCCTATTCGGCCGCGGCGCGATTGATGGGGAACATCCGGCTGGAGCCGAGGATGCGGCGGTTGGTGACGTCGTCCAGGGTAACGGAGCTGAGGAACATGTGGATCTGGTTGCCAAGTTCCTCCCACAGGTCGTGGGTCAGGCACCGGCTTCTGTCCGACTTGCAGCCGCTCGGCGAATCCGGCTTACAGCGAGTCGCCCGGATCGGCTCGTCGACCGCCAGGATGATGTCTGAGATCCGTGTCGCGTCGATCGGGCGGGCCAGCAGATAGCCGCCGCCGGGCCCACGCACGCTGCGAATCAGGCCGCCCCGCCGCAGCTTGGCGAACAACTGCTCAAGATAGGACAGAGAGATCTCCTGCCGGTCGGCGATATCCGCCAGGGCCACAGGGTGGCCGTTGCTATGCTTGGCCAAATCAACCATGGCCATCACGGCATAGCGCCCTTTGGTGCTCAGCTTCACAGGCCCTCTCCTCCTGTCACGGGCGGCCCCCCTCAGTTGCTGGAAGCCGCCTCACTCCTCACCCGGTCGCCATCCGGCTTGCGCTGTATGGCAACCGTATCCACTTCGGCCAGCCTGGCCCGCGCCTCGTCCCGCTCTTGCTCAAGCTGGTCGACGCGATGGCGCAGTGCCGCCGTTTCCTCCATCAGCCCGCGGATGGCGCAGGCCACCGGATCCGGCGCGTCGTCGCACGGCGTGCCGTAAGCGACGAAGGGCGCTGGTTCCTCAACGAGCCGCGGCTGAGGCTGAGTCGTCGCCCGGGCGGGGATCCCCACCACGGTCGTGCTGTCATGGACATCCTTCAACACGACGGCGTTGCCGCCCACACGGGCGTTCTCTCCGACAGTCAGGGGGCCCAGAACCTTCGCGCCGGCGCCCACGATCGCCCCGTTCTTCAGCGTCGGATGGCGCTTGCCAGGGTTCAGCGACGTTCCGCCCAGGGTGACCCCCTGGTAGAGCGTCACATCGTCGCCGATCTCAGACGTCTCGCCGATCACCACGCCGGTGCCGTGATCGATGAAGAACCGTCGCCCGATCGTGGCACCCGGATGGATCTCGATGCCGGTCACGATTCGCGCCAGGTAAGAGATGAAGACCGCAGGCGTATGCATGCCGTGCCGCCACAGCCAATTGGCGACCCGGTAGCTCTGGATTGCATGGAAGCCGGGATAGCAGAGTACGATCGCCAGAGACGACTTGGCGGCGGGATCCCGCGCCCTGATACTGGCAATGTCTTCACGAAGACGCTTGAACACGGCGCCTATCCCCATGATATATAGGCCGCTTGCCCGACCCGGGCGGCCGGTCGGTCGTCCGATGGGTCGGTGCCCCATGCAGGCGGCCGTATGGCTCTCGAACACCATATAATTACCCGAGTAACGAGGTCAAGTAAGAGGCGCAGCCATTGCCAGCCCTTTGGTGGGAAATCCTACCTTGATGCTCGGATTTGCCCGGGCCCCCGGCAGCACATGATCAAGGAGCGGACGCGAGGATGCCCGAAGTAATCTTCAACGGACCGGAAGGCCGGCTGGAAGGGCGCTACCACCACAGCAAGACCAGTAACGCACCCATCGCCGTATTGCTGCACCCGCATCCGCAGCAGGGCGGCACGATGAACAACAAGATCATCTTCAGCCTCTACCAGACTTTCGTCCGGCGCGGCTTTGCGGTGCTGCGATTCAATTTCCGCGGCGTCGGCCGCAGCCAAGGCACCTATGACCGCGGCGAGGGAGAACTGTCCGATGCCGCTTCGGCGCTGGACTGGCTGCAGAGCTACAATCCCAACGCCGCCACCTGCTGGGTCGCGGGCTATTCCTTCGGCGCCTGGATCGGCATGCAGCTGTTGATGCGCCGGCCGGAGATCGACGGCTTCATCTCCATCTCGCCGCCGGCAAGCCACCAGGATTTCAGCTTCCTCGCCCCCTGCCCGTCATCGGGCCTGATCGTCCACGGCAGCGCGGACCCGGCCGTCCCGCCGGAGAGTGTTGCCAAGCTAGTGAAGAAGCTTTCGCAGCAGCGCGATATCGTCGTCGACTATCGCCTGGTGGAAGACGCCAACCACTTCTATTCCAACCACATGGACGTGCTGATGGGCCATGTGGACGGCTATCTGGACGAGGCGTTGAAGCCGAAGATCGCTCAGGTCGCGGAGTAGCTTGGTATCGGGGGCGGGCCGCCTCGCTCAGAGGTGGCCGAGATAGGCCGGCCAGTAGATCGGCCAGAGCAGCGACCAGACGATCGTCTCGCCCAGGTTTTCCAGGCAGCCGATATTGGTGCAGGTCTCCGTGCCGCCGATGAAGCGCAGGTAAAGGTTGTGGACCAGCGTTGCCACCGCATAAAGCAGGTAGATACCGGCCGCGCCATCCCACCATCGTATCGTTCGCGTCATGGAACGACGCTATAGCATGGCCGGGGCCGGCTGACGAGACGGACCAACGGGCCCGCGATCGCGGCTTGAATCCGCCGCCGTTTCCGGCCTTTATCTGCGGCCTTCAGCAAGAGACCCGCTTTAGAGTGCCGGCCGTGGGGCCGGGGAGCCCGCGTCGAGAGATGAGCCCGATCCGATCCGAGATGATGCGCGTTCTGGACACGCGCGGATACATCCACCAGTGCACCGATACCGTGGGCCTCGACGCCGCGGCCGCCCAGGGGGTCGTGCCGGCTTATGTGGGCTATGACGCCACGGCCGACAGCCTGCATGTGGGCAGCCTGGTCTCGATCATGATGCTGCGCCGGCTGCAGGAAGCCGGGCACAAGCCCATCGTGCTGATGGGCGGCGGCACGACGAAGATCGGCGATCCGTCGGGCAAGGACGAAACCCGCCAATTGCTGACCGAAGCGCAGATCGACGCCAACATCGCGGGCATCCGCAAGGTGTTCGAGACATTCCTGAGCTTCGACGACGGCCCGACCGGCGCGGTCATGGTCAACAACGCCGATTGGCTGGACGCGCTGGCCTACATCCCGCTGCTGCGCGATATCGGCCGGCACTTCACGATCAACCGCATGCTGACCTTCGACAGCGTGCGCCTGCGCCTCGATCGCGAGCAGCCGCTGACTTTCCTTGAATTCAACTACATGATCCTGCAGGCGTACGACTTCCTCGAGCTGTCGCGCCGCACCGGCTGCCGGCTGCAGATGGGCGGGTCGGACCAGTGGGGCAACATCGTCAACGGGGTGGAGCTGGCGCGCCGCGTCGACGGCACCGAGCTGTTCGGCCTGACGACCCCACTGATCACCACGGCCAGCGGCCAGAAGATGGGCAAGACGGCTGCGGGTGCGGTGTGGCTGAACCCCGACCGCCTCGGCCCCTACGACTACTGGCAGTTCTGGCGCAACACCGAAGATGCCGATGTCGCCCGCTTCCTGCGCCTGTTCACCGACCTGCCGCTGGAGGAGATCGCCCGACTGGAGGCGCTGGGCGGGGCCGAAGTGAACGAGGCGAAGAAGATCCTCGCCACGGAAGCGACGCGCCTGTTGCACGGGCAAGCGGCGGCCGAGGAGGCTGCGGACACCGCGCGGCGCACCTTCGAGGCCGGTGAATCCGCCGAAGGCCTGCCGACCATCGACGTGCCGCGGGCGGAGCTTGAGGCCGGCGTCCCCGCCTTCGCGCTGATGGCACGCGCCGGCCTTGCGGCCTCAAACGGCGAGGCCCGCCGCCTGATCCGCGGTGGCGGCGGGCGCCTGAACGACGCCAAGCTGGAGACGGAAGACCAGGTGATCGGCCTCGCCGATGTCACAGCCGAGGGTGTCATCAAGCTGTCCGCCGGCCGCAAGCGACACGCGCTCGTCAGGGTGGGATAGACAGCCCTCTCCCCTCACCGCCCCTCGGGCCCGTCCGGGAAGGCGGGGAGGTCAGACGGCTCTTCGGCGACTTCGTCGAATTCGCCTTGGAAGAAAATGCGGCGCAGGAAACCCGGCGCCAGCACCGAAAGCGGGTTGACCGACGCGCTTGGGCTGTCGAGCGGGCCGTCGACCGAATAGGTAAAGGCGAATATGCCGCCGCCGTCGCCGCCGGTCAGAATGTCACCCAGGATCGGAATGGCGCCAATCACCTCGTTGACGCCGTAGATGGGCACGATCGTGCCCCCCGCTCCGATAGTCGATGCATTCAGATCGATGCGACCGTCCAGGGTCAGACCCAAGGCGCCGCCACCGGCGCGGCCGTCGCGCAGGTCGATCACGTTGTCCTGCATGGCAAAGTCCACCGCCAGGCCGTCGAAGGCCAACCCCTCGGTGCTCAGCAGGTCGGCCAGACCGCCGAAGGACATGGCCGAGAAGATGTGCGCCACGGCCGGAGCATCCTGCAGACGGAAGCTCTCCACCCTCAGGCTCCCCTGATAGGCGGCGGTGGCATCCGTACGCGCGCCGATCAGGTTCAGGCGGCCGCCATGCATCGTCTCCAGCACGTCCAGGTCGCGCAGCACGGTGCCCGCATTGTCTGCCACCACCGTGAAGTTGGCGCCGGCGCCCGACGGCTGATAGGTGAGCTGAAGTTGGCCGCCATTAGCCGTCTGCGCCGCAAGGCTGGCCTGCTGCAGACTGGGTCCGGCCAGGGTCAGGTATCCGTTGACACTGGTCAGCGTCCGCGTCTCGCTAAGGTCGACCCGGTCGAAGGCCAGCGTCACGGCCGCGGTCTCTCCGCCGCCGTCTGCCTCTTCGGTCGCCTCGGAACCACGTCCGCTTGCAAGTTCGTCGACATAGGGCGACAGGTTCAGCCGCGGGCCGCGCAGCTCGACCGCCAGCCCGCCGCCGTCCACGCGGGTCACCCGCGCGGCCAGGCGGTTGTCCCGGAAGGCGATCTCTGGCAGGTCCGCGTCGCGGATCGCACCTTCGCCGGTCAGTTCGAGACGGCCAGACGCCCAGAGGTCGCCGCCTTGGAAGGCGAACCGGGGAAGGCTCAGCGGCACGCCGTCGATCAGCTCGATCGCGGCCTCCAGGCTGGCCGACCGACCCACCGGCTTCGTCCAGTCAAGTGGCTCGATCGCAAACGCCGCCTCCGTCAGGTCGACCGTTGCTTCGACCGTGTCGCGCCCACCGGGCAGATCGGCATAGACCGCCTCGACCCGAGCGATCCCGGTCATGCCTTCGTGCAGATCAAGCCCCAGGGCCGACCGTGCTCCGGCATCGAGCGCCCCGCTGACGGTCAACCGTCTTGGCGCGGCCACAGTCGGCGTAAACGGCTCTTCCCACCGAAAGGCCAGTGGTACCCCGTTTGCGCGTCCCTCACCGCTGAGCGTCATGCGCTGCCCGTCCAGGCTGAGCGCGCCGCTGACACCATCCACGATCACCCCGTCCATCAGCTCGCCCAGCCGCGTACTCCGCAGATTGGCCGACGCCGCGATGGCGACCCTGTCCAGCGGCAGCTCGTCGATCAGCGGGAACGAGAACCGAAGCCGTCCGGACATCTGGCCGGCGGACTCCCAAGGGTGCAACCCGACCGCCGACGCGTAGCCGAGCACTGGGTTGTCCAGAACGGTCAGCAGCTCCTGCACCCCGCCCTGGACCACCACGTCGATGTCCATCAGCGCATGCGCGCGGTCGAAACCGTAGATCAGCATCTCGCTCTCGGTGACGCCAAGGCCGCCCATGGTGCCGCCGGTGGTGGAGATGGCGAACCGGTCCAGGTCATAAGACACTTGGCCGGCAAGGCCGGTGATCGGCGGCATGCCGTCTATGTACTGGATCGTCATGTCTTCCAGCGCCATCTCGCCGTCAAGACGGGCCATGGCGGCGGCCGACCAGTCGTCCGACGGCGCAGACAGCGCGAACTCCGCCGTAGCCAGGCGGACGATGCCCTGGGAGAGGTTCTCCGTCACCCAGGCGCGGGCATCGGGCCCCAGCGGCGGAGGCCAGAAGGTATCGAGCAGGTCAACCGGCATGTCGTGCAGGCTTGCCTGGCCCACGATCGAGGCCGTGCCGTCGCCGACCGACCCATCGGCTGTCGCCTCGATGCGGGGGCCGCCGAAATCGACCGTCAAGGCTTCGATCGTCAGGGATGGTTGCTCGAAGTCGACAGTTCCGTCCAGCATGACGGCGGCCAGCCCCAACGGCTCGGGAAACAGGCCGGGAAGGTCGACGCGCCCAGAGCGGCTTTCGGCGTGGACCCGCAGCGCCAGCGGCTGCATCGCCATCGACAGCCGACCTTCGACCCAACCGCCGACCGGCAGGTTGACGGCGGCCAGCGGCGTCAAGGCCGCATGCCGGCCCGCCAGGCCGGCGGGCACAAGGTCGCTGAAGTCGAGCCGCAGATCGACGCCATCGCCGCCATAGGGATAGCCCAGCGAGAGCTGAAGACCCGTCAGCCGGTCGCCAAGCGGGACGGCGATGGCGCCCTCTGCATATAGCGCGTCCGGCCCCCTATCCAGGCGGATGGTCGCATCCTGAATGCGCGTCTCGACCCCAAGAACGCGGTCGTCGATGGCGACTTCGCCATGGTGGATACGCAGACGCCAGATCGAGGAAAGCGGGTCGTCGCTATCGCCCGGCGGCCTGGCGACTGCGACCAGGATGGCATCAAGGTCAGCCTGCCCGCCGCCGGACGCCGACTGGCCCGCTTCGTCGAGCACGGAGATGCTGTAGTCCTGCGGACCATCACGAACGATCTGCAGCCTTGGGCGTATGAGAACGACTTCCTTCGGCACGATGTCGCCGTCGAGCAGGTGCGGAACGCTCAACCCCACCCACATCTCGGCCACACGCGCGATCTCGTGACCGTCTTCGCCGCCGACGATCACGTCGCTCAACGTCACGCCAAGGGGGAGCTCCGGCCCGTACCACTGGACCGTCGTGGCCCCGATGGCGATCTCCACGGGTCCACCGGCGACAGCCTCTTCCAGATAAGGCGTCAGCGCGTCGAGGGGGATCCTGCCGCCGCCCAATTGCCAAAGCGCAAGGCCAGACAAGACGACGAGGGCCGTGACCGCGTTCGACGCCAGGCTGCAGAGCGCTCTGAGGATCAGCCGCATGGCGCCGTAACCGCGACCGGAACCAGGGGCGCCCGGGGGCGCTTGACCGGGTATTCGCCATCGCCGAAGCTGGACCATGAACCGAATGACAGACCGTTTGGTGCCTCAGTGTTGCTGAGCATAGAGAGTTGGCCGAAACCCGGCGACCGTGCCGGTGTGCGGTCAGGCACCGAGCGCCTGAGGGAGCGTGCGGCGGAGGATGCGGACCGCCTCTCCTTCGTTGAGTCTCTCTGTGAAGATCGCCGCGGTCGAAGGCTTCTCGACGCGATCTTCGGCAACAGCCCATTCCTGACCGAATGCGTGTTGCAGGAACTGGCGTTTTTCCAGCGGCTGCTGGAAGACGGCATCGACGGCCCGGTGGCCGACGAATTCGCCACCCTGAGCCAGGACACCAGGCAGGAAGCCGACCGTCGGTGTCTGATGTCCAGCCTGCGCAGGGCCAAACGACGCCTGTCCCTGGCCGTTGCGCTGGCGGACATCGCCGGCCTCTGGCCGCTGGACAGGGTGACCGGGACGCTGACGGACTTCGCAGGGCTGGCCCTGCAGCTTGTGTCGCGACACCTGCTGCAGGATGCAGCGGAGCGCGGTTCCATCGAGCTTGCGGGCGGCGAGGACCCGGAAGCGGGTTCCGGCTTGATCGTTCTTGGCCTAGGCAAATTTGGGGCCCGCGAACTCAACTATTCCAGCGATATCGACATCATCGTGCTGTACGACGATCAGCGCGTACGCACCAGCAGGCCGGATGATATGGCGAGGACGTTCATCCGCCTCACGCGAGAGCTAGTGCGCATTATGGAGGAGCGTACGGCCGACGGCTACGTCTTCCGTACGGATCTGCGGCTGCGGCCCGATCCCGGAGCCACGCCGGTAGCCCTCACCGTCACGGCGGCTGAGAGCTATTACGGCAGCTTTGCTCAGAACTGGGAGCGTGCCGCCATGATCAAGGCGCGGCCGGTGGCCGGCGATCTGGCGGCGGGGGAAGAGTTCCTGCGCTTCCTCCGGCCCTTCGTATGGCGGCGCAGCCTCGACTTCGCGGCACTTGAAGACCTGCACGCGATGAAACAGCAGATCCACCGCCACCGCGGCCACGGCACCATCGCCGTCAACGGCCACAACATCAAACTCGGCCGCGGCGGCATCCGCGAGATCGAGCTGTTCGTGCAGACGCAGCAGCTCATCTATGGCGGGCGCAATGCGCGGCTGCGCACGCGGGACACTTGCTCGGGCCTGAACGCTCTGGCCGAAGCGGGGCATATCGACGCCACGGCGGCGGAAGACCTGACACTGGCCTACCACTTCCTGCGGTCGGTCGAGCATCGCCTGCAGATGGTCGGCGACCACCAGACCCATACCCTGCCGGCCGGCGATGGCGGTATCGACGCGATCGCCACTTTCCTCGGCTATGAAGTGCCAGACATGTTCCGCCGTCGTTTGAGGCGGACGCTGGAGCGGGTGGAGGCCCATTACGGAGACCTGTTCGAAGACCGCCCAGCCATGCCCGAATCGGGATCGCTGGCGTTCACGGGCATCGACGACGACCCGGACACTTTGGACTGGCTGGGCCGGCTCGGCTTCGCGGAGCCGGAGCGCGTGTCGGCCATGGTGCGCGGCTGGCTGCACGGACGCTATCGGGCGACGCGCAGCGATCGTGCACGCGACCTCTTGGGGCAGCTGTTGCCCAGCCTGCTGCACGCACTCGCCGGCACCCAGTCGCCGGACACGGCCGTCATCCGCTTCGATGCCTTCCTGGCCAAGCTGCCCGCCGGCGTCCAATTGTTCTCGCTGTTCTATGCCAACCCCGACCTGCTGGACCTGCTGACCGAGATCCTGGGAGCATCGGAACGGCTGGCGGACCATCTTGCCCAGCATCCAGTGGTTCTGGACGCGGTGCTGGCCCCGGACTTCTACAGCCGGCTGCCCGCGGCCGAGCGGCTTGCCGACGATCTCGGCGGCCTGCTGGCGGCGGCCCCGCACTATGAAGAAGCGCTTGAGGTCCTTCGGCTGTGGACAAACGACCAGCGTTTCCGCACCGGCGTCCACGTGCTGCGCCATCTTACGGGCGCACCGGAATGCGCCCGCTTCCTTTCCGACGTCGCAGAGATCGGCCTGGCGGCGCTGCTTGACAGAGTCCGCGCCGAATTCGAAGCCCGCCACGGGGATTTCGGCACATCGGGCCTCGCCATCATCGCCATGGGCAAGCTCGGCGGTCGGGAGATGACCATCGGGTCCGACGTGGATCTGATTGCAGTGTTCGACACGCCCGAGCAGCACGCCGAAAGCAGTGGCCACAAGCCGCTGCCGTCGTCGCTCTATTATGCCCGCCTCATGAAGCGGCTGATTTCGGGCATCACCGTGCCGACAAGGGAAGGCGCGCTCTACAGCGTTGATATGCGTCTCAGGCCGTCCGGCAACGCGGGCCCGCTGGTCACCAGCCTTGAGGCCTTTGCGCGTTACCAGCGCGAGAACGCGTGGACCTGGGAACACATGGCGCTGACGCGCGCCCGGGCGGTGGCTGGCCCACCCGAATTGAGACGGCACCTGACAGCGCTGATCACTGAGACTCTGACGCAGCCGCGCGACCCGGACCGCCTGCTGGCCGACGTCGCGGACATGCGCGCGCGGATCGATGCGGAGCATGGCACCGACGACGTCTGGCACGTCAAGCATACCCGCGGCGGGATCGTGGATATCGAGTTCATTGCCCAATATCTGCAGCTGCGGCACGGCGCGGACCGGCCTGAGATCCTGGACGTCAACACCGAGGCCGTGCTGTTGCGCCTGAGCGATGCCAGCCTGCTGGACGCCGAAGCCGCCATGGATCTGGTCGACGCGCTGCGGCTGTGGCAGCGCGTCCAGGCCTATCAGCGCCTGGTTGCCTGGGATGCCGCCGACACGGCATCGGCATCACCCCACCTGCTGAACGGTCTGTCGCGCGCCGTACTGCCCGATCGCGAGGCGCCGCCCGACTTCGCCGTAGCGGAAACCGTGATGCGTGACCACGCCGCCAGGGTGCATCGCCACTTCGTGTCGCTCATAGAGGCACCTGCGGCCGCCCTACCGCGGGCCGCGCCCTCTCCAGCCCGAAGAGCATAGCAACCCCGCTTGCCGGGCGGCCCCCGCCGCACTAACTCACCCTTCCGTCGCCCGGCTGCACCGTCGGGCCGCATCGAACAGCCTTTTCGATCCCGCGATCGGATCCCGGCCACGCAATGAGGAATGAGTGTCATGACGGTTGAGGTTGGACAGCCCGCCCCCGACTTTACGCTGCCGACCGCCGGCGGCGCAGAAGTATCCCTGTCGTCGCTCAGGGGCCGCAAAGTGATCGTCTACTTCTATCCGAAGGCCGACACGCCGGGCTGTACCAAGGAAAGCTGTGGCTTCAACGATGCACTTCCCGACTTCGACGGCATCGATGCCGCGGTCATCGGAGTCTCGAAGGACCCAGTGAAGAAGCTGGAGAAGTTCCGTGACAAGTACGGACTGAAGTTCGCACTGGCTTCGGACGAAAATAGCGACACGACCGAGCGCTTCGGATCCTGGGTCGAGAAGTCCATGTATGGCAAGAGCTATATGGGCATCGACCGTTCCACTTTTCTTATCGATGAGAACGGGACCGTCAGTCATGTCTGGCGGAAGGTGAAGGTGCCAGGCCATGTGGACGCGGTGCTGAAGGCGGTGCGCGACGGTTAGGCCCGCGGGCCTGCCGCGTCATCCGCGGCGTCAGTGGTCCAGCCAGGTCTGCAGCGCCAAGTAGGCCGTATCGCCGAACAGCGTCTGCAGAGTGCTGTAGAGTTTACGGCCGTCATCGGTCAGGTCATCGAACGAACAGGTCCAATATCGGTCTGCCTCTCGATTGTATCCGACCCACCCACTCGAGCCCAATGTGACGATTGCGTAATAGTCTATCGACAATGATTTCTTCGTTGGCGGCACATCGTAGATCTTGACTCGGCCGGGGTAATAGATCTGCGCCAGCATCGTGCGCCTGCGATCAAGCTGCTCTTGATAGTCGCGAAGTCTCTGGTCGGTATCGGGCTGGCCAAGGGTCGAATTGGTCCGCCACCGGAACCAGCCCATGCCCTTGCGTCCCGGCTTCGGCTTCTCAGGCAAGGGCGGCAGGCTGGTCACGTCGTCACCGACCAGGTTGCCCTGGGCAAGAACCTGCACCCCGCCGCCGTCGCAAACCATGAAATCATAGTCTCGGCTTGGGATGGCGACCAGTTGGACGTAGAGCCCCCCTTCCCCGGTGTGGTCGAATTTCGGGTCTCCGGTTGGGAAGATCACAAACCCTGACGATACCCGGGGATTTCCACGATCCATCTGGCAGACGCTCGGGCTCCGTTCTTGGCGGCCGCCGGCCGCACGAATGGCGCCAACAGCCCGCCAAATATGGTCAGCCGCGGGGGCCATGACAATCTTACTGCTGCACGCGAGCGGATCAAATCCATTACGCCTGAAACCAAGGCGCCGCTGGCCAATGATTTCCTTTTTAATGCGATTGTCATGGTAAGGGGCCGGGGGAGGATGATAGTCTTAGCGGTGGAGTGGCCTGACGGACTGGCGGCGCTAGAGACTCGGCGCTCGCATACTGGTTACGTGGGATTGTAAAAGAAGGCTGGTATTTACGTGCACGCGGCTAACGATAGATCCCCATCCAGGTCCCATCGCACTGGTGCCCGGATTTGCGTCCCGACCAAGTACCCTAGGCCAAGCTAAGCCCCAATTGCCTATTCTCGCGGAGAAACACGCTCATGCCTATGCGCCGGTCCCGGCCGTCGCCCGGTGTTGCCCACGGTCCGGTCACAGCAGTGGTCAAGTGGTTCAATCCTGCAAAGGGTTTCGGCTTCGTCCAACCGTCGGACGGTTCGCCCGACGCTTTCCTCCACATCTCGGTGGTTGAGCAGTTCGGTCGGCGAGATCTTCCGCCGGGTGCGACGGTGGTGTGCGACCTTGTCGACGGCCATCGCGGTCTTCAGGTGGCGACCATCCACAGCATCGACGAAAGCACCGCTGAAGAACAGGCGCCCGGCGGGGCCCCGAGACGGCCCGGCCCGCCCCCCATGGGCGGTGGCGGCATGGGCATGGACATGGATATGGGCATGGGGGGCGGCGACGGCCCGATCGACGGTGTCGTCAAGTTCTTCAATGCCGACAAAGGGTTCGGGTTCATCCGCCCGGATGATGGCAGTCGCGACGTGTTCGTGTCGGCCCGTACGCTAACCCGCGCCGGCCTGGCGACGCTGGCCACCGACCAGCGCGTTCGCGTGACGGTGCGGTATGGCGACAAGGGTCCGATGGCATCGACCATCGACCTCTTGTAGTCCCGGCTTCAGGCTTCGACCAGACGGGGTGCCTTTTAGGGCGCCCCGTTTGAGCCGCCCTTACTGCACGCTCCATGACCCCGGCAGCCCGTCTCGCCGCCGCCATTGAGGCGTTGTCCGAACTGTTCGCCGGCTATCAGCCGGCCGATGCCGTTGTCTCGGCCTATCTCCGCCATCGCCGCTACATCGGCGCCAAAGACAGGGCGGCCATTACGTCGGTCGTCTACGCAACGGTGCGCCGCCGCGCGCGTCTGGACTGGTGGCTGCACCGCGCCGCGTTTGACCGCCGCGCTGCCCGGGCACAGGTCCTAGCCTCGCTGGTGCTAGCCGACGGCCTCGATGCGGCAGCCGTGGATACGCTGTTTTCCGAAGCGCCCTATGCGCCACCGCCCCTGGACGCCGAGGAACGCCGCCTGATCGGCGTGCTCGACGGCCAGCCGCTGGCCCATCCTGAGATGCCGCCGGACGTCGCAGTGGAGTGCCCAGGCTGGGCATATGTGGAGCTTGCTGCCCTGTTCGGGCCGGGGGTGGACGGCGAACTGGCCGCGCTTCTCGATGAGGCCAGCCTGGACCTGCGCGTCAACACGCTGCGGTACGACCGCGAACAGACCGGCGCCATGCTGGCCGAGCGTGGGATCGCCTGCGAGCCAACCCCGATCTCTCCGGTCGGGCTGCGGGTATCTGGGCGCCAGCCGCTCAGCCGGGATCCCCTCTATCGCGGCGGCGCGATCGAGATTCAAGACGAAGGGTCTCAGATCGTGGCCCTGCTTGCCGACGCGCAGCCCGGCCAGCAGGTCGCCGATTTCTGCGCCGGCGCCGGCGGCAAGTCGCTGGCGATGGCCGCGGCCATGGGGGGCAAGGGCCGCGTGGTCGCGTGCGACGTACAGCAGCGGCGCCTCGCCCGAGCAAAGGACCGGTTGCGCCGCGCCGGCGTGGACAATGTGGAACCACGCCTGCTGTCATCGGAACGGGACCGGTGGGTCAGCCGGCAGAAGGGCAAGTTCGACCGCGTGCTGATCGATGCGCCCTGCAGCGGCACCGGCGTCTGGCGCCGCAATCCCGATGCCCGCTGGCGCGAGGTCGACCTGCCGGACCTGCTGGAAACGCAAGGCCGCCTGCTGGCGAGCGCCAGTCGGCTGGTCAAGCCCGGCGGCCGCCTGATCTACGCCACCTGCTCGCTGCTGCCGTCGGAGAATGAGCGGCGGATCGAGGCATTCTTATCCGGTGCCGCCGGGTTCCGCCCGCTGGACGTCTCAGGCGTCTGGGCGACCGCAGTGGGCACGGAACTGCCGGCCTCCGCCGTCGATGGACCCTACCTGCGCCTGACGCCGGCGCGGCACGGCACCGACGGGTTCTTTGCAGCCGTGCTCGAACGCGCTGGGGACGATCACGGCTAGAGTCGGCGTCGCGGGCCAGTGGCACGTGTGCTACGGTCCGCACGGCTACGCCCCCCGATCGCTCGGCAGCACGGCCCCCTCGCTTAAGGACACATGATTACGCCCATGTCCGAACAGACAGCCCACGACCGTATCCTGATCATCGATTTTGGCAGCCAAGTCACCCAGTTGATCGCCCGCCGCATCCGCGAGAGCGGCGTTTACAGTGAGATCTGGCCGTTCAATGCCGTCACGGAAGAGCGGATCCGGGCGTTCGGCCCGTGCGCCGTGATCCTGTCCGGCGGCCCCGCTTCGGTGACGGAGGCGACGACTCCGCGGGCACCAGAGGCGGTGTTCGACCTCGGCGTTCCCCTGCTCGGCATCTGCTATGGCCAGCACACCATGTGCGCGCAGCTGGGCGGCGAGGTGGAGCCCTCGGACCACCGCGAATTCGGGCGAGCCTATATCGACGTGGTCGACCGCTGTGACCTGTTCGACGGCTTGTGGGAGGTGGGCGACCGCGAGCCGGTGTGGATGAGCCATGGCGACCGGGTGATCCGCCTGCCGCCGGGCTTCCGCGTGGTGGCGGTCAGCGACAGCTCGCCCTTCGCCGCCGTCGCAGACGACAGCCGCCGGTTCTACGGCGTGCTGTTCCATCCGGAGGTGGTGCACACGCCCCACGGCGCCGCACTTTTGCAGGCCTTCACCCAGCGGGTCGCCGGCTGCCGCGGCGACTGGACCATGGCAGCCTTCCGCAACGAGGCGATCGGGCGCATCCGCAACCAGGTGGGCGACGGCAAGGTGATCTTGGGGCTGTCCGGCGGTGTCGACAGTGCCGTCGCTGCCGTGCTGCTGCATGAGGCGATCGGCGACCAGCTCACTTGCATCTTCGTCGACCACGGGCTGATGCGCGCGGGCGAGGCCGATGCCGTGGTCGACCTGTTCCGGCGCCACTACAACATCCCGCTGGTGCATGTGGACGCCGGCGACCTGTTCCTCTCGCGCCTGGACGGCGTCGACGATCCAGAGGCCAAGCGCAAGATCATCGGCGCCACCTTCATCGACGTGTTCGATGCGGAGGCTGAAAAGCTCAAGGGCGCCCGCTTCCTCGGCCAGGGCACGCTCTATCCCGATGTGATCGAAAGCGTGTCGTTCGCCGGCGGCCCCAGTGTGACCATCAAGTCCCACCACAATGTCGGCGGCCTGCCGGAGCGCATGAACCTTGAACTGATCGAGCCCCTGCGCGAGCTGTTCAAGGACGAGGTGCGCGCCCTGGGCCGAGAACTCGGCCTGCCCGAGGCCTTCGTCGGCCGTCACCCCTTCCCCGGCCCGGGCCTGGCGATCCGCGTGCCGGGCGCGATAACCACGGAGAAGCTGGAGATCCTGCGCAAAGCCGACCAGGTATTCCTGGAGGAGATCCGCACCGCCGGCCTCTACGAAGCTATCTGGCAGGCCTTCGCTGTGCTGCTGCCGGTGCGCACGGTAGGCGTGATGGGCGACGGCCGCACCTACGACTTCGTCTGCGCGCTCCGCGCCGTGACATCGACGGACGGCATGACGGCGGACTATTACCCCTTCCCGCACGACTTCCTCGGCCGCGTCGCCACCCGCATCATCAACGAGGTCAAGGGCATCAACCGCGTCGTCTATGACATCACCTCAAAGCCGCCGGGGACGATTGAGTGGGAGTGAGGGGCTTCGAAGAAGATGCTGATTGACGAGAATGGCGTTGCACCGGGCTAATCGCCGACGTCGTCTTCCCAGGGGTTGATTAGCTTCACGCCCAATCGCTCGAAGTCTTTGGTGTTCCGGGTCACGAGAGTGAGATCGTGATGGAGGGCGATAGCGGCGATCTGCGCATCCGCCGCGGGCGGAGGACGACCTGTGCGGTCGCCGTCGCCCATTAGGCGGCCCCACAGGACGGCGGCCGCTGCCTCGAAGGACAGCACGCGCCCTTCGAACTGTTCGGCGAGATCCCGCTCCACCCATTCTTCGAAATGCCGTCGGCGCGCCTCATCCTTTACCTTGCGGGCGCCGCGGACCAGTTCTCCGATGGTTTGAGCGGCCAAGAAAAGCTCAGCCGGCGTCTGGACTTTCAGCCAGGTGAGCACGCGCGCTTCGGGCCTCGGTCTGACCGTCTCGCTGACGACGTTGGTGTCTAGCAGAAACGGCATCAGTCGAGATCGATGGAGCGGCCGGTTGAGCGGTCCCGTTCGATCTCCAGATTAGCGCCCACAAGGGGAGAGGCACGGAGGAACGCAACCAGTTCAGGTCCCGTCTTTGCTCGTGGGACGGACAGCATTGGCGCCAGTGACTCGCGAATGCGCTTCGCTTCCTCTCCGCCCGAACGAAGTGCGCCCGCGATTGCCTTGACGAGGAGCGCATCGCCGGAAGGGACTGTGACCTCGACGCGCCTGGAGCCGCGTGTCGTCACCGTCTTTCGGTGGCGAGCGACGCGGGATGTCTTCGTAGGTGTCTGCGTGGTGTGTACCATACAAGCTCAACACTGTCCGGAAACGTTTCCGGACAATGCCGTTGACGCGTCTCGACGTCAAGTCCAAGACGAACGAACGCTGTCTACATGACTTCTCTTTCGACAATTGCGATGCACTCTGACGGCGACCGCGGCCCTCTCTTCTTCGGCGGTTTGACAACACCGGACGCCGCCGCCTTCAGGATGCGGCGGAAGCTGGGGCAGTCCATGTGGCGGGGGGCTGGGCAGGCGGCGGCGTGGCGGAGGCCGTCGCGCATGGCGCTCAGTCTGCGGATCGTCCGGTCCAGGTCGTCGGCCTTTGCTGCCAGTACCTTTCGGTCGATCTGCGGCTGGCCGTCCGGCGCAAACATCAGCGCGATCTCGTCAAGCGAGAAGCCGGCAGCCCGCCCCAGCGCGATCAAAGCCAGCCGTTCCAGCACGCCGGGATCGAACACCCGGCGCAGACCTCGCCGGCCGATCGAGGCGATCAGCCCCTTTTCCTCATAGAACCGCAGCGCCGAGGCCGGAACGCCGGACCTCCGGGCGACCTCGGCGATATCCAGGTCTTTCAAGGCCTTGACCTCAAGTCAGCTTGAACTGGCAGAGTGCCGCCCCAGGTGCCCGACGGCAAGGATAAGGAGACAGTCATGGACAATGCGGGCCGAGAGCCGAGTGAGCAGGCGGTGCTCTGGAATGGCATCGCCGGACACAACTGGGTCGAGGCGCGGATGCTGCTCGACCGGATGCTCAAACCCTTGGAAGACCTGCTGGTGAACGCGGCCATGGCCGGATCGGCAAGCCGGGTGCTCGACGTTGGTTGCGGCGCAGGGGGCACGACGCTTGCAGTGGCACGCCGGCTTGGCGCACAGGCACGCTGCACCGGCATCGACATCTCCGATCCGATGATCGCCGCCGCCCGGGCCGACGCGGAACGCGAGGATGCATCGACCAGCTTCCTCTGCGCCGATGCCGAGATCCATGCCTTCGAGCCGGCCAGCTTCGACTGCATCCTCTCGCGCTTCGGCGTGATGTTCTTCGACGACTTCGTCGGGGCTTTCGCAAATCTGCGACGGGCTGCTCTGGACGGCGCATCGCTGCGGTTCATCACATGGCGGAGCCCTGAGGAAAACCCGTTCATGACAACGGCCGAGCGCGCCGCAGCACCACTGTTGCCGGACTTGCCCGCCCGCCGGCCGGACGCGCCGGGGCAGTTCGCCCTCGCCGATGCCGAGAGGGTTCACCGCATCCTGGATGAAAGCGGCTGGGCCGATATCGACATCCGGCCGATCGATGTGGTGTGCACCCTGCCGGAGCCGGATCTGTTCCGCTACCTCACCCGGCTCGGCCCCGTCGGCCGGGCCCTTCATGACATGGACCCGCAAACGCGCGCCCGGGTCGCCGAAGTGGTCCGCGCTGCCTTCGACCCGTTCGTGCACGGCACAGAGGTCCGCTTTACCGCCGCCTGCTGGATTGTCGGCGCCCGGGCGCCTTCGGGGGCTGCGCATGCCTGAGGTGACGGACTATCTGGTGTGTGCGCTCCTGATGGGGGTGGGCGCGACGGTGGTCATGGATCTCTGGGGTGTCGCGCGAAAGCGGCTGTTGGGTGTTCCTCAGCTGGAATACCGTCTGGTGGGCCGCTGGCTTGGCCATATGGCACGCGGTCGCTTCCGCCATGACGCAATTGCGACGTCACCGCCCGTGGGGGGCGAGCGGCTGATTGGGTGGACCGCCCATTATCTGACCGGCGTCGCGTTCGCGGCGATACTGCTCGCCATCTGGGGCCTCGACTGGGCACACCATCCGACGATCCGCCCCGCACTGATCGTCGGGATCGCTACCGTGGCGGCCCCCTTTCTCATCATGCAGCCGGGCATGGGTGCCGGTATCGCCGCCAGCCGCACGCCGCATCCCACCATGGCCCGGTTGCACAGCCTCATCACGCACGGGGTATTCGGCCTCGGCCTCTACGCTGCCGGCTGGGGGACGAACGTCTTGTACCTATGATGGTAGGAGCGGTCGAGTTGCCACAGGAGCCGACTGGCCGGTTTCGGACGTCATCGTCGATCCCTGCTCGCCCTCCCGCACCAGGGATGATAGGCCAAGAACCATGCCCCGGTTCGGCAACGGCAACCCGATCGACGACAGACCTGCAGCGAGGTAGCGATCATGACCCAGGCGCAGAAAGCCCACGATTTCGCCGGCCTGCACGTCGCGGGGGATCCGTTGGTTCTCTACAACATCTGGGATGCCGGCAGTGCAAAGGCCGTGGCCGATGCCGGCGCGAAGGCCGTTGCCACGGGCAGCTGGTCGGTGGCCGCGGCCCAGGGGTACTCGGACGGCCAGGCGATCCCGCTGACGATGCTTCTTCAGATCGCGTCGCGCATTGCGGCCACGGTCGACATTCCCGTGACCATCGATTTCGAAGGCGGCTACGCCGAAGCGCCGGAGGATGTGGCTGCAAATGTGGCGCGACTGATCGGAACCGGCGCCATCGGCATCAACTTCGAAGACCAGGTTGTTGGCGGCAGCGGTCTGCATTCGACAGAGTTTCAATGCGAGAGGATTGCCGCCGTGCGCCGGGCGTCCGATGCGGAGGGCGTGCCGCTGTTCATCAACGCGCGAACCGACCTGTTTCTGAAGGAGAAGGACCGCGCCAAGCACCCGGATCTGTTGGCAGAGGCCAAGGCACGGGGCGCCGCCTATGCGGCTTCCGGCGCCAGCGGATTCTTCGTTCCGGGCCTGGTCGACCGCGAACTGATCGGCGCCATCTGCGCCGCCGCGACCGTCCCGGTGAATGTCATGATGATGGGCGGCGCCCCAACCGTAAGCGAGCTTGCCGCAGCGGGTGTCGGCCGTGTCAGCCACGGCCCCGGACCGTACATCGAAGCCATGTCGGCGCTTGGCGACCGATTTCGCGCACTTGCCGGCAGTCCGTGACGGTGTGCCTTCAGCAGGAGCCACGCGCTGCAGGATGCGCGCGCCAGACGCGCGGTCGTGGGAGCGGCAACCGCCGCTCACATAGACGAGGGATTGCATTTCTCTTGCCGCTACGCTGCTGCGGTTCAGCCAAAGTTAACGAAACTTCGGCTTAGATGTCGCTTGGTCGCCGTCCCGGCCTGGCGGACTGAAATGACTCCAAGCGAAATCATTCGCATCCTGCAGCGTCACGAAGCGTGGCTCGCCCAGCGACCGAACGGATCCTGCGCCAATCTGTCGATGCAGAACTTGGCCGGGGTGTCGCTGCCGGGTGCAAATCTGCAGCGGGCCAAGCTGTCCGGCACCAATCTGCAAAAGGCGAACCTCAAAGGGGCCGATCTTGCCGATTGCGACCTGTTCGCTGCCAATCTGCTGCAGGCCCGGCTGACACAGGGCAACCTGACCAATGCCGACATGCGCGGCGTCCAGCTGCGCGGCGCGGATCTCACCGGCGCCAATCTCGAAGGGGCGGACCTGCGCGAAGGCACCCTGATGGGCAGCGGTGATCAGGGGATCACCATGATCACCACCGATCTCGGCCGCGCCACCCTCGACAATGCCAAGCTGTCCAACGCCAACCTCCAGAAGGTCAATTTCGGGCGCGCGTCGCTGGAGAACGCCAATCTGGATCACGCCCTGCTGCAAGGCGCGCATCTTGCCGGCAGCAACATGAAGAATGCCTCGCTATGCGACGTCGATCTGTCGGGCGCTTCGCTGAAAGGCGCCAACCTCGTCGGGGCGCAGCTTGCAGGCGCCAATCTGTCGGGCGCCAATCTGGCCGGGGCCGATCTGAGCAACGCCGACCTGCGCGACGTCAACCTGCGCGGCGCTGACCTGTCGGATGCCAATCTCGACGGGGCGTCCGTTCTCCTGTCGCCGGAGCATCTTTCGCTGGGGCTGCAGCAGGTACTGAACGAGCATCTGGACTGGATTGAGAGCAACGGATTGAAAGGCGTGCGCGCCAATCTCGACGGGTCCGATCTCTCCCAGACGGACATGAGCAATGTCAATCTGTCCGCCGCCTCGCTGCGGCACGTCAATCTGTCAGGCAGCAAGCTGATCGGCGCCTCCATGGCGATGTCCGATCTTGAAGGCGCCAATCTCGTCAAAGCCAATCTGACAGGCGCCATCCTCGATGGGTGCAACCTGAGTGGCGCCGACCTGACTCGCGCCAACCTCACCAAAGCCAAGATTGCCGCGGTTGAACTGAAGACAGAAGACGGCGAGCCGACGGGGCGGCACTGGCCGTCCAATCTTTCCTTCGTCAAGCTGGTTGGCGCCAACCTCTATGCCGCCAACCTTCGCAAGGCGAATCTCAACAATGCCGACATGACGGCCTGCAATCTGTCGCGGGCAAACCTCTCCGACTGCGATCTCGACGACGCGACCCTCGATCAGGTCGTTGCCGAAGATGCGCAGTTGCCGGACGGCATCACCCTGCCGGCTCCGGACGCCGTGATCGCCCAGGCGTCCTAGCCGCAGCTCCTCCTGGCGGTCTGCGGTTTGCCCGTGCCGCTAAGCCGAAGCGGCGGACGGGGCCATCCCGGTCAAAACACGCGCGATCAGCTGCCAGTCGGCCCGGCGAATGGCGTCACCGGCTGCCGCCGCTTCCTGCGCCCTGAGAACGACACCGGCCAGCGCCGTCTCGCCCAACCTCTCGAACAATGTCTGTGCCACATCCGTTGCCTGCCTGAGAGTCAACATGGGTGATGTCCCTGTTTGTTTGCCTGCTAAGGAGTACGTGGTCATGGGGCTGCCGGATCACGGCGCCCTCGCCTTCGTATGCCGCGTGATGGGCCCGCGCGAAGGCCAGGCCGGCCGCGTCGCCACATCCTTTCCGGAACATCCGGTACATCTGAGATGCGCGCCCACTTCCGGCACGGGCAATGCGACGCCGAGTTGGCCGATCAACTTGCTGATCGACAGCACGGCGTTGTGGCCGCACCGATTGCACCAGCAGAAGACATCGACCCCTTCATCGGCCAGCCGCCCCAGCGTCACCGCCGGCCGCCCCTGCTCTGCCCGATCGGTCGCCCTGCGCTTGAACCCCCCCATGCCGATCGCCCTCCATAGGCTGTATGGTGATTGCATGGAACAAAAAAAGAACATGTATTGATTATCAGGAATCAGATCCTAGGGCAAGGGCCTTGGGCCGCGCGACGAGGCCCATACCCTGCCTATGGACAAGCGATCGCCACAATTGGGCACGATTGGACCGCGCGCTCGCCAATATTCGCAAAGATGCTCTGGGTCAGATTCGGCAACCGATCGAGACAGGAAAGTCACGACCAACGCCAAGTCAGCACACTTTAAGTGACCGGAACTGCGAATGATTTTCATCTCCGTATCGTTGCATATGAAATCAATTCAAATGCAGCAGGGCATTAGCAGCGCAGGGCAAATTGTGGCAGATTTTTTTGCGAAGATTTCTCTGGAGATCGCTTGCCCAATCGTCGTGTGTCTGTACCATACAAAACAGGTGTCTTCCGGGCAGCCGGACGGTGAAGCATATCGCCCGCACCACCGGCAGAATTCGGTATCGCGGACCAAGGGGCCTTCCGGCGCTGACTGGACCGCTGTTCACGACGTAAGAATGCAAGACAAGGAGGGTCGCGATGGCCGACGATAAGGACCGCTCGAAGCACAAGCCCGACACACTCAGTGACGATCAGATTGGTGCCCGGTACCAGTTGCCCAGGCGCTCGTTGTTGCGGGTGGCCGGCGCCAGCTTCGTCGGTGGCTCCGCCCTGGTGACCGGCGCGCGCCAGTCACAAGCACAGGTGACCGACAGCGACACCGGCGCCTATGCCGATCCGGTCGGCCAAGGCCGTGGCAGCGGCGTCACCGACAACGATACCGGCGCCTATGCCGATCCTGTCGGTCAGGGTCGCGGTGGTGGCGGCACCGGCATCACCGATCAGGACACCGGGGCCTATGCCGACCCCGTCGGACAAGGCCGCGGTGGCGGCGGCAGCGGCATCACCGATCAGGACACCGGCGCCTATGCCGACCCGGTCGGACAGGGCCGTGGCGGCGGCGGTACCGGCATCACCGATCAGGACACCGGCGCCTACGCCGATCCCGTCGGACAGGGCCGTGGCGGTGGCGGCAGCGGCATCACCGATCAGGACACCGGCGCCTATGCCGATCCGGTCGGACAGGGCCGCGGTGGTGGCGGCACCGGCATCACCGATCAGGACACCGGCGCCTATGCCGATCCAGTCGGACAGGGCCGTGGCGGCGGTGGCGGCCCAACCACCGGCTTCACCGATAGCGATTCCGGGCAGTACGCCGATCCGGCCGGCAATGGCCGCGGATCCGGCCTGACGGACTCCGACAGCGGCCCGTCCGCCGACCCGGCGGGCAACGGCCGCGGCGGTGGCGGCAAGGGCTGACCGGCACGGGGTCATCCGAGAGCTCGACACCGGACCGCCCGGCAGTATCGCGGCGGTTGTTGATGTCGGGCTCTCCAACGGCTAGCAGGGCCCGGCCGGCGTTCGGCCGGGCCGTCTTCATTCGGATGCGCGATGTCTCGATGGCAATCTCTCGGATGGCTGATCCATCCTCATGATCCTGAGCGCTTCCTGGCCGAGAGCTGGGAGCAGGCGCCGTTCTTCCTTACCCGCGATCAGCCGGACTATTTCGCGTCGCTCTTGACCCTGGACGATATCGACCGGGTGATCACGACGCTGCCGCTTCGCGACAACGAAGCGGGGCTGGTCGACGCCTCCCGCACTCTGCAGCCGCGCGACTATACCGACGCCGACGGCATGATCGATGCGGTGCGCATGTATCAGCACCATGCCGACGGGGCCACGATCATCCTGCCGCAGCTGCACACGCGGCTCGAGCGTCTGGCCGCCTTCTGCCGCGGGATGGAGGCGGAGTTCAGCGCCCATTTCCAGACCAACATCTATCTGACGCCGCCGCACGCCAAGGGGTTCAAGTCGCACTACGACAACCACGACGTCTTCGTGGTCCAGGTGCTAGGCAGCAAAGACTGGAAGATCTACGACACGCCGATCACCCTGCCCTTCCGCGGTCAGCGCTTCGAGAAGGAGATGTACAAGCCCGGTGAGGTCACACAGACCTTCACGCTGCGGGCCGGCGACATCGCCTATGTGCCGCGCGGCGTGATGCATGATGCGGAATCAACCGATGAGACGTCGCTGCACATCACGCTGGGCGTGATCGGCCGGACCTGGACCGACCTGCTGCTCGAAGCACTGCCGGCCGTGGCGCTGAAGGATCCGGAGTTCCGGCGTACATTGCCGCCCGGCTTTGCCCAGCCGGATTTCGACCGGTCGCAGACGCAAGCGACCTTTGCCAGGCTGATGCAACGGATCGCCGAAGAGGCAACGCTGGACGACGTGTTCGACGAATTCGTCGACAACTTCGTCAATTCCCGCACCCCGGTGCTGCGCGGTCAGATGGACCAAGTGAACCGTCTGCCGGACCTGACGCTGGAAACCGAATGCGGCGCCCGGCCGGACATGATCCTGCGCATCATCGAAAAGGAAGACGGCATCGCCGTGCGCAGCTATGGCCATGAGATCACATTCCCGGCCCATGCCGCCGGACCGGTCAAGTTCGCGCTGGCCAACGCGCGCTACCGTGTGCGCGATGTCCCTGACGATCTGGACGACGACGGCAAGCTGGTGCTGGTCCGCCGGCTGGTCCGCGAGGGGCTGGTCCGGCAGCTATAGTCGGATCCCGGGTACGGTAGGTACCGTGTAGGTCGAGTCGAGCGGAAGCGAGACCCGACGTCTTGTGCCGGGTGGGCCGCACGCAGCCGTGTCGGATCTCGGCTTCGCCTCGATCCGACCTACAGATCCCCGGCCAGTGTCAGCGCGAGTAGAACTCGATCACCAGGTTGGGTTCCATCGGCACCGGATAGGGCACATCGGCCGGTGCCGGGGCGCGGACATAGCTGCCCGTCAGCTTGTCGTGATCGACCTCGACATAGTCCGGCACGTCGCGCTCGGCCGAGCCCATGGCTTCCAGCAGCAGCGGCGTGTCCTTCATCTTGGCGCGCACCTTGATCTCATCGCCGTCGCGCACCTGGTATGACGGGATGGTCACCCGCCTGCCGTTCACCGTGATGTGGCCGTGGTTGACCAGCTGGCGCGCGGAAAACACCGTCGGCGCGAACTTCATGCGATAGACCACCGCGTCCAGCCGCCGCTCCAACAGCTGGATCAGGTTCTCGCCCGTGTCACCTTTGCGGCGCACGGCCTCATCGTAATAGCGGCGGAACTGCTTCTCGCCGATATTGCCGTAATAGCCCTTCAGCTTCTGCTTCGCCATCAACTGGGTGCCGAAATCGGTCGGCTTCTTGCGGCGCTGGCCGTGCTGGCCCGGGCCATAGTTGCGGCGGTTGATCGGGCTCTTCGGCCGGCCCCAGAGATTGACGCCGAGGCGGCGGTCGATCTTGTGCTTGGAACTCAAACGCTTGCTCATCGACGGATCCTTCGTCTCTTCCGTTCTTCGCTCATGTCCCGATAGGTCTGGTCCCCAGGGCGATGCTTCGCCGATGGGGGACGGGGTGATGCACGATCCGTTTCAGGCGGCGGCATAAAGCCCCGCCATCGCAATCACCCGCATTCTCGGGAATGGGCGCGGACTATAGCCACGCCGCCGCCGATGTCAAATCGCATGGCTGACGGGACCGCGAGTTGCCTCCCGCGGCCCCGTCGATAGAAGACGGTAGTCCCCCTTATCGGCTCAGCCGATGTCGACATGGGCGAGGAACATCGTGGAGTGGATCTCCTGCCCCGACAGCTCACGCCGGTCACCGCCGATCCAGGGGTCGCGGACGACCATGCCGGTGAGCTGCTGCTGGCCGCCCTTGTCCTGCGCCCAGGAAAGCGCCGTCAGCACCATGGCGTGGCCCAGCGTGCCGATGATCAGCGGCTTCTCGTCCGCCATGTAGCGCTTCGCCAGGTTGGGGTCGATCGGCAGCGCCTCGCCACGGCCGTGGAACGGCTTGCCGTGCTCGTCCCGCCACGGACGGTTGACCGCCGACAGGATCTGGACGGGGTTGGCCGGCATGTCCACGATCCGGCCGAACGCCTCCTGAACGATCCGCTCCTGGCGGACAGGCCGGTTGTAGTAACCGAAGATCATCGAGATGCAGGCCGCCCAGCACCACTGGCTTTGGTACTGCGGCAGTGCCGACTGCCCGGCGATCTGGCTCGGGATACCGGCCATGCACTGCTGGATTCCCTGCCAGTCGAACTCGGTGCACTGCTCTGCAGCGCGGGCCATGCCGCGGGGCAGGAGCGCCGCAACGGCGGCCGCACCGGTCAGGCCCAGCAGGCGGCGGCGATTGAGGTTGGGTCGGTCGTTCTCTCGGCGACGGTCAGTCATTTCGGTAACTCCCCAGTGGGCGGTGGGGAGCGTCCCCGACCCGCCGGTTCCTGTCTGAAGAGAACCTAGAGACTGCGGCTGTCCGGCTGCAGTTGTCAGGACTGTTCAATCGTGGCGTGTTGCCCAGTCTCCGGCGCCGAGGATTCACGAGCGCCTATCCGATAGCCGCGGCCAGCTTGCGTTCGCGGTGGAAGACGTAGAGGCCGGAGCCAATGATGATGGCCACGCCAAGCCAGCGCGTGGCATCGGGGAAATCGCCGAAGATCAGAAGCCCCAGCAGCGTGGCGCTCAGGATCTCGAGATACTGAAACGGCGCCAGCACACCTGCCGGCGCCCGGCTGAAGGCGATCACGACCAGGATGTGCCCGGCCGTGGCGATGGCGCCTAGGCCGGCCAGCATCAGCCATTCGCGGGCCGTGGGCCAGACGGTCTGAAGAACGGCGATGTCGGTGACCGCGCCGACGCCCAGCGCCGCCGTCATCACCAGCCACCCGAAGACACCGGAATGGAACTGCATCGCCACAGGGTCGCCCCCGGGGGCAGCATAGCGCGTCAGCAAGAGATAGGTGGCGAAGCACAAGGCGGCTCCCAGCGGCAAGACCGCGGCCCAACCGAATACCTCGTAACTGGGTCGGATCACGATCAGCGCGCCGACGAAGCCGACGACAATCGCCGTCAGTCGGCGCCAGCCCACTTTTTCGCCGAGAAACACGGCCGACATCAGGGTGAGGATCAGCGGCTCGACGAAGAAGATCGCGACCGCGTCCGCCAGTGGCAGGTACTTCAGCCCCCAGAAGAAGCATAGCGTCGCGCCGGACATGGTAACGCCGCGCGCAGCGTTCACCCCAAGACGGTCCCAAGTCAGCCGGCGGCGAAACACCAGGATGCCCGCCAACATCAGCATGGACTGGAAAAAGAACCGCGACCACGCCACCTGCCCCGGTGCCACCGTGGCGGACAAGAGCTTGGCGAGGGCATCGATGCCCGGCAGCACCAGCATGGCGGCGGCCATGATGAGCATACCGGTCTCGACATCCCGTCCTCTTGAGGGAGCAGCGCATGCAGTCTGTGTCATGCGCGGAATGCTGCCACTCTCAAGCCTCGCGCCGCAATCACAGCAGCCGCCGTTCAGAACATGGCTGCAATGCGTCTGCGGACTGCAGAACGGCGGGCGCCGGACGCGCTACTGAACGTGCAAAGGCGTCCGCTAATCGAGGATCGGCAGCCGCGGCCGCACCATGCCACCCTGCTGAGGGATCACCGGGGTCACGGTCTGCGGCGGATTCGGCACCATCATGCCGGCCCCCGAAGGCTGGCTGTAGGGCGGATCATGCTCGCACTCGTTGCCATTTTCGTCGCAGATCACGCATCCATCATCGGCGCAGCAGGCGGTGATGGCGCTGCCGGGCGGCTGATCGATCCACTCGCCACCGGTAGCGCGGCACACCAGTTCGAAATCCTCAGCACTGCCGTGGCCGGACTGCGCCGCCGCAGCCGTCGCGCTCGCCCAAGACATGGCGAAGAGCACGCATAAGATGCTGGTTCCGGGCTTCACGTTGGTCCCTCCAAGACCGTTGCGGAGGGCGAAACGCTACTGTTCGGCGGTCAGGGGCGCAGTGTCGCTCATCACCGGCGACAACGCCTGGGTCAGAGACCTGGCGGACGCGGCGCGAGCGGGGCGCCGTCGGTGACACGATGGAACCAGCGCCAGCCCACGCGCGGGGCGCTGCCGTCGACATTGGTCGCCCCACGGGCTGCCGCGAGGTCGCGCGTGCTGACGCTGCGGGTGTCGATACTGATGCGGCTTACGCCCGTCCGGTTGTCCACACTGCCGTGCAGATGGGCGCCGGAGAACACAAGCAACTCGCCCGGCTCGATCAGCACCGGGACAGGCTTCGCGGGGATCGGGTCTACGGCGGCGGCGGGCAGCAGCGGATAGTCGCCCACCGCCTTGGCCTCAATCCGGCGCATTAGCTCGTCCAGATCCCATTCGGCCGACGTGTTTGCGACCGGCGTACGAAACAGCGTCGGCCACATCAGCATGGTGCAGCCTGAAGTCACCGGATAGACCGGCCCCCACCAATTGATCTGGGCGGCGATGTTCGACCCCCAGGTATCGCGGTGCGGCGGCAGTGGCCCCGTCCGGTACGCACGCACACCCGTGTCGGAGGGCTGGATGCGCAGGATCCGTCTGTCCGCATAGATTTCGGACGGGTCGAGGCCGGCTGCGGCCATCACCTCCTGCCAGATACGATTGGCTTCGGAATCCTCGCGGAATCGAGCACGCGCAGCAGCCGATCGCCTGCGAAACTCGTCGACCGACAACATCGTCTCGGCGGTCTGGGGCGCGTCAGTGCCAAGTGCCTCGCAGGCGATCGTCCGCGCCCGCGCAACCAGCGCCTCCATTGGCGCGAGCCCACGCAGAACGAAGATGTCGCCGGCCATCAGCCGTTCGCCTAACTCGTCGGCATCCCGACCGCCCGAACCTGTGACGAACGGGGCATCGATCGCTCCCATGGGGTTTTCGCCCAGCGCCTTTAGAGATTGTCCGCCAGTTCCGCCACAAGGGCCGGGTCGTAGCCGTAGGCGGCGCGGAAGAGCTGGCTGGTATAGGGGTGGTCCGGCGTGCCCTCGCGCAGCTGGTCGACCGTCAGTGTCTCGACGATCTCGCCGGAACGCATGACTGCGAGGCGCTCGCACATATGGCTGACGACCGCGAGATTGTGGCTGACCAGGATGTAGGTCAGGCCGTGTTCGCGCCTGAGGCGCATCAACAGGTTCAATACCTCCGCCTGGATCGAGACGTCCAGCGCCGATGTGGGCTCGTCCAGCAGCAACACAGACGGCTCGACAATCAGCGCGCGCGCCACCGCGATACGCTGGCGCTGGCCGCCGGAGAGCTGATGCGGAAAGCGGAACCGGAAGGAGGCATCCAGCCCCACCTCGTTCAGCGCACGCAGCACACGCGCGTCCATATCCTCGAATCCGTGGATCTCCAGCGGCTCCTTCAGGATTTGGTCGACCGTGTGCCGGGGATGCAATGACCCGTACGGATCCTGAAACACCATCTGAACTTGACGCCGGAACGCCTTGTTCCGTTTATGATTCTGGACTTCGCTCGCGATCTCAATGCTGCCTGTCCAGTCGCCGATCAGGCCAGTGATCGCCCGCAAGACGGTGGACTTGCCGGAACCGCTTTCGCCCACCAGGCCGAAGCTCTCGCCTTCGCCCACCGAGAACGAAACATCCCGCAAGGCGTGGACAGCGTTGGGGCCACGGCCGAAGCGCACGTTCAGGCTGTCGATCTGGATCACGGTGACTTGCCGTCTGCTTCGGCCCAGCGCGGGTCGCGCTGCAGGGTCGGCAACACGTCGGCATGGGCTTCGATCTTGGGCAGGCAGTTCAGCAGGCCGCGCGTATAGGGGTGCTGCGCGTTATGCAGATCCTTCGCCGCGCAGGTCTCGACCACGCGGCCGGCATACATGATCAGCACCCGGTCGCAGAACGAGGCCACCAGGTTCAGATCGTGGCTGATCAGGATCAGGCCGGTGCCGCGACGCGTCACCATCTCGTCCAGGATGGCCAGCACCTGCAGCGACACGGTGACGTCCAGGGCCGATGTCGGCTCGTCGGCGATGATGATGTCGGGTTCCGGGATCATCATCATGGCAATCATCACCCGTTGGCCCATGCCGCCCGAAAGTTCATGCGGATAGGCGCGGGCAACCCGCTCAGGATTGCGGATATGCACGGCCTTCAGCATGGCGAGCGTGCGCGCCCTCGCCTCTTCCTTCGAGGCGGTCTGGTGCACCAGGAACGCCTCGGAAATCTGGCGGCCGACCGTCATCACGGGGTTCAGGCTGTATTTCGGATCCTGCAGCACCATAGAGATGCGGTTGCCGCGAATCTCGCGCAGCGTGCGGCGATCGGCGGTCAACAGGTCGGTGCCGGAGAACGCCATAGTCTTCGCCCGCACCTCACCGCCGCCGGCCGTCAGGCCCAGGACGGCCCGGCCCGTCTGCGATTTACCCGAGCCGCTCTCGCCGACAATGCCCAGCTTCTCCCGCCCCAGCGTGAAGCTGACGCCGCGCACCGCCGCAACGGGCCCCTTGGGCGTGCGATAGGTGACGTGGAGGTCGTCCACCTCCAGCAAAGGCGTCTCGGCCATCGGCTCCGCCTAGCCTCGGCTGCGGGGGTCGAGCACGTCGCGCAGACCGTCGCCCAAGAGATTGAAGCCAAGGCTGACGATGAAGATCGCCAGGCCCGGGATGGTCGGCACCCACCACTGGTCGAGGATGAACTGTCGGCCGGTGGAGATCATCGCCCCCCATTCCGGCGACGGCGGCTGCGCGCCGAGCCCCAGGAAGCCGAGCCCCGCAGCGGTTAAGATGATGCCTGCCATGTCGAGCGTCAGCCGCACGATCACGGACGAAAGGCAGAGCGGCACCACGTGGCGGCGCAGAATGCGCCAGGTCGAAGCCCCTTGCGTGCGCGCCGCCAGGATGAACTCGCTATTGCGCAGCGTCAGCGCCTCGGCCCTGGCGATGCGGGCATAAGGCGACCAGGTGGTGAGCGCGATTGCCAGCACCGCATTCTCGATCCCGGGGCCCAGGGCGGCGACGAAGGCCAGCGCCAGGATCAGCCGCGGAAAGGCCAGGAAGATGTCGGTGATGCGCATTAGCACCTGGTCGACAATCCCGCCCACATAGCCAGCGATGGTGCCGATGGCGAGTCCGATGGGCACCACGATGATGCCCACCATGCCGACGATGTAGAGCGTGATCTGCGAGCCCCAGACGATGCGGTCGAAGATGTCGCGACCAAGCTGGTCCGTGCCGAACCAGTGCTCGCCGCTGGGTGGCAGCAGGCGGTTCGGCAGATCCTGGGTGATGCCGTCGCCGCTGGTGATCCAGGGGGCGAACACCGCCATCAGCACCAGTGTGGCGATGGTGATCAGCCCCGCCATGGCGATCGGGTTGGTGCGGAAAGTCAGCCAGGCGATATAGACGCGCTGGCAGCGAGCCTGGAACGCCGTGCGCGGCGCGTCCGACAACAGCCAGCCCCGATAGCCGCCACGACGGCCGACAGCCTGATCGCTCATGGCCGGCCGCCCCTCACCGCGCCCGCGGGTCGACGAGCCGGTAGAGCGCGTCGGACAGCATGTTGATGCCGACAAAGCAGGTGCCGACGACAATGGTGCCGCCGATCACCGCGTTCATGTCGGAATTGAACAGCGAGTTGGTGATGTACTGGCCGATGCCGGGCCAGGCGAACACGGTTTCGGTCAGCACCGAGCCTTCCAAGAGCGAAGCGTAAGTGAGCCCGATGATGGTGATCAGCTGCACCAGCACATTGCCGAAGGCGTGGCGCCAGATGACCGTGCGTTCGGAAAGCCCCTTCACCCGGGCCGTCAGCACATATTCCTGGCGCAGCTGATCCAGCATGAAGCTGCGGGTCATGCGCGCGATATAGGCGAGCGCATAGGCCCCGAGGATCGAAACCGGCAGCACCAGATGGCTGGCCGCATTCCAGAAAACGGTCCAGTTGTCCGCAATCGCTGCATCGACCAGCAGCAGACCGGTGACGGTCGGCACGAGGCCGTCATAGTAGAACTCCAGCCGCCCCGGTCCGGGCAGCCATTGCAGTTTGGCGTAGAACACCAGCAGCCCCACCATGCCGAGCCAGAAGACCGGCACCGAATAGCCGATCAGGCCGACAACCCGGACCACGTGATCGATCATGCGCCCCTGATAGACGGCGGCGAGCACGCCCATGGGGATGCCAAACAGGGTGCCGAGCAGCGTGGCCAGGGTCGCCAGCTCCAGCGTCGCCGGGAAGAAGCGCAAGAGATCCTCCATCACCGGGCGTGAGGTGGTGATGGAGTCGCCGAGATCGCCGCTTAAGATCTCACCCAGATAGTTGAAGTATTGGACGATGATCGGCTTATCGAGGCCAAGCTGCAGATAGACCTCTTCATAGACATGCGCCGGTGCGCGGTCGCCCACGATGGCCAGCACCGGGTCCACGGGCATGACACGGCCGATGACGAAGGTGATGGCCGTGAGGCCGAGAAACGTCAGCGCCAGTGTGAGGAGAATGCGGCCGATGCTGCCTAGGATGCGCAAGAGGGTCGAGCCGCGGCCCGACCCTCCAAGCTTTGCGGCGGCACCGTCCGTGGCGTCACTTACGGCCATGACGGACGGCTGCCTGATCCTACTTGGTCACGTTGCGATAGAAGACGAGGTCGAACAGCGGGCCTGAGACGAAGCCCTCGACATTCTCCTGCCGCGCGATCTGCTCGTTCTGTTGGAACATGACGATGAAGGGCGAGTCGTCGCGATGCATGCGCTGCAAGTCCGCGTAGAGGTCGGCCCTCACACCAAGGTCGATCTCGTTCCGCGCCGCCACGGCCAGGGCATTGATCTCGTCGTTGGCCCAAGCGTTGCGCCACGCCAGCACGCCCGTCAGCTGCGCCTCTTCCGAATTGTCCGGATTGTGGGCGAAGCTGTCGGCGTTGGAGTGCGGGTCGACATAGTCGGGCGACCAGCGCGCCAAGATCAGCTCGTGCCGCCGGGCGCGGTACTTCGGCCAGAGCGCGCTGCCGTCCTGCGGAATGATCTCCGCCTCGATGCCTGCCTGGCCCAGCGTCTGCTGCACCGACTGGGCGATTTCCAGATAGGGCGAGGTGTTGAGGCTGTCGATGGTCATCGAGAAGCCGTCCGGATATCCGGCCTCCGCAAGAAGCTCCTGCGCGCGTTCCAAATCCATCTGGTAGACCGGCTCGTCATCGATCGAGCCCCACAGCCCGGTCGGCCAGAAGGTCTGATGGACGGTAAACTGGCCGCGCAGGAAGGTGTCGGCCATGCCGTCGTAGTCGACGAGATAGCGCAATGCCTCCCACACCAGCGGGTTGCCGAGAGCCTCATGGTTCGCGTTGGCCGCCAGGTAGTAGAGCGTGGCCTTGGGGTGGTCGTCGATAACGATGCCTTCCGTCCCTTCCAGACCGGCAATCTGGTCGGACGTCAGCGTGCGGGCAATGTCGATGTCGCCCTGCTCCAGCAGCAGGCGTTGCGCGGCCGGCTCCGGCACATGGCGGATGATCACCCGGTCTATCGCGGGGGCGCCATGGCGATAGTCGGGGTTCGCCTCCATAATCACGGACTCGTTGGCGTTCCACTGCGTGAGGCTGAAGGCGCCGGAGCCTGCGCTGTTGGTGGCCAGCCACTCATAGCCGAGATCGCCGTCGACCTCGTGCTCCAGGACCAGCTCACGGTCGACGACCGAACCGATGCCGGCCGACAACGCATTCAGCACCAGCCCTGGCGAGAAATCCTCCACCACCGTGACCTGCACGCGGCCATCGTCGGTGAGCTGGATCACCTCGTCCGCGTTGTCGGCGCTCCAGCCGAACTGGGTGATGATGAAGGCCGGCGTCTTGTCGAGCTGCAAGACGCGCTGCAGCGACCACGCGACGTCTTCGGCCCGCACCGGATTGCCGGAATGGAAAGTCAGCCCTTCGCGGATGGTGAAGGTGATGATCTTACCGTCGTCGCTGATCTCCCAGCTCTCCGCCACGCCGCCGGTCAGCGTCGTCAGGTCCTCCGGCTCATACATCATGATCCGGTCGTAGACGTTGGCGTTGATCTCGCCCGTGGTGAGCTCGAACGCCTCGGCCGGATCCATGGTGATGATGTCGTCCATGCGCATCGCCATGATCAGCGTATCGGCCGGCGTCTCGGCCATTGCCGGCAGGACGACCGGCGCGCTGAGAATGGTACCGGCAAAAAGCGCTCGCGTTGCCTGCTTCCAGGTGAAAGCCATCCTTGTCTCCTTCCTGGTGTTCTATCGGTGCCGTGGACCGGCACCGTCCGCGTCGACCGCGGCTGTCCATCCGTGGTACCGGAGGCTCGCGCCACGAGGGATCGCAAAGGCGCTAGCGGTACGGCGGAATCGTCAGCTGATCTTGAGCGGAGATCGGCCGCCGGTCAATCTCGGGCGGCAGGGGTGGCACCATGGCACAGGCGCATCTTCAGACTCCGTCGGGCCGGCCGAGAGCGCGGGCCCTGTGCGTTCCGTTTTCGGGCACTCCAGGCCGAGATGCTGCTGATCAAGACTATCGGACAGTTCAAGCTAACGGTTGTCGCCGATAGACGCTTCCGGCGCCGCTTTCATCAGCGCCGAAGGGCTCGCTTCCCATTGGAGATCGCGTCAACTAGATCAAATCGATGATTCTTGGAGCTGCGATCTGACTCATCGTCGTTGGTTGGGTCGTCGATACTCGCTTTGGCAGTCTCCTTGACGGCCATCCAGCGATCGGGGCTGACAACCGATCCTGCCAATCGCGGCAATGGCATGCTGTCGTCGGTGTCGTGCACCAATCGCAGCGCGACGATCCCCTCGTAGCCTGGGTCTGATCTGAGCGGCAGCCAGAACCTACCCAAGGGGTCCCAGATGCGGCACTGATGATCGCCTTCGATCACCGCCGTTCCTTCGTGGTACGCGTAGATGCCGGTGCACCAATGGGGACGAAGACGACTGTTGCGCCAAAGCCCGGACCATCCCCGGGTGCTTTCGGGATTGAACTTGAGAACGAGTTGGACTGGCATGACGTGGGCGCCGCGCGCCCGGTAGACGGCGGTCGACAACGCGGCCATGAGACCGCAATCGGTGTAGGGCAGATGCGGTATCTCACTCCAACGGACCGGCCAAGGATGGGGTCCCCATTTGAAGGTCTCATAGAGCCAGACAGGGGGTACATGCTTTCCTGCACGTCGGCGGAAGGCTTGGTCGAGCGCGCGGATCCACACCGCGGCGGCCCGGTCGGCGGCACTGACCGCCGGCTCGATGGCAGAATGGCCGCGATGCCGGAGCGGGAAGCCCACCTGGGCTTCAAGCCGCGCAGTATCGGCCTCTACCAAACTCATAGGTCATGCTCCTGTCATAGCTGCCTGCATCAAGGATCAGCAATTGGTCACCGGCTTTGATGCCGGTGAAATCAAGCCTTTGCGCCAGGATGTCCGCCTCCATGCACGTACGGCCGAGAAGACGGTCGCATCCCTGTGCCGGCACCCGTGCCCATTCAGCGCGGCCGGCAGCGATGGCCAGCGCACAAACTCGATGGGGAAAGTGCGCAGCCTCCGGAAGCTCGGCGATCGACGCATCAGCGATCACGTCTCTGGCCCAGCCTTCGGGACTTCGCGCCGCGCGCCGGACCTCCAGGACAGTGCATTGAATCATGCCCGCATCCTGGACGAGTGCCCGGCCCGGCTCCAGCACGATCCTTCGGAGGTGCGGCAGCATCTGCTCACACCGCGGTCGGAACGTGTCGACCACCCAGTCAAGCTCGTCGGGAAAATCGGCCGGATAGAACCCGCCGCCAAGATCCAGCGTGGTGACGACTCCGGAGCCCTCGTCCTCGAGATCGACGGCGAGTTGCGCAAGTTCTTCGACCATCGCCCTCCAGGCATCCCTGCCGATCAGACCATGGGCCATATGGACCTGCAGCCCAATTGCCCGCCCTGCGTCAAGTGACCTCAAAAGGTCGATCAACTCGGCCACGGCCCAGGGATGCTCCACCGGAATGCCGAACCGCGAGCCCATGCCGGGCGGCCGAATGCGTAGCCCTACCTCGCATGTCCGGTCCTTTAGGCGGGGCATAGTCGACGCCAGTTCTTCCAGCGAGTCCGCATAGACTGCCCCGCCTGCATCGAGCACCCGATCGCATGCTGCGGGCCGCTTGAAGGGGCCATTGAAGACGATATCGCGCAGAGGGATCCCCGCACCGGTCGCCGCCGCCAGTTCCTCTTCGCTGATGACGTCCACTCCGACGCCGAGGCGCGCACAGATTTCCAGCACGCTTGGATCGGGGTTCGTCTTCAGGCTGTAGACCAGGGCGACCGAAGATCGGCTGTACGTGCCGGATCGGGCAGCCTCAAGAGCGCTGGTGATCCGCGCCTCGACCTGCCGGGCGGAAAAGTGCCACCGGGGCGTTGGCATGACCGGCTCGGCCACGGGCAGAGGCGGCAGAGGCCGACCGCGCGGCGCGCCGGCCAGCCCGGATGATCTGCGGGTCGCTGTCGGCAACCCAACGGTTCCCTTCAGGTGAACCGCGATCTCGTGGATGCTGAATGCCGTCTTGGCCGCATCGAGAGGCTCGTCCGGATTGAGAACAAGGGGCGGCAGCAGGGGGTAACCCGCGCGGACGGGGACCTCTTGCTGAACGCGGGCAAAACCGTCGGCAGCCGGCATCTCCCGCATCTGTCGTCCAGTTGCAGCCGCGAGCAACCGGGCAGGCAGGTTGTGCCCCAGTAACGCCGCACCGGCGATCCAGCCGGGAAACCGGGCATTGACCTCGACCAGCCAGAGGCCGTCATCGGCATCGCGGATCACCTCGATCTCGCCCCCGCCGGTCCAGCGGTGACGTGCGGCAAACGCCTCCAGGGCCGCCCAATCGGCCGGGCTGACGGGGCGCATCGTGCCGGCTATCGTCTTTCCCGCAGCCGTCGTGTCGTTCTTAGCAATCCAGATGGCATCGAGAATCTCGCCTCGCCAAGCGGCAAAGGCGATCGCTTCCGCCGTGCCGCGCACATGCTGCTGCAGGTGTACGCCGTCGAACGGCCAGTACTTCTCAAGCTGGCGGCGCGCACCCGGAAGCGCCTCCCAGCTCCTCACCCGCAGCGCGTCATGGAACGGCCCCTTGAACCACGCGTCCATGCCATTGCGTCGCAGAAAGCCATGCACTGCATCGGGGCCGTCACTGAGCAGGACCGCATCGGGCCGCCGCAGCCCGCCCAGGTCCGGTGCGGCGCCCCACGGCTTCGCGATTTCCCAGAACACCTCGGCCGGCGGACTGAGGATCGCCGGATGTTCCGGAAAATGTGTCGCCAGCCAATAGGCCTCGAGATCGATCGTGGGGATCACGAAAGCGCCATCGGCCAGCCGGTCTGCGATGTCGGCCCTCAAGCTGTCGGTATCGAACTCCCCCCATGGCCTATGGATGACCACATCGTCGAACACGTCCGCGTGCAGCCCCGCCGCCCGGACCGAGTAATCCACCCCGATGACGGAGATCGGACTGAATGCTCGCCGAAGACAGTGCGCGACCCCAACCCCGCCCGCAGGATCATCCCCTTGAGCCAAGCCGGAGACAATAACGATGGTCATGCTGCCGAACCGCGCTGCGCCTGCAGTTTGACCACCTGAGATGCTACACCATCAGCCACCGACCTTGCGTAATGTTCCTCCCCAAGGTAACTCCAATTCACGTGAAACACATCGCTTGGGCACATTGGTAAGTTCTCAGCATAGACTATTCGATTGCCATTCCTCCTTGGGGTTTCCTCCGGTGGCGCCATTGTGTATGGGATAATCGGAAATTCATTACGGAAATCGACACCCCTTGTGGCCCGAAACTCTGCACGACGGAGTACTGCAACATTTGATACAGGGAAAGACCATGAATCATTGAGGTACAATACTTGATCTGCATCCGATCTTGATGTGACTCGACGAGGATGAACATAACTCCAGGCGTACAGAACTCGCACTTCTGCCCACCGATAGGAGTCTAGGCCGTCGACGTAATCGGCAAAATCGTCAAGATCTGATTTAATCGGCACATAACATCCTAGCGCCCTGTAATCAATTCCATCAATCAAAGAAATAGTTCGAGTAGAAGCAAACTTCAAAAACAGCGCCCGCACTTCTTCGTTGAGTTTACCTTCACGATCGAATAGAGAAACAAAACGAATCCTATGGACTTCTCGCTTTCTCGAAATCGTCAATGATGGGTAGACAACAAAAACCGAAAATACTGTTGGCCCATACTTACTCTGCTCCTGTCCTTCTCGTCCCAAATGGTCATCCCTCACTCTGAAGTCGCCTAAATGGTCAATGCGACCAAAGTCTGTGCGGAACTGTGGATCTGTTAAAACTTCATTTAAAAGCTCATCGGGACAAGGCCCCATCCATTCTAGCCTTCGTAACTCAGAAAGAAGTAATTGGTTGTCATGATCATTATCTTGGTATCCGAGTTCGTTTCTCCAAAGATTGTATAACTGAGATGAAACGGGATAGATAGGCGTGCAAGAGCCAAAAGCGTCTTTATTGCGGGCATAAGCATCAAAGGGAATTATTATAAATGGTGAAATTAGGTTATCGATAATGTTTTTCAGAGAAAAGCGATCTGCATACGGCGCAGTGAGATTGATTCCTCCACCATCTTGCACAAGATCGGCTTCTAAGCCCTTGGGAAATTCAAAAGAAAAACCATGCCACTGAAAATAGTCAATTGAAAGAAATTCTGTGATTTTTGAAATAGCTTGGGCGTTTCCGATATTGGCATGGTTCTTGTCTAGATTGCCGCCTACTTCTACCATATAGTTCAAACCTGAAAGTGTTGGGATTTGACCCCATTGGTGCATCCTGAACATCTCACGCATCTTCTTAACAATTTCTATCCATGAACTTGTCTGAATCCATTTGGCAGCTGGCGCCACGACACTAAGCTGCCCCTCAGGCTTTTCGGTCGTGCTGATTGATACTTCTATATACTTCTTAATTTCTTCAATCGATGATTTTGTCTTTCCCAAATCAGAGATTAGCTCTCTAATATTCTGTTCACTGTTTTTGTGAACTTGCCTGAACACTATGTATAGACTTGCAAAAATCACCAGCGCTGTCAATGTATCGATCCACTGGCTATAGTTCTGCCTTTCAATTTCCGTGATATCTCTGTCGCCGAAGATATGTTCGTACAACCGAAGTACCATATCTTGACCAAAACTCGAAATACAAACCGAAATAATAATAACTATGATTCCCCAGAACTGCAAATCTCTATCTCGGAGGAATCTGAGCCCCCGAAGTATCTGCCTTACAAGAAACATGCCGCTACCTCACTTTTCTTGGCATCTTCGGCGCGCCGATCACGCGGATATCTAATGCATCTCTCGGCATAAACAAACACGATTGGAGATCAATAAATACATCGTGTTCGATATAGCCGCTCACATAGCAGATCAGCCGGCCGTCTATCCCCAATTCGACCTTTGCCCAGAGGACTCCATCCAATGATTCGAACGCCGTCTCAATCTCCTCAGGTTCGATCCGATATCCTTGCCAATTCAATCTACGGTCAATACGGCCGACCAGACGCCATCCGAAGAGACGCTCTCCATTGTCTGAGCGTACCTGGCGGAAAGCATCGCCTGTGTCGAAGTAGCCCGCTGCATCCGTCGGCAGCGATAATCCTGTGTCGCGGCGGCCTTCGCAGATATAGCCGGAGAAAACACCGTGTCCCTTGACCTGGAGCGAACGGCCAGCGTGCCCCATAATGGGCACGACATGGGCATTGGCAGCGCTCACAGCTTCCAAGGTTGATGCTCTTCCCGCCTCCGACACGGGCGAGAACCGCAGGTCGACCCTCGCAGCATCGGGCATCGCGAACACCGTCGCCGTCTCCGGGCGCTCCGGGTCCACTCTGCCGGTCAGGATATATGGCACCTCCGCCACGCCGTAGCAGTTGTGGATCTCCACCTCGGCCGGCACGTTTCGGCGGATCAGTCGCAGGACATGGCCGGAGATGCGGTCGCCAGTGAGGATCAGCTGGCGAAGGCGCGGCATCGGCGTGCCCGCCGGCAGGCTCTCCAGGGCGAACTGCAGGGCCGCGGGTACCGACATCAGGCTGGTCGCGCGGTGACGGCGCAGACAGCGGGCCCAGGCGCGGCCGTCTTCGTACAGCCGGTCGGCGAGCACGATCGCCGCCCCGCCCGGCGTCAATGCCGTCAGCACGTCCCAGATGGCGTCGAACATGAAGCCGGATTGGACCGCCACACGGTCGTTGCGCGTAAAGCGATAGTCTTCGATCAGGCGGCGAATGACGTCGGCATATCCCGCGTGCGACATCGCCAGGATCTTCGGCACGCCCGTCGTGCCAGAGGTGAAGGTATAGAATGCGATCTCCGCGCCGCGCCCGATCCGAGCCGCACAGTCTTCGATCTCGCCCGGATCCGGGGATGACTCCGGCCCGTCGCCTTCTCCTGAGAACAGGTCGTCCGCGCGCAGGAACGCGATCCCCGCAGGCAGGTCTTCCGTCCAGGCGGGCGTGTCCGGCCCCCATGAGAGCACAGCCCGCGGTTCAAGCCGCCTGAGGGCCGAGGTCAACGCCGCTGCCGGGTACGACGCATCGATCAGACAGTATCGCCCGCCCGCCAACAGGGCCCCGAACGCGGCCGCCACGCTGCGCCGGCTGCGGTCGGCAACCACCAGGAAAGTCCGCGACTGCGCGGGGCCCATGGCTGACAGCGCGCGCGCAACACGCATCGACGTAGCGAAGAGTTCAGCGTATGACCACGCTCCAAGGTCGTCGACAAGCGCCTCGTCATTCGGCTGGTCCGCAATGCGGCCCAACACCCCGTCGAGGAGGGACGCACTGCCAAGGTCGCTTCCTGTCCAGGACCGTGGTATCGAGTCAGTCGGCATCATGGAATTCGCGCCAGAAGCGAAGATGCCTCAACAGTGGTGGCCGCCAAGTCTCCATGGAAAGGCAGTCTACAGTTTGACGGACGATTGCCAAGACGCAACCGAAGGTCTGCGGAGTACCATTCCCACTTCAGGCATTCCGCGGTCACCGCGACCCCGCCTTGACGCGATCCTGCCTCGGCGCCCCGCTGCCGCCCGCCTCGCTGTGACTGCCGGCCTAGCCGCCATACCCGTCTGCGCCGGGCTGTGGGTCGGGACGGACACTTGGGCCGGTGTGGCGATCACCGCCGCCGCGTCGCTCGCGTTAGGGTTCTTGTTGTCCCTGATGCTTCCGATCATGCATGAGGCAACGCACGGGTCGATCGCCCGCGCAAGGGTGACCAATGCCCTGATCGGATGGCTCGCCGGCGCGATTCTGCTGATCGACTTTGCGACCTACAGAAGACTCCATCTGGCGCACCACCGGCACACTGGCGAACCGAAGGACCCGGAGGCGCCGGTCGAGCTGAAATCGACGGCCGGCTACCTGCTCCACCTCACCCCGTACTATTTCCTCATCCCGTTCTGGCGGCTGTCCTGGGCATGGATGTTATCCACACCCCGCGGCCTATCGGCTTCGCAGGCGGCGTTGGTGGCCCTGACGGTCGGCATCGCCGGCGCGACGGCGTTGTGGCCGGTCCATGCGCTATGGATCTACTGGGCTCCGTTGATGCTGTCGGCTGGGTTCTTGTTCCTAACAACGGTTCATGAGCATGTGCCGCTGCAAGGCGATGCCGTACCCGTGACACGGACGATCGTATCGAATCCGCTGCTCTCGTTCCTGCTCTGGAACACGAACCTTCACATAGAGCATCATAGGTCCCCCACAGTGCCGTTCGATCAGCTACGGGTCCACGACGCGTCTCCGCAGCCTCTGCCTGGAGACGTTGTCTCAGGGTTTGCCGCGTTCCATCGTCGACTCTTGGCCGAACTCCGCAGGTCGCCGAGAGCGGAGCAGGCAACGGCGCCGTGAATTGACGGACCTGTAGCAGCGCGTGATGCTACCGGTTTTGCTGATTTGCGCTTCATCCCTGACAGCCGCGAACTGAACGTCCTGTTCGAGGCAACGGTCGACGCGATCGAAGAGGCGATCCTCAACAGCTTGGTCACGGCCACGGACATGACCGGACGTGACGGCAACTTCGTGCCGGCTCTGCCGCAAGGGGCAGTGCGGGCGCATTTCGAGCGGTAGCGCCTGGCCTGCATCGGCCCCGAGATGGGACAGCAGCCTGTTTACATACGATCCGGCACTCCCACGCCGCGCGGTATTCGCAGCCATCGGCTGGTTGTTGCGCCGCAACCACAAAAACAACCGATCTGCGCATTGCCGAGCGGCCAGAAACTAATCTTAGCATAAGCTCACTTTGATACACCTTTCGAATAAAATTCCTTAAAATTTGGTTAACGGCCAGTCCAGCCTGTGGAAAACTCCGTGGATAAGCGACAGAGACTATGAAAACTTAGATTCGTAACCATCAAAATACAACAAAAGGACGTCAGATATCAGCAAGAATAACAAAGAGAACTTATAAAACCTTTAGGAAAATGACCACGAACACGGAAAAGACAGCGACAGTCATACAACTGGATGGCGCCTGGCATCGGAGCCTGTTGAAAACCGAAGCCGAGATGCCCCTGTCCGTGGCCGCAAGTCCGAAGGCCAGCGTGGTTCGACAGCGTCGTCACAGCTATCGATAAGGACGCAAGCGACGACAAATCTCACAGCTCCGGTCGCTCGCCTGATCGGCTTGATGGCGGACAGTCCGTCGACGGGAGCGAATGGAATTCGCGAAAGCCCGTGCCATGCGTTGCCGACACGCGACGTAGCCAGGTCTCGAGCCGATCCCGTCTGGGATTTCGAATAGTGACGATCTCTATGGCGCTGTAGAGAACTTGCCGCAAATTCGTTACGTTCGGAAGCGAACTATTTAGTTGGGCAAGAGCTCGAAATTTCTGCCGCAGAATTGAGCAACATCAATCCTGCGGCCCTAGTGCCGCGCCACCTTTTCTCCTATGCTCGTCCCGGCTTGATTGCGGCGGGTGAAATCAAATCACCCCGGCCAGACGACCAGTTTTGGCCGGCACTGGAATTGTGGATGCGTTACGCGCGGCCGTCCCAATTCCGCAGTCCGATGCTCGGACACCCGGCGCAAGAGCTACGAACAAGGCCGCTATAGCAACGGCAAACAAGGGGCTGGAGACCGACGGCGCCGCCTTTCTGCACCAAGAGGGCAGTGTCGCGGCATCTGTGGTGCTGGGGTCCCGTTACCCAAGGCGGATCAGCCGATCCGACCTGACGGGTTCTCTTGCGCCCGGCTATTCGTGTGGCAATGGGGAGAACGTAACCAATGAACAGTGCCTACAAGAAGGAATGTTTCATCGCACTGATTGCCTTTGCGGTGATGACCTTGATGACTCACATCTTTCCCATGTACTTTCTGTTTCCTGGCTTGACTGAAAGCACCATCTTCGGTTTTCCTACTCACTACTTCCTGACCATCGTCATTGGCTGGCTGGTGCTGATCCCCGTCTATTGGATCTACATCAACGTCAGTGAAAAGGTCGATGCAGAGATCGCCGACTCCGGTGCGCCCTCGTCTACGGCGTCCGGCGGCTCCTCCACCAACCAGTCTTCGGGAGGAGCCGAGTAATGATCCGGTTCATCGTCTCCCTGTTCGCCCTGCTTGCCGCGCCGATGGCAGCCATGGCGCAGACCGCCGAGGAAGCCCCGGCGGAATTCTATCAATTCGAGCCAACTTCGGGCCTGTCCACGCTCGGTATCATCTACACGATCGCGATGGTCGGCCTGTTCCTCTATGTCGGCTGGCTGTCGAAGCGACGCGTGGCCTCCAGTGAGGACTACTACGCGGCCGGACGTAACGTCGGCGGCGTGTCCAACGGCTTGGCCATGACCTCCAACTACATGAGCCTGGCCACCTTCCTGGGCTTCACGGCACTGCTGTGGAGCATCCAGTACTTCCTGGTCGCCATCGTGCTGAGCTTCCTCGGCGGGTTCGTGATGATCTCCATCGCGATTGCACCGAGTCTCAGGCGCTGGGGCAAGTTCACCAGCATGCAGTTCATCGGCGACCGGTACGGCCATGCTGCGAAGATCATCGCCGTGCTCTGCATGATCCTGCTCGCTCAGCTCTACCTGATCGGGCAGATGAAGGGTGTCGGCAACGTCTTCCAGGTGATGTTCCACTGGGACTACACCACCGGCCTGATCGTCGGCGGCTTGGTCGTCACGACCTATGTGACGATCGGCGGGATGTACGGACTGTCCTACAACCAGACCCTGCAGGCGATCATCATGGGCATCGCGCTGTTCGTGCCCGCGGCGATCATCCTCTGGAAGCTTGGTGCAGGACCGGCCAGCTTCTTCCCGCCGTTCGGCTATGGCAGCCTGGTGCCCCAGATGATGGACGCCTTGCCATCGTATTTCGACCCATTCAGTACCAGGGACGGGGCGTTACCGCTGACGCCGAAGTTCTACACGGCGATCATGCTGTCCATCGCCTTCGGCACGATCGGATTGCCGCATATCGCCATGCGGTACTTCACGGCGCCGTCGGTGCGCGATGCCAAGATGTCCACGCTGTGGGGCATCATGTTCATCGGCGTCGTCTTCTTCACCACCTTCGCCATCGGCTTTGCCGCGAAGCTGTACGTGGTGAACGAGATCAACGCCAATGGCATGCAGATCGCACCGGCCGAAGCGGACTTGCTGGTCGTGGTGATGAGCCAGGCGTTCACGCCGTCGTGGATCGCGGCCCTACCGGTCGCGGGCGCGCTGGCGGCGGGCATGTCGACCATCGGCGGGCTGCTGATGGTGATCGGCACGGGCATCGGCAACGACATCTATTCGACCGTCTCGCCGAACGCGAGCGACAAGTCCAGGGTGAAGGCCGGCTTCTTCTTCACCGCGATGGGCGGACTGGTGACGATCGGCCTGGCGCTGAACCCGCCGGACTTCCTGCTCACCAGTGTCGTCTGGGCCTTCGTCGTGGCGTCATCGACCTTCACGCCGGTGCTGATCCTCGGCATCTGGTGGAAGGGTGCCAACAAGCTCGGCGCCATGGCCGGCATGCTGGTCGGCGGCACGCTGTCGATCGTGCTGTGGTGGACCAAGGGCACGTTGCTGGGCGTCGAACTGGTCAATCTCGGCCCGCTCGGCTTCCTGGTAACGGCCATCTTCAGCGCATCGGCGGCCTGGTTCGTCACCATCGTCGTCAGCCTGATCACCGGCGGTGAAAAGGACGAGAGGATCCTGCGCGAGGTCGACCGCATCCACGGCTGGAACGACTACGACCCGCGCCGCTACAACGGCAAGGCGTTCCCGCTCGGCTGTGCGGCGATTGCCTTGGCGCTGATGATCTGGTCGGCCAGCCCCGACCCGGCCTTCGTAGCGCTGGAGCAAGCCCAGGCTGGAGCCGCCGAAGCGGCTGAGCAAGCCGAAGCCGCAGGCGACGAAGCTGCGGGCGAGGAAGCCGCCGGCGAAGAGGCAGCTGGTGAAGAAGCCGCTGGCGAAGAAGCCGAGGGCGAAGAAGGAACGGAGGAAACGCAGGAGTAACGCGTAGATATCATTCGTACAGAGGGGTCGCGTCCGCGCGGCCCCTCTTCCGTTTTTCCAACATCAAGAACACGATGTGACGATGGTGCTGGCCGACCTTTTCCTGCTCCGCGACGAGCCATATCGGCATGCCTGCGAGAGCCCACGAGCCCCTTTGTGGATTTCAGGGATCTTGATCGCGACCGGGTGCCTGTACGGTGCGCTGGTCGCCACGTTCCAGCGTGCCGTCGGCGGCGAGATCCAAGGTTTCCCACTGTCGGACGTTCCCAACTGGATCCTCTATGCCGGAAACATGATCCCCGGCATGCTGATCGCGGTTGTGGTCCATGCCGGCATCACGATCGTCGTCTGGTTGATGGTCAAGGGGGCCAGCGGGCGTGGCCAGGCGGTGTTCCTCTACCGGGCGACAGCCTATCTCTTGCCGCTGGGCGTCCCTGCCCTGCCTCTCATCGCTGCGACCACGGTGGCGGGCGCAAGCGACGGTGTCCCGCTCCCGCTTGAGGTGGCCTATGCCCCGCTGGCGGGTCTGGGTCTCTGTCTCTTCGTCATCGGCCTGTTCAAGGCCATTCGCGTCGTCGAAGGGCTGAGCCTCGTACGCTCTGCACTGGCCGTCGCGTTGTTCAGCCTTTTTTCGTTTTCCTTGCTGCTGATCATCTGACCGGCACGACCTGCGGCAAGCTCAAGCGGCGTAGACCTTCTCGTCCGCCGGATAGAGCAGGATCTCGCCGAGCTGGGCCCGATAGGCGGCGACATCCCTCTGGGCGTCTTCCAGATTGGGAAACTGCCCCCAGAAGGAGCTGCCGGAACTCGGGTTCTCCCCTGCAATGATCGCTTCAGTACCTGCCAGGAAGAACTGCGCCTGAAGATATAGGACCCGCGTCCAGATCTTCGTGTGTAAGCGTCTGATCTGGTTAAGATGCGCACGGCCCGGCGGTGCGGGAAAGGCGCCGATCCCAAGCGCGCGCGTTCCCTGCCACACCAGATTGGCGTGCTTGTTGTTCAACTGGCCACGCCATAGTGCCAGCTGCACCTTATACGCCTCGGGATCCCAGTCGGGGATTTCCCCCAGCTTCTTTTCCTTGCTGGCAATTTTGGCTTCGATGTCGTCGTTCAGCGTCTCCCAATGCCGCAGCGTCATGCGGTCCGTCTTCAGCTTCTCGATAGCAGCGGCCACTTCCTTGTGGGACGGGCTACCGAACCGGATCCCGTATAGATCGTGTTTGACGCTCATGGCCTCCTCCCAGTTTCTTCATTTGGCGAGCGAACATCTGATGATCCGCCCAAGCGCAGAATCATCCGCCGCTCTGATTAAGGAACAGTGGACCGGCGTGGCGTCGGGGCAAAGTGGGTTTCGCGGGTCGTGGGCTTGCCCCCTGCACCAATGCCCCGTCTTTGCCATCAGCGGGCCACAAGCACGCGTACCATCCACGGTGCTCTTGGACTCTGCGAGACTGAGGTCGGAATGAACACACGACTGGCAATGGCCGTATCTGCAACCCTGGTCCAAGTCGTGGGCGCCCAGACGGCATGGGCCCTGCACGACGCCTGTTCGGACTTCGAGCCGCCGCAGGAGACGCGGGCCTACGCCCTTACCGGGCCCAGCTTCCTGTGCGAGGCCCCGCCCTGCTTCAACATGCTGATCACCGATGTGGAAACCGGCGAGACAACCGAGATCGCGCATGTGTTCGCCTGTCCCGCCGATCCGGCAGACCGCGAGACGCTGGCGGCCCATGTGGATCTCGACTTCGATGTGACGGTCAGCGTCATTGGATATCCGGCGACATGGGACGGCTTCGGCCCAACGGCGGCTGTGTTCGTCGCCACCGGTATCGGCCCGGACCTGCCATAGGCGTCCCATTTCCCGCCCTATGTCGCCAATCCGCCACCGGCGAGATCGTTGCCATCATGAGCGGGGCCACCGACCTGATCGATGGGAGCGACATCAGCGTCGGTTGACGTAACGCCTTGCTACGCTCCAAGCCGGCGCAGGAACTCCGTGATGGGAGACCGTGGCGGCCCGTCGGCCAGGACCGAGAAATGGTCCGTGTCGATCGCCACGAAACGGACTGTCCCCGGCGACAAGGACGGCGCGAAATCGCGACCATAGACCAAACCGCGGCTGATCAGCCGGGTCATCACTTGTTCGGTGCGCTGCACGCTGTGCTCGGAATAGAGCGCAACGAAGATCGCCGCGGCGCGGTTGGCCAACAGCCAGGACGCGAACATGTCCACATCGTCATAGATGCCGTCCAGCAACAGAACGGCGCGGATGCGATCGCCGATACCGCCGCGATCGAGGCTGTAGGCGATGGCCTTGTAGCCACCGCTGTAGCCTATGAGGATGACCGGCGCCCGTGCGAACGCCGCGGCGGGCGCACCAGTCGCCCCGGCCAGAACCGACGCGGCTTCGGCCATCAGGTTCGCGGTCCCGCCGGCACGGAACAGCTTGCCGGGACTGGAATCGACGGCATTGCGCGCCAACTGCGGCACCACCAGCGCCACGTTGCGCCCGGATCGGTTGACCTGGTCCAGCACGCCGGCGGCGATGACATCCTGCGGCACCGTCACCTGATGCTGATGAAAGAAAACCGCGATCTCGAACGGCCGGGAGGGGTCGAACTGCGGCGGCAGGTGGAACAGCACGACGTTGCTGTCGTAGTGCGGATGCTCCGGAAACGCGGCACCATCGTCGGTGATGTGCAGGCGCGCCCCGGTTTCAGGATCCACTTCCGTGAAGAAACCGTAGCCACGGTCGCCATGTTCGCCGTCATAGGGGAACGGGGCGCTGGCCAAGGGGGCCGTAAAGGTCAATCTGCAGCGGTTGGTGCCTGCACAAAGCGTGTTGATGGCCGCGTGGCCGCTGGCGAAGTTCGTCGCCACGGCTAGAAACGCGCCGGAGGCGGAAAGCAGAAACCGGCGGCGCCCCGATGGCGGTGCTGTCGCTGCGGTACCGTCGATGAATTCGGGGGAGATGGCATGGTCTCTCGCGATCGGCGGCAATGGCAACTCCACGACGCGCCGGTTCGGCGTCGATTGGGATCTTTTGTGTCCGGCCTTAGGGCTGCCGAAGGTATATCCTAGCCGGCCACGATGCTTCCATTGTTTCTCCCACAGTCGGGAGACCGCGTTACAAGAGGACTGAGAGCGAGATGACCACGGCGAACAAGATTGCGTTGGTGACGGGTGCCGGTTCCGGCGTCGGGCGGCACGTCACCATCGCGATGCTGCGCGAGGGGTATAGCGTGGTGCTGGCCGGCCGCAGGGCGGACGCGCTGGACGACACCATTTCCGCCGCCGGCCCTGACGGCTCGCGCGCGCTGGCCGTCCCGACGGATGTCAGCGATCCGGCATCGATCGGCGCCCTGTTCGCCAAGACCAAAGAGGCGTTCGGCCGCCTCGACGTTCTGTTCAACAATGCCGGCGCCAACGTGCCGGCCACGCCGATCGAAGACCTGACGTTCGAGCAATGGAACATGGTCGTCAGCGTCAACCTCACCGGCCTGTTCCTGTGTACGCAAGAGGCCGTGCGCCTGATGAAGAGCCAAGAGCCCATGGGCGGACGCATCATCAACAACGGCTCGATCTCTGCGCACGCGCCACGTCCCAACAGTGCGCCCTACACGGCCACCAAACATGCCGTGACCGGCCTGACCCGATGCACCTCGCTGGATGGCCGCAAATACGACATCGCCTGCGGCCAGATCGATATTGGCAATGCCGCTACCGACATGGCGTCACGCATGGCCGACGGCGTTCCGCAGGCCAACGGCACCATCGCGCCGGAGCCGCTGATGGACCCGGCCCATGTCGCCAGCGCCGTCGTCTACATGGCCAGCCTGCCGCTGGACGCAAACGTCCAGTTCCTGACCGTGATGGCCACGAAGATGCCGTTCGTCGGCCGCGGGTGAGTGGGGAGCCACCGCACTTCTGTTCTTGATATGTTCTTGATCAAGATATGCGGCCGCCGTAAGATCGCGCCATGCCATTCGCGACAACGCGAACGCCAGACGATGGAGTGGATGCCATGGCCGGTGAGCCGGAGCTGATCTTCTATCACACGCCCCCATCGCGCTCGGGGATCGTGCGCTGGATGCTGGAGGAGATCGGCCGCCCTTATGAGGTCCGTCTTGTCGCAAAGGGCGCAACGCGGGAGCCGGCCTATCTCGCCGTCAACCCGATGGGCAAGGTTCCCGCGATCGTCCACCATGGCGTGGTGATCACCGAGGCGGCGGCGATCTGCTGCTACCTTGCCGACACGTTTGCGGATGCAGGCTTGGCCATACCAATCGGCGACCTGCGACGGGGCCCGTATCTGAAGTGGCTCTTCTTCGGTCCGAGCTGTTTCGAGCCAGCCGTGATCGACCAGATGTGCGGACGGCCGCCGGCCCCGCCGGCGGGTCTGGGATGGGGTGATCTCGACACCGTGCTGGATGTGATGGCAACGGCGCTGGAGCCGGGACCCTTTCTTCTGGGCGAGCCATTCACGGCGGCGGACGTCGTGATCGGCTCCGGCATCCGCTGGGCCATGATGACCGGGAACCTTCCCGAACGTCCGCAGTTCACGGCCTATGCCGAACGGCTGGCGGAACGCCCGGCCCTCAAACGTGCAATGGAGCTCGATCGGCCGCTGATGGAATCCGGAACATCCAGCTGACAGCCGGGACCAAAATCGGCCCGGGATCCGCTATACTTCCGTGTGGATCACAACTGGGGCGGCACCGCCGACCTGAGGGAGGATAGCCATGCCGAATGTGTCGATGGACGTGCATCTGCCCGTGACTGCCCAGCAGCTTTGGGACGTGGTCGGGAATTTCGGCGGCATGCCGAAATGGCATCCGGCGGTCGAGAGCAGCGAGCTGGAGGACGGCGGCCACAAGCGCACGCTGAACCTGATGGGCGGCGGCAAGATCGTGGAGACGCTGGAGCATGTCGCGGACGACGAATGGACATACACATACGCCATCGTCGACAGCCCTCTGCCGGTGGCGAACTACACCGCGACCATGAAGGTGCATCAGAACGAAGACGGCACCTGTCGGTTCGAGTGGTCGAGCGACTTCGCCGCTGCCGGAGCGCCGGAGCAGTCCGCGGTCGAGACCATTCAGGGCATCTACCAGGCAGGATTCGACAACTTGCGTAAGATGTTCGGCGGCTGATACCGTAGGCCGCCGGCCTGGCGAGTTTTGCCCCATGGCATAAGCGGGTGTCGGATGTGAATGGCCGGCACCCGCCACTTTGCAAAGCCGGGGGATATGGAAACAGAAGTGGCGGGACGACGCTCGGCCTAGTGAAAATAGATCAGCGTGGCTGAGACGAAGTAGACCAGGATCCCCACCACGTCGTTGCTGACGGTGATGAACGGGCCGGTCGATACGGCGGGGTCGATGCCGAAGCGATCCAGCAGCAGCGGCATGGCGGCCCCCATCAGGGTCGCCAGCATCACCACGAGAACGAGCGCGGCACCGATCGTCAGCGCCAGCGCGACCGGTCGCTCCAGGCTGTCCGGCGCGAGCGTCGACACGGCAAAGACGAACAGTGCCACCAGCAGCGCGGCGCCCAGGCCATTGAGAACCGCGGTGCCCGCCTCCTTGGCGAAACGCAGACTGAGGCCCGCGTTCCACACGCTGCCATAGGCGAGGCCCTGCACCGCCACCGACGCGCTCTGAATGCCTGCATTGCCGGCCGTGGCGGCGACCAGCGGGATGAACGCGGCTAGAATGGCGGCCTCTTCCAGCGCCTGCTCGAACTGCAGGATGATCAGGGCGCCCAGCACCGACCCGATCATGCCGACAACCAGCCAGACGAAGCGCCCGCGGGCCATGCGCAGCACTGTGTCGTCGGGGCGCGCTTCCGGGTCCACACCGGCCATCAGCATGGCGTCTTCCTGCGCTTCAAGGCGCATAACATCGCGCAGTTCGTCGACCGTGATCCGCCCGATCAGGCGATGACCCTTATCGACGACGGGCACGGTGACCAGATCATACCGCTCGGCCAGCAGCATCACCTCTTCACGATCCATCGACGGGGTGATGACGACGACATCGGTGCGCATGACGTCGCCGACCCGCGTCTCGGACGCCTGGAGCAGAAGATCATGGAGCCTGAGCATGCCCAGCAATTCTTGGTCGTCGCCGGTGACGTAGACCGCATAGAGCCGGCGGATGTCGTCGGCCTTGCGGCGGATCTCTTCCACCGCCTGGGCCACGGTCCAGTCCGCTGGCACGGCGACAAAGCGCCGATCCATGATGGCGCCGGCCGACTCTCTGGCTTGGCTGAGGCGTTCGCGAAGCTCACCGCCATCGTCCAACCTTGGCAGCAGGGCCTCAACGCTCTCACCCGGAAGCTGCGACAGCAGCGTCACTGCGTCGGCCATCTTTAATCTGCCGATGATTTCGGCCTGCCGCGCAAGGGTCGCCTCTTCCATCAGGACGGCGCGCAGGCGGGGATCGATGGCGGCCACCACATTCGCCGCTGGCCCGGGCGGCAGCCAGCCATGCAGCTTGCGCGCCCGTTTCAGCGGCAGGTGGACCAGCAGTTCCACCACATCGGCAGGGTGCCAGCCGGTCAGCCGTTCAACCAACACCTCGCGGTCGCCGGCCTTGATGGCTTTGGCGACCTGTTTCACCAGCGGTCGGTTGCCCTCTTGCAGCTCGCCCGGGGCACCCCGGTGCCACGCGAACCCGGACGGCCAATCGCTTCCGTTCATCGGTATCCCCCGGCTTGCGCCAGCGCACATGTCCCACAACCGCGACCGGGCCTCAACGCCGATGCGCCTCCGCCGAACGTCAAAGCGAGCCGGTGAGTGCTCATGGCGAAACCAGGCCAAGCCGCGGGTCGAAGACCCAAAGCATCATCGCTATGATAAGATGAAAGAAAATCACCTTGTGGGGTTGCGGTCCCATGGGCTTCCAGCTTCCTCCGTTGGCATCGCTGCGTCTTTTCGAGGCGGCGGCGCGGCTGCGGAGCTTCAAGACGGCAGCGGACGAACTGGGCGTCACGCCCAGCGCCGTCAGCCACGGGATCGGCGGCCTCGAAGAGTGGCTCGGCACGCCGCTGTTCTTGCGTGATGGTCGCCGGCTATCCCTGACGCAGGCCGGCGAAGACTTCCTGCCGCATGTTGCCGAAGGCCTCTCGATGATCGCATCGGGTGCCCGGCGCGTCTCCCCCTGGCAGGGAGAGCGCCGTGTTCATGTCAGCGTCGCCCCGACCTTCGCGCGGCTCTGGCTGCTGCCGAGGCTGATCGGCTTTCGCGGTCTGCAAACGGGGATCCGCCTTCACATCGATACCAGCCACCGTCAGGCTGTCCTGCCGCTGGAGGGCATGGACGCCGCGATCCGGATGGGTACTGGCCCTTGGCCGGCCTCGCACTCCGAATTGCTGTTCCGCGAGACGCTGCTGCCGGTCGCGTCACCGGACCATGCCCGATCCGTCGCAGGTCCCGGCGACCTCGACTGGGCGTCACTGCCGCTCGTCCGGGTCACGTCGGTCGAACACGATTGGGACACGTGGCTGCAGAGCCAGGGACTCGACATCTCTCCGAACACCGCCCTGCACGTCGATGTTGTCCATCTTGCCCTTCAGGCTGCCGCAAACGGCCTGGGCGTCGCGCTCTGCCGCCTGCCGCTGTGCACCGACATGTGCAAGGACCTGGGCCTGCAGCCGCTGACAGCAGCGCCAGTCGAGATACCCACGGGCTATTGGCTGACCGTGCCAGACGGTCGCGAGCCCCGCCGCGAGGTGGACGCGTTCTGCCGCTGGGTGAGGGACGAAGCCTCGCAGCCAATGCCTTCAAGTGAATGAAATTCATGATACGGGAGCGTTAGTCGTTTGCCCCTACCCTCACGTCCGGCGCAGTCTCGCCGGACATCACTGGAAGGGGAGACCCGAGGATATGGCAGATACGGTTCTCTGCACCGTCGAAGACGGGATCGCAACGCTGACGCTCAATCGCCCCGAGAAGCTGAACGCGATCAATTACGAGACGGCGGACACGCTGTTGGCGCTGCTCGATCGGCTGGAGACCGATGACAGTGTCCGCTCCGTGATCCTGACGGGGGCCGGCGACGTGGCCTTTTCTGCCGGCGGGGACATCCACGAGTTCTCCGAGAGCGTGGCGCTCGGCGTTAACGCCGCGGTCCGAGATTTCGTCCGCCGGGGGCAGGCGATGACGGCTCGGCTCGAGGCCTTTCCCAAGCCGGTGATCGCCGCCGTCAACGGCCTCGCGTTCGGCGGAGGCTGCGAGATCGCCGAGGCGGTCCATCTCGCCGTTGCGAGCGAGAAAGCGGTCTTTGCCAAGCCCGAGATCAATCTGGGCATGCCACCGACCTTCGGTGGAACACAGCGCCTGTCGAGGCTGGCCGGCCGCAAGCGGGCGCTGGAACTGCTGCTTACGGCCGACCGGTTCAACGCCAGTCGCGCCCTGGAAATGGGCCTGGTGAACGCCGTCGTGCCGGATGAAGACCTGATGGCCAACGCCCGGGACCTCGCGGGCCGGATCATGCGCCACTCGCCGCTTGCGACCGCCAGCATCATCACCGCGGTCACCCGGGGGCTGAACATGGGTATCGCGGAAGGCCTGCTGACCGAAAGCGAGCAGTTCGCGAAGCTGGTCCCGACGCATGACCTGCGCGAGGGACTGGATGCCTGGATCGCCCGGCGGCCGCCGCACTACACAGGCACCTGACATCTCTTGGAAATCGCGGCGACCATCAGCAATTCGGCCAGCTGCAAGCCGGTCGGTCAGCTGGTTGGAAGCAACATCGATCAAACACGCAAGCGCGGTACCAGGCACAACGTCCCTGAAGCTTCGTGAGGTCCGCCCGTGAGCCCCGTGCAGAAAGCCATCTGGTACATCGAAAGCCACTTTGCGGACGATGTGGCGCTGGATGACATTGCCCGGGCCAGCGACGTCTCACGCTACCACCTGGTTCGCGCCTTCGGCCTGGCTACGGGATGTCCGGTGATGCGCTACATGCGCGCCCGGCGACTGTCCGAGGCCGCCAAGGCGCTAGCCGATGGTGCGCCCAGCATTCTGGCCGTGGCCATCGACGCGGGATACGGCTCCCACGAAGCCTTCACGCGGGCGTTCTGCGACCAGTTCGGGGCTCCGCCTGAAACGGTCCGCGCCCGCGGCGACACTGACCACCTGCGTTTGATGGAGCCACTGAGGATGAACGAGACAGTATTGGAGACGATCGGAGAACCGCGCCTGGAAGACGGGCGCCACATGACCGTGGCGGGGTTCGCCGAGCGCTACACCGACGAAACCAGTGCCGGGATACCGGCGCAATGGCAGCGCTTCCTGCCCTATCTCGGCAACATTCCCGGGCAGGTCGGGAGCGCGACCTATGGCGTCTGCTGCGACAGCGACATCAACGGGAACGTGAAGTACCTATGCGGCGTCGAGGTCTCCGCTAACCCGTCTGACCTTCCCCGTGAACTCAGCCGTGTGGACATACCGGCAAACCGCTACGCCGTCTTCACACATGAAGACCACATCTCCGGGATCCGCCGGATATGGCGGACGATCTATACAGAATGGCTTCCGGCTTCCCGCCTCAAGCGCGCCGAAGGCCCGGATTTCGAGCGGTATAGCGAAGACTTCGACCCCGAACGCGGCACCGGTGGCATCGAGATCTGGATACCAGTTCACGACTAGATGCCTTCAATCCTGTTGTGTCCGGTCCGCCGTCCGATACCGAGGCGATGCCTGCGGGGATCGGACGGCGGCTCGGAACGGCGACAGGAATGACTGCGTCAACTGGGCAGGCGGTCGGCCACCACGGACCAGTTGATCAAGCTGTCGAGAACGGCGCGGACATGCTCGCCCCTGCGGTTCTCGTAGTCGAGGTAGTAGGCATGCTCCCACACATCGATGCCGATCAACGCGGTCCGGCCATGTGCCAGTGGATTGTCCGCGTTGCGCAGGCCCTCCAGCCAGAGCTGCCCGGCATGGTAGGTTAGCCACGCCCAGCCGCTGCCGAACACGGACCCGGCTGTGCTCACAAACTGCTCTTTGAATGTCTCGAGATCGCCGAAGGTCTCGTCGATCATGCCCGCCAGTCGCCCCTCAGGTGCGGAAGGGCCTCCGGGTATGAACTGGTCCCAATACACGATGTGGTTCCACGCCTGGCCGGCATTGTTGAAGACCGGTTGCAGGGACGGAATGCCTGACGAGGCCTGCACCACCTCTTCCAAAGACAGCTCGGCCAGCGCGGTGTCTTCTGTCAGCCTGTTGAGGTTGCGGAAATAGCCGGCGTGATGCCGCCCATAGTGAAGCCCGACGGTATGCGCACTGATCACCGGTTCCAACGCAGATTCGCCGTAGGGCAGAACCGGGTGGTCAAAGGCCCTGGCTGGCCGCGTCAACAGGGCTGGGGTCGCGAGAATCGTGGCGGAAGCGGCCCCAAGACTGAGTATCCTGCGACGACCGAGTGTGATAGCTGACGTCATGGCAGTATCCTTGCGATGGGTCACGGGCTCGTTTCAGCTATGGTGTCTATCGTCCCGGTTCCAGCCTGCTCCTGCAGATGTGATCCGGCAACGGGAGCACCGGCGGGCGCTGGTGCACCTGCGCTTCGGCCTTGCATGCCGGCGTCCACAGTGGCAATCCAAGATATGGTGTGCTGACCAGGGAGGCGGCGGCCACCAGTCGACCGGCCGTCCGGCTGCATTCCTCTCTTGAGAACAGGCAATGAGGGACGATGATGAGAACCAGTTTCGGTTGGCTCGCCGCTGCGGCCGTTGCGTTCGGGCTCTCAGGGGCGGCGGCTCAGGAAGGCCCGCCTCCGGAGGCACCGCCACCGGAAATGACGACCGAAGAGCGCTTCATTGCGATGCATGGCGCCATCGTCGCCTACGAACGGTGCCGCGGCATCCGTTTCGATGAAGAGCAGGCGATGGCCTTGAATCAGCGCGTGCGCGAGCTGATCGGTGAGAGCTTCGGTGCCGGTACGACGCTGCAGCTGATCTATGAAGCGCGTGAGACGATGACGCGACGAGTGACGACGGAAGGCTGCGGTGGGGACCGTGTGACGGAAGCGCTGACCCTGTTCCAAACCAATCTGGCGGACGCCGTCTCTCTGGTCGAAGCCCAGTAGTGCATGGCCGCCGCGGCGGCCGGCAGAATGGCGCGTCCGCCCCGAAGGCGGACGCTGCCCATCCTCAATGTTCGGTCACACCCTCCTCGCGACCCAGCGCACGGGCCAGATCCACCAGGCGCTTGCGCACCGACGTGCTGGGAATACGATAGTATGCGCGAACAAGCTCCAGCGTTTCACGGCTGGCCATGCGGTCGTTGCCGTTTGCCTCCTCCTCGATGACGGAGCCGGCGCTGGGCGCCGGAAGTCCATCGAAGAAATAGGTGATCGGCACGTCCAGAATCTGCGTCAGCAGATGCAGACGGCTGGCACTGATGCGGTTGGCGCCCCGCTCGTACTTCTGGACCTGCTGGAAGGAGACGCCGAACGCCTGGGCCAACTTCTCCTGGCTCATGCCCAGAAGCGTACGCCGCTGGCGAAGCCGATGGCCGACATACACGTCGACCGGGTCGGGACCGTCCTCGGCGATGGTCTTGCGCCGCCGCCGACGGGTCTCCGCTACGATTGTCATGGTGTCTTGCTCCTTTGTCGGAAGGCATCCCACCGAAGCGGGAACACCCTCGCTTACCCTCACCCTTTATCGTTGCTTTGGGACATCGGGATCACCGCCGCCCCAGCATTGTCGGCAGCCAAGCCATTCGGCCGC
>JANQIX010000014.1 GCA_028281925.1 Alphaproteobacteria bacterium
GGCCTTCGCATTTGCATTGGTCGCTGCAGTCAGCGTTCTGATCATCGCCTGTCCGTGCGCACTGGGGTTGGCCACACCCATGTCGATCATGGTGGCCACGGGACGCGGGGCGCATCTCGGCATCCTGGTGAAGTCCGCAGAAGCGCTGGAGCGGTTTGCCGCAGTCGATACAGTGATCGTCGACAAGACCGGCACACTGACAGAAGGTCGGCCGCGGGTCGTTGGGTTGGTGCCGATGGCCGGTCAGGACGAGGCGGAGGTCCTGCGTTTGGCTGCCGGGCTGGAAAGTGCCAGCGAGCATCCCTTGGCTGCTGCCGTCGTCGCCGAAGCCAGGGAACGCGGCTTGGCGCTGCCGTCGGTCGCAGACTTCCAAAGCGTCACGGGCAGAGGGGTGCTGGGGACTGTGGCCGGCCACCACATCATCGTCGGAAACGCGGCCCTTCTGGAAGACCACGGCATTGATATCACGGGCTTGAATGCCGATGCGGCAGAGTTGCGCCAGCGGGGCAACACCGTGATCTACGTTTCCGCCGATGGTACGATGATCGGAGCTGTCGCCGTGGCCGATCCCATAAAGCCCTCAGCCGAGCAGGCAATAGCAGGGCTGCATCGGGCTGGCCTTCGCGTCGTTATGGCGACTGGGGACAATCGGACGACCGCGCAAGCCGTTGCGGGCAAGCTCGGCGTTGACGACGTACACGCCGAAATGCTGCCGGAAGGCAAGGCGGCGCTGGTCGCAGACCTGCAGGCCGGTGGTGCGACGGTCGCCATGGCCGGCGACGGCATCAACGACGCGCCGGCGCTGGCGCGCAGCGATGTCGGGGTTGCGATGGGCACGGGTGCCGATGTGGCGATGGAGAGCGCGGACCTGACACTGGTGGGCGGCGATCTGCGCGCCCTGCTGCGGGCCCGCGCGCTGGCACGGGCGACCATGCGCAACATTCGCCAGAACCTTGTCTTTGCCTTTGTCTACAACGCGGTCGGCGTACCGGTGGCGGCGGGTGTGCTCTACCCGATTTTCGGCGTGCTGCTGAGCCCCATGATCGCTGCCGCTGCGATGAGTCTGAGCTCTGTCTCCGTCATCGGCAACGCGCTGCGTCTGCGCAACGTTGCCTTGGAGGGATGACGGTTCTGATGGCGAAACGCATGCGGACCCTCTTGCCCGCACTGGGACTGGTGGCGGCGGGCATCGCCATTGCCGTGTGGATGATGCGACCGACCGATCTTGCGGTCGCCTTGACCCCGGACGATGCTCAGGCGGTGGCGCTTGGTGAGCAGATCTATGTGGAGCACTGCGCCGCGTGCCACGGTGTGGATCTGGAAGGCCAGCCCGACTGGCGCCAGCGCAGTGCCGATGGCCGCCTGCCGGCGCCGCCGCATGACGAGACCGGCCACACCTGGCATCACCCCGATATCCAGCTGTTCCGATTGACGAAATACGGACCGGCGGGATTGGCCGGTGGTGCCTACGAAAGCGACATGCCGGCCTACGCCGACACCCTTGCCGACCGTGAGATATTGGCGGTGCTGTCCTACATCAAGAGCACCTGGCCCGAGGACGTGCGCGACAGGCACGACCAGATCAACGCCCGATTCGAGCAACAGTAGACCGTCGCGCAAGCTCATCTGGAAACCACGTCCCCCTCCAATTGATGAGTGGGCCGCTTCGTCGGCCTACGCGGCTAATGACGTGACGGCCGAGCTGCGCCGGCCGCCAGATCGCTAATGATAATCATTTGCAACTCAATCGGGCGTCCACTAGCATGCTGCTTGGTGAGGTGCAGTCGCGGAGAGGGATGGATCGCCGGCATGCTTCGGCCGGCAGGTTCGAGACCGCCTGGCTGACCTGCAAGCACTGCACATCATTGACGGAAGGCACGCCGATGATAGGGCTGCAGATCGTACCACCAGCTGCCCCGGCCTTAAGGGTGACGCCGAACGACACCGTCCTGTTCGCGGTCTTGGGGGCAACCCGGATCGGGCATGCGACTGTGGCCGAAATCGCAGAGGCCGCAAAGCTTCTGGCACCGGGCGATTGGCAGCCCACGGGTGACGTCATCATCGCCTGCGTTCGCGATGCCATCGCAACGGGGCTGATCCGAGCGGAATTCGAGATGGAGGATGGCGGTCCGGCGCATCTCGAGGTGACGGAAGCGGGAACCGAACGGTTGATCGAGATGCTGCACGCGTCCGCTCCCGTGGCCGGCGGACTCGGCCGGGTGTGTGCAGCGATGAGGCTGTGCTTCCTCGGGGCATTGGCGCCGGACGCCAGGGATCGATGCATCGCAGCGCTGAGGCGGGACTACGAACGCGAACTGGCCGATTTGCGCCGCCGATGCAGCGGATGCCCCTACCGCAGCCAGTTTGTCCGGACGTGGATGGACCACGAGATTGGCCGCATCGAATGGGAGCTGTCGTGGCTGGAGCGCTTCCCAGCGGCGGCGATCGACAACAGCGCCACTGGTTGAAGGGTTGGTCATATGCGGTCACCCGTTGGGGCGACTCCTGGGCAATGCCCGGAAACAGATCTGAGAAGCGCCAATAGGGACCGTCCGAACCTTCCAGAACTCTACAAGAGAACAGGGGCTTGCAGTCTTGATTGTACGTAATCTCCATCCCAGGGACTTGGCGGCATTGCTGGTGTCCGCATCAGAGACCTATGCAGGCCGGAAACTCGCCGCATCGGACGAACGCCAGACCCTGTCCGATCATGGGGAGGCCGACAGGCCGCCTCGCCAGCCCTTGGCCGACGAGGGTCGCTTCCGACATGAGTGACCCTCTTCGAGGCGTGAAACCGCTAGTGCTGGGAACGGTCAAGCGGCGGAAGTTGTGGGAGATTGATCACAGACTTCACTGTTCGATCATCGGCACCTGCCTGACGCTGAGAGAGCTTCGCAAGATCGGCCGACATCTCAATCTCGGCCTCTTCGACGATGTTGATGAGTATGATGTGCACGGCTACTTCGTGAGCTCTGCCGCCGAGCCCAAGGCCGTTGCCAAGGCCATGCAGAAGACGCTGGAACGGAAGTTCCAGCCTGCCATTCGGCAGTTCTCGCGGATGACCACCGAGCAAGAGGTCAGCGCGTCGTGGGATCGCTGTCTGGCGCAAGGCGACGTTCCGGGTCCCTACTGGGCGTTGATGAGCCATCCGGCATCGTCGCAGAGCCTGACAGCGCGCGCGTTCGGCCATGTGCACATGCTTTCCCATCTGGTCGGTGCCTCCAACCGGGCGGATATCCGCAAGCTGACGGCGCTGGAGGTGGAAAAGGGCGCGCTGACGGACGAGCTGGACTTGGCGAAGCGCCGTCTGTCGGAGCGTGACGCCGAGATCCGGCACTTGCTGGCCCGGCACGCCGTCGAAGTCCGCAGTCTGAATGAACGGCTCGTCGGCGCGGATCTGGTTCAGGAAAAGCTGGCGGTCACCGAGAGCCGTCTGGCCGAGTTTGAGACCGGGGGCGAGTATTCGACGCTCTGGCGAACAGCGACCGAACTGAAGCGGCAGCTCGCCGAACAGACGGAGCGGGCCGACCGCGCCGAAGCGCGGCAGGCACTTCTGGAATTCGAGATGAAGCGGTTGAAGGACTCCAACCTGCGGCTCGGCAAGTCCCTTCAAGATGCGTTGGCCGAACGAGAGGCATTGGATGACGTTCTGCAATCCCGCTTGTTCGCTCTGGAAGACATGGGTCGGTCCCAGCAGGATGGCCGTCGGACACCGGCAATGGACCTGGGGGGACGCAGGATCGTCTATGTCGGTGGCCGGTCGGGCACCATCGGTCATTTCAGAACCTTGGTGGAGCGGGCGAACGGCACCCTCATCCACCATGACGGCGGTATCGAGACCACCTCGCTGCGGCTGACCGAGATCCTCGCGCAGGGCGACGCCGTTCTGTGCCCGGTGGACTGTGTGAGCCACGACGCTTGCCTGCGGGCGAAGCAGTTCTGCAAGCGCAACGCCAAGACGTTCATTCCGCTACGCAGTTCCGGGATCTCGTCTTTTGTGAGCGGCCTGCAAGAGATCGCGGTGCCACCAAGCGATCCGGGCTAACCCGGGCCACTGTCAGGCATTGAAAGCCGCGCACTGGAAGTCCCTGAAGGCGACCACAAGATCGGGTTAGGTTCGGGCTGTCAGGGTGCCAACGGCGGAACCGACACCTCCCGGACGACCCATGCCGGTACCGGCACCGCACCAGTGGACAGGACCAACAGATGAGGCGCTGGTATCCCCCTGTCGCGGTCGCTCTCTCGGTGCAGATCACCACCAGTGCCGCGGATATGGCAGTGCCCGTTCTGGGGCCGCTGATCACGGCAGCTGCAGGTGTGCCGGCGGCCCATGTGGGCTACTACAACTCCGCCGTCGCGATTGGTGCTGTAGCCTTCTACCTTTTCGGTACGCGTGTCGTCCGTCGCATCGGCGCGGTTGCGTCGCTGCAGAGCGGGTCCTTGATCTGCGCGGGTGCGCTCGTGTTCGTCCTGTCGGGGAACTGGTGGCTCACCATCCTCGCCGCTCTGATGGTCGGCATCGGCTTCGGCACCAACACGCCGGCCAGCGCCGTTCTGTTGCATCGGGCCGTTCCTGCGGATCGGCTGCACTTCGCCTTCTCGCTCAAGCAGGCGGGCACGCCCATCGGGACGATGCTGGCGGGCTTGTGCCTGCCGGCCATTGCGGGGCTGTGGTCTTGGGAGATCGCTATCCTTGCGACCTCCTGCGCCTGCATCTTCGTGCCGGCGCTGATCCAGACCTATCGGAAGGGCCAGGCTCTCGACCTAGGGCCAAGATTGCCGACAGACGGTGTAGAGCGGCCCGCGCGGGCGGATTGGCGCGCCTTGGCCAGCCTTGCAATGCATCGGCCGATGCCGAGGATCGTCGCGGCGGGCGCGCTGCTGGCCATTGCCCAGGGAAGCATCAACGCCTTCCTGGTGACCTATCTGGTGACCGCCCTCGACCACTCGCTGGTTTTTGCCGGCGGCCTCTACGCGCTGCTCAATCTGGTCGGCATTCCTGGCCGGGTCGGCTTCGGCTGGCTGGCCGATTGGACCGGACTGCGGGAGACGATGTTGGCAGTGATCGGCCTCATGACCGCCGCGATGATCGGCATGCTTGCCTTGCTCGGGCCGGGAACTTCGACACTCGCCATCGTCGCCGCCATCGTCGGGCTAGGGGCGGTGATCGGCAGCTGGAACGGCATCCTCCTGGCAAAGGTCACGCAAGCGGCCCCGGCAGATCGCGTCGGCGAGGCCAACAGTGTTGCGGCCGTAGGGCTCTTTGCCGGCTTCGCCATTGGGCCGGTTGCGGTTGCCGCCATAGTGTCGGCGAGCGGTCGGTTCTCACCAGCCCTCATCTTCCTGATGGCAAGTGCAGCACTCTCTTCCGTGGTGCTCCCGTGGCGGCGCCGCGAGGTGGACAGCAAGAGGGGCTAGCCTTGCGGCGCAAGCATGCCGGCTAGTTCCATCCCCCCTCCAGCAGCGTGGCCTCCTCGTCCGGCAGCAACGGCAGTTCGAAGCCGAGCGCGTCCAGCATCGCCTCCAGCGCATCCGATGCGGGGGCGCCTTCAGCGGGCCGGAAGTCCGGCCCGGAACCGGCCTCGGGCACGGGTGCGGCGACTACGATCTCAACATGCCATGCGTCGGCCGGTGTACGGCAGGCAATGCCGAACTCGATCTCTTGCGGCAGTTCGCCGACCACCTCGAATTCCCGGCAGAAGCGACCCTCCGCATCACGGAAGGTCAGCATCGGCAGGACGCCGTCTTCCGATTCCGTGCCGCTGGGCAGCGTCTCAAGCGCAGCGTGCAGCGGCCCGTCCGTTGGCGCATCGCCGAGAACGGCGATCATGCCGGGCGCCGGCTCGGTCTCCAACAGGCCGCCTGCACCGAGCCCGACCACCAGGGCCAGGCTGGCGGCGATGGCGGCGGGAATCCAGGTCGATACCGAACGCCGCCGCGGGAACTGCGCGACCTTACCGGGTTCGCCCAGTATGGCGGCCTTGATGGCCGCCGGCACCGGCTCGTCCATCGGGGCCTCGAACGCCGACTTCAGGGCGCGGTTTGCCTTCTGCAGCGTCTCGGCATAGGCGCGGGCCGCGGGGTCATCGGCGAGGATCCGCTCCACCCGCTCCGCTTCGGCGGCATCGGCGGCGCCATCCACCCAGGCGGCGATTTCCTCTTCGGTCCAATTCGCAGTCATCATGCGGGTTCCCCCATCTGCGCGATCAGTCGCGACCGCGCGCGTGCCAGCCGGCTCATCACCGTGCCGACAGGGATTTCCAGGATTTCGGCCGCATCCTTGTAGGAGCGGCCCTCGATGGCGACGAGCGCCAGCACCGCGCGCTGATCTTCCGGCAGTGCGGCCATTTCCGAGCGCACGCGGGCCAGCGTCAGTCTGTCTTCCATCATGCGCACCGCCGACCCGCCGTCGGACACACGCTCCAACAGGTCGCTGTCGGGCTCGGTGTCGCGTCGGGCCTTGGTGCGCAGACGGTCAAGCCGCGTCGTCTGGATGATTCGGAACATCCAGCTGTCCAGGCGCGTGCCTGGCTCATACTGGTCGAGCCGGCTGAGGGCTTTCACGCAGGCGGCTTGCACCAGGTCGTCTCCCTCTTCCTTCGAACCCGCGAGTGCGTAGGCAAAGCGGCGCAAGCGCGGGACCAACGCCACCATCTCGGCCTTAATTTCATCGTACATGGTCGATCCGGTTTGGCCTCTCGTGTCGCGATAACGTCGCAGTTCAGGTGTTATTCCGGGACATCGGGATTATTTCCAAATGCGCGTCGTTGTCGCAGCAGGGGAATCTCGGGGGAGAGTGGAATGCCGATTTTGATGAAGCTCCTGTTGATACTGGCACTGCTGGGCCTGCCCAAGTTCGGTCCGGAAGGCACTATCGTCTGGATATCGTCCGCCCACGCCGACGATGACGACGGAGACGATGGCGATGACGGTGACGACGGCGACAGCGACGGCCCGGACGCCGTCGGCGGCGACGATGACGGCCCGGATGCCGTCGGTGGCGGTGTCGGAGGCGGGCGCGGCTCGGCCCCTCCCGGCGGTTCCGGCGGAGATCGCGGCGAAGTTGAAGAGTTCTTCGATTCCCTCTTCGGGAATGGTGACGACAACTTCGTTGAGGACGAGATCATCGGCGTCGGCCTGGCGCCCGCAGGGCGGGCGGCTCTGATCACAGCCGGTTTTCAGGTGCTGTCCGAATTGCCGCTGACCAGCCTTGGCGGCGCCTTGATCATCCTGTCGGCACCCTCTGGCCTGGACGCGGAAGAGGCGCTGAGCGTTGCCCGCGGCCTTGTCCCCAATACGGTGTTTGACCTCAATCACCTTTATGATGCCGGTGGCACGGGCTGCGAGGGGGAAGCCTGCTGGGGCGCGCGACTGGTGGGTCTGGGCAGTCTTCCGGACGGGGCGTGCACCCGCGGCGCCCCGATCGCGATGATCGATACGGCTGTCCAGGCCCAGGCTCCGGCCTTAGCGGGCGCGCAGGTGGAAACGCAGAGCTTCGTGCGACCAGAAATTGCGCCCGCGCCCTCCGACCACGGGACGGCCATTGCCACCTTGATGGTGGGCCGTGTGTCACCCGATGCCCGCCCTCTGGCGCCGGGGGCGCGCCTGCTGGCTGCCGGTGTGTTCGGCATGCGCGACGGCGCCTCGTTGGCAGAGGCCGCGACGATCATCCGCGGCATCGACTGGGCCATCGGCCGCGGCGCTCGTGTGATCGCCTTCAGCTTCGAAGGGGCATCCAATCAGGTGCTGCAGGTGGGCATCCAGCGTGCCGCCCAGCGGGCCAACCTTGTGGCAGCGGCCGGAAACGGTGGCCCCGGGGGCGACAGCGCATATCCTGCCGCCTATCCGGAAGTGATGGCGGTCGCCGCGGTCGACCGGCGCTTCCGTCCCTATCGTCAGGGCACCCGCGGCAGCTATGTGGAGATCGCAGCCCCTGGCGTGAATGTCGTTTCCGTCGGGACCGGCGGGGGGCAGCGAACCTATACCGGCAGCAGCTTCGCCGTGCCCTTTGTCGCAGCCGCACTCTTGCGGGCGCGCGCCCAGACCGGCGGCAACGCGCCCGCGGCCCGCGGCCTGATAACGGGCAGCGCACATGATCTGGGTGCCCCCGGGCGGGACGAGATCTTCGGGTACGGCCTGCTGAGCTTCGAGGGAGATCGCTGTCTGTAGGAAAAAGCGTGCGGCCGGCCGGAATAGACCGGCCGGTCCCGCGTTCTCCCGGCATGAACGCCTGCTGACGGCTGAATGCCAACGGAGACAAGACAGATGACGATCAGAATTCTCGATGCCGATCTGCTGGGACGCGTGAAGCCATCTTTTGCGACGCGGCGCGTCGACCGATCCGATATCGCTGGGCTCGATGAGCAGGCGACGGCCCTGCGCCCCGGCGACCTGGTGATCGCCAGGGTGTCGGCGGTCGGCCAGCACGCGAATATCGAGCGCCCGGACGGGCGCCGGGCCAAGCTCTTTGCGGGCGACGAGATCCTGGTTGCCTGCGGGGCGCGCTACGCACCGGACCAGTTCGAGGCCGATAGCCCGGAGACGGTCGGGCCGGCCGAGTTGGTCGCCGCCGGCGGCATCGTCGGCCATGTGCGCTGCGCCCATCAACGCATGCGTGAGGCGACGCAGGTCGAGATCCTTGGGGCTGCCTGCCGCCATGACGGTACCCGAGTGAACCTGGCCGACTATGCCGTCCAGACGGCGCCCGAGCCGGTTCGTGTTCCGGTGGTAGCGGTCTGCGGCACGTCGATGAACGCCGGCAAGACCCATTCGGTCGCCATGCTGGTTCGCGGCCTTGCGCTGGCCGGCAAGAAGGTGGCGGCGATAAAGGTCACCGGAACCGGGGCGGGCGGCGATGTCTGGTTCTTTCATGACGCGGGCGCCTATCAGGTGCGGGACTTCACCGATGCGGGGTTTGGCACAACCTATCGCGCCCCGGTCGACGACATTCTGCTCGGCCTACGGCGCTTGATCGCCGACGTTCAGGCGGCCGGCTGCGAGGCGATTGTCATCGAAGTGGCCGACGGCCTGCGCCAGAGCGAGACAGCTGAGATCCTGCGCTCTGCCAGCTTCCGCAGCCTGGTCTCCGGTGTCATCTTCGCCGCTGGCGATGCCATGGGCGCAGAAGCCGGGGCGGCGTGGCTGCGCCGGGCCGGGCATCGGGTCATGGCCGTTGCCGGTCTGCTCACCCGCTCACCGCTGGCGATGCGGGAGGCGGAGACCGCAACCGGTCTGCCCTGCCTGGGCCAGAACGATCTGCAGTGTCCCGAGACGGTGGCACGGCTGACGGCCCCTGCCATCCAACGCCCGAGGCTTCTGCAGGCCGCGTGACAACGCGGCCGGAGGGTGATGTTATGCAACTTGTGCACAACGATCGAAAAGCGCCTGCGCCCCGCGACCACTCGGCCCTTTGGTTTGTCTACCGTAGCCGGCAGATGGATGTCCTGCGTCGGTCCTATAACGGTCGTCGACTGATCGAAGCTTCGGAGCGGGCGGGGTTGCCCGCCCGGATCGTCCACCCTGACGAGGTCCAGCCGGAGGCGCTGATCGCAGGCACGACGCCTCGGCCGCTCGCCATGATCGCCCGCTCTGGCACCAAGATGGGCCAATCCGGCAAGCGGCTGCTTGCCGCTGCAGATGCCTGCGGCGTGTTGACGGTGCCGGGTCCGAAGACACTGGCACTGGCGGAGAGCAAGTACCGCTCGGCCCTGACGCTGGCCGCCCAGGGGGTACCAACGCCGCTCACGCTGCCCGTCACGGCAGAGGCGTCTACGGACTGGCTGGGCGATGTCTTCGGCTATCCGCTGGTGTTGAAGAATGCGATGGGCAGCAAGGGGCACAAAGTGCGCCTGTGCGAAACGCCGCAGGACTTCGCCGCACGGTTCGCCGAAGTCGAGGGCAAGGGGCCCGTTCTGGCGCAGCGTTATGTGCGTAGCAGCCATGGCCGCGACCTTCGCGTTATCGTGGTGGGGGGGCAGGCGGTCGGTGCGATGATCCGGTTGGCGCATGGGGACCAGCTCTGCTCCAATGTCAGCCTAGGCGCGTCGTCCCACCCGACGCCGATCACGCCGGAGATTGCTTCGATCGCAACGGCTGCGGCGTCAGCCATCGGTCTTGAGATTGCCGGCGTGGACCTGCTGTTCGACGACGGCGGGCTTATCGTCTGCGAGGTCAACACGGCACCCGGTCTGGAGAGGATCGAACAGGTGACCGGCCGCGATATTGCCGGCGCCATGGTCGCCCACATCCGCGAACGCCTGCCGAGCCAAGGAGGGCTCGTGCGGGCGAGCTTAGCGGTGCGGTGAGGTGCTGGCCGGTCGCCTGCCATCGCGCTTATTCAGCGGCGGTCGATTGGCGCCGCTGAAGCCCATCGATGTCGCTATCACGCCTCATATGATTAGCGGCCTTACGATAGAAGGCCGCCTTTTGTGGGCGCAAATGTCGCGCATCTACCCGCGTAGCGATGATTCAACCAATAAGATCCGCGACACTATTGTCCCGTCCGGCGGCAGGACCCTCCGCATCGTTGCCTTCAGCCGGCGACTTGCCAAGCGTTCCGCCCTGAGCGGCTGTTTCCAAGACGTCTCAGGTCTTGCTGAACTATCGCGACGGTGGCAGGAATCAACAACCCATAAGTTTGTTAATGGTGATGACTTCTTACTTAAAGCGGTTGACGTGGAGGGGCGATGCCATACCATAGGATGCCATGTCGCGAGAACCGCTCAAGCTCGGCCTATATCAAATGGGCGATCTCTCGCTGCTGTCGGGAGGCGGCCGGGAGGTTTCCTTCACGCGACGGCCGCTGCGGCCGATGGAGAGCGGGCGCCATAGCTTTGTAATGCAGTTGTGGGAGGAGCGGCGCGGAACGCGCGTTGCGCCACGGCGTGCTGATTTCGATCCTTGGGATCTGACGCCCGTCCTGCCTTTGATCCTACTGGTGGACGTGTTGCGGAACCCGCTGGATTTCCGCTGCCGTTTGGCGGGCACGAAGGTCTGCGACATCCATGGCGCGGAGGTGACGGGCCGCCATGTTCGGGACCTGATGCCGAGGCACTACAGCGAAAAGGTGTGGCGGGAGTACGCTGACCTAGTGGAGCACCGCGAACCTCAGCTTTGCGCTGTCGAATACACCAACCGGTTCGATCTGAGGCGGCGCTTCACTGTGCTGCGCCTTCCGCTCTCAAACGACGGGCAATCAGTCGACATGATCATGGTGGTCCACGACATCGACTGACCGGGATATCCGGTCAGTCGCGCGTTCTCTACTCGTCTCCCATCTTCAATGCGGCGATGAAGGCGCTCTGCGGGATCTCCACACTCCCGAACTGGCGCATGCGCTTCTTTCCCTCTTTCTGTTTTTCCAGAAGCTTGCGCTTGCGCGTGATGTCGCCGCCATAGCACTTGGCCGTCACGTCCTTGCGCATGGCCGACACGGTTTCGCGGGCGATGATGCGCCCCCCCAGTGCCGCCTGGATCGCGATCTTGAACAGCTGGCGCGGGATCAGGTCCTTCAGCCTTTCGCACAGCGCGCGCCCGCGCCGTTCGGCTTGTCCGCGATGGACGACCATGGACAAGGCATCGACAGCCTCGCCGTTGACCAGGATCGCCATCTTCACCAGATCGCTCTCGTGGTAGCCCTCCAGCTCATAGTCGAAGCTGGCATAGCCGCGGCTGATCGACTTCAACCGGTCGTAGAAATCGAACACGATCTCGTTGAGCGGCAGGCGATAGACCAGCATCGCCCGATGGCCGCTATAGGTCAGCTCGATCTGCTCGCCGCGGCGTTCGGTGCAGAGCTGCAGCACGCCACCGAGATATTCGTCCGGCAACAGGATGGTGGCCTTGATCCACGGCTCTTCCATGGCGCGGATCTTCACCTCTTCCGGCATGTCGGCCGGATTGTGCAGCTCCAGCGTACCGCCCGCGGTCAGATGGACGCGGTAGACGACCGACGGCGCCGTCGTGATCAGGTCCAGGTCGAATTCCCGTTCCAGCCGTTCCTGGATAATCTCCAGATGCAGGAGGCCGAGGAACCCGCAGCGGAAGCCGAACCCCAATGCGGCGGAAGTCTCGGGCTCGAAATGGAAGCTGGCATCGTTCAGCGCCAGCTTGCCCAGGCTGTCGCGCAGGCGCTCGAAATCGGCGGCATCGACCGGGAACAGACCGCACCAGACGACGGGCACGCTGGGGTCGAACCCGTGCAGCGGCGTCTCGGTGCGCCGCCGGTCTTCGGTGATCGTGTCGCCGACCTTGGTCTCGCCGATATCCTTGATGGCGGCGGTGATGAACCCCACCTCGCCGGGGCCGAGTTGGTTGACCAGCACGCCCTTCGGTGACAGGAAGCCGACACGGTCGATCTCACGCACGGCGCCAGTCCCGAGGAAGCGCACCTTCTGCCCGACCTTCAGGGCCCCGTCGACGACGCGCACCAGCACCACGACGCCGAGATAGGGGTCGTACCAGCTGTCCACCAACAGCGCCTTCAGCGGTGCTTCGAGGTCTCCGGCCGAAGGCGGCGGCAGGCGCGTGACAATCGCCTCCAACAGCTCTTCAACACCCTGGCCGGTCTTGGCGGAAATCTCGATGGCATCCGTTGCATCCAGGCCGATCACGTCTTCGATCTGTTCCTTGATGCGGTCCGGCTCTGCCGCCGGCAGGTCGATCTTGTTCAGAACGGGGATGATCTCGTGGTCGGCGTCCAGAGCCTTGTAGACATTGGCCAGGGTCTGCGCCTCGACCCCCTGGCTGGCGTCGATTACCAGAAGCGAGCCCTCGCAGGCCGCGAGCGACCGGCTGACTTCGTAGGAGAAGTCGACATGGCCCGGCGTGTCCATCAGGTTCAGCTGATAGGTTTCGCCACTCTGCGCCGTATAGGCGAGGCGCACGGTTTGCGCCTTGATGGTGATCCCGCGCTCGCGCTCGATATCCATGCTGTCGAGCACCTGGCTCTTCATCTCCCGCGCTTCCAGCCCGCCGCAGCGCTGGATCAGCCGGTCGGCCAGGGTCGACTTGCCGTGGTCGATATGTGCGATGATCGCGAAGTTGCGGATATGATCGAGACTGGCGGACATGCGGCGTGGCTTACAGCTTTGATGTGGGAGACGCGCCGCAAGATAGGTACGGCCAACGGCAATGGCAATGCGAGCACAAACGCCGAGGCGTCTGGTCGGTCAGCGTGTAGGCTTGCTCACCCACAGTGGCGGGAGATTGACGATGGCAGCGGCCAAGCGGGCGATGGCGACGTTCAGCGGCGTTTCGGCGGCATTACTGCTGGCCTGGATGTCTGCTGCCTTGGCCGACGATGAAGCCCAGAGACTATGTGCGGACCGACCGGACTGTGCCGTCCGTGAGGTGCTCGATGCCGGCACCGGGCCGGCCGGCGAGTCGTTGCGGGTCGCGGCTTTGGCCCTGCCGAGCCCGGACCCGTCGTGGCCGTGCCGTCCTCATGCGGAGGAGTATTGGCTGCTGGCGTCTGACGCCGCACCGGTGCGGCTGTTGGCACTGTGCAACGACGGTTACGGGGCTGCCGGGATGGGGGAGGATGTGGTGACCGTCTCGGCCAACCGGCTCACCCATACGCAGCACGGCGGCTCCAACTGGCGCTGGTCGCAGTCCCGGGAACTCCAGCTTTCGCCCCTGCGCCTGCTGCAGGAGAGCGACCAGGGGTACTGGACCGTCGGCCTTAACGAAAGCGATGCGCATTGGGATTGGCAGCGATTCTCAGGCGAGACTCGATGGTGGTCGCCACCGTGCGATACGCCGGAAGCGCAGCTGGATGACGCATGGCAGGCGCCCTATGCCTTTCATCCAATCCCCATGCTGCAATCCGAGGCAGTGGGGACAGCGTCCACGGACATGGTGCTCGGGACCTGCGCTCTGGAGATCGGCCCGGATGCCGGCACCGGCTATGCCATCTGGGGCGAAGCGGATGCCGTCTTCCCGGACGGTGGCTGGATGCGCGTCGCCATGATCGCACCCGATCAGATGATCGTTTCAGTGCGACAGCGTGGCTGGACTTCCGGCGCTGCGAGCTGGCTCCACGACGATCACCTGGAGCTGTGGCTTGGCCCGAGGCGGACCTATATCGACCACTGCATCGAAGACGGTGAGGCTCCGCGGCAATGGGCGATCATGATGGCCGATGGCGGCGTGATCCCGGCCTTCGGCGATCCGGTCGAACCGCCACGGATCGTGTCCCGCACCGCACGGTCGGATGCCGATGGCGAGATCGTCAGCTTCCGGATCGCCCTGCCGGAGGCTCCGGAGAACCTTTCGGTCGTCTTCAGCAAAGGCGACGGGCAGGGCCGCCAGCTCTGGATGGTCGCCACCAGCGCTCTCGAATTCGGGGCCGCGGAGACTTTGGGTCGGACGCGGGAAATCGGTGCAGACGCGGTCCGTTGCGCTGATCATGATGGCTGGCTCGACCTCGTTGAAGCCGGCGCGCAGCCTTGAGCGCGAACCGTCGGCAGGGCGTAGGGAAAAGGTGGCTCTCAGCATCGGCCGGCGCGATCGTCCTGGCACTTGTGTGGACCATTGCGATTCCCTCGGTGGGCGACGAGGGCTGGCCCCCAACGTTCAGCGACCCAGCGCCTGTTCAGATCCTCGGCTATGACGGGGATGCGATGGAGCCGTTCCTGTCGAGGGACGGGCAGATTCTGTTCTTCAACAACCGCAATCACCCGGTCGAGCTCACCGACCTGCATTGGGCCGTTCGCGTGGACGATCTCACGTTCCAATACCGCGGCCTGGTCGAGGGAGTGAACAGCGATACGCTTGACGGCGTGGCGACGATGTCTGCGGACAGCCGCTTCTGCTTCGTGTCGACGCGGCAGTACTTCCAAACCTACGGCTCCGTCTATTGCGGCGCGTGGCGCGACGGTCGGGTTGACGACGTCGTTCTGCAGGTTGCGGCATCGCCCGGGCTCCTCGGTCGCGTCGTCTTCGATGTGGAGATCGCTGCAACAGGGGACTCTCTGATCGTCGCCGACGGACGGTTCGCAGGCGAACCGGTCCCGAGATCCGCCGACCTGCGCCTCGCCCGCGACGGACCCGAGGGTTTTCGGTTGTCGCCGGGCGACGACGATCTCTTCGCTGCGATCAACACGGGGACATTGGAGTATGCCGCCGCTCTCTCCGACGACGGGCTTGAGCTCGCCTTCACGCGGCGGGTCGGTCGTCCGCCCTTCGCCGTTGCACGACTCTGGCTTGCCCGTCGCCCGCATGCCGATGCACCGTTCGCGTCGCCCGTCGAAATCGACGCCGCGGAGGGCTTCGTGGAGGGGCCGACCTTCTCTTCCGACGGGCGACTTCTCTATTTCCATAGGCGGGTCGGTGGCCGCTTCGAGGTCTGGCGCGTCGTCCGCTCTGCGGCTCAGGTGACCGCCGATTGAATCAGGCGCTTGGCAACGGAGGATCAGGGTTTGCGGCCTTCGTGCAAGGCCACGATCCCAAAGGTGAGATTGTCGTATTCGACGTCGGCGAACCCGCACTGCCGCAGTTCGTTCGCGAACGCGCGCTGAGACGGAAAGTCGTGAATGCCGCGCAGAAGATAGGAATAGGCGCTGCGATCGCCACTGGCCGCCAAGCGGCCGATGAGCGGCATACACCAGTTCATGTAGATCAGATAGGCGCGGTGAACCGGGCCTGCGGGGATGCGCGAAGCCTCAAGGCACAAGAAGGTGCCGCCGGATTTCAAGACCCGCATCGCCTCGGTAAGCACGCGCGCGCGGTCGCAGATCTTCATGGCAAACGCGATCGAATAGAGATCGACCGAGTTGCTGGGGATCCCGCGCAGGTCATGTGCGTCCAGAATCGCGAATTCGAGATTGGCGCTGGTTGCCGCCAGCTTGCCCTTGGCGATCGAGAGCATGTTCGCACAGATGTCGGACGCGATCAGGCACTCGACCCCATCGACGTTCCGGCCCAGCCGGCGCAGCACGCGCACGGGGATGTCGCCTGTCCCCGTGGCGACGTCGAGGATCCGCCCTTGCGCCCGCTCGGCAATCCGGGCCGCCATATGGGATTTCCAAAGCCGGTGGATGCGCAGGCTGAACAGATCGCAGAGGCGGTCGTATCGCTCAGCGATCCGCGCAAAGACGTCGTCATCGGCGGGACTGAACGAGGCCGCGTTTCCGGCGTGATCAGAGCCGGCTACGTCCAAGTCCGCCTCTTTGGCGGGATCCAGCCTTGCTTGATGCGGCAGATCGGCTGCAAAGACTGCATCAGGGGGGCGGGACAAGCACGTTGTCGATCAGGCGGGTGGTGCCGAGGCGGGCAGCGGCCAGCACGCGCGCCGGCCGGTCCGGCTGATCGAGGGGCTCGAGGTCGTCCGCGCCGCAGCATTCGAGGTAGTCGACCGAGGCGAACCCCGCCTTCAAGATAGCCGCCGCGCTTTCTTGCGAGGCCTGACGGGCCGGCGTTCCTGCAGCAATCGCTTCAGCCGCCCGCCGCAGGCCACGATGCAACGCTGGCGCGATCGCTCGCTCAGCCGATGTCAGGTATTCGTTGCGGGATGAGAGCGCCAGTCCGTCTGCCTCGCGCACCGTCGGCACGCCGACGATCTCCACCGGGATGTCGAGATCGCGGGCCATGCGCGTGATGACGACAAGCTGTTGGAAGTCCTTCTCGCCGAAATAGGCGCGGTCGGCCATCGCCTGCAGCAGGAGCTTCGTCACCACCGTCGTCACGCCGGTGAAATGGCCCGGCCGGTGCCCACCCTCCAGGCGATCGGTCAGGCCGGCGACGCTGACTGTCGTGGCGTGGCCATCGGGATACATCTCGTCAACCGACGGGGCGAATACCAGATCGGTCCCGTGGCGCGCCATCGCGTCCACATCCGCCGCCTCGCGCCGCGGATAGCGGCCCAGATCCTCGCCGGCGCCGAACTGCTTGGGATTGACGAAGATGGTCGCCACCGTGCGGCCGTTGGCTTTGGCCGAGGCATCGACCAGCGCCAGATGGCCGGCGTGCAGGGCACCCATGGTCGGCACCAGTCCGACGCCATGCCCGTCCTTGCGCCAGGCCTGGACGTGCCGGCGCAGCTCGGCGACGGTGCGGACGATGGGCAGCGGGGCGGGCGCCATGGTCGCCGTCAATCCCGCTTGGCCGCGCCGAAACAGTGTTCCGGCCCTGGAAACTGGCGGCTCTTCACCTCCACGGCATATTGCTCGGCCGCGCTTGCCACAAGCTGGCCCATCTCGCCGAACCGCTTCACGAATTTCGGTGTGAACTCGGTGAACAGTCCGATCACGTCTTCGGTCACCAGGATCTGTCCGTCGCACTGCGGCGAAGCGCCGATGCCGATGGTCGGGATCGGGATGTCGCCGGTGATCTCGCGGGCCAGCGGCTCCATCGTGCCTTCGATCACCATCGCAAAGGCGCCGGCCTCGGCAATGGCGTGCGCGTCCGCCACAATCCGGCGTGCCGCTTCTTCCGACCGGCCCTGGGCCCGGAAGCCGCCCATCTGGTTAACCGATTGCGGTGTCAGGCCGATATGACCCAAGACCGGAATGCCGCGTTCGGCCAGGAACGCCACGGTTTCCGCCATCTCGGTCCCGCCTTCCAGCTTCACGCCTTGGCAGCGCGTCTCGCACATCACGCGCGCGGCGTTGCGGAACGCGACCTCTTTCGATTCCTGATAGGTTCCGAACGGCATGTCGACGATCACGCAGGAGGTGCTTGATCCCCGCATCACCGCGTTGCCGTGGGCGATCATCATGTCCAGCGTCACGCCCAGCGTGCTGTCCAGCCCGTACAGCACCATGGCCAGGCTGTCGCCGACCAGGATCAGGTCGACATGGGGGTCGACCAGCTTGGCCACCTGGGTCGTGTAGGCGGTGAGACAGACGATGGGTTCGCCCCCCTTGCGGGCGGCGATCTCCGGCGTCGTCGTGCGCTTGATCCGGGTCTGGACGCTCATGGTTCGGGCCTGTCGGCTGCGGGCGGGCCGCGCACTTTAGAGCGCTGCGAAGGCCGGAGCCACGGCCTGCATCAAATCGTGGCCGCTCTTACGCCCGCGTCGTCGCCGTCAGGCCGCCGTCGACCACCAGTTCCGTGCCGGTGATATAGCGGGCCTTGTCGGATGCCAGGAACACGGCGGCGTTCGCCACGTCCCAGGCATCGCCCATGGTGCCCAGCGGCGGCTGGCGGTTGCGGCGGGCCAGCATGGCCTCTTCATCGCCGCCATAGGCGCCGGTCAGCGTGACACGCACGCGCGGCGTGTCCATGACACCGACCACGATGGTGTTGGCGCGGATGCCGAAGCCGGCATACTCCACCGCCATCAGCCGGGAAAACTGGACTGCGGCGGCCTTGGTGACGCCATAGGGCATGTGGGAATAGCCGATATGCCGCAGCGCGGCGATCGTGGAGGTGGTCAGGATGACCCCGGAACGCTGCGCCTTCATGTGCGGCAGCGCGGCCAAGGCGGAAATGTGCAACGCCGCGATGTTGGCGTCGGCGATGCGCCGCCAATCCTCCACCGTGGTCGCTTCCGGGTCGCCCGCCTTGCCGATGCCGACATTGTTGTGCAGCACGTCGATGCGCCCGAACTTCGCAATCGAGCGGTCAATCAGCGCCTGTATCGCCGCCTCGTCGGCCGCATCCGCTGCGACCGCAATGGCGTTACCCCCTTCCTGAGCGATCAAGTCCGCCGTTTCTTCCGCCGCAGACGGGGTGACGTCCGCCACGGCAACCCGGGCGCCTTCGCGCGCATAAGCCACTGCGATCGCCTTGCCGATACCCCAACCCGGGGCAACCGACCCGCCGCCGATGACGACACACACCTTGCCCTCAAGCATGGCAGGCTCCTTCCGCTTGCCTCCGGTCGGCGGGCGCCTAACCGGCATAGGACAACGGCAGCTCCGTCGTCCATTTGATCTCTTCCATGGCGAAGTTGGAGCTGACGTCGAACATTGGCACGGCCGCGATCAGGCGCTGATAGATGGCGTCATAGGCGCCGATGTCCGGCACCACGATACGTAGCAGATAGTCGATGTCGCCGCTCATCCGGTAGACCTCGACGATCTCCTCAAACGTCTCCACGGCTTGCGCGAAACGCTCCAGCCAGACGGCGTCGTGCTGGCTGGTCTTGATCCGCACGAACACCGTGACCCCGACATTCAGCTTGGCGCGGTCCAAGAGCGCGACCCGGCTTCGGATCACACCCTGTGCTTCCAGATTCTGGATTCGGCGCCAGCATGGCGTGGTCGACAGGCCAACCTGCTCTGCGATGTCCGCAATCGACCGTGTCGTATCGCGCTGCAGCAACCTGAGAATTCGCCGATCGATCCGATCCATGAAACACCGTTCGCGAAACTGATATATGGATAGAACCAGATGCTAGCATATCGCCGTTTCTCTGCCAAATTCGCCAACGTATTCTCACGCAGGCAACCTATCCTCGCCCCCCTTTGCCGTCGGCCTTGCTGCCGGTCAGGCAGGAACGAATAAGGAGAGGGTTGGATGATCCGGAGACTGTTCACCGAGCACCCGGCCTCGGTCGGTGAGACCTATGGCGCGCATCTGATGATGGCCGGCGGCTTCAGCCTGCGTATGGTGCTGGGGGCCGCCGCCTGCCTTGTCCACGCGTTGCTGCCGTTCCTGTTCGTGAAGACCGGCAGTGCGATCATCACCGATCTGCACGGCCGCATGGTGACGCATCGCGATCGACGGCGGTGCGCTGGCACCGCCCCTGCAGATGCCGGCCCCGAAGCGCGCGTCGCGGCGTCGCCTGAGATGGTGACCTGACCGCGGCCCCCCACCGGGCTGCGGGTTTCGCAAGTGCCTCGCGGTCGGACTATGCCGGTTTAGGCACAGCCTGCCGTGGCCGCGGCAGGGCCAGAGCGGCCGCGGCCACGGCTGCCGCGCACAACGCCAGAACACCGAACAGGGTTGCTGCGCCGGCGCCCTCGCCATAGAGGCCGGCCACCAGTGGCACGGCGGCGGCGCTGACGCCCAGCGAGCCCACGTATTTGACCGCATAGAGGCGCGCCCGCCACGCACTCGCCGCGTGCCGTGCGATCAATGCGTCGTGGATGGGAATCTCGCCGAACACGCTGGCCATCAAGGCCAGCGTGATGACCAGCAGCAGCGGCCCGTCGGCCACTCCGGCTGCGAGCAAGAGGGGCGCCTGGACGCACACGACGGCGACGAAGACCGGCTTGATGGGCCAGCGGTCGATCAGCGTGCCGACGGCGATCTGGGTGAAAGCGGCGACGGCGAGCACAAACGAGGCCATGCCGCCGACAGCCAACAAGCTCCCTGTGACACGGTCGTCGAACAGCTTTGGCAGCACCACGGTCGTGCCATGGAACACCAGCCCGCCGCAGATCGAGGCTACCGCCAATGCCAAGATCAGCCGGGTGCGGTCGGCGGGTGCCAGGGGCTCCGGCGGCGGTGTCGACGGCGGTTTGGCCAGCCGTCTGCCAGCGCCGTCGCGCCAGACAAGCACCAAATAGGCGAGACCCGTCAGACCAGCCACCGTCGCCGGCACGGCGAAGGCGGCGCGCCAACCGAACCCGGACGCCAGCCCGCCGGCTAACAGCGGCGCGGCCGCTACGCCGAGGTTGCCGAACACGCCGTTGATGCCCAGCACGCGGCCGACTTTCTCGCGCCCTTCCACCACCATGGCGATCCCGACGGGATGGTAGATCGACGCCGCCAGGCCGACCACGGCAAGCCCAAGGGCCAGAAGCCAGGCATTCGGCGCCAAAGCCGCGATGCCGCCGCCCAGCCCAAGGCCGAGGAAGAAGGCGGCGATCAGGCCCTCCCGCGGAACGCGATCCCCCAGCCAGCCGGCCGGCAGCGTGCCGAGGCCGAAGGCGACGAAGGCCGCCGTCGACGGCAGCAGCAACTGGCCGTAGCTGCCCGCCAGTTCCCGCTCCATCGCCAGCACCACGGTCGGATGCAGCAAGAGGAACAGGTGGGTGTAGAAGTGCCCGAGATTGAGCGCGGCAAGCCGTAGTCCGGTGTTGGGCAAGTGACAGCCTTTCGCATGCGCCGCGGTGCAGCCCCATCATTCGCATTCCGCGCTGTGTCGGGCTTGCGCTAGAATGCCGAGTTATGTCGCCTGCCAGCCAACTTCTCCCGCCGCTGCATGACGACGACCTGGAAAGCCCGAGGACGCTGGTCGCCTTCGCGTTTGACTATCCGCGCGGGCACCATATCCCGCAGCACAAGCACCGGCGTCATCAGCTGCTCTACGCCGTTGCCGGCGCGATGACGGTCACTGCCGATCGGGGGCGCTGGATCGTGCCGCCACAGTTCGCGGTCTGGATCCCCGCCGGCACGGCGCATGCCATCGCCATGCCCGAGGCGGTCGGCATGCGAACCCTCTATGTGGCGCGGGAGGCCAGGCCGGACCTGCCGGCCGATTGCGGCGTCCGGCATGTGAGCGGCCTGATGCGGGAACTGGTCCTGCGTGCCATGGCCTTGCCGCGCGACTACGACGCGGCAGGGCCGGACGGCAGGCTGGCAGAGGTGATCCTGGATGAGATCGGGCGCCTGGCACCCGCGCCGCTGCACCTTCCCTGGCCGGCCGACCGGCGCATCGCGCGCATTGCCGCCGCCATACAAGCCACACCCGACGACGGCCGCACACTTGCCGACTGGGCCCTCGGAACCGGAGCCAGCGAGCGTACATTGGCGCGGCTGTTCATGCGGGAAACCGGCCTTGGCTTCGGCAGCTGGCGGCGGCGGGCCCGCCTGGTGCATGCGGTGCATCGCCTTGCCATGGGGGCGGGCGTGACTGAGACGGCGCTGGACTGCGGCTATGACAGCATCAGCGCCTTCGTCGCCGCCTTCCGCCGCGACCTCGGGGTCAGCCCAGGCCGCTATGCCGCCGGACTGAGGGGGATGCGGTAGGCCTCGCTTGCCGTCCTCACGTCCCGTTGTTCAAAGCGCGCTGCGGACCTCATCGGCGATACGGGCGATCGCCTCTTCGTCCCGCTTGTAGAACGTCCATTGGCGTATCCGCTTCGGCCGGACCAGCCCGGCGCGCGCCAGGATCTTCAGATGCTCGGTGGCCGTCGGCTGGCTGACGCCCAGCTTCTTGGCGATCAGCACGACACAGACCCCGTCTTTCACCAGGTCGCCATCCACCTGAGGCGGGAAATGGGTACGCGGATCCTTCAACCATTGCAGGATCTGCAGTCGCCGCTCGTTCGCCAAGGCCCGGCCGAGATGGAGGAATTGCATATAGCGATATTGCTATTTTAATGCTTCGACAGAAAGGCGGTTCTGCACGGACGCTGTCCCTACGGGCGGCCGATGTCTTGCGGTGTGTCCCCATTTCCTTACCTCCTGCTCTAGTGAGCCTTTCTCGTCTCCCATGCCCTGTGAAGGTCAGCACAAGTCCGCAAGTCCTCAGTCGTTTACTTAGTATATAGCTAATTCGCTATTTTCCGACACTGTGTAGGACAGTATGGTGGCTGGAGGAGCCGAGCGGCGCGGCCTGGGCGCTCGTTCGCGATGGCCGAACAGAGCCGAGAGGGGAGCGCGATGGAAACGAATGCTATCGATCGCGCGGCGATCGCCGCGGCCGACGTCGTGATCCGGCCGCACATTCGGCGGACACCGGTCATCGAGGTGGCGGCGCAGGATTTTGGGCTGCCGGGCGAGGCTCTGGTGTTGAAGCTGGAACAGCTGCAGCACACCGGATCGTTCAAGGTGCGAGGCGCCTTCACCAACCTGTTGACCCGCGAAGTGCCGGCGGCGGGGGTCGTGGCCGCGTCCGGCGGCAACCACGGCGCTGCCGTGGCCTATGCCGCACAACGCTGCGGCGTCGGCGCCAAGGTGTTCGTGCCGTCGATCGCCTCGCCGGCAAAGGTGGAGCAGATCCGGCAATACGGTGCCGATCTGGTGATCGGCGGTGACCGCTATGCCGATGCGCTGGCGGCAAGCCGGCAGTATGAGGCCCGGTCCGGGGCCCTGGCCGTGCATGCTTACGATCACCCGGCTACGCTGCGCGGTCAGGGCACGGTCGGGCTGGAACTGGAAGAGCAGCAGTCGGATCTCGATACGTTGCTGGTCGCGGTCGGCGGCGGTGGGCTGATCGGTGGAATTGCCGCTTGGTATGGGGGCCGGATGCGCGTTGTGGGTGTCGAACCGGTCGCCGCCCCGACGCTGACGCGCGCCCTGGAGGCGGGATGTCCGGTTGATGCGGAGGCCGGCGGTATTGCGGCGGACTCGCTGGCACCGCGGCAGATCGGCGGCGTGATGTTTCCCATCGCCCAGAGGTTCGTCGATCACACGGTGCTGGTTGAGGACGAGGCTATCCTGCATGCCCAGAAGGAGCTGTGGCGAGTGCTGCGGGTGGTTGCCGAACCTGGCGGAGCGGCGGCGTTCGCCGCGCTTCTGTCCGGCGGCTATAGGGCGGGGCCCGGCGAGCGGGTCGGCGTGCTGGTCTGCGGCGCCAACACTGTGGCTGTGGATTGGGAACGGCAATCCGCAGGGCAGTGATCAGGCAGGGTGCGGAGCCTCGCGCGTGCCGCGCCATCCGGATCCGTCAGTGGTCCGGCTTCCCTCGTCACGGTCTGACGACCGCGTGAGCACAACTTGCAATCAATAGTTTAGACCATCGAGAGCAGTTACTGAGGCCGAGTGACTGGTGCGAAGAATGCGAAAGCAATAGCCAAGCCAGATCGTATCAGCCGCGGGAGACTTGACGTGTTTTGAGGTTGCCCAGCCGTGCGTCGACAGACGCGCCAGCGGCAGGATTCATAAAAACCGTCTGATTTCTTCAGGTTTCCGAATGCAGCCCCGCCTAGATCAGGCGCCTCGCTGGTCGCCCGGTCCGGCGTTCGCACATCCGGCACCCTGTCGGGGGCGGACTGCGGCGGCCGGGTATTCGTTGCGCCGATCCTTTGATCGATCGGAACCAGAGGTAGTCTCGGTGATCATCTCCGTTGCCACACTGTCGTCCACGCCATCGCGCGTGTTCCTGCTCCGCGTCGCGTCGGCGATCGCAAGCGCTGCGGCATTCGGGCTTCTTGCAGCGCCTGTGCTGTCCTTGCCCCACCTGCCGGCTGCCTTCGTTCTGGCATTCTGCTTTGGCTTCTTCTTCGTCGGCGGCACCGGGTACCGCATCCTCTTGGCCGTCGCCTTGCGTGACGCTGCCCGGCACACCGCAGCCTCCTGGACCGGTGCCACGGCTGCATCCTCGCTGGCGGCTTTGGCCGCGGCGATCGTACTGGCGACCCTCGGGCGCGACGACATGTTGCTGCTGGCCGCCTATGCCCTCGCGATCAATGTGGCGTACCTGCCGGTAAAGCTCGCGTGCCTTGGGGCCGGCTGTTGCGTCGCCGGACGGCCTCTCGCAGCACCCGGTGGCAGGCGGCTGGACCTGCGCTGGCTTGAAATCGGGCTCACGCTTGCAGCACTGCTCGTGGCCTTTGCCAGTCTGGCCGGCGGCGCGCCGTCAGCCGCGGCGATCCTGGGCCTCTTCGGACACATGGCCGTGCGCCTGCTGTCGCGCTGGGCGCGGCGGCGGATGCCGCACCGCGTCTTCTCTGCCAACGGAACCGGACAGGAGTTCGCACCGCTGACGCTCGCGCTGGTCTTTACCGTCGGGATTGCTGGTTGCGGATGACGCGCAATCGATCATCACGTGCGCGCGTGCGGCACTCTGAAACTTTGGGCACTCAACACGAAGGAAAGGAATGGAACAATGGCCGACAACGACACGGAGACAATAATGACTGAAGATGGTGCCGGCGAGACGGTCGAGCGGTCGCGGCTGGCTCTGCTGGGTGGCCTCACAGCAGCGGCGACGACTGGTGGCTGCAGCGACCCTCAAGCGTATGACAGATATAGGAGCTATAGCGCAGGGAGTTGGGGCTCGTTCCACGACGGCGGTGATAGTGAACGAGACCGAGATGACGATGATAACAGCAATGAAAACAATGATGTGGGCTCAACGCCGGGCGGCGGTGCCTATGACTGACGCCGCGAAGACGGGGCAGCCCCGTTGGGTGCCCGGGTAACACCGGTTGCGGCAAGACCGTCCTGCCCAAGGACGGTCGTAGCCCGCGCCGGTGGACGGCCATGCAGCCGAAAGCCGTCATCGCGCCAACCTCATTGAGGCGCGATCCCAGCGAAGTACTTGGTGCCGCATCTCGTATGCAGCGAGTCATAGAATTCGGAACCGCGCATCTCCGCTTCATTGGTGAAGGCAAGTCGTACGACGTATGCCTTTCCTTGCTTGCGAGACCGTGTCTCGTCCGTGGGCGCATAATGCCCGCCGCGGCGAAGGCAGCAGCGACAGATGCTCCAACGGAAAGACCGCCATGCGGGTGGTCTGGTACGCTGACCCTGGAAGTACGAATCCCAGGATAGGGCTTTCCTTACTGTTCGTAGCGATACCGCCAAACTAACCGGCGTGGTGCTCCGAGGGAGGCGGTGACGATCAGTGCGGCATGTTGCACCACTCAGTCGTCGCCAAGGGCATCGGCACCACTTCACTTTGAATTCGGGTTAATGCGGCATTCCGGCGCAACAGGGGGCCGCCAACAGGCGGCCGATCTGTTCAGAGCTACGGACGACGGCAGGGAGGTGAAGGCATGGTTTCCCTAATGATCAATGGCACGGAGCATACGGTCGATGTCGATCCCGACATGCCGCTGCTCTGGGTGATACGCGACGTGCTGGGCATGACCGGCACGAAATTCGGGTGCGGTCTGGCCGTTTGCGGCGCCTGCACCGTGCATATGGATGGATTTCCCATCCGTTCGTGCCAGACGCCCGTCTCAACGGTCGAAGGCGCGTCCATCACAACGGTTGAGGGGCTGGACGATCCAGTCGCCCAGGCCGTTCAGGATGCGTGGGTGGAACTGGACGTGCCGCAATGTGGCTACTGCCAGTCGGGACAGGTGATGTCCGCCGTGTCGTTGCTGCGGGACATCCCGAGCCCGACGGACGAAGACATCGATGCGATGATGGGCGGCAACATCTGTCGCTGCGCTACCTACCACCGCATTCGCGCGGCCGTGCATGCCGCCGCCGACAAGTTGGAGGGGTGAGATGCTGGCCAGACTGCTGCGCAACACTGCCATCCAGTCGTCCCGCCGCGGCTTCCTGATCGGCGCCATTGCGTCGGCTGGCGGCTTCGTCGTCGGGTACCATCTGACAGGGGGCCAGGCGCGCGCTGCCGGCCCCGTTGCCGAAGCGGCCCTCGCCGATCCGTTCGCGGGCTATGTGCGCATTGGTGCGGACAACCGCGTGACCGTTCTGTCGGCCCATTTCGAGATGGGGCAGGGCAGCTACAACGGCATCGCCACCCTGGTCGCTGAAGAGCTGGATGCCGCCTGGGACCAGATGGACGTCGAAGGCGCTGCCGGCAATCCCGCGCTCTACGGCAACCTCGCCTGGGGCGGAGCGATCCAGGGCACCGGCGGTTCCACGGCCATGGCGTCATCGTTTGATCGCTACCGGCAGGCCGGCGCGGCCGCCCGGGCCATGCTGGTGGCAGCCGCCGCGGAAGAGTGGGGTGTGCCTGCCGAAGAGATCTCGGTGGCCGAGGGCGTTGTCAGCCATGCCTCCGGCGCCAGCGCCACCTTCGGTGAGCTGGCCGAGCGGGCTTCGGCGCAGCCGCTGCCGGGCGACGTCCAACTCAAGGATCGCGGCGACTGGCGGCTGATCGGCAACGAGACGCTGCCGCGCTATGACTCCCGGCCGAAGGTGGAAGGCCGGCAGGACTACACCATCGACATCAAGCTGCCCGGCATGCTGACGGCGGTGATGATCCACCCGCCGCGGTTCGGGGCGACGCTCGTGTCCTTCGATGCCACCGAGGCGCTGACCATGCCGGGTATCGTCGACGTGGTCGAGACGCCGCGCGGCGTGGCCGTTGTCGGTGAGCACTATTGGGCCGCGCTACAGGCGCGCGACCGGGTGGTGGCGGAGTGGGACGAAAGCGGCGCAGAGACGCGCAGCACGCCCGAACTTCTGGAAGAGTATCGCGCGCTCGCGGTCGAGCCGGGCCAGGCGGTGGCCCGCGACGACGGCAATGTGGAGGAGGCACTGGCGGCCGCTGAAACGGTGCTGGAGTCGACCTTCGAGGTCCCGTATCTGGCGCATGCAGCTCTTGAGCCGATGAACGCCGTCGTGCGCCGCAACGAGGACGGCACGCTGGAGGTCTGGGGCGGGCACCAGCTGCCCGATCTCTATCAGGCTGTGGCGGCCGGCATCGCCGAAGTCACGCCGGACAAGGTGCGGATGCACGTGATGAAGACGGGCGGCAGCTTCGGCCGCCGCGCCGTTGCCGATGCCGATGTCATCGTCGAGGCGGTGTCGATCGCAAAGGCCCTCGACTGGCGTGCGCCGGTCCAGGTTCAGTGGTCGCGTGAAGATGACACCCGCGCCGGCCGGTTCCGGCCGATGTATGTGCACCGGCTGCGCGCCGGCCTGGATGCCGACGGCAATCTGGTGGCCTGGCACAACCACATCGTGGGCCAGTCGATCCTGCGCGGCACGCCGTTCGAGGGCTTCATGGTCACCAACGGGGTCGACCTGACCTCCGTCGAAGGGGCCAACAACCTGCCCTATGCCATACCCAATATGCGCGTCGATCTGACGACCACGGATGTCGGCGTGCCGGTGCTGTGGTGGCGGGCCGTGGGATCAACCCACACGGCTTTCGCCGTCGAGGCGTTCCTGGACGAGGTGGCGGAGGCCGCGGGCCAAGATCCGGTCGAGTACCGGCTGGGCATGCTGGAGGGCCATCCGCGCCATGCGGCCGTGCTGCGTCTGGCGGCGGAGAAGGCCGGCTGGGGCGAGGCGCCGCCGGAGGGCCGCTTCCGCGGCATCGCGCTGGCGGAGTCTTTCAACAGCTATGTTGCGCAGGTGGCCGAGGTGTCGGTCGACGAGGCGGGACGTACGCGGGTGCATCGGGTGGTCTGCGCCGTCGACTGCGGCACGCCCATCAACCCGGATCAGATCCGCGCCCAGATGGAAGGCGGCATCGGCTTCGGCCTCGGCGCCATCTTGCGGTCGGAGATCACGCTGACCGAAGGCTATGTGGACCAGGACAACTTCCACACCTACGAGGTGCTGCGCATCGAAGAGATGCCGCAGGTGGAAGTGCACATCGTCCCGTCGGAGGAGCCGCCAACGGGCGTGGGCGAACCGGGCGTGCCACCGATCGGGCCGGCTGTGGTGAACGCGGTCTATTCCGCAACGCGCACCCGCTACCGCAGCCTGCCGCTGACCCGCCACGGCGCGGTGTAGCCGGCCGGCGAACTTGAGCTATCCGGGGGGCAGAGACGACGCACTCTGCCCCCCATTTGCTTCCGCGAGGGTCCGGCCACGAGAAATCCATCTTTCGGCGCCATGGTGACTGCGAAAGGTCCGTCTCCATGGAGGGCTGCAAGATGAACCGACGGGTGTCTATCGGCTTGGTCTGCGCTCTCGCCGGCACGGCGGCGACGTTGGATCCAGGTGGCGTCTTCGCGCAGTCGGGGCGCACGGTCCAGCATTCCCTCGGCTTCACCATCGAGGTCGGCGACCTGGCCAAGGTTGACGTCACCGATGCCGGTTTCCGGATCTTGCCGGAAGGCGTCGCGGATGTCCGGTCACCGCCGACGATCGATGTCCTGTTCCACGTGGAGGCCCTACCCGGTCCGCTTGCCGAGAGCCGACGGGTCGACGGTCGCACGGTGGACTACGATATCGAAGCCGTGACCGTGGGCTCCGGCGGCACCGAATACACGCTGACAGTTAGGCTCCCCATGTGCGGTTCGGTGTTCGAACTGCGCCACCACGAGCAGTGCGAGTTCTGCGGCGAGCCTGACTTCGCGGCCGGCTGGGCGATCGTCGCAAGTGCTGCCTGCGAACAGGATGGCGGCTGACCCCTAAGGGTCTGTCGACAGGCATCACCCCAATCCACCCTATGCCCTCCCCCTTGATGGGGGAGGGTTGGGTGGGGGTGATCGTGCCGGGTCCAGACCGAGGACATAGGTAACAGTTCAGCCCAGCGACATGGGTAACAGGCCTCCAAGATTGCGGGGAGGAACCGGCGATGCCTTGGAGAGAGACCTGCACCATCGATGAGCGAATGGGGTTCATAGCGACCTATCAGTGGGACGAAGTGAGCGTTGCAGCGCCACCACCCCCACCCGAACCCTCCCCCATCAAGGGGGAGGGACCTCTGAATGCCGACAGCCCCTACTCCCCGATCCCCACGACCCCCAGCAAGAAGGCGTACTGGAAGGCCCAGCGCCGGTAGCCCTCGTACCGACCAGCGTCACCGCCATGGCCGGAATCCATGTCCGTGGCCAACAGCGCCAGGCTGTCGCCGCCCGTTAGAGCGCGCACGCGGGCGATGTATTTGGCGGGCTGCCAGAAGGGCACTTGGTCGTCGCCAAGGCCGGTCAGCACCAGCATGGCCGGATAGTCGCGGTCGGCCAGATTGAAATAGGGGTCGTAGGCACGGATCCAGGCATATTCCTCCGCCACCTCCGGGTTGCCCCATTCGGGATATTCCAGCGTCGTCAGCGGCAGCGACGGATCAAGCATCACGGTGATCACGTCGACGAACGGGACGTTCAGGATGGCTGCGGTGAACAGGTCCGGCCGCAGGTTCAACACGGCGCCGACGGTCAGGCCGCCGGCGGAGGCGCCCGTCAGAACCATGCGGTCCGGCGAGGTGTAGCCTTCGGCGGCAAGATGTTCGGCGACGGCAATCGTGTCGGTGAAGGTGTTCATCTTCTCTGCCAGGCGGCCGCCGTCGTACCACGGGTCACCGTATTCGCCGCCGCCGCGGACATGGGCAAAGGCGAAGATCACGCCGCGGTCCAGCAGGCTGATGATCGTCCGGTCGAAATAGGGATCGTAGACGCTGCCATAGGCGCCATAGGCTTCCAGCAAGAGCGGTGCGGTCCCATCCATCGGCGTACCGCGCGCGAAGGCCAGCGAGATGGGCACGCGCGTGCCGTCCTCTGCGGTGGCGAAGATGCGCTGTGCCTGGTAGCGCATCGGATCATAGCCGCCGGGCACCGGCTCGCGCCGCAGCAGGATCGAGGAGCCCGAGGTCATGTCGAGCGCATAGACGCTGTAGGGCGTGATATGGGACTGGTAGGTATAGACGTAGGTGTCGGTATCGTAGTCGGGGTTCCATTTGCTGCCGATGGAATAGGCGCGCTCCGGGAATGGGACGGCGCGCAGGTCGCCCGTCGACCGGTCATAGATCTCCAGATAGGGTTGGCCGTCGCGCCGCGCCGTCACCAGGATCGCGCGGGCGAAGATGCTCGCGCCGTCCAGCACCACGTCGGGCCGCTCCGGGATCAGCACCGTCGGCTCGTTGCCGGCCTCCAGGTCCGCCAGCGTGGTGGCCACCAGACGGAAGTTGGGGCCGGTGTCGTTGATCCTGACAATCACCTGGCCGCTCGCATGTGTCGCGCCGTACCAGATGCCGGGCTCACGCGGCCGGATCACGAAAGGCTCCGCACCGTGCAGATACGGGTCGAGAAAGCGGATTTCCGAGGTATCGCTGGCGCCCGAGCCGATAACCAGATAGCGATTGTCCGCCGACAGACTGATCCCGACGGAGTATTCGGCATCCGTCTCGGTGTAGATCACCTGGTCCGGACCGTCGGCGCCGGGGACGTGGCGCCGTACTTCATAGCTACGCAGTGCATCGTCGACGGCGATGTAGTACAGCGCCCGCCCGTCCGGCCACCAGAGGGAACCGGACACGCCGGAAATGGGCGGTCCCAGGGCTTCGCCCGTATGAAGGTCGCGCAGGTGAAGGTCATAGTCGATGCCGCCGGTGGTGTCGGTCTGATAGGACAGCAGACGTCCGTCCAGGGTCACGTCCCAGCCGACGACGTCGAAATAGTCGTGCTCGGCAGCCATGGCGTTGACATCGATGACCGTTTCCACCGGTCCGTCGGGTCCGCTTTGTGTCCTAACCAGGTTCCAGTGCTCATCCCCCTCCGCCACGCGCCAATGGTACCAATAGTCGCCGTATCGGGTCGGATGGCTGCTGTCGTCTTCGGCCAGTCGGCCGGTCATCTCTTCGAAAAGCGTCTGCTCCAGGCGCGCCAGGGGCGCCATCACCTGATCGGTGTAGTCGTTTTCTGCGGCGAGATAGTCCAACACCGCCGGATCAGTTTCGTTGCGCAGCCAGGCATAGGGGTCGACCAATTCGTCTCCGTGCACTTCCGTGACGGTCTCGATGCGTTGTGCAATCGGTGGTTCCCCCGCTCCTGGATCGAGCAGCGACTGTCCGGCCGCCGGGCTCGACGTCCCATCGACGAGGGCGACAATGGGCACCAACAGCAGGGCGAGCAGGCGCATGGCGATCCTCCATGAGGTCGGTCAGACGATGTCGGCGGAGGGTCGCCCTCAGCGCCTGCGCAGTCTGCGGGGGGCCGCAGGCGTCACGATGGCGACGGACGATCCGGTCCAGGAACAGTCAGGAGTCCACCCAAAATGGGCGTGATCATGGCCGATCGCAGGTGCAGTGATGTGAAGCAGCCGGGGAGGGGGCCGGATCAGTACGGAACGTCGAACTCCTCCTCGTCGAACAGCTCGCCCCGCGCCCAGCCGGGGATCGGCGCGGCCGGCCGGATCTGCGGCGGCGCGCTGGCCGAAACGACGTCGGCCATCCTGCCGACGGTCACCTGTGTCGCCGCCTCAAGGCCGCGGGGGCGGATCCAGGCTTCGCCCACCAGAACGATCAGGCGCGTCGCCCCGGTGACGGGAGCAACCGTTACGGTGACGTCCGTACCACGCAGGCCGACCGTGGCAACCGGCGTCTGGATCAGATAGCTGTCACTGGACATCTGCCCGCTGATGAACCGGAGGCCGCCCACTGCGATGCTGCTGACGAGGTCGCCCACACCACTTCCCGGGTCGTAGAGGAATTGGTCCAGCACGATGTCGGTCTGCGGCCCCAGAGTGATGACCGTATTGTCCATCATATTCAGCCTTGCGGCGCCCGACCGATCCGTCGCGATCTGGTCGAGCATGAACACGGTGTCCTCGCGGGCGAGTGAGGTGCGAACGCCGCCGGACGGCGTGCGGTAAGACTGCGTTTGCACCGACGAACAGATACCGGCCGGCTGAGCTACTGCGTCGGCCGCCGGCAGTCCTGCGAAGAAGCAGAACGACAGTGCAAGACTGATGAGTGGTCTGCGCATTGTTTTCAGCCTCCCCTCTTCGCCGTTGCACGATGGTTCGAAGGCAGCCGCGGCAATGCAGAAATGATAGCACAGTTGAACATCTATCGCGATGCGGGCTGGCCCTTCGGGAGGTAGGTCGGACTTCCGTGGTTGCAGTTCCTCGATGTCAGCCGGTCGACCTGGAGCAGCGAACCGATCAGTGTCTCGGTACGTAGAAGAAAGGCGGCGAGGCGCCTATCTGCGTGCCCGGCGTTGCGTGCCCCTGTTGTGACCGGAGCCACGGTGATCCATGCCCCGTTTTCGTATTGCCCTACCGCTGCTGGCCGCGGCGGGACTTGCACTTGCCGCTTGCGCCTCCGCGCCGCCGGTTCCAGAGGAGGCGGCCGATGGCGCCCGTTTCGTGCTGGCGGAAGATCTGATCGGCCGGACGGTCGGCGAAGGGCGCTTCACGACCATAACCGGGGTTGACCGCAGCTTCACCGTGGAGATCGATGGGCGGATGGAGGGCGACACCGTCGTGCTGGTGGAGGACTTCGTCTATGACGACGGCGAGACCGACAGGAAGACTTGGCGCCTCACGCGCTTGCCTGACGGCAGCTATGTTGGCACGCGCGAAGACGTTGTCGGCGAGGCACGGGGCTTCCACGACGGCGAAGCCTTCCGCCTGGAATACACGCTCGACATCCCGACCGATGATGGCGGATCACGTCGGGTCGGGTTTCGTGACGTGCTGGTGGAGCTGCCCGACGGGTCCATCCTCAACCGTGCCAATGTCGGATGGTGGGGATTCCATGTGGGTGAGGTGGAGCTGACTATCGTCCGCGCGTCCGAAACCTGAGGCTTCCGCTGCGGGTGCCAGCCTCGTTCCCACGCGGCCTCGCCGGCACCGGCGCGAGCAGTACCTGACTTCCGGCCAGCAGTCTGCCCAGCGACGCCGCCACACGAACGGCCGGCCGCACGTGGCGCAGGTCTTCGTTGGCAGGTCGCGCTTCAGCCGCATGACGTGACGTCAGAGGTCCAGCGAACGTTGGGCTGCTTTGCCCGCGCGGTTTCGACCTATGCTGGCGCCTTGCCGCGGCAGCCCGCTCTTGCGGCTGCCGTGGCGGGCCTGGATGACGTCCGCCTCATCGCGAAAGGCGGGTGAACGGCGGATGGCGTAGATTCGCTCGCGCGCGGCTCTGGCGGCTGCAGCGTGGTCGACGATCGGTGCCGGGTAGTCCCGGCCAAGCCTGCAGCGAACTGCCTCTTGCTCGATGGCGGACATTCGCCACGGCTCGTGGATGAACGCCTTGGGGACCGCGGCCAGTTCCGGCACCCAGCGCCGAATGAAGTTGCCGTCCGGATCGTGGTCGTGGGATTGCTTAACCGGATTGTAGACGCGAACCGTATTGATGCCCGTGGTCCCGCTTTGCATCTGCATCTGGTTCCAGTGGATCCCCGGCTCGTAGTCGGTGAACATCTGGGCCAGGTGCAGGCCGGTTTCGCGCCAATGCAGCCACAGGTGGTATGAGGCAAAGGCCGTCAGCATGGCGCGCATACGGAAATTGATCCATCCGGTGGCCGTCAGCGACCGCATGCAGGCGTCGACGAAGGGAAAGCCCGTGCGGCCCTGCGCCCACGCGGCGAACAGGCTCGGGTCGAAGGCGCCTTCGCGCAGCCCCTCATAGCCGCTGTGGACATTGCGGAACTCGTGCTCCGGTGCGTCCTCCAGCTTCTGTATGAAGTGGCAGTGCCAGTGCAGCCGGCCGATGAACGCGTTCAGCGCTGTGGCGCGGGTGCCGCTGTCCGCCTGGGGAAGGCGCCTGACGGCATCGAGCCGGCGCCACGCTGCCTGCGCCATCTCGCGCATCGACAAGGTTCCGACCGCAAGATGAGCCGACAGACGCGAGCAGCTTTCTGCCGCCGTCAGCGGGCTGGACATCTCTTTGTGATAAGCAGCTCCGCGGGTATTGAGGAAGCTCGACAGCAGGTCGAGTCCGCTCGCGCGCCCACCCGGTTGGCGGCCTGGACAGTCATCGTCCGCGAGGCCGAGATCGCTTGCTGTCGGGATGCGGCCGGGATCGACCGCACTGACGGTACGCAGAGATGGCGGCGTCGGAGCGAGCGGGCGCTGCATGAACCGGTCCCAGCGGCCCGCCCAGCCGGCGCGGGATTTGAGCCCTCGGATAACCCCATGCTGTTGGATCTCAGTCCAGGAAACCCCCTGGTCCTGCGCCCAGGCCTTGACGGCCTTGTCTCTCGCGTAGGTCCAGGCGTTGCCGGTTTCCTGATGCGACCAGATCCCGCTGACGCCCACGGTGTCCTTCAATTGCTGCAAGACCTCGGTCACGCGGCCGGTCCGAACGACCATCCGTGCGCCTAACTTGCCGAGGTCGGCATCAAGCGCGCGCAGCGACTCCGCGACGAAGCACCAATGCCGGGCTGCTGCGTCCGGCTGGCGCCAGAGTTCCGGCTCGACAACGTAGAGCGGTAGCACTGGTCCCGCCTTGGCGGCTTCGGCCAGTGCGGCATGATCTGCAAGGCGCAGGTCTCGCTTGAACCAAACGACCTGGTTCATGGACTTCCCTGTGCGCTGGGACCAAGCGGCAATCCGACCCGGATTGGGCCCCGCGCATTCTTCCGATCGACAGGCTGGCCCTTTTTCAGCACCACAACCTCGCCGGCAGCCTCAAGCCGCCAGGCCGCTTCGCGCACGGACGGCATGAGGAGCCGCCAGTCGGCTATCCACAGTGAACGCGCCACCTCCGATGGGCAGATGGTGGCCCCTGCGCTCCGGCTGCTGAGCAGCTCTCGTATCTTCCGCTCGATCGAAGGGCCGCCCGGGTATCGCGTTGACCGTGTCATCGTATCGGCGCACCGTCAGTGCGATGGCTGGTCGGATGCATCGCTTCGCCGACGGTACATCCGCAGTGTGCAAATCTACGTATCGACCATTGCCTCGGATCATCGTCTCGTATGCCCTGCCGAACCAAGCTGCTGCCTTCGTGACCTCAGAGCGCCCAGCCCAACCCCGCATTGCCATCATCGGCGCCGGCATGGCCGGCCTTGCGTGCGCAAGATATCTACAAGACTGCGGCTTCCGTCCGACGATCTTCGAGAAGAGCCGGGGGCTGGGCGGTCGGCTGGCGACCCGACGCACGGATCAGGGCCTGGCCTTCGATCACGGTGCGCAGTATGTCACGGCCCGCTCCCCCCATTTCCGAGCTTTCACTGGCGCCGCCATCGCCTGTGGCGCCGCCGGTTACTGGCGCCCGGTTCAACGAGTGGGCGCGGCCACGCACACGGAAGACTGGGTCGTCGGGGCTCCCGCAATGAGCAGCCTGGTCAGGCCGCTTGCCGAAGGGGTCGACGTTCGGCTGGCCCGTCAGGTCTCCGCGGTGATGCGAGACGGTGGCCAGTGGCGGGTGGAGATGGCGGACGGGGCGGATGAGGGGACGTTCGACCTCCTGATATGCACGGCGCCTGCGCCACAGGCTCAACGGTTGCTGGGCGCGGAACCGGCGATCGCGGGCGTACTGGGTGCCGTTTCAATGGCCCCTTGCTGGGCCCTGATGCTGTCGTTCGCTGCTGCGATTGAGGCACCGTTCGACGTCCGGCGGTCGGTTTCGGACGACCTCGCCTGGGTAGCGCGAGAGGCCTCCAAGCCGCATCGCAGCGGCCCCGGAGCCTGGGTGATCCATGCGAGCCCCCACTGGAGCCTGCGGCATCTTGAGCTAGAGGCTGCCGACGCCGCACGGCGGATGGCAGAAATGCTGCCGGACGTGTTCGGATTCTTGCTGCCGCCGGTTGACTATGCATCGGCCCATCGGTGGCGGTATGCGCTGACGACCTCACCATTGGGCAGAGCGTATCTCTGCTCCGATGACCGAACGCTGTTTGTCGGTGGTGACTGGTGCCTTGGGGCCCGCGTCGAGTATGCGTTCGAAAGCGGGCGCGCGATGGCGGAAGCAGCCGCCGAGACCCTGCTGCGCATACCACAATAGACGGTGATCGGGCTTCTGCCCCTCAAGGCTGGCAACGCCTACGCGGATGCGGCGCGAGCGACCTACGGTCAGTTTGTCGCACACGAACGGTAGACAGTGAAGTGAACTGACTGCCCTCTTGCAGCGTAATGCGCAGCGGAGGTGCTGAACATGCGAACACTGCTGTTATTGATCGTTCTGGGTATGTCGTTCTTTGTCGCGACGAAGGCTGACGGGAAACGCCGTTTCCGCCTTTCATCGGTGTCGGCGGATTGAGGTGTGCATGGGGATAGCACGTTGGTCTGTTGACTGGATTCAACTAGCGGATAAGTGCGGCCGTTGATTGCAGGCAGTGCATGCGTTCGTGTTAGGCATCGTGCGCGAACGTTGGCAATTCTGTTTCAGCCGAACTCTGTTGATGTTGTTTTGACGACTCTCCATCGCGTTGGCGTCCGCGATGATCCAATTCCGTACAGTTTGCGTATTTGTTCGCGTGAACAAGAGAGTTTGAGCAACTGGCGTCCACCAATCTCGGGTCGCGACGCACGCCTCTAGCCGTGCCTGATTGGCGTGGCTACCGAACATGCAATCCAATCACCCAAAGAACGGAACAACCGCAGGCAGGAGAGCATCATGTTCCACTTCTTCAAGTTCTTCTTTCCCAAACCGAAACCGACGATAGCGGACATCGCGGTCACGAACGGAAACTTCGATATCCTGGTCGCTGCGTTAAGCCAGGTGAATCTGGTCGACACCTTCGCCGACCGGCATGCTGACTTCACCGTATTTGCGCCGACCGATGCAGCCTTTACCGAACTGGCGATCACTCTGGGTATTGACGTGTCCGGCCTCGACGAGACCGGTATCGCAACGGCGATCATCGAAACGCTTGTCGACATCACCGGAAGCCAGGCGGCTGCCGATCAGCTTTTGACCAACATCCTGCTCTACCATGTGAAAGACGGCGGCAGCACGGTCCAGCAGCTTCAGGCCACCGGGACCGTCGAGACGCTGCTGACGGACGCCACGTTCACCATCGACGGCACCGAACTGGTCGACAACGACCCGGATGTCGAAGATCCCGAGTTCATCGAAGGCCTGACTGACATCAAGGCCGCCAACGGCACGATTCAGGCGATTGATCGCGTGCTGCTGCCAATCGACATCGAAGAGGCCGTGGCGCAGCCGACGATCGCAGAGATCGCCGCGACGAACGGGAACTTCGACATCCTGGTCGAAGCCCTGACCGCTACGGGCCTGGTTGGCACCTTTGCCGACCGGGACGGCGCCTTCACGGTCTTCGCACCGACCGACGCCGCGTTCACGGAGCTTGCGATAACGCTGGGCATCGACGTTGCCGGGCTGACGGAAACGCAGATCACCGCGGAAATTCTCAGCACGCTGGAGGCCATCACCGGCAGTGAAGCGGCGGCGAACCAGCTGCTGACCGAGATCCTGCTCTATCACGTGAAGGCGGGCGAGAGCACCGTCGCCGAACTGCAAGCCGACGGTACGGTGGAGACCCTGCTGTCCGGCGCCAGCTTTACCGTGGACGGCAACGAACTGGTGGATGCCGATCCGGAAGTGGAAGATCCGGAGTTCATCGAGGGCTTGACCGACATCGAGGCCGTGAACGGCAACATCCAGGCGATCGACCGCGTGCTTCTGCCGATCGACATTGAAGAGGCGGTGGCGCAGCCGACGATCGCGGATATCGTCTTGGCCGTTTCCGGTGACAGCGGCTTCGACAGCAACGCGGGCGATTTCGACATCCTGCGCGACGCCCTGACGGCAACCAATCTGGTGGGCGCCGTCGCCGATCGTGACGCCGATTTCACGGTCTTCGCGCCGACCGACGAGGCATTCGGGAAGCTGGCGGTCGATCTGGGTTTCGACGGTGATGCCAGTGACGAGAGCGCCGTGTTCAACTTCATCGCCGGTGCAACCGGTTACGTCTCGCCGGACGATCCGGGCCTGCTGGATGATGTCCTGCTCTACCATGTGGCGCCGGAAGGCCGGACCGTGGCCGAGCTGCAGGCCGACGGGACAATCGACACGGTGCAAGGCGACAGCTTGACCGTCCAGGGCAAGACCCTGGTCGACAACGACCCGGACGTGAAGGACCCGAAGCTGATAGAAGGTGCGACGGATATCGAGGCCGCGAACGGCGTTGTCCAGGCGATCGACCGCGTGCTTCTACCGGCCGATCTCGCCGACGCCACGCCGGAGCCGACGGAGATCAACGGCAGCTTCCGTCGCGACCATCTGATCGGCACCGACGGTGACGACGTGATCCGCGGGTTCTTCGGCCGCGACCGGCTGTTCGGCGGCGATGGCGATGACGAGCTGTTCGGCGGCTTGGGCCGCGATCGTCTCTCGGGCGGCGACGGCGACGACACACTGACCGGCGGGCTCGGCCGTGACCGCTTCGACTTCAGCCATCTCAGCGGCCACGACGTGGTCACCGATTTCGGCTGGCGCGACAAGCTGATCTTCTCGAAGGACGACTTCGCCAACGCCAGAGAGGTGCTGGCCGCCACCAGCGACCAGGGCGCCGGCGCCTTCATCGAGGGAGAAAACGGCAGCGTTTTCCTGGCTGGTGTCGATGCCGACCATCTGAGCGGCCGGGACTTCCTGTTCGTCTAAGCTCATCAGGGCGGGCCGTCGGATCACCGGCGGCTCGCCCGATCAGCCGCTGCAATTGTGCAGATCGTATCGGCACTATCGATCGTTTCCCCAAGGTGCCCGACAGCAATAGCGTGTTCGTCAACGCTGTCGGGGCCGAGGGGAGACGCATCATCATGATGTACGTCGTGCTGTTTACGGATAATCCAGACCGGGCCGATATGCGGCAGCGTCTGATGTCCGACCACCTCGATTTTCTCGAAAGGAGCCAGCCGGCCATTCGCGCCGCTGGGCCGCTTCGGGATACGGCTACCGGGGAGACGGCTGGCGGCCTGTGGCTTGTCGACGCCTCGTCCGCCGACGCGGTCAGGGACCTCTACGAAAGAGATCCATTCTGGCCGACCGGGTTGCGCAGCCGCGTGCGCGTGCTGGAGTGGACGCAGGTCTTCGCCGACGGCAGGCGTCAGCTATGACGACGGATCTACCGATTTCGAAGCGCGTCGTGATGCGGCTGCACGGCGCTTTGGTTGGCCGGCCGGTTTCACAGAGTCCATCGTCGTCGCAAGCGCCGCCATCTCTTTGCCGCCCAGCTCGAAATACTCTTTCTGGATCTTCGCGTGCTTTAGCGACACGGTCATGCTTTCCAGGTTACTGGGCCGAAGCACATGAATGGGCTTGGCGTAATAGGTCTGGCCCTCCACCGTCATGCTCTGCTGGCCGGCGGCGCCCAACAGCGCGTTGATCCGTCGTGCCTCTTCCAGCTTGCCGGCGTTCGGCAGCGTCAGACCGATATCGGCCACCAGCAGGTACATGTCGATGCTGTTCATCGGCAGGGTCAGCAGGTTCTTGTCGTAAATCCGTTCAAGCTCTCGATGATAATCGTAGTCGGTGAAGTCGACGGCGATGATCTCGTCGACATCCGGATCCTCCATCAGCGGGCCCAGGGGGGTATTGTCCGTGTATCCGCCTTCAAGGTAGTAGTCGTCGCCGATGGTGATGGCCTTGAAGTATGGCACCGTGGTGATGCCGGCCAGAAAGACGTCCATGAACCGATCCAGCGTCGCCTCGTCGACCGTGCCGAGGATGTCTTTGACCGCGAAACACTCAGACCGGCGCTTGGTCAGGTTGGTCGTGGCGATGGTCCACGACGTCGATCGCAGACTTGCCGCCAGCTGCGATCGTCTTTCCGTCTCGTCCAGCAGCAGCGATTTGCGGCAGCTGTCACGATCGACGGTGAACAGATAGCTGCCGTTTGGCAGGAAAGCCGGACGCAGGCCCAGGAAATTGGCGAAGACATGCGCAACATCGCCGACGCTCAGCCGCATCGTCCGGGTCAGCGTCGGCGGCAGCTCCTCCGCCTTGCGGTCCCACATCAGGTAGTCCAGCACGATATTGTTGCCGGAGCTGGTGGATGTGATGTGCGTGACTGGCACGCCCTGTTGGGCCAGCCACACCAGTGCCCCGCAGGTGTAGAAGCTTCGGTAGCCGCCGCCCGAAGCGACGAAGCCGTACCGTGTCATCGGGTGCCTCCCGTCCAGGGGACGTGGCCGAGGCCCTGCCGTATCGATCGCCCGACGCGGGGTCGACCACACTCTATGGTAGCCTGCTGCGCCTAAGCTATCCAGCGGCGATCTTCGCCTGCGCCGTCGCCTCAGCCCCCGCAATTCGGCCACCGACGAAGCACTCAGCCAGGTTGCCGCCGCTCATATAGAGGTGGCCGAACAGGCTGCCCAGTTCGCCGGCACTGTAGAGGCCGCCGATGGGCTCGCCGAACGGATCCAGCACGCGTTGGCGGGCGTCGTGCACTGGGCCGCCCTGGGTGTTGGCGCAGAGGGGCCAAAGCCGGCCGAACAGGAACGGCGGCGTGCGGATCGGCATCATCGAGGCAGGCATGCGTCCGAACTCCTCATCCTCGCCGCTGTCGCAGGCGTGGTTCCAGCGCGCCAGCGTTTCGACCAGTCGGTTAGGCGGCAAACCAGTTTTCTCCGCAAGCTCCGCAATGCTGTCGGCGCGACCGAGGATGCCCATCTCCACCTCGCGCAGGTTGTCGCTGCTCCAGGCGAAGGTCTGGGCAGGGTCGTTGTAGGTGGGGAAGCCGAGCGAGGCATGGCGGCGCCCGTCCTCATCCACGATCAGCCAGGACGGGATGCGCGGATAGGTCATCGTCACCGGATCATAAGGTTCCAGCCAGCGATGCCCGGTGTCCTGCAGATAGGGCGGAAACTCGTTCATGTAGCGCCGGCCGGTCTGGTCGACGACGATCCAGGGCATGCGCGGGTCCTGCCGGGCATCGAAGAACGCCGGCACATCCTCGTCGCCCCGCAGATCCGTGCCGGGCACCCAATCCGGCAGGCGCGTCAGGCGGATACCGTAGGGGTAGGCGGGGTCGACATGGCGCAAGCCGTAGGTGCCGTGATAGTGCCACATGTGCCAGAGGTCCGCGCCCACAGCCTGGGCCATGCGGATGCCGTCGCCCGTGTTGCCGAGATAGGCGCCGGGCAGCACAGGCTTCTCCTGCCAATACTGCGCCTGCATGGCGCCGTCGGCCTCAAACCCACCGCACGCCAGAATGACGCCGCCGCGGGCCGCGATCCGCTCTCCGTGGCCGGCAAGCACGCCCGCTACCCGGCCGTCGGCGCTGGTCAGCAACCTTGTCGCGGGGGTGCCCAGCCGCACGGCGATCGGCCGTGCCGCCACGGCATCTGCCATCACCTTGAACAGCCGTGCCCCGCCCCGCAGGCCGCGAAGATAGGGGAAGCGCCGGTCGAGATCGACGCCCGGCAGATCGGTGATGGAGATGAAGCCGAAGCTGTCGTGGCCCGGAAACGGATAGTTGGCGTCGCGCCAGTTGACGGTGGCGACGGCGCCGTGGGCAACGGCCAGATCTTGGATGAAGGGCGCGACGGTTGCCATGCCGTCCGCTAGCGCACGTAAGCAGTCCTCTGGTGTGGTATCGGCGTTCGTCGCCTTCAGGTACGCGAACGCGGCGTCGGCATCGCGTGTGATCCGCACCCCGCCGGCTGAGCAGGCCGAGATCCCGCCGGGCTGTGGCATCTTTTCCAGCAGCAGCACCCGGGCACCGGCATCCGAGGCAGCAAGCGCGGCAGCCGCCCCGGCAAAGCCGAAGCCGATGACGACGACGTCGTAGACCTGATCCAACTCCGCCACGGGGCCCCCCGCTCTATCATCGTGTTTGCTGCGACATGGCGGCCCAGGCGGCGCCGTGCAAGGAAGCGACTGCGATCAGACTTGCGGCTACCCATCCCCCTCATCCATCAGCCTGTCGATGGCGCGGCGGTCCCTCTTCGTCGGCCGGCCGGCACCGCGCTGGCGGGCGCCTGGCTCAAGCGTGTCGGACGGCAATCGGTTCTCGCGCGACGGTGGCGCCAAGTCTTCATAGAGCGTCTGCGCCTCCGGCGCCGGACCGCGGCGCGCGCCCAGCGCCAGCACGCGGACGACGCGCACATGGCCACCATGGGCGAAGGTCAGAACCTGACCGGGGCGCACGGTGAAATGCGCCTTGTTCACGATGGCGCCATCTACCCGGATCCGCCCATCGGTGCACAGGCGTGTCGCCAGCGAACGGGTTTTGCAGAAGCGCGCGAACCACAGCCATTTATCGAGGCGGAGCCCGCCACCTCCGGCGTCCGTCATCGCCGCGCGCTCAGGGCCTGCAGCTTGGCAAAGGGGGAGTCCGGTTGCGGCTTGGGGCGCCGGTCACCGCGGCGCCGGTCCGGGCGCCGCTGATAGGTGACGACACCGTCCGGTCCGGCATCGCCTTTGAATCCAATGGATTCCAACAGGCCGGGCAGGGCCGTCATCGGGCAGCCGGCGAGCTGTGACAGCTTCGGTGTCGGCACGAAGGGCCCCTGGCGGCCAAGCTTGGCGCAGGCGGCGGACAGGGCCTCCAGACGATCGGCCCGGCACGCCCGATCCCCGGCCAGGGGGTATCCGATGGCCAGATAGTACGAAGCATCCATCCGCGTATCGGCGTGGGCGGTCAGGCTGCCGGCGGCGGGCAGCGGCGGCGGCAACTCCGCTCCGCGGGCCACGGCCCACAAGAGGCCGCGCATGGCCACCTGCCGCGGCTTCAAGAGCCTCGGCAGGAAAATGAAGGTGCCGCCGATCTCCACGCCCAGTTTCTGCAGGCGTCGGCGATCTGATTTGTCCAGCGTGGCCACCATGTCGGCGACATCGGCGCGCCGCAACGTTCCCAACCCCTCGGCTATCTGGAAGGCAAGGCCGCGGGCGGGACCGCTCAGCTCAGCCTGGCGCAGCCGAAAGAGCGGTGCCAGCGTTTCCGCCACCGTTTCGCCCAGCCAGGCCGTCAGCCGCTGGGCAATGCGGTCGCGTTGTTGCGGTTCCAAAAGATCGCTGGCGAGCGGCTTGGCCGCTGGCGCCAGTACCTGGGCGCCGGCCGCGATGCGGGCGATGGTAACCCCGTGCCACAACAGCGTGCCGTCCGGCGCCAGAGCGACGGCCTCGTGCGGGGCGGCTTCCAGCCGGCGCACGCGGGCTGCGATCTCGTCTTTCAGCGCGCGCCGTGCGGCCCCCATGAGCGCGCGGGCGTCTTCGGCATGGGTCGCCGTGTCGGGGCGGAAGCGGAACCCTTCGATCCGGCCGATATGCTCGCCCTCGACCACCACATCGCCTGTGCGGGTCACCGCCGCCAACAGGTCGCCGCCGCTTTTCAGGCTCTTCACCAGCACGGCCTGGCGCCGGTCGACGAAGCGTTGCGTCAGGCGCTCGTGCAGGGCGTCGGACAGCAAGTCCTCAACCGAGCGCGCCTTGCCCTGCCAGTGGCGCGGATCAGCCACCCAGTCGCCGCGATGGGCGATGTAGGTCCAGGTGCGGATATGGGCCAGGCGACCCACCAGGGTGTCGATATCACCATCGGTGCGGGCCAGATGCGCGATCTGTCTCGCCACCCAATCGGTGTCGAGGCGGCCGTGGGGCCCGGTCAGTTGCCGAAACACCTCGCCCAAAAGCCGCGTATGGGCATCCGACAGAATCTTCCGGAAATCGGGGATCTGGCAGACGTCCCAAAGGATGCGTACGGCAGCGCGGGACGATGTCCGGTCGATAACGGCGGGCTCTTTTGCCAGGGCTGCCAACGCCATGTGATCATCGGCCTCCGCCGCCCGCCGCAGCACCGGAACAGGCGGCCGTCGCTCCAGGCTGCGCAGCAGGTGGTCCGGGCTGCGGAAGTCGAGATCGGTGTTGCGCCACATCAAGGCGCTGAGCGGATCGAAGCTGTGGGTCTCCACCGCCTCGACGATCTCCGGCTCCAGCGGGCCGATCTCGGCCGTGGTGCCGAAGGTGCCGTCGGCCAGATGGCGCCCGGCACGGCCGGCGATCTGCGCCACCTCTGGCGCCCTCAGCCGGCGTGGCACGCGGCCGTCGAACTTGTCCAGCCGGGCGAAGGCGACATGGTCCACATCCATGTTCAGGCCCATGCCGATGGCGTCCGTCGCCACCAGATAGTCGACCTCGCCCGACTGATAGAGGCTCACCTGGGCGTTGCGCGTGCGCGGGCTCAGCGCCCCCAGGACGACGGCCGTGCCGCCGCGCTGGCGGCGCAGCAGTTCGGCCGTCTGATAGACCTCCGTGGCAGAGAAGGTGACGACGGCGGACCGCGGCGGCAGCCGCGTCAGCTTGCGCGGGCCTGAATAGGTGAGCTGCGAGAACCGCGGGCGCGACAGGAACTCCGCGTCCGGCACCAGGCGGCGAATCAGCGGGCGGATCGTTTCCGCCCCCAAGACCATGGTTTCCTCAAGCCCGCGGGCATTCAGCAGGCGGTCGGTGAAGACGTGTCCGCGTTCCGGGTCGGCGGCAAGCTGAATCTCGTCGATGGCCAGGAACTCGAAGGCACGGTCCAGCGGCATGCTCTCGACCGTGCAGGCGAAGTATTCCGCACCCTGAGGGACGATCTTCTCTTCGCCCGTGACCAGTGCGACCCGAGCGCGCCCCTTCTCACGGACCAGACGGTCGTAGTTCTCGCGCGCAAGCAACCGCAATGGAAAGCCGATGATGCCGCTCGCATAGCTCAGCATCCGCTCGATGGCCAGGTAGGTCTTGCCCGTGTTGGTTGGCCCGAGGACGGCCAGCACCCGTGAGCGGTCGGCGATCGGCGACATGGCGTCAGTGGTGAAGCTTTATTTGCCGCAATGCAAGGGTTCAGGGCATGATGCCCGCGCTTCGGTCAGCGGGCGGGGCGACCCTGTCGGCTCTTGTCCATCGACGTGCCCATAATTCGACAGTGGAGGTGATCCAATGCGTGGATGCAGGCTGTTCGTCGTCACCGCGGTTGCTGCCGGCGTGGCATGGCCGGCGTCGGGTCTTGCCCAGGTGACACCGGAGGAAGCCCAAGAGATCGAGACCGGATTCAAGGCCTGGTTGTCCGAGAACATAATGGTGCCGGATGCCGAGGTTTCCATCGTCTTCGACGGCGGCGTCGAAGTAATGCCGGACGGTGACCGGTACATGATGACGATTCCGGCCGCCACGATCTCTGTTGAAGACGAGGTGGAGTTCGTCGTCGACACGATCCCGGTGGAGCTCGTTCCGGCCGGGGAAGGCCGGTACAACGCCACCTGGACGATGCCGGACCGCTACGAGTTCACAGAGCCATACGGCAGCGACACTGTGGTCATCACAGTCGGCGCGCAGCGGAACGTTGCGTTGGTGGCGCCCGAATTCCAGACGTTCCTCGACGCGGATATCGAGTGGAACGATGTCGTGCTGCTGCCGCCGGATGATGAGGGCGAACTGTCGCTGGGCGCGCTGCGGCTGTTCGGCGAGAGCGATGAAACGGCCCCCGGCGTCTTTGACAGCACGTACGAGTTGAGCTTCGAAGGCCTGAACTTCCTCGACAACCGCAGCGGCGACACCTTCACGCTGGAGTCGTTCGGCGTCGCAGGCGGTATGGAGCAGCTGAACCTGCCGGCCTATATGGCGTTCTTCGAAGAGCTGACGGCGATCATAGAGGCGGGCGAAACGATGCAGCCCGGCGGCGAGGCCGAGTTGATGCAGCGAATGCAGACGCTGATCAGCGGCACGCCGGCGCTTCTCGACAGCTTCAGCTTGGAATACTTCGTCGCGGGCCTCGATGCGGACATCGAGGGGGAAGCTGTCGTGCTGGGCGAAGCGAGCCTGGGGGTCGACTTCTTCGGCATGTCCGGCGATGCTTCCGATCTCACGATCTTCTTCCAGGCGAACACCGTCGATATTGCGCCCCCGCCGCCCTTTGCACAGTACATTCCGACCGAAGTTGCCGTTGAGATGGGGCTGGCCCAGATCCCCAACGAAGCGATCATCGAGGCCCTGAGCCAGGCGATCCAGAACATGCCCCAGATGGGTCCGGAAGGGGCGATGATGATGGCGGGCTTCGCGTTGCAAGAGGCGATGATGAGCATGGGCAGCGAGGTCCAGGTGCGGGAGTTCAACATCATTGCGCCGACCTACACGGTCTCGGTCGAGGGTTCGGCCAGCCCATCCCAGTCTTCGCCCTTTGGGGCGATTGCCCAGGCGACGATCCTCGTCGGCAATCTCGATCAGTTGCAGCAAGAGCTGATGGCGATGCCGGAAACGCAGGAACCGGCACAGATGATCGCCGTGTTCCAGGCCATGGGTCAGGAGGATGTGGATGTCCAGGGAAACCCGGCCCGCCGGTTCGATATCGAGGTGACTGAGGCCGGTTCGGTCACTCTCAACGGTGCCGACATGGCACCGCTTCTGCAGCAGATGCAGTAAGCCCAAGGGCCGACAGTCACATCCTGGTGCCGGCGCAGTCCCGCCACTGCGCCGGCCTTTTCCTGTCTTCGTTCACTCAGCGCACCGTCGGCGAAACGCCAGTATCTCGCCGCATTCTCACACTAGATGTGCGGTTCAGCCGTGTTCGGCGGCAATCCGACGAAGGGGTCGCGACGATCCCGGCACAGCGGGGGGCGAGCATGCGTCGATCCGGGTGGATGATTGCGCTGGCGGCCGTCGGCCATGGGGCTTTGGTGTCGTCCGCCGTGGGGCAAGAGGCGGCGACGGGAACAGAAGGGGCCGCGCCAGCACCAGCCCGACCAGAGCAGCCGACAACAGTGCCGGCCACGCCGGAAATGGCCGAACGGCTTGAGGGCGAGATCGCCGCCTGGATCGAAGCCCGCCTGTCGGACGACCAGCTGGATCTCGCCGTGGATTTCGACGGTCCCGTTGCCGTAAGGGCGGAGGCCGATCGCTACCTGCTGACAGTCCCCACCGCAACCGTGCCGCTTGCCAACGGCGCACGGCTTCAGTTTGGCGAGACGGCCGGCGAGATCGTCGATCAGGGAGAGGGTCGCTTTGGCGTCTCGCTGACCGTGCCGAATCTCTACGAGTTGAGCCGCAGAGAGTCCGATTGGACCAGGTCGCTGTCGATCGGTTCGCAATCTGTCATCGGAGAGTTCTCCGCCGATCTCGGCCTCTTCCTCGATCTCGATGTTTCGCTGAATGACATCCTGCTGTCGCCGCCCGATGCTGAAGACGGCCAGTTCGGCTTGGATGCCTTGACGGTGGTCGTGGCGTCCGATGAGGCCGAGCCGGGCAGCTATCAGGTTCGATATGGGCTCGGGCTTCGTGATCTCAGTTTTGACGATCCGGCGGGAGGCGACAGCATGTCTCTCGGTTCTCTGGAGATGGGGCTGTCGATCGTCGACCTTCGCTTGGAACAGCTGATCCAGTTCATCGAACGCGTGCAGACGATCACCGATAGCCGGCAGGGCATGCGCGGTCGATATGGAGAGCGCGCGATGGTGCGTGCGCTAGGCCGGTTGTTTGCCGACACGCCGGCGCTGATCGGCGGCGTCACAGCCGAAGTCACGCTGGAGGCGCTGGACACCGATTTCGAAGGCGAAGGCGTGCATGTCGGCAATGGCGAATTCACCGTTGCGCTGTCCGGTCTGGCCGATGAGATGCTCGATCTGACCGTTCGTTATGAGGGGCGTGAGTTTGAGGTCGTGCCGCTGCCGCCGCTCCCGTCGCTGATACCCAACGAAATTGTCGCCGACTTCGGGGCCACGCAGATACCCATTTCCGCGATCCTGGATCGGTTGAAGCAGGCGCTGCAATGGTTGCCGGACATGGATGAGGACGAGTTGGTTCCGCTGACAGTCGGGGCAATCCACGAGGCAATGGTGGCTGCCGGCAGCGAGTTCAGGACCCGAGAAATGCGCGTGACGGCGCCGGCCTATTCGGTCGAGATCGATGCTGCAGCGGCTGCGTCGCGGCTGTCCCAGTTCGGCCTTGCCGCGAGCGGTACGATGCGGGTCGCCGGGCTCGACCGCGTTGTGGCGGACCTGCTGTCGTTGGATATCGACGATGAGGGCGCGATGGCGCTGACCCTCTTCCAGGCCATGGGCCGGCTCGACATCGGTGACGATGGCGAAACGATCCGGCGCTATGAGGCGGAGGTGACGCCCGACGGCGTCGTCTTGCTGAATGGCGCCGACATGGCCCCCCTTGTCCCGGAGCTGCTCCGGTAGCTTGCGTCACGGACCGCCGCATATCTGCACCTGATGCGGCCGAAGGAGACTCTCATGCGACACACAGCAATCCCGGCCGGCGTCGCCCTCGCCGCGTGCCTCGCTTTGCCCATCACCGCCGCAGCCCAGGCCACGGACCAGACGGCCGCTCAGCTGGAGAGCGATCTGAAACGCCTGCTGACCGAGTGGATGCGGCCCATGGCGGGCCTGATCGACATGGTGTTCGAGGGCGATATCACCGTGGCTGCTGAGGAAGATCACTATGTCGCGGCGATTCCGGCCTATGAGCTGGCTTTCGCAGGGCTGATGAGCATGGGTTTTGGGCCGAGCGAGTGGCAGTTGGACCCTGCGGGTGACGGTCAATACATGATTACGATGTCCATGCCGGCCGTACTGAACATCGACTCAGTCGACATCGGCCTTTCCGGGGACATGACCTACGGCGACGGCGAGACCACGGCGCTCGTCGACTTTGAGACCGGCTGGATCTCAGCCTACGAGAGCCACATGGAGGATATGGTCCAGACCTTCGACGCGACGGGGGGTGGCGCCAACATCGCCCTCTTCACCATGAGCGGAGAGCATACGCGCACCGGGCCGGGCATGGCCGACGCCTACGGCGACCTCATCTACGAAGGCTATGAGTCACTCGACAGCCAATTCGGGCTGAGCGTCACGGCAGACCGCATCGCGACGGAATGGGCGGTGGAGGCGCTCAATGTGGACTCCGGTGCCAGACTGATGCGCATTTTTGCCGATCTGATTCCGGGTTCGGTCGACCTGGAACCTGATGAGGAGGCCATTGCGGCCGCTTTCCGCGGCGCACTCAGCCAGGCGCCCCTGTTTGCAAACGCAGCGTTCAGCTTCGACTATGACAATCTTCGGTATGAGGTGTTTGGGTTCGGGATAACGTTCGAGGAGACGGACGGCGTCTGCAACATGAGCGGATTCGCCGACGAGGTTTCGACGCTCGATTGCAGTGGCGGCATGAGTATCGCCGGTCTCGAGCCTGCACCGCCGTTGGGCGCAGAGCTGATTCCGAGCGAGATTGTCATGGGCGTCGCCTTCGAACGGGTCCCGAGGGCCGCGATGATCGACGCGCTGGCAGTCGCGCTCGATCGGATCCCGGTGTTGGGTGAAGATCAGGCGTTTGCCGAAGCCGGCCTGGCGATTACGGCGGCAATGGGCGATGTCGCAAGCGAAGTTGAGCTGAGCGGACTCAGGCTTGAGGCACCGGCCTATTCGCTTGTCGCGGACGGTACGCTGACGGTAGCGGCCGATTCCCCTCTGGGGGTGACGGCAGCCGCAACCGTCACGCTTGGTCGGGTGGAGCAGCTGCGTCAGGCCCTCGCCGGCTTGGGCGACGAGGCGGCCCTGATGCTGGAGGTCATCTCTGCGATCGGTCGCCCTGAGGTGGATGCCTCCGGCAACCCGGTTCTGGTGTTCGACATCGCGCTGACGACCGCGGGAGAGGCGTTGGTCAACGGGTCGGACATGGAGGCGCTCATGCCTTAGCCCGGACGATTGCCGGGCCAGGGCGAGGCAGCGGAAGAGACCTCGGGATTGCACCAACGGGCTTGCGTGCGGGCGCTGACTTGCACATATCAGCGACCATCCTGCACCAACCAACAAACACGATTGACGGGTGATGACCGAGGAAAAGCTTTCGTTCCAGGCCGAAGTCAGCCGGCTCTTGGAGATTGTCGCCAAATCCCTTTACAGCCATGAGGAGGTGTTCCTCCGTGAGCTGATATCCAACGCATCCGATGCGTGCGACCGGCTGCGCTATGAGGCGCTGACGCAGAGCGAGCTGGCCGGCGACGACCCTTACAGGATCACGCTCTCCGTCGATAAAGACGCCCGTACTTTGAGTATCGGCGACAACGGCATCGGCATGAACCGCCAGGACATGGTGGACAACCTGGGCACGATCGCGCGTTCGGGCACTCGGGCGGCGATGGAAGGCCTGACCGGTGATGCCAAGAAAGATCTGGCCCTGATCGGGCAGTTCGGCGTCGGCTTCTATTCGGCCTTCGTCGTGGCCGATCAGGTCGAGGTGTTGAGCCGCAAGGCCGGTGAGCCGGAGGGCTGGCGCTGGATTTCCGACGGCAAAGGCAGCTTCACCATCGGCGAGGCCGACGACGTTCCGCGCGGCACCACGGTCAAACTGCATCTGGCCGAGGGCAAGGATGAGTTCCTGCAGGCCCACCGCATCCGGCACATCGTCAAGACCTATTCCGACCACATCGCTCTGCCCATCGTCATGGCCGACGACAAGGGCGAAGAGGAAACGCTGAACCGCGCTTCGGCGCTCTGGGTCCGGTCGAAATCCGATATCAGCGACGACGACTACAGAGAATTCTATCACCATGTCGGCCACGCCTTCGACGATCCGTGGCTGACCATCCATTACAAGGTCGAAGGCGTGATGGAGTATTCCGTTCTCGTCTTCGTGCCGTCGACCCAGCCCTTCGACCTGTTCCAGCCCGAGCGCAAGCATCACGTGAAGCTCTATGTCCGTCGCGTGTTCGTAACGGACGAGGCCCAGGGTCTGGTGCCGCCCTATTTGCGCTTCCTGCGCGGCATCGTCGACAGCGAAGACCTGCCGCTGAACATCAGCCGCGAGATGCTGCAGCGCAATCCGGTGCTGGCGAAGATCCGCCAGGCCGTCACCAAGCGCGTTCTGTCCGAGATCACGACGAAGGCGAAGGAAGATCCCGCAGCCTATGAGGGCTTCTGGGACAGCTTCGGGCCGCTCTTGAAGGAAGGGGTCTATGAGGATGCCGACCAGCGCGAAGCCTTGCTGGCGCTGCTTAGGTTCCAGTCCACCGAGTTCGATGGGTGGGTGACGCTGGACGACTATGTCAGCCGCATGAAGGAGGGGCAGGAGGCGATCTACTACATCACCGGCGAGGATGTGGAGGCCCTGAAGAAGTCGCCCCAACTCGAAGGATTCCGCGCCCGCGGCGTGGAGGTTCTGCTGCTGACCGATCCGGTGGACGAGTTCTGGGTGCCCGCAGTAGGCGAGGTGCAGGAAAAGCCACTGCGCTCCGTCACGCGGGCCGGCACCGATCTTTCCAAGGTCAAGGCGCCGGAGAAGGACGGCGAGGACAAGTCGGAAGAACCGCCCGAGGCCGCCAACATCGATCAGCTGATCGCGGCCTTCAAGCTATCGCTGGACCAGGAGGTGAAGGATGTGCGCACCTCCGAACTGCTGACCGACAGCCCGGTCTGCCTGGTGGCCGACGAACACGATATGGACATGCATCTGGAACGGCTGCTGAAGCAGCACGGACAGCTGCGCGGCGAAGCCAGCAGGCGAGTTCTGGAGGTCAATCCCCGCCATCCGCTGATCGCCAAGATGGCGGAGATGGCCGGTGGTTCGGACGACGACAAGGATCAGGTGCGGGAACTGGCGTTTCTGATGCTGGACCAGGCGCGCATCGTCGAAGGCGATCCGGTGCCTGACCCCGCGGCCTTCTCCCGCCGCCTGAATGCAGCCCTGCAGCGCGGGCTGACATTGGCAGCATGAGTGCCACAGAAGCGACGCACGTCGATTGAGGGGAATGTTTGTGGTGAAGCAATTCGCTCAGGCCGGACTGGTTGCGCTTGCGGCGTTGGCGGGTCCGGCTCTGCCGGCTTGCGCGGTCGAGTATCAACTCGGCCACATGATTATCGAGCGGCCGTGGGGCGCTTTGCCGCCGTCCGACACGTCGCAGCCGGCCTATGCCTTCTTCACCATGACCAATCTAGGAGATGTGGAGGACGTGCTGGTGTCGGCGGCGACGACGGCGGCGGACTCCGCTGAGCTGCTGCGCGACACGGACCATGGAAGCGGGCGTCGCTTCGTTCCAGTCGAGCATGGGATTGCGGTGCCGTCGGGTGGAACTGTCGTGTTGGCTCCGGATGGGCTCCATATTTGCATCATGGGGCTTGATGCAGCGCTGGCGGAGGGGGACAGCTTCCCCATGACGCTCCATTTTGAGGCCGCGGGGACGATTGAAGTGGATGTGGTGCTCGGCGGCCCGGACCCAAGCAATCCTGAAGAGTGACGCGCCCCGTGCCGGTGCGCCGTGAGATTTGTTGCCGGAGGATTAGGCCCATGGACGGTCTGCGCCTGGAAGACTGCATCAACTCTATCTGCCCCTGGTCCGGCGACCCGGTCAGCCCGGACTCCCTGACGCTCTACGACGGCAGGGTCGTCGAGTTCTGCAACACCGGGTGCCGCGACAAGTTTGAGCAGGCTGTCGCTGCGTTCGAGACGGCGTTGTCGGGTGAGGCGGCGCCGGCCGCTTCCGGCGGCTAGGTCTGCATCCATGAAGGTCTGCGTCATGGGGGCCGGCGGCGTCGGTGGCTGCCTTGGCGCCCGGCTGGCCGCAGCCGGCCACGACGTGACCTTCGTGGCCCGCGGTGCCCATCTGGCCGCTCTGCGGTCCGACGGTCTTCAGCTGGAGAGTGTGCGGGGCGACGTTGCGGTCGCCGATGTGGTGGCGACCGATGATCCGGCCTCGGTCGGACCGGTCGATCTCGTGCTGTTCACCGTCAAGATGCGGGACTGCGCTGCGGCCGCGGATCACTGCCGCCACCTCGTGGGCGACGGTACGATGGTGGTCCCACTGCTGAACGGCGTGGAAAGCCACGAGGTCTTGCGCGAGCGGCTTGGGGCCGAGCCGGTGCTGGGCGGGACGGCCTACATCTCCGCCGTCATCGAGCGTCCCGGCGTCATCCGCCAGACCGGCGCCCTTGAGCGCATTGTGTTCGGTGAGCTTGCGGGCCCGATCTCGCCACGCGTTCAGCGCCTGCAGGGCCTTCTGTCGGACGCCGCCATCGGCGCTGTCGCAAGCGACCGTATCCTGCCGGACATCTGGGAGAAGTTCATCCTGTTGGCGACGAATGCTGGGGTGACCACGCTCACGCGCCTGCCAATCGGCTCGCTTCGCAGCCATGACGGAACACGGGCCCTGATCAATGCCGGCATGCGGGAAGTCGAAGCTTTGGCGCGCGCCAAGGCGATCGACGTTGCCCCGGACATCGTCGCCCGGCACCACGCGTTCTACGACACGCTGCCAGCGGAGATGAAATCTTCGATGCAGGTGGATCTGGAACGCGGTGCGCCGCTGGAGCTGCCGTGGCTCAGCGGCGCCGTTGTACGTCTGGGTGAAGAACTGGGCGTGCCGACGCCGGTCCATCGGTTCATCGTGATGGCCCTGTCTCCCTACGTCGACGGCCCCCCGGTGCTGCCTTTGTGACGGGCGCGCGGCGCTACCCCGCCCGCACCGTCGCCAGGAAGGTGTCGACGACCCCGCGCAGCGAAACCGACTGCTGCGAGAGTTGATGGGCGGCATTCTGCACTGCCTCCGCGGCGGATCGTGTGGAGCCCGACGCGGTGGTAACACCCACGACATTCTCGCTGACCTGGGTCGTATCCTGTGCTGCGCGTTGGGTATTGGCGCTGATCTCGCTGGTGGCTGCGTTCTGCTCTTCCACCGCAGCGGCCACGGCCGCGGCGATCTCGCGCATCTCGCCGATCCGCTGACCCACCGCTTCGATCGTGCCAACGGTCGACTTGGTGCGATCCTGGATCGAGGCAATCTGAGAGCCGATCTGTTCCGTTGCCTGGGATGTCTGGTTGGCGAGCTGCTTGACCTCGCTGGCCACAACGGCGAAGCCACGACCCGCGTCACCGGCTCGCGCCGCCTCGATCGTGGCGTTGAGGGCCAAGAGATTGGTCTGGTCGGCGATCGTGGTGATCAGCTGGACGACCTCGCCGATCTTCTCCGCAGCTTGGGCCAGGTCGTGCACCTGCGCGCTTGAGGTCTGTGCGGCCTCCGCGGCGGTGTCCGACAGCCCGGCCTGGTGCTGCACTTGGCGGCTAATCTCGCTGATGGAGGCCTCCAGCTCTTCCGACCCGGCCGCAACGGTCTGCACGTGCAGCGAGGCCTCTTCGGCCGCGGAGGCAACGGCGCCGGCTTGCGTGTTCGTCGTCTCTGCGACCTCCGACATTGTGTCGGCCTGCTGCATCATCGCGCCTGCTGCGCTTGAGACCGCATCGACGATGCCGCCGATTTCACCCTCGAAATCGTCCGCCATCTTCTGCAGCACGGCGTGCCTCTGTCCCGCCATGCGCTGCTCTTGCTGCTGCTGTTCCTCCTTCAGCCTGGCGTTCTCGATCGCGTTCTGGCGGAAGACCTCGACGGCGCGGGCCATCCGGCCGATTTCGTCGCCGCTGGCCGTATAGGGGACGGTCACGCCGTTGTCGCCCTCTGCAAGCTTGCCCATGCAGTCGGCCGTCCTGACGATGGCGCCTGAGAGGGCTCGCGCAACAAGGAAGGAGACGCCGCCGACAACCGCGACCACCGCCAGCAGGATCAGCCCGACCTCTTGCGCCTGCTCGTAGAATGCCGTCTGCACGTCGTCCACGTAGATGCCGCTGCCGATCACCCAGCCCCAGGGTTCGAAGGTCTGAACATAAGCGATCTTGGGCGCGTTGATCTCAGTGCCCGGCCGGCGTCCGATGTAATCGACGATGCCGGCACCGTCGTCCGCGACGGCCCGCAGGAACTCCTGATAGATCTTGGTTCCCTCGCGGTCCGTCAGATCCAGCATGCTGGTGCCGATCTGGTCTTCCCGATGCGGATGCATCACCAGGATGCCTTCCAGGTCATTGATCCAGAAGTAGTTGTTGCCCGCATACCGCAATACCTGAATGGCCTCTGCCGCGGCGGCGCGTGCCGCGGCCGCGTCAATATCGCCCGCTTCGGCCTGCTGATGGAAATCAGTCGCGATACTGATCGCCAATTCCACATGCTCGCGAGTCTTGTCTTGGCGATCCTGCATCAACCCTTGTTTGAGTTCCCACAGGCCGTTTGCAGCAATGGCCGCAAGGCCGATAACGGCCAGCCCGACAATTGCAAATAAGCGATACTTGATGGATAGATTGCGCAGCATGGGTTCGAACTCCGAAAGATTGGGTGTATAGTTCAGACGCTTTCTAAAATTATCGTTAAGGGAAACGGAATTGCGCAGCGTTGTACAAAAATATCGCACCCTAATAATCGATTTGAGTTCATTCCACTTTCTTTGACTGTGAATCGGGTGTTTAGGTTTCTCAGATTTGGCGATGGGCGGGAAGTGATCTGGCGGACGGTTGGGAGCCGCGTCGCCATCGGCATGTCGCTGCTTTTTTGCAATGGACTCTTGGGCGTTCCGCGTTAAACCTTGATGACAAGAGGAACGGCCACCGGCCCAACGCGGTTCGGCGGAGCAACGCCAACCCTTTGACGGCAAAGCGATTATCGAAATCGTATGCCGTCGGCTTCGGCCGGGCTCTCAACACAGGACACAAACCGGCGAACACAATCGCCAGGCAAAGCAGCGCGAACCGGAGGCGTCGATGCCAAGCTCACCCGATCAGATTGTCCATCCCGCCTTGCCCCGGGCTGCTGCCCTGGTCGGGCCGCAGTCTTCCGGCAAGACGTCGTTGTTGGAGAGCCTGCTGTTCGTCACCGGCGCCATAGGCCGCAAGGGCCTGATCAAGGACGGCGCCACCTTCGGCGATGCCAGCGAGGAGGCCCGCGCCCGCCAGATGTCGACCGAGCTCTCGGTCGCGCATACCACCTTCCTCGAAGAGAATTGGACATTTCTCGACTGCCCGGGATCCATCGAGCTTGAGCAAGAGGCGATTAATGCCCTGATGGCCGTCGATGTCGCCATCGTGGTGTGCGAGCCGGATCTTGCGAGGGCCGTGTCGCTCAGCCCGGTGCTGCGTCTGCTGGACGAATATGCCATCCCCCACATCCTGTTTATTAACAAGATGGACACGGGCGATACCAAGACGGCCGATCTGATCCAGACTCTGCAGAGTGTTTCGGCCCGACCTCTGGTGTTGCGCGAAGTGCCGATCCGGCAAGGCGACACCGTCACGGGGTATGTCGATCTCGTCTCCGAACGCGCCTATCAGTACAACCCTGGCAAGCCCTCATCGCTGATTCAGATCCCCGACAGCGTGAAGGATCGTGAGCAGGCGGCCCGGCAAGAGCTGCTGGAGAGCCTTGCCGATTTCGACGACACGCTGTTGGAGCAGTTGCTGGAAGATATCCAGCCACCGGCGGAGGACGTCTATCGCCAGCTCACGAAAGACTTGGCGGACGATCTGATCGTGCCCGTGCTGTTCGGTTCGGCGGAAAAGGACGGCGGCGTGCGGCGGCTTTTGAAGGCACTGCGCCACGAGGTCCCGACCGTCGAGGCGACGGCGGCCCGCCGCGGCGCGCCGGACGGCGCGGCCGTTGCGCAGGTCTTCAAGACCGTGCATGCGCCCCACACCGGCAAGCAGTCATTCGCCCGCGTTTGGCGGGGCCGGATCACCGACGGCATGACCTTCGGCGACACCAAGTTAAGCGGCATCTTCCATATCAACGGCGGCTCCACGTCGAAGCTGACGGAGGCGACGGCAGGCCAGGTGGTGGCGCTCGGCCGCATGGACGCAGTAGAGACAGGCGATGTGCTGACCCCTGCCGGCCACAGCCGGGCGGAGGATTGGCCGGAGCCCCTGTCGTCGGTCTTCTCGATGGCGGTAGCGCCGGAGAACCGGGCCGACGAAGTGAAGATGACCGGCGGATTGCAGCGGCTGGTGGAGGAAGATCCGTCGATCACCTTCCGCCACGACGCCGACACCGGCGAGTTGCAGTTGCACGGTCGCGGCGAGATCCATCTGCAGATCGCCATCGATCGCATGCGCCGCAAGTCGAACGTGGCCGTCACCGCCCGCCAGGCACAGGTGCCGTATAAAGAGACGATCCGCACCGGCACGAAACTGCATTCCCGCTTCAAGCGGCAAACCGGCGGGCACGGCCAGTTCGCCGATGTCCATATCGAGGTGAAGGCGCTGGAGCGTGGCGTGGGCTTCGAGTTCACGGAAAGCATCGTCGGCGGCGCCATTCCCCGCAACTATATCCCCGCGGTGGAGGCCGGCGTGCGCGACTATCTCAAGCGCGGGCCGTTAGGCTTCCCCGTGGTCGATGTGGCCGTCAACCTGTTCGACGGTCAGTTCCATACGGTCGACAGCTCCGACATGGCGTTCCGAACCTGCGGTCGTCAGGCCATGCAGGAAGCCATGCCCAAATGCGGCCCTGTGCTGCTGGAGCCGATCCTGGAGGTGGTGATCTCCGTGCCGACGGATTTCACGCCGAAGGTCCAGCGTGTGCTCAGCTCCCGCCGCGGCCAGATCCTGGGCTTCGACGGCCGCCCCGGCTGGGATGGTTGGGATGAGGTGAAGGCCTACGTGCCCCAGGCGGAGATGCACGACCTGATCGTGGAACTCCGCTCCCTCAGCCTGGGCCTGGCGAGCTACACCTGCACTTTCCACCATCTGCAGGAGCTGTCGGGCCGTCTCGCCGACCGCGTGATCGAACTCCGCCAGGAGACTGAGGCGGCTCAGTAGCGGCTGGCTTGGTGACGCCAGGATAGGCCCCGCGTCCCCCAGGCCGGCTGTCGAGAGGCCGCCCGCGGCCATACGCTGTGGGCGGCATTCGGCGCAAGATGCCGCAATGTCAGTGGTCCGACGTCGCTCCAGCGCCATAACGCGCTTGAAACGTCACCCATAATTCCGGTCGCAGCGATACCACGCGATACCGGATCCGACGCCATGGCCGACCCCAAGACCCCCGACGACCCGACCGCCGGCACACCCCTCACGCCGCTGGTGCAGCCGACCGAAGTGCCAGACCAAGCGCCGCTGGAACCCGAGGCGACGGCGCGGGTCGGTCGGCGCCGGCCGGTCGGCGGTGGGCGTGATGCCAAGCGGGCCGCCCGCGCGCGAGCCATGGTCGCCTCAAGCCCCTTCATCACCCGCCATCACCGCCCATACGAGGTGCTGGACGAAGAGGGGCTGGAGCTGATTGAGCGCAACAGCGATTTCATCTTGAAAGAGGTCGGCATCGAGTTCCGCGGCGATGCGGAGGTGCTGGATATCTGGCGCGAGGCCGGCGCGGATGTGGATGGGGAGCGGGTGCGCTTCGATAGCGGCCTGTGCCGGCAGATCATCCAAGCGACGGCCCCGCGCGAATTTACGCAGCACGCCCGCAATCCGGAACGCTCGGTCACGATCGGCGGGCCGAACACGGTGTTCGTGCCGGCCTACGGGCCCCCCTTCGTGCGCGATCTGGACGGCGGCCGCCGCTATGCGACGCTGGAAGATTTCCACAACTTCGTGAAGCTCGCCTATCAGTCGCCCTGGCTGCACCACTCCGGTGGCACGATCTGCGAACCGGTGGACGTGCCGGTGCCCAAGCGGCATCTCGACATGCTGCTGGCCCATCTGACCCTAACGGACAAGGCCTTCATGGGCTCGGTCACGGCGCCGGAGCGGGCGGAAGACAGCGTCGCCATGGCCAAGCTGGCCTATGGCGACGCCTTCGTCGACAGCCAGTGCGTGCTGACCGCGCTGATCAACGCCAACTCGCCGCTGGTGTTCGACGCCACCATGCTGGGGGCCTTGAAGGCCTATGCCCGGGCGGGCCAGGCCTGCATCGTCTCGCCCTTCATCCTGGCTGGCGCCATGAGCCCGGTGATGTCCGCCGGAACGCTGGCCCAGCTCTATGCCGAGGCCCAGGCCGGCATGGCGCTGACCCAGCTTCTGCGCCCCGGCGCGCCGGTGGTGTTCGGCACCTTCGCCAGCTCCATCTCCATGCAGTCGGGTGCGCCCACCTTCGGCACGCCGGAGCCGGCACTGGTGCTCTACGGTGCCGCGCAGTTGGCGCGCCGGCTCGGCGTGCCGTTCCGTTCCGGCGGCGGCCTCTGCGGCTCCAAGATCCCGGACGCGCAGGCCGCGTACGAGGCCGCGAACACGCTGAACGCCACCCTGATGGCGGGCGTGAACTACGTGCTGCACGCCGCCGGTTGGCTGGAGGGCGGCCTGGTGATGGGCTATGAGAAGTTCGTGATGGACGCTGACCAGCTGGGCATCCTGGAAACCTTCGCCCGCGGCATCAACCTGTCCGCCGACGGCCAGGCCCTTTCAGCGATCCAGGAGGTCGGACCCGGCGGCCATTTCCTCGGCTGCGCCCACACCCAGGCCCATTTCGAAACGGCCTTCTACCGTTCGGCCATCGCCGACAACAACAGCTTCGAACAATGGTCCGCCGACGGCGAGAAGGACGCTGCGGCCCGCGCCAACGCCGTGTGGAAGAAGATGCTCGCCGACTACCAGCCCCCGCCGCTGGACGATGGCATCAACGAGTCCCTGCGCGACTATGTGGAGCGCAGGAAGCGGGAGCTGCCGGACCATGAGGTTTGAAGTCGCCGGTATGAACGCCTGCGAGCGGCAACACGCAGGAAGAGGCGGCCGATGGCAGCGAAGCTCTTGTCGCTTCCGCTGCGTTTGCCGGTGTCTTTGAGGATAGCGACAGAAGGACTTGTGGCCGAGTAGGGGCTCAGCATGAGCCGGTTCCTGGTCGAGCCCCTTGCAGAGACGACGGCGACATCATCGCGCTGAAGGATCCGGGGGTTCGACGCTGAGCTGTGCGGAGATGTCATCGTAGCGCCACCATGATGCCGCAGCCCTACACCTGGAGACGGACGCCGTGTAGAGGGGCGAACAGGAGCGAGAGGCAAAGAGAGGTGCCGAACCGCCCCGGAGACTGAAGCGGAACGGGATCCGGACATCGGGCCGGCGCATCACGATGCCTTCTTGCTTCAGTCTGCCACTGCCGTGAAGCCGACTCTGCGGATCCACGAATCCAGGCCGAGCAGCATCATCAAGAACTTCGTCGCCACGGCTCGTTGGGTGAGATGGGCGTCGACTACCCGCTGTAGCTCCGGTTGCCGGAGCAGCCCGGCGTCAAAGAGCGGAGACGATGTGCAGAGGGCCTGAAGCCGAATCCGCATGCCGTCGCACGATCGCAGGAACTCAGGCCAGTTTAGCCATGACCCCTGCGTCAGCTTGGGGTCCGATAACCTGCTTCCGTCCCGAAACCCGTGAAGTCGACCGACAGCAGCCCGTGCCATAAGCAAGGACAGCTGAAGCGGGTAAGGCCACCCCATCGGCGCGCCAGTATTGCTGTCGATGATACGAAACGGAGCTCTGGAGATCGATCGTGCAACACTGCGTACCTCAAGCCCCCGCGCTTTCCAATCGACCGGCAGAGTGAAAAAGAGGTCCAGAAGATCGCGATCCAGGGCCGGCGTCCGCATTTCCATGAAGGGCGTTGCCGCCAGGAAGTCGCCGTGGCTGGCGTGTCGTGAAAGGGCGTGAAGAACGAAGACATGGTACGCGTCGGCTGGATCGCTGAAATCCATGGTCGCAAGTGCGGCGCCGACGCCAGCAGCGGCGATGGTCGGCAACGCGTCCGCCAGATCGACCGCAAGTGACGCTTGAGCCGCGTTCCACTCGCTGCGGATATGGTGGGTGGCCGAGATGGTCTCGGGCGCGGCATCTGCCGGTGGCACCAACCTGGGCAGCGTCGCGCCGGACCGGCCGACCTTCAGCTTCGCCTTGGGCAGGTACGTACCGCGAAAGAAGATGTCGAGAAGATGTCCGTTCAGTACCGCGTGGTACCCGTCGGCGCGTAGCGAGGCATAGGCCGGTGGCAGAGAAAGGCACGGCTGATGCGCACAGTCGGTCAGGGCAATCGACATATCGAACGCGGCACTGACATCGTCGGCTGAAAGCGCGCGAAACTCGAAACGTTGTCCGGCGGCCCGCGCCACCTTCTCGGCGATCGTGATCTCACGGTTGCGCCACGCCGCGACGCTGTAGCACGGCAAAGACCGCCCGATCGACGATGCCGAGGCGGCCACCAGACGCGAATCGAGACCGCCCGACAACAGCAGGACCGGACGTGCCTCATCGTCGGTTCTCTTGGCGACGGCGGCCCGAAGCGCATCCGCCAGATCGCAGCGGTAGTCCTGTCGATTGCGCCGGCTCCCCAAGAACTGAGGCCGTGCCGGTTGCTGGCGGCTGACGCTGCCGTCCAGGGTCAGCCGCACAACCTCTCCGGCCACCAGCCCGCTGATGTCGGCGAACATTGTGCGCCGGCCGAAGGTGCGCAGATGTGCAAGAAGCTCCACGACCGCAGTTCGCGAGAGCCGTCGGGGCGAGCGGTCGTCAGCCAGCAAGCCGTGCAGTCTGCTCGCAACGCCCAGGGCACCCGCATCCTGCCAGTAGTAAAGCGGCCGTGTGGAAAGCCGGTCGGCACCAAGGATGATGGTCCGCGATTGGGCGTCCCAGATCGCGAAGGCGAAGCTGCCGTTGAGTGTGGCTATCCGGTCGAACCGGTCGCCGTCCGCCATCTCGGCGAACGGGCGGTACGGGTCCGACTTGTCTGCACCATAGAACTCGCCGTCGACCGCCACCAAGTAGCGGCCGCCGAACCAAAGTGGCCGCCGGCTGCCAGCCGTGGCAGCATGCCATATACCTCCCATAGCGAGGTTCGAGTTGGGCGCCTCCACATGGGTTTCGGCGGGCACCTGGACCAGCGCCGAAAGCATCCGGTCTACCCGGCGCTCCGCCTGATCTCCGGCGGCGAAGGCAATTCCGGACATTCGGCCCCCCTTTGGACCGCGGAGCTGCCCGCGGTCGCCCCCGATACGCCCGTCTCAGCCCAGGGCCGTCCGAGGCCTGCACGGCTTCCGTCGATGGTGGCGTCCTGGACCGTGGCAAGCTTGCCATGACCGCTGTTCGCCTTTGGCCTCCGCTTCTACACCGATGCGGCGGAATGTCGATCGACACATTGTTGATCGTCAACAAATGGCGTCGCCAGTCCGCTGGGGAACTGGCATCCCCCTTGCATAACCGTCCCCGAGCGCCCCTTTCGGGCCCACGGTCAGGTTGGCAAGCAGGATGCCGCAGTCATGATGAAATCGCTCCATATCGCCGCGACGGGCATGAGCACGCAGCAGCGCAACGTCTCCGTCATCACCAATAATCTGGCGAACGTGAACACCACTGCGTTCAAGACCCAGCATGCACTTTTTGCCGACCTGATGTACCAGAATTACCGGGTGGTCGGTCAGCCGACGAGCGATTCCGGCACGATCCGGCCCACCGGTCTGCAGATCGGCCTGGGCTCGCAGATCAACGGGTCCTACCGCATCTTCACCAGCGGCGCGCTGCAGCAGACCGAGAACAGCTTCGACGTCGCCATCAACGGCCGCGGCTTCTTCGAGGTCACCATGCCCGACGGTTCGCTGGCCTATACCCGCGCGGGGTCCTTCGCCGTCAACAGCGAGGGCGAGATCGTGACCACCGAGGGCTACCGGCTGAACGGCGTCAGCGGCACGATCGACGTCAACGCGCTTAGCGTCACCATCGCCGAGAACGGCGGGATCTGGCAGGAACTGGCGGGCCAGACCGAGCTGCAGCAGGTGGGCGATATTCAGCTCAGCCTGTTCCAGAACGAGAATGGGCTGGAAGCCGTCGGCCGCAACTATTTCCGCGAGACTTCGGCCTCGGGCCAGGCGCAGAGCGACACGCCCGGCCTCGAAGGGCGTGGTGTGCTGCTGCAGGGCTACCTGGAGCGGTCCAACGTCGACACGGTCTCTGAGATCACCAATCTGATCGAAGCCCAGCGCGCCTACGAGCTGAACTCCAAGGCGCTGTCGCGCAGCGACGAGATGCTGCGCACGGCCGTCAACATCCTGAACTGATCCCGCCTGAGCCGATGACCCAGGTGGCAGCCACAAGACGGGTGACGCGATGACCATCAACAACAGCATGGCGATCGGCGTCATGGGCATGAAGGCCCAGGACAAGGCGATGGCCAACATCTCCAACAACATCGCGAATGTGGGCACCACGGGCTTCAAGCGCACCGAGACCCGGTTCGCCGATCTGGTGGCCGGCGAGGCCGACAAATCCTCTGCCGGCAAGGGCGTGATTGCGCGCAACCACAACTTCATCGGCATGCAGGGCCAGGTGGAGACCACGGGGCGTGACCTCGATGTGGCGATTTCCGGCCGTGGCTTCTTCCGCGTGACCAAGACGCTGGATGGCACCGAAGTGGCCGGGGCCAATCAGCCTGGCACGCTCTACACCCGCGACGGCGGCTTCCAGATGACGGACACGACGTCGGGCAAGTATCTCACGACCGCGGAAGGCTATTACGTGCACGGATGGGCGATCGACGAGACGACCGGCGCCGTCACCGGCACGCCCGGGCCCATGCGCTTCTCCCGCTACGCCCTGCTGCCGCAGGAGGCTACCAGCAACGTCAATGTGATCGGCTATGTGCCCGCGGACGGTTCGGTCCTGGAGGCACCGATCACCTTCCTTGCCTATCAGGCGGACTCGCTTCCCGAGGACGCCGCGGGCCAGGATGCGGCGATCGGCGACCCGGCTGCCGACGGTTCCATCACCATTCCACCGCTGCCCAGCCCTTCAAGCATCACCTATGACTATATGCTGCGCTGGAACGGCACCGGCTGGGATCTGCACGACCCGACGAATGCGCTGGTCGGGTCGCTGACCGAGGTCGGCGGCGTGATCCAGCCGCTCACCCATAACGGCTTCACCTTCGACTTCTCCGGCATGAGCTTTTCCGGTACCGGTACCAACGGCGCCAGCGCCAGTGCCGACGGCTATCCCCGCGGCCGGCTGATGTCCTACGGCACGGACCGCCAGGGCAACCTGATCGAGCAGTACGACAATGGCCAGACCCGCCAGCGCTTCCGTCTGGCGCTCTACAATGTGGTCAACGAAGACCTGATGAAGCCCGTGGGCGACACGTACTTCACGGCCAACATCTCCCGCAACAGTCCGGACTTTGCTGACCCCCTGCAGACCGGCGTCTTCGTCGAGGCGGTCGACGGCAACTCGCAGAACCTGACGGCGCAGATCGTGTCGGGGGCGCTGGAAGGCTCCAACGTCGACTTGGCGCAGGAGATGACGCATCTGATCGTAGCCCAGCGGAACTACCAGGCCATCTCAAAGACGGTGACGACTGCCGATCAGATGATGCAGACCTTGGTGGCGATCGCCTGACGCTGCGGCAGTAGGCTGCCCCTTCTGGCCCCGCCCATCGGGTTTGGCTAAGCTGCCCCCTCAAGCCTTCCAGATCGGGCCAGGGGGCATACCATGCCGGCAGCGCGGCGAATCCCGGCGATCGAAGCCATCCTCGGGGCCTGCATGGTCCTGGTTGGCTCGCTCGTCGCACAGGCGCAATTGGCGGCGCCGTCAGACCCGCCGCCGCTTGAAGACCGCGATGCATTCGTTGCCGAGATGGCGGCGCGTCATGGCGAAGACCCCGGTTATGCCGGCAGGAGGTTCGACCTCATGCAGAGGCTGATCCAGCAGGCCCAGCTCTACGGTGACGGGGCGCGGGCCGCCATGCTGCTGACGGGTCGGCACGACTTCGTGCTGCCAGGCGACCGCGATGCCGCCTATCGGGATTCGCCGCTGTCCATCGGCTTCGGCCAGACCATCTCCGCCCCGCATATGGTGGCGCGCATGACGTCCGTACTGGCGGTCGAGCCGGGGCACCGGGTGCTGGAGATTGGCACGGGATCCGGCTATCAGGCGGCCGTCCTCTCCCATCTCACCGACCAAGTGTATTCGATCGAGATCGTGGAACCCTTGGCGGAGCGGACCGCGGCGGCAATTGCCGGCATGGTGGAGGCCGGGCATCCGGCCTTTGGCGGCATCCAGCTCGGCGTCGGGGACGGCTATCACGGCTGGCTGGAACACGCGCCTTTCGACCGCATCATCGTGACCGCCGCCATCGACCATATCCCGCCACCACTGCTGCAGCAGCTTGCGCCGGACGGCATCATGGTCATCCCCGTCGGGCCGCCCAGCGTGCAGACGCTTCTGGAGGTGCGCAAACGCCAGGAGGCCGACGGCACGATCACCGTCGAGCGGCGGGATGTCTACGATGGTACGGCCAGGGTGCGCTTCGTGCCCTTCACCCGGGCGCCGGAGTAGGGGGCAAAAGAGGGGCCGGCGTCAGGCTTCCCCCGGCAGGCGAGCGGTCACGCGGTCGAGGAAGGATCGCCGCTCTCCAGCGTCCTGAATATGGTCGGCCAAGGTACCGACGAGATCGTTCAGTGTGCCGGCCGAGCGCGCCGACTTCTTCACCAGCACGCGGGCGATCGGACCCAAATGCACGGTCAGTTCGCCGGTCAAGCTGTCCAGCACATCAGCCTGGAAAGATGTTCCGCTGGCATCGGTCCGGCCGACGGCAGTGGAAATGGTGCGCCCCGCCGTGTCACGCGTCGACATCGTGCGCGTGCCGCCCCCTTCCAGGCGCTTTGCCCGCTTCAGGAATGCCTCGCGGGCGTCGTCCGCGGAGATGTGCTCTGCCAGCGCCCCATATAGCTCGGTGATGCTGGTGGTCTGTGCCGCCGCCTTCTTCACCAGAACCTTGGCGATCGGGCCGATATAGTGGGCGAGGTCCGTCTCCGCGCGACTCAGCAGATCCGCCTCCAGCGACGTCAGCGCAGCACCCTGCAGCGCGGGCCCGGAGCCGAGGGTGGAAACCAGGACCTCTTCGTCGGACTGTGAGATGCGGCCCTCGGCCTTTGGGTCGGAAAGCGCACTGCGCAGAACGCGGGCGAATTCGTCGGCCGATTGGTACCGGTCCGCCGGCTCCAGCTGCAGCGCCTTGCGGACGACCGCATCCAGCGCCGCCGGTGCCTCCGCCCCCACATCGGCGAAGGACAAAGGCGGCTCGTGCAGCACCCGGTACATGATCGCGGTGGCGGTGTCGCCAGGGAACGGCTTCTTGCCCGTCAACAGCTCGAACAGCACCACGCCGGTGGAGAAGATGTCCGACCGGTGATCGGCGGTTTCGCCCCTGAATTGCTCCGGCGACATGTAGCTTGGGGTGCCCATGATGGAGCCGACTTGCGTGAGCCCGGTCACCTCCAGCCGTGCGATACCGAAGTCGGTCACCTTTATCTTGCCGCCCTTCAGCACGATGATGTTGTTGGGCTTGACGTCGCGGTGCACGACGCCCTGGCCATGGGCGAATTCAAGCGCGCTCAGCACCTGGGCGATGATGAACAGCGCCACGCTGCGCTCGAACATCACGCCCTGCCGGATGAACTGCGACAGCTCTTTTCCCTTCACATACTCCATGGCGATGAAGGGCGTGTCGCCTTGGTCGGAGAAGTCGAACACGGCGACGATATTGGGATGCATGCAGCGGCCGGCCGCCATCGCTTCCCGTTTGAAGCGCGCACGCAGCTGGTCGCCGTCGCGGCCGTCCAATAGGTCCGGCCGCACAGTCTTCAATGCCACGTGACGTTCGATCGTGGGATCGTAGGCCTTGTAGACCACGCCCATGGCCCCGCGCCCGAGGACTGCCTCGATCTGGTACTTCCCGATGGACTGTGGATGTCCGGTGCCGGACGACATGTCGGATCCTTAAACAGACGATGTCGTGGACGACTGCGCCAAACCTAGTCCTCCAACATCTTCATTGCGTTCTCCAGGCTGCGTCGCATCCGGTTGAAGGATGAGGCCAGCGACCCGATTTCGTCTCGACCGCGCCAGGCAAACTCCGGTTCGTCCATGTGCCCCAGGCTGACCTGGCTTGCCATGTGCGAAATGCGTACGACCGGCTTCACGACCACCATGTGCAGGAGGATGTTCAGCAACACCGCGATGATCAGAAAGACCACGACCAGCGAGATCAGGAACGTGAAGAAGGTCTGCTCCGCGCGAGCCATGGGCACCGATTTCGGGATGGAGACGACCTGTGCTCCGATCACCTCGCCCAGAGTCCAGCCGAACCCGTTGGCCGGGCCGTACATGGCCAGCATCTCCGGCGGGGCATCGTCCACAGCGCCATGGCAGGCCAGGCAGGCCTCGTCGCCGACCACCAGCGGGCGTGCCAGCACCATGGTGATACCAGACGGCGTTTCGCGGGCGATCAGCTGCTCATCCAGGCCGGGCTCGTTGCGGAAGCGGTTGATGATGTCGGCTTCCCATTCGTTCGCGAGATCCGCCAGGTTGGTCGGGTTCAGCGCCGCTTCCTTATAGCTGTATTCAGGGAACTGTTCCTGAACGAGGCGGAAATTGGTCTGCGCGGCATAGGACGGCACCGTATGGGGCAGGAACTGGTCGAAATCCGCATCGTTCAGCAGCGGCCCCACCTCAGATGACGTGTACGCGCGGATCGCCAGCGCGTTCTCCATCATCAGGCGCGCCGTTGCCACGACCTCTTCCTCGGCGTTCTGTTGAAGGATGCGGAACGACAGAAAGCCCGCGATCACCAACCCCAGCACGAAGGCCGCCAGAAGCACCAGGTTGAACTTCAACCTCAAGCCCATTGTCTGCTCCAAAGAGTTCCGGCTGAACCTGGATCGGCCGGCCGTAGCGCTAGTCTATCATGGCACCGGCAGCCGGGGCCGCTCTTCCCGGCTGCAAATCGCTCAGTAGGCCATGGCCCATGCCGTGACCAGTTCCCGCTCCACCTCGCGCGCTCGGGTCAGCCAGCCGCTTCCGCCCTGCGGTGGCGCCAGGAAGCGGCGGTCCATCACGGCATCCAAGGCCAGGCGCTCTGCGATGTCGGAGACGAAGACGACAAAGCCCAACGTCCGCCCGCCGGCGGTCGTCAGATAGCCCGCAAGGCCGCTGCCGTAATAGACCGTCCCTGTCTTGGCGCGCACCTGCAACGGCGGCGTTCCGGCCGGGCGCTCCTGGTTCAGGGCGTCCTGCCAGCGCACGGGCCGCAGCAGGTCGAACAGCCGCTGGCCGCCATAGCTCTGCGGCCAGGCGTAGAGCAGAACATTGGCCATCTGCCGCGGGGTCACGCGTGCCGAGGTGCTGAGGCCGGAATGGTTGTCGGTGCGGAAACCGCCCCAGTCGACGCCCGGCATCTGTGTGGCGAACCACTGCCCCAAGGTCTGGCTGGAGGCGGCGATACCCATGGGTGTGCCCGTCAGCCGCCGCGAGGCCGAAAGCCCGACCAGCTCTGCGGAGAGGTTGTTGCTGTAGCGCAGCACCTGTTCGGCGATGTCGACCAGCGGGATGCTCATATGGCGGGCGATCAGCGCCGATCCGGCCGGCCTGACGGCGGACACTGGGGCGCCAACGGCGACGCCCTGCTGCTCAAGCAGTCGGGAGAACACTGTTGCCGTGTGCAGCGCCGGCGTGCGGACGGGCAGCCAGAGGCTCCCGGGCTCCGACAACCGCTGTGACACCAGCCACCGCTCGCCACCGCCGATGCCGGCATAAACGAAGCCGGCACGGGGATCCGTCTCTGCCGGGGCCGGGTCGAAACTGACCCAGTCCACCGGCATCTCAATGCCTTCCGACACGGCTTTGGCCAGGGCGATGACGCCGCCCACGCTGCGGCTCTGCTGCCAGCTCACATGGATGCGGTTGAAGTTGACCGACAGGGCGCCGACGCCGGGATTGTATTGGGCGGGGATCGGCTGGCCGGAATTGATCTCCTCGGCACTGGCCAGCAGGCTGTCGTCATAGGCCAAGGCGCCGTCAATCGCCGCGATGCCGCGTGCGCGCAACTGTTGCGCCAGGCCCGACAGGTCATCGGTGTCGAGAAACGGGTCGCCGCCGCCCACCAGATAGAGATTGCCGGTCAGCCGCCCGCCCGCAGCCGCTGACGATGTGTGGACCGATGTTTCGAATCGGTAGTCGGCGCCGAGGATGTTCAACGCCGCCACCATGGTCGGCACCTTGGTCACCGATGCCGGGATGTAACCCCGATCGGCATTCAACTGCTCCAGCACCGCGCCAGTCTGCGGATCGAACAGCAGAAAGCCGACATCTTCCGGCGCCATGGCATGGCTGGCGATCACCGCCTGAACATCGACTGCCGATTGGGCAAGCCCCGCCCTCAGCGGCACGATCAGGAAGAGAAGCAGCAGCGCGATGCAGCCAAGGACAGTCGCGCCATGCGCACGTGAAGCACAAAGCATGATCGGGTTTCCGGCACGATCCAGCATTGGCATGGCCTGACCTCCCGTTTAGACCCGAACCGACCGGCCGATGGTGCCGCCGATCTCCCGAGGCCGCAACATTCGCCGTTCGGCTGCGGCACTTCAGCTTATGGTTCTAAGCATTGACGGCATCGTCAATGGGTCGCGGCGCATTCTCACCCAACCGTCATAAACGAAATGCTAACCAACCCACGCGTGCGCGCGGGCTTCGCACCGCCTGGCCAAAAGAAGGACCCCATGACCGACAGTCACGACAGGCAGCCCACGCCGCCGACGCTCAAACAAGCTTTGGCCTATTGGCTGAAGCTCGGCTTCATCAGCTTCGGCGGGCCGGCCGGCCAGATCGCGATGATGCAGAGCGATCTGGTGGACCGGCGCGGTTGGATTGATCAGCAGAGGTTTCTCAACGCGCTCAACTTCTGCATGCTGCTGCCGGGGCCCGAAGCGCAGCAGCTTGCAACCTATGTGGGGCTTCGCATGAATGGCCTCGCCGGCGGCATTGCCGCCGGTGTCCTGTTCGTGCTTCCGGGCGCAGTCGTTCTCTTGGCGCTTTCGTTCATCGCTGCGGCCTACGGCGATGCACCTTGGGTGACGGCCGCCTTCCGCGGTGTTGCCCCAGTCGTGATCGCGATCATCGCGGTCGCGCTATGGCGCCTGGCGCGGCGGACGCTGAAGGGACCGGTTCCGGCTCTGCTGGCCCTTGCCGCCTTTGTTGGGCTGCAATTGCCCGGCGTCTCGTTCCCGATGATCGTGCTGGGCGCTGCCTTGTGCGGGGTCCTGGCGGGCCGGTTCGGCATTGCCGGTTTTGGGACATCCGCCGATCCGGCGGCGCCGGCAGCGTCGGAGGAGAGCGGCGGCTGGCGCCGTCTGCTCAGGCTCTGCGCCATCTTTCTGGGACTGTGGGGGGCCGTCGTCGCCGGCATTCTCGCCACGCTTGGAACCGCGCCTTTCCTAGGCGTGATCGAGCTTTTCACCACCGCAGCATTCGTTACGTTCGGCGGCGCTTATGCGGTGCTGCCTTACATCGCCGAGCGCGCGGTCGAAGACTATGGCTGGCTTTCGTCCGCCGATATGGTCCGCGGACTGGCACTGGCCGAAACGACGCCGGGGCCGCTGATCCTCGTGACGCAGTTCGTGGGTTTCTTCGCCGGGTGGAACCAGGCGGGAGACCTGCCGCAGTGGCTCACCGGCTCGATCGCCGCGATGCTGACGGTCTATGTGACCTTTCTGCCGTGCTTCCTGTTCATCCTGGCCGGCGCCCCCTATGTGGAGCGCTTGTCGCGCAACCGCCGCGCCGCGGCCGCCCTGGCGGCCATCACGGCTGCGGTCGTCGGCGTGATCCTGAACCTCGGGGTGGTGCTGGGTGAGGCAATTCTGTTCACGGCCAGCGGTTTCGATTGGGTGGCGGCAGGCGTTGCCGCCGTCAGCTTGGTGCTGCTGCTGCGGTTCTCGCTCCAGGTGCATTGGGCGGTCTTGGGCGGCGCGCTGTTCGGGCTGGCCGAGGCAGCCCTGAGCGGCGCTTTCGCGCCCTAGTCGTGATGCTGGGGGGCGTGGATGTCGATGGGCACACCGGGCTGGTGCTTGCCGGTCCGAATCGCGAGCGCTGACTTGACGTGGCTGACATTGGGGGCGGCGGTCAGCTGCGTCGTCAGAAAACGCTGATAGGCATCCCAGTCTTCCGCCACGATCTTCAAGAGGAAGTCGGTCTCACCGGCCAGCATGTGGCATTCGCGCACCAGCGGCCAAGTCTGGGCCAGTTCCTCGAACTGGCGCAGATCCGATTCGGCCTGGCTGCTCAGGCCCACATGTGCGAACACGGTCACTCCGAAGCCCAGCGCTTCGGGGTTGATGTCGGCGTGATAGCCGCGGATATAGTCGGCTTCTTCCAGCGCCCGCACACGGCGCAGGCAAGGGGGGGCGGAGATCCCGGCGCGCCGCGCCAACTCGACATTGGTCATGCGTCCATCTTCCTGCAGATCCCGCAGGATACGTCGGTCGATCCGGTCCAGCTTTACGCGGCGCATAGGCAAGCTCTCGAAAGTTCATAGTCGGAATGCGAAACGATATTACTCTTCATCAGGCCGGGCAAGCGGAACAAATCGTGCTTGCCGTGAACTTCTCACATTGCGTGTGGCGAAATGCTGAATTGTCCGGTGTGAGAATCGCTGTGGCTGACCCGGGGCAGGACGACCTTGCAACTGGATAGTGCATGGGTCGTGACCGACGGCAAGGCCGGGATGGAGGTCCAGTGTCTCGGCGTCGCCGAAGCGCTGGGTCTGGCGCCGGTCGTCAAGCGGGTGGCGTTGCGCCCGCTCTGGCGGCTTGTGTCCCCGTACATCCGCTTCCGGCTCAGCCGTGCCGCGGGGCCTGCTGGCGATCCTGTCGCACCACCCTGGCCCGACATCGTCATTGCCACCGGGCGACAATCCATCGCTCCCGCGCTTGCCGCGAAACGGGGGAGTGGGGGCAGATCCTATCTTGTGCAGTTGCAGAACCCGGTGATCGGTCCTCACCATTTCGACCTCGTTGCCGTGCCGCAGCATGACCGCCTGCGCGGCGACAATGTCGTCACCACCATTGGCGCGCCCAATCGCGTGACCGAGAGCCGGCTGAACGATGCAGCGGACCGTCACGGCGCCCGGCTGTCCGCGTTGCCGAGACCGCGCATCGCGGTGCTGATCGGCGGTGGCAATTCCGCCTTTCGCCTGACGTCGGAGCGCATGGGGGCGATCGCGGCTGATATCGCCGCCATGGCCGGGCGCGAGGGCGCCGGCCTGATGGTGACCGCAAGCCGGCGAACCGGTCCGGAGAACGAGGCCGTGCTGCGCACCCAGCTGGAGGGCCTGCCGGCGGAGATCTGGGACGGCACCGGCGATAATCCATACTTCGCCTATTTGGCCCTAGCGGATGCCGTGTTGGTCACGGGCGACAGCATCAACATGGTGTCCGAAGCGGCATCGACCGGAAGGCCCGTGAACGTGATCGATCTGGATGGCGGTTCACCCAAATTCGCGCGGTTCCATGAAAACCTGCGTGCTGCCGGAGTGACCCGGCCCTTCGACGGGCGGCTGGAGACATGGACCTATCGACCCCTGAACGATGCCGCTAAGGTGGCCGGCGAGATTCGCCGCCGTCTCGCTGCGCAGTCGCCGGAGGCAAGTGCGATTCACAATTGATCGCAGGCCGCGATCTCTGCCATATCGTTGCGCACGAAACTATTTCCGGGACGAAAGGTCATCCCGGTCGTGAAAGTGAGGGTGTCTTCCGTGGATCTCCATGACGCGCCGATCGATCTCGATCGCTTTGTGGCGACGCCGCTGGTGTCTGACCCGTTCGACCACCTGATCGTCCCGCATTTCGTCCGGCCGGAGGCGGAAGACGGCGTCAATGCGGATTTCCCCAGGATCGATAAGCCGGGCAGCTTCCCGGCCTCGACGCTGGAGTTCGGACCGCGCTTCAAGGCGCTGCTTGAAGCCCTGTATGCGCCTGAGGTGACGCAGGCATTCGCCGAGAAGTTCGATATGGACCTGGGCCACCGGCCGATCATGGTGACGGTGCGGGGGCAGGCGCAGGCGAAGGACGGGCGCATCCATACCGACAGCAAGACCAAGGTGATCACGGTCCTGATCTATATGAACCCGAGCTGGGAAGCGACGGGCGGCCGGCTGCGCCTGCTACGCTCGCCCGACAGCCTCGACGATCCGGTGGCCGAGGTCCCGCCGGAGGCTGGTACGCTGCTGGCGTTCCGCAACGGCCCGACGGCCTGGCACGGTCACGAGCGCCATGTCGGCCAGCGCCGGTCCATCCAGTTGAACTGGGTGACCGATCAGTCGGTTGTCCAGCGCGAGCAGGCGCGCCATCGCTTCAGCGCGCGCATGAAACGTCTCTTCGCTTCCGCGTGATTTGCGTTGAGCCCCCTGAAGACTCCCTGACGGCTGCTGATTGCCATGACACTGAATATCCAGACCTTCTCCAACACCAGCGGCGGCAGTGCCCTGTTCAAGGCACTGGGCCACCCCGACGCGGTCGAACGTGCGCATGCGCTGATCGCCCGCCTTGAGCGCGCCGGCCCCGTGGCCGTCTATGATCCGGTTGGCCAGTTGGCAACGCTTGCCGCCATGTATGATCTCTCAAGCCTGCAGGTCGTCGGCGTATTCGTTCAGGATGTGGAGAGGGTCGGCGAGCGGATGCTTGGGGAGAAGACACAGCCGATCACCGAGTTGAAGGGCGCCCCGGTCGGTACCGTCTTCCTGGCCGCCTTCGATGCGGCGCGTCTGGCGGACCAAATCCGGCCCCTTCTGCCCGCCGGCACCGAGATCGTATCGCTGGACGAGATGCGCCTGCCGGAGGGGCTGCTGACCAACAAGCGCACCTATCTGTCGCCGCTGAATTTCGCCACCAATTTCGCCTTCTTCCGCGAACAGGACGGGCACCATACCCGCATCGTTTCGGCCAACTACTGGGCTGCCTATGGCGGCAAGGACGTGCGGCTCTGGGCCACTCTGTTCGACGAGACCGGAAAGCGCCTGGTGACCTGGGAAGACCGGCTGGCCGGCCCCAACAGCACGATCGTAATCGACAGCGCAGACCTGCGCGCCCGCTTCGATCTGGGCGAATTCACGGGCCAGCTGTTCGTCCATATCATCGGGGCGGCAGGGCACGACATTGTCAAATACGCGCTCGACACTTATGGCGACGACGACACGGTTCTGTCCTGCACCCATGACGCCAATGCGTGGCCCAGCGATCTCTATGCTGGCCTGCCGGCGCCGCGGGAAGACGAGACCGTGGTGCTCTGGGTCCAGAACAGCCACCCCACACCGATCGCGCCCAAGGGCATCGGCATGAACCTGATGGGCCATGACGACATTGCCTGGCTCGATCGGGAGATCCCCGGTTTCGGCACGTACAGGCTGGACATAACCGAGCTTCTGCCGGACGCCCGCTGGCCGCAGCAGCTCGAGGCGCGCGCCGGCAAGCACTTCGTGCGCCCGCGCTATGAGATCTGGCGTTCCGACGGGCGCCAGCGGATCGCGCACTTGAATGTCGAGCGGGTCGACCTGAAGCCCGATCCCAAGCTGCCCGAGATCGCCAATCTTATGGGCAAGGGTTTCATCCTGCCGGCACCGATTCTGCCGACGGACCGCTACCGGGCGGTGGTTCAGCCGACGCCGATGGCGACCACCCAGCAGTCGCTGCCGATCGCCGCCATCCTCTACGACGCCAATGGCAAAGAGGTGGCGCGCCACCGCTTCGGCGACCTGCCACGCAGTCACGAGTGCGCCGTGGATCTGACCGATCTGATGGCGGAGGGTGGGGCCGAGATGCCGTCCGGCCGTGGCCATGTGGAACTGGTGTACGACTTCACGGCAGGCAGCGACGCCGATGGATGGCTGCACGCGATCTTTCGATATCAGGACACCGAGACGGGGCACGTGGCGGAAACGAGCTTCGGCTCGCACATCTTCAACACGGTGCTGACCTACAAGAACGAGCCGCAGAGCTACGCCGGCCGTCCGCCCGGCCTTTCCACGCGCCTGTTCCTCAGGCTCGGTCCCGACGGCACCGACGCCATGTGCTGCCTGATCTATGCGGCCTCCACACCGTGGCACGGCCACAGCGCGACCAACCTGATCCTGATGAACCAGTCGGGTGAAGAGGTGGCGTCGAAATTCGTGCAGATCCCGTGCAGCGGTTCGCACCTGTTCCGCGTGTCGGAGACGTTTGCCTGGGAAGAGCGGCGCGAGGCCGGACCGGACGGCTACGTCCTGATCCGCGACCTGACCTGCCGTCTGTTCGGCTATCATGGCCTGGTCCGCAACAGCGGTGCGGCCTTCAGCCTGGATCACATGTTCGGGTTCTGACGCGGGCGATCCCGTTGTCTGGCGTATAGCTGACCTGTTCGGCCAACCTGGCGGCTTGCGCAGGCCCGGCCGGTCGCCTATCTGGCAACGGACTTGAGTGGCGCGGGCAACGCAGCAGACGGAGACAGGGCCCATGAGCAACCAGACGCATGCCAAGGTCCTGATCATCGGGGCCGGACCGGCGGGTTACACGGCGGCCATCTACGCCGCGCGGGCCAATCTTGAGCCGGTTCTGGTGCAGGGCCTCCAGCCGGGCGGCCAGTTGACCATTACCACGGATGTGGAGAATTACCCCGGCTTCGCCGATGTGATCCAGGGCCCTTGGCTGATGGAACAAATGGCGGCCCAGGCCGAACATGTCGGCACTCGGCTGGACTTCGACATTATCACTGACGTCGATTTCTCCGTTCGCCCGTTCGTCTGCCGGGCCGATTCCGGGGCTACGTACACGGCCGATGCGGTGATCATCGCCACCGGCGCCCAGGCGCGCTGGCTTGGGCTGGAGAGCGAGGCGGCGTTCAACGGCCGCGGCGTCTCGGCCTGCGCCACTTGTGACGGCTTCTTCTACCGCGGCAAGGCGGTCGCTGTCGTCGGCGGTGGCAACACGGCGGTGGAGGAAGCACTCTACCTCGCCAACCTTGCCGAGCGCGTAACCGTGATCCATCGCCGCGACGCACTGCGGGCGGAGAAGATCCTGCAGGGCCGTCTGTTGAAGCACCCGAAGATCGACGTGGTCTGGGACAGCGTCGTGGAAGAGGTACTGGGCGATGATATGGGCGTGACGGGCGTCCGGGTCCTGAACCGGAAGACCCGGCAGACCAGCGACCTTTCCGCGGACGGTGTCTTTATCGCCATCGGGCATGATCCGGCGACAGCCGTTTTCCGCGGCAAGGTGGCGATGGATGACGAAGGGTACATCCTGACCGCGCCCGACAGCACGGCCACGAACATCCCCGGCGTCTTCGCCGCGGGCGATGTGAAAGACAAGGTCTTCCGCCAGGCAGTGACGGCCGCTGGCATGGGCTGTATGGCCGCCCTGGAGGCGGAAAAGTACCTGGCCGAGCAAGCCGACGGCGCCGGGGAAACTGAGGAGGCCACGGCTGCAGCCGAGTGATCACAGGGCCATTGCCGTGGGTTGACCGCAGCCGTCGGCAGGAATAGCCTCAGGACCATGCGCAGAGCCTCGCGGACCGACAATCGAATTACCGGCCCGACCCTCGGCTGAGGATCGGGACATTTGCCGTCTTTCGATTGTTCGTCGTTTCCCGCGAGGAATGGACCCATGCGCGTCTTCGACACGGCCGGATCGGCCACTTTGCTTACCCGAAATTCGACCCACTACCGCTATGACGTCACGGCGCTTGCCGACCCCGGCGTGCTGCCCCGGCTGCTGGAGCTGTTCGCTAAACGCGGCTTGGTGCCCGAGGACCTCTCGGCCTACCGCCGCAGGGACGCGGAGATGGACGACGGTCTGTCCATCAGCATGAGTGCGGAAGGCCTGGACCGGATGGCCGCCGAGCACGTTGCCCAATGCATGGGTCAGATGGTCGGTGTCGTGGCCGTTGTCTTCCGGCCCGGTTCGGTCGCTGCGGCGGCCTGAGCCGGCGGATGGCCTATCTCAACCACTACCGCCGCTGCCATGCGCACGACCTGACACGGTTTCGGCCCCTGACCGTGGACGGCGTGCGCGTCGGCTGGGTTCGGCTGGATCTGCTCGACCATCTCGGCCGCTTCCCCGACATCTTCCGGATCACGGACGCCGGCGTCGCGCTGGCGCCGGAAATTGCCGGCTTCGATGCGCGCACCAACGCGTTCGACCATGTGGCTGGACGCCTGGCGGACGCCGGTGTCGTCCCGCATTCCCGGGGCGAGCGCTATGCCGTAACAACCGGATGGGGGCAGCCGGCGCTGTTTTCCGTGGACCGTGCCCATGTGCCGGTATTCGGCGTACGCGCCTATGGTGTCCACCTGAACGGCTTGGTCCGCACGCAAGACGGTATTGCGCTTTGGATCGGTCGGCGTGCAACCGATCGGCCGATCGCGTCCGGCAAGCTCGATAACATGGTTGCGGGTGGCATGCCCATCGGCATCGGCCTGTTCGACAACCTCCTAAAAGAAGCGAAGGAGGAAGCCGACCTGCCCGCCGAGCTAGCCGCGCGCTCACACGCCGTCGGCGCCTTGGGATACCGGATGGAAGTGGCCGACGGTCTACGCGACGACGTGCTGTTTCTCTACGACCTGGAACTGCCCGCCGACTTCGTTCCGCACAACACGGATGGGGAGGTCGAAGCCTTCTCCCTCATGCCGCTGGGTGAGGTTCGACAGCGCGTAAGGGACACCGACGATTTCAAGTTTAACGTCGCGCTGGTGCTGATCGACTTCATGATCCGCCATGGCGCGATCACGGCCGACGATCCCGACTACCTGGCGCTGGTGGGTGGGCGCTGGCGGCTGGAGATCTAGGCAGCAGGGTCTCTCACGCCTGCTGATGCGCTAAGGTCTACGTCTGCCTGGATCTCTGCCGGTGGCCCGCCGCCAGCAAACGACGAAAGGTCGACCAGAGCCGCGCGGCTGGCCGGCCGCCGCGGGCGGGCCTGGGTCTGGACCAGTTCTCATACAGGTAGAGAATAGACCGTGCGGTCTCAGTCTGCACCTGATCGTTTCCTCCAGTTGTTGCGCTCGCGCGGTTAGATCCTTGCGACTGCAACAGTTTCTTGTTTCGTTCATATTCTCATTCTTTTTATCTCTATGCAACTCTTAAGATTGTGAACTTCCTGTTACCCTGGCCTGGGTGGCGCTGCCGGTTTGCCGGCAGGCTACGGCATGTCCGATACGCCGATGGAAGACCAGATTTCGCCCGGTGCCATGCCCGCGGCCCGATGGTGGCGGATACTCATCGCATCGCTGCGCTTGGCGAGACGCTGACCCGCATCGTCGGTGATCAGCCGGTGGTGGCGGTAGATGGGCGCCTTGTAGCCCAGCAGGATCTGCAGCGTCCTGTGGACGTGGGTCGCGTGAAACAGGTCTTCGCCTCGGGTGACCAGCGTGATGTCTTGCAGGTGGTCGTCGACTGTGACGCTCAGGTGATAGCTGGTCGGAACGTCGCGCCGCGCCAGAACGACATCGCCGAACAGGGCGGGCATCACGCGTTGCGGTCCGGCCAGCTCATCGAGCCATGTTGCTTCGCCGATCACACTCGCCGCCCGCGCGCTATCCAGCCGGAGGGCGTAGGCGTTACCGTCGCCGATCCGCTGGTCGCGTTCGGCCTGCGGCAGGTTGCGGCATGTGCCGGGGTAAAGCGCACCGTCGGGTCCGTGCGGAGCCCGGGACATGCGCGCGACTTCTTGCTGTATGGCCTTGCGCGTACAGAAGCATGGATAGACGACGCCGAGCGATTCGAGCGCCGCGAGCGCGGCCCGATAGTCGGGCAAATGCTCCGATTGCCGGCGGACAGGCCGTTCCCAAGTCAGCCCAAGCCAGGCCAGGTCTTCATAGATCGCGTCTTCGAAATGCGGGCGGCAACGCCCGGTGTCGATGTCTTCGACGCGTAAGAGGAAGAGCCCGCCGGCCATCCTGGCGGCATGCCATCCCGCGAAGGCAGAATAGGCATGCCCCATATGCAGGAAGCCGGTCGGGCTCGGGGCAAAACGGGTCACAATCGTCATTGCGGCGGCGATGGTCACGGGCCTTGCGGATCGGGCGATCACGCAAGGTGTGCCGCCTTGCGCCCATTCGGGCAAGGACCCGCCGGCCGTGTGCCCACCGGCCGGCGGAGGGCATCACCCCCAGATGCGGGAGTGGGTCAGCGGATACTCGTCGTCTTCGTTGCTCGCCCGCGCTTCATGATGGCGCTGGACGATCGCGTAACCACGCGACTCCAGACGCTCAACCGCCAGGCGTGCCCGCGATGCGGCGATCGACGACCGCATGCGCCGCTTCAACTCCGGCTCGCGCGTGTCGCCTGGGATCGTCTCTTCGAACAGCTCACGCAGGATTTCCGTGGGCTCCATCAAACCCTCCTCAACAGTCAGCCGGGCAGTCCCGTCCGGCTCGATCGATTGTCGGGAAACACCGGTCCGGGTCCAAATTACCCAGGTTCCGGATACAGAGCAGACCATACCAAAGCTTTCTAAGTAAAGCGACAATTCGTTAGCAATGCGTTAAATTCGATTGTGAACAGTTAGTGACGATGCAAGTCGGTCGCACCCCTTCGACTGCGCCCATTGACGCCGGCCCGGGCCGCGCTTCGACCCTTGAGGCGCCTTCGCTGCCAACACATATCTCTAGTGGGCAGATGCCGAAAAGTGTGGGTTTGCCCGTGACACGAAGAATGGCTGCGTCTGCTCGACCCCCCTGTCTGCCTCCGAAGAGGCCGACTCGGGGAGTTAAGGCGACGCCGCAAAGTGGCTTCGCCGCAAGAGCCGGGAGGCCGAACCCAAGTTGCTCGATAGAGGACGGGGGAAAGCGAGATGAACACATTGCAGGACAGGCGGCATGGTGACTCCGATCACCAAGCCCGCAATACCACAAGCATCATCCGATTCGCGATCATGGCCTGCGCCGCGGTTTTCGGCGCATCGTTTGCCCCGACAGGCCTTGCGCCGGCGGTGATGTCTTCGCTGTTCCTGATCACCGCAATCGCGGCCGCTCTGGCTGCGGCATTCGTACGCGAGCGCGTGTGGTCCGATCACCTGACGCGATGGGACGAGGCAGCGGCCCTCTTCGTGCTGAGCGGGATCGCCGGCCTATTCGTCGACCCTGCGGCGCTCGACACCTTGATGGCCCGGTAGCACATGCGCGGATCACCGTCACTGAAGCGGGCGGCGCTTGAGCATGCCGTCAACAGCCTCGCGCTGATCGGGGCGATGGGCGCGACGCTGTTGTTTGCTGCATGGCTGATCGCCGGCACCCAGGGCATCGTTCTGTCGCTGGTCGTGCTCGCCGTCACACTGGTCGTGGCCACCAGTGTTCCAGCGCATCTGGCGATGCGGCTGCAACGCGGCGTACCGCTATCGCCGGCGGAGGCGCCCTGGCTCTATGCCATCGTCGGTCGGCTGTCGCGGCGGGCTTGCCTTGAAACGATTCCGCAACTCTACCGGCTGCCGCAGCGGCGTCCCAACGCGGTGGCGGTGGGAACCGGCAATGCCGCGGCTATCGGACTTTCCGACGGCTTGGTGCGCATACTGACGCGGCGTGAGCTTGAAGGCGTGCTGGCCCATGAGGTGGCCCATGTGGCTGCCGGCGACACCGAATGGCTGCGGGTTACCGTGGGCATCGCCCATGTGACACGGCTGACCGCCGTCTTCGGCGTCATCGCTTGCACAGTCTTCCTGTTGGGCGGTGTAGGGTCCGTTCCGGTCTGGGCGGTGTTGTTCCTGCCTCTCGCTCCGGCTGGTGTCACGCTGCTGCAACTGGGCTTCTCGCGAAGCCGTGAGTTCGCCGCCGACCTGAAGGCAGCCGACCTGACGGGCGACCCTGCAGGGCTGGCGTCTGCGCTTGGCCGCATTCACGCCGCCTTCCGTTCGCCCTGGGATCTGGTCGGCCGGCTGCAGCCCACTGTCCCGGCCTGGTTGGGCACACACCCCGATCCGCGGGAGAGGATCGAGCGGTTGATGCGGCATGTGCCGGCCCAGCGAATGATGCGAGGCCCGTGGCCGGACGTCCCGCTGTGGCCCGCGCCCTAACGGCGGATCTACCGCTCGGCGAAGCTGCGGCCGATCGCGTCGATCACCGGGCGGAAGATGTAGTTCAGGATCGACTGTGAGCCGGTGGTGATCGAGACACTGACGGTCATCCCCGGCTGGACACTGTAGCGGTTGCCCTCGTACTCGAGGTAATCGCTTTCGAGGGCAATGCGGGCGGAGTAGTAGCGCTCGCCCTCGTCCGTTTCGAACGATGTGGCCGAGATGCGGGTGATCTCGCCGCTCAGGCGCCCATACCGGTTCGGGGGGAAACCGTCCACCGTGATCTCCGCTCGTTGCCCCGTCCGCACAAACCCGATATCCGACGGGTTGACCCGTGTCTCGATGACGATCGCCTCGTCCTGCGGCACGAGTGTCAGAACCGGCTGTCCGGTGTCGATCACCTGACCGATGGTGGAGACCTGACGGGCGTTGACGATGCCCCGAATCGGAGCGGTGATGCTCAAGCGGGCAAGCCGGTCCTCCAATCCCTCCACCGTTTCGAGGACCTCGCTGAGTTCCGCGTTGACGGCACTGAGTTCGCTGGACGCTTCCCTTCGGCGCGTCGTCTCCAGCTCGGCCAGGGCGTTCTGAGCCTCGCCGACCGCAAGCTCGGCCTGCCGCAGGGCGGCCGCAGCGCTGGCGCTATCGCCTCGCAGCCGCACGGTCTCACGCTCGGTATCAAGGGCAACGACGCGCGAGCCGACGCCCTGGCGGAACAGCTGCTGGCGGATCTCCAGCTGCTCTTCCATGATCGTGACCTGCTCCGCCAGGCTTTCGGCGCGACGCGCGGCGATGCTGACCTCTTCTTCCCGCTGCTCGATCTGGCTGCGCAGGATCGCGCGTTCGTCGTCGATCGACTGGCGCTCGGCCTCAAACACGACCTGCTGGTCGGAGGCCAGAAGCGGGTAGTCCGCCGACCATTCGCTGAAATCGGGCTCAGCGCCGTTCAGCACGGCGCGCAGGCGGGTTGCCCTCAAGCTCAAGCTGGCCAGCCGCGCGCGAAGCTGCTCCAACTCCGCCAGCACATCATTGGGTCTCAGGCGGACCAGGACCTGGCCCGCCTCGACGATATCGCCCTCTTCAACCAGGATCTCGTTCACGATGCCGCCTTCGAGATGCTGGACGATGCGCACGGAGCCCGAGGGCGACACCTGGCCCGCTGTCATCGCCGTGGACTTCACCTCGGTCAGGCCGGCCCAGACGGTCGCGGCGGCCATCAGCATGCCGATTAGAAGAACCGTATAGAACAGCAGCCGCGGCGGCGGCTTTTCTTCCAGCATCACCGCCTTGGCGAGATGCCGCATCTGTTCCTGCCCGGGCGAGTGTCGCGCACGCGCCGGAATGGATATGAGGCGCGCGCTGCCAAGTGCAGGCGCCGGAGACGTGGTGGTCTCGGCGGCGATCGCGGTGTCCCGCAATTGCGGGCGGTCGGTTACAGATATCCCAGCCATTTTGGCAACAACTCTTCGGGCGTTCCGACAGATAACATCTGGCCAGCCACAAGAACACCCATCCGGTCGGCCAACCGCAGATGGCTTGGTCTGTGGGTCACTAAGATGATCGTGCGATTTCCCCTGTAGTGCTCCAGTGCTTTGATGAACTGATTGTCGTGCTCCTCATCGAGATTGTTGGTCGGCTCGTCGAACAACATGATCGGTGCGTCACGCAGATAGACGCGCGCCAGCCCCAGTCGCTGCCGGAATCCAGTCGGGAACCTGCTGGCATCATGGTCCCCTATGCGTGTGTCGAACCCCTGCGGCAGCGCGCGAATATCGGGCAAAAGCCCCGCCATCTCGCAGGCGCGCAGGATCTCGTCATGGCTGGCTGTGGGCTGGGCGAGACGCAGGTTCTGGGCGATCGTTCCGTAGAATTCGTGGCTCGTCTGCGGCAGATAGGCGACGGCCTGGCGCAGCTCTGTCGGATCGACCTGGCGAACATCGATGCCGTCGATGGTCACCGCCCCGGCCTGGGGCACATAGAGCCCGAGTAGGACCTTCAGCAGTGTCGTCTTGCCCGAGCCGCTCTTGCCCGTCACCCCGAAGATCTCGCCCTGCTGGACCTGCAGATTGATGTTGATCAGGGCTGGCTCCTGCTGAGGCGAGTGGCGCAGCAGGACGCGTGAGAAGCCGATGTTGCCCGCAAACACCTTCTTGCCGCGCGACAGTGCGTCGGGTTCGCGCTCCGGCGGATAGCGCAAAAGCTGATTGAGCTGCGCGATGCTCTTGGCGGTCTGCTCCAGCGAAATGAACAAGGTGAAGCCGGTCTGCAGCGGGGCCAGCACCCGCCAGACCAGCGCCATGCAGGCGATCAGCGCGCCGACAGTCAAGGTGCCGTCGATCACCATGACAACGCCAATCGCCAGCGTAGCGATGCCCCCGGCCATCATCAGGGCCTGTGCGAGGGTCTGGACTACTGCCTGCAGCACGACCGTCTGGAGATTGGCTGCGGCTGCATTGCCGGAGATCTCGCGGAACCTCTCAGCCCAGGTCTGTTCCGCGCCAAGCTGCTTGACCGTGCCGAAGCGCGACAGCAACTCGACCAGAAAGGCATGGCGCTCCGACCTGAGAAGGCTGGCCTGGCGGCCGAGCCGGCGGATCATCGGAAACAGCAGCAGGCCGAGAAAGACGTAGACGACGATCAGCACGATCGGCACCAGCGCCAGAGGCCCGGCCAGGAGGTAGATCACCGCTACGAAAACGAAGATGAACGGCATGTCCAGAAACACGCCGGCCAGCGGGCTGGTGAAGAAATCCCGCAGGGACTCGAATTCACGCAGCCGTGCCACCTGGCCGCCCACCTGTGCGCGTTCGGTGAATATCGCGGGCAGATGCAAGACGTGCTCGAAGACCTTGCTGCCGATCAGATACTCCATGCGGCCAGCCAGATGCGCCTGCGCGCGGTCGCGCAACCGGCGCAATCCGAACTCCGCGCCCAGTGCGAGAACGACACCGAAGGCAATGGCGCCCAAGGCATCGATCGACTGCTTGCCGATCACTTGGTCATAGATCGCCATGATGCCGAGAGGCACGGCCACACCAAGAATGTTCGAAAGCAGCGAGATGGCGAGCATCTGCGCGAACAGCGGCCGAAACCGGCGCAGTATCTCGCCGAACCAGTTGCTGTTGTCGCGGGGTTTGTTCGCGGGCTCCCGCTCGCGCGTCTCGATGACATAGGCGGTGCCGCGGATCTCGCGGGCATCGAACTCACGGACCTGCCGGGCCGTTCCGTCGAAGGCCCGCAACCGGATGCCGTCGCGGCCGAGCAGAACAAGCGGAAGGTCGCGGCGCGTCACGAACAGGCAAGGCAACAGCCGCGGATCGAGGCTGGCTGCGGAGATGGTAAGCGGCCGCGTCACATATCCAAGGCGCGCCAGCACCGCTCGCAGCTCTTCCAGGTCCAGAGAACTGGCGAAATGCGGCAGCGACTCTGCGATATGCCGCGGTTCGCCGCGCCAGTTCAGCGCGCTCAGGATCGGCGTCAGGCACGCGCCCCATGAGCTGAGCGAGGCTTCACTGTCGCCCTGCGCCAGGGCGTTGGTCAGGCGTTCCGCCTGCTCGATCGCTGTCCCGTGGGCATCGAGAACCACCGTCACGCCGGCTCTCCCGGCTTTGCGACGGTCTGTGACGCGGGCACCAGGGGCTGGGGTGCGTGCCGCGGCGGCCCGCCATAGGCTCGCGGGTCGAACGGCTTGAGCCGGCCGTCGGCGATCCGGTAAGCGCGGTCCGCGATGGACAACAACGACGGGCGGTAGCTGATGAGGAGGATGGTCGACTTGCCGCGCAGTTCCTGCAGCAGGTCCTTCATCCGCTTGTCCATCTCCATGTCGAAAGAGCTGTTCGCTTCGTCGAACAGGATCAGCCTCGGTTGCGTGACCAATCCACGGATCACCGCGATCTGCTGGCGCACACCGCTGGGAAGGATGTCGTAGGTGGTGTCCCCAAGCGGCGTCTCCAGTCCCTGGGGCAAGCGTGCCAGCACAGCGTCGAGGCCGATGCGGCGGGCGAGCGCCATGGCCGTGTCCAGGTACTCCTCGCCGCGGAACATGGTGAGGTTGTCCAGAATGGTGCCGCGCAGGAGCTGTGCGCGCTGCGGCAGGTAACCGATCTGCGACCGCAGGGTCCGCTGGTCGAAATGGTCCAGATTGTGCCCGTCGAAGCTGACCGTCCCGGACGTCGGCTTCAACAGGCCCATGATCAGCCACATCAGCGACGACTTCCCAGAGCCGTTGCCGCCGGTAATCGCCACCATTTCGCCCGCCGCGACGTCGAGATCCAGGTCCATGAACAGCGGTCTATCGGCCTTCGGTTGCGCGAACGAGACGCGCTCAAGCCGGAAGGCTCCGGTGATCTGCGGCAAGGGGCGGGCCGTGGGTCGGGTTTCCGCCGGCAGCGACATCAGCGCGCGATAGCGGTCCTCGGCAACCTTGATCCCCTGAAGCTGGGTCCATGCGCCCACGGCCCGAAGAAACGGCTGGACCGACCGACCTGCCAGCATGGTGCAGGCCGCCAGCATGCCGATCGTGAGGTCTCCGGCCAGGACCAACAGGCTGCCCACACACACCGTGGCGAACATGGTCAGGTTGGAGACAGTCGTGCCGATCGCCTGTGCGAAGGTCGATCGGACGGCGGTGGTGTGAATCGCACTGGCGGAACTGGCTTGCAGGCGGTCTAGCCGACGCGCCATCAGCCGTTCCAAGGCCAGAGACTTCAGTGTGTGGATGCCGCTTATGGTCTCGATCAGGAAGTTTGAGCGCCGTCCGTCGAGAAGGGAGCGCTCGGTCAACGCGGCACGCAGGCGCTGGCCTGCAAGAACGGTCAGGATCGCAAGAACGGCCAGCATGAAGGTGGGCAACAGAGCCAGCGGACCTGCGATGATGGCGATCAGCCCAATAAACAAGACGATGAAGGGCAGGTCGACCAGGGCAGTCAGCCCCTGCCCGCTGTAGAAGCTGCGCAGCTGGTCGACCGCGTTGATACGATCCAGCTGCGTTCCCGGCGCTGTCCCTTGCACCGCCGTGCTGTCGGCCGTCAGCAGACGCTCGATGGCGCGGCACGAAGCCACATGCTCGAACCGCGCGGCAGACCAGGCATTGATGTAGGTCCGGATCAGGCCGAGCACCGCCGTGCCGAGGACGGCGCCCGAAAGACCCAGGATCATGAGCGTGAAGGTGTCCAGCGCCTGGTTGGGAATGATCCGGTCATAGGCTTGAAGGATAATCAGTGGCAGAGCCAGCGACAGAAGGTTCAACAGGAACGATGCCAGTAGGACGTCTGTCCGACCGAACGCCACGCGGGTCAGAGACCGCACTGCGGGCGCTATGCGCCGGGCCGACGGCTCCCGCGAGGCGGAACCGGTGTCGGCTGTCCGCGTCGTCGATGCCGTGTAGGCTGTCGTTGCCTCGGCGGTCACAGTTCTCCGCACCCGATCGAGTTGATATTGTGTATGATCTTTATGCTATAACTCATCAACCTTTCACACGAAACACATGAATGAAAGGTTGACGGCACTGGCGTGCTGGGATGTCTTATATCGCCTTTGTCTTGGCCGTAGCGTCGGCGGATCTCACGTGTCTGACCCGATGCTTGGTCCCTCGTCCACACCTGCCGAGCGAATTCGCCAGATCGGAGGATGGTTACTGCGCTTGACCGGCGTTGGTCGAAGACGCGGGGTCAGGGTGGTACGCACCGTGATGATCCGTGCTGGCCCCTATTCTGTAGCAGGGGCCGGTGGTGAATTGTCCACCGTTGCTGCCTGGGGTATTGTGCGTACGAAATCTTGACTGCATCGGATTGACAGGCACCGAATACTGATGGGTGCCAGAGTTATCACTGGGGAGGACACGGGGGTGCCGAAGCTGGTTTGTATCTTTGGGGACAAGGGAGGTACCGGCAAGTCCACCTGGGCGCGCGCCGTTGCCGATCTGTATCGCGTGCGGGGCGTGCGGGCTGCCCTGTTCGATGGCGATTGGGTGTCGCGCAGCCTCTTCCGGGTGTATGGCGCGCGCAGCGATCAAGGCGGCTTCGTGCCGCTGGATCAGCAGGATCCCCGTCGCGGCTGTCTGCTCTATGACATCCAGAATAAGAAATACGGCATGGACTTCCTGATCAACAGTCTCGAGCTGCCGGATACCCAGGTCGTCTTCCACGACTTGCCGGCCGGCGTGAGGCTGGAATTCATGCAGCTGATGGGACTGGATCGTCCGGATCTGGCCATGCGGGAGTTCACGGCCGCAGCACGGCATCTGGGGGTTGAGCCGGTGTTCGTTGCGACGTTGACGCCGGCGCGAAGTACGCAGGACACGGCAATCTGGCTCATCGACACGCTCGGCGACTTGGCGACCGTGATCGCCGTCCGCAACCATCAGTATGGGGAAGAGCAATTCGCCCAATGGGATGGCGCTGCGGGTCAGGAAGCCGGCCGCGGGCGCAGGACACGGTTCCTGTCTCGCGGCGGGCGTGAGACCATAATGCCCTATCTGGATCCCGATACGTTCGTGCGCTGTGAGATGACGGCCAAGCGGTGGAGCGAGCTGACGGACAGCAAGGAAGTCACCGCGGCAGACCGGGCGCGGATCTCTGTGTGGCGCCGTCTGTTCGAAGAAGAAATCCGCAAGGTGGAAGACTCGCTCGGGTTTGTTTCGGGATCTTCCGGACCTGCTCTGGAGACTGAAGCGACATCGTCGTCGGTCTTGTAATCTCTTGTCGTTGGAGCGCGCCTGAGCTCGGTAAATGACCTTGTCCAAACTGGGAGGAAAAGGTAAATCCTTTAAACTTTAGATAAGGCTACAGCAATTGCCGCCGATTTATTCCGAAAATGAGGCGACAGGTTTTAGGGCATGGCGGCGATCAATTTGGTCGCTGCCATGTAATTTGAAGCGGGATTTGAAGCGCACATGCGTAGGTGCCGTAACCACTGCGGCTGGCCTAACGTTTTTTTTACGCCTTTGCTATATTCCTTATCGGCTTTTGAGCCGATGGAATTGCTTCGTCTGCGTAGACGCTCAAGGCGAGTCCTGATCTAGGAGAGCCGGAAGATGGCAGCCGACAGGGAAACCACTCCCGAGATCCAGCCTGAAGAGGCGCTGCTTCACGTGACGATCGGCGGGCCGACCGCGCCTGACGAGGATGTCGAGCTCACCGCCCGTATGCGTGTCCTGGTCGAGGAAGAGGTCGCCAAGCCCAATATCCATCTTGGCGATCATGAACCGGCGTCACGCGATCTCTCGTCGCCGGAGGGCGAGCCCCAGGCCGCAACAACGGTGCAGATGGCAGGTGGACCGGCCGCCATGTTGGCCGAAGGGGGACGGCTGCTGCCGATCCCTCCGGCTGAGGATGATGCCGAGCTTGGCCCGGCCATCAGCGCCGCGCAGGGCGAGACGGAACTGTTCCGGCGGCTCTCCTTCGACATTGAGCGTGGCCTCTTCGTCGGCGGACTTGATGCGCCGGCCCCCGCGCCGGCCGACGAGGCCGATGATCGTGAACTTCTTCCCGCTGCGGCGCCGAGGCCAGGGTCGGCTGCCGCACCGGATGCCGACGATACCGATCAACTTCAGGAAGAGCTTCTGATTCGCCAGCGCGTGGTGAACCCGGAGCCGGAGCCGCCCGCCCTGATCGAGCTGGATGTGGGGCTTCAGGTGGCCGAGGACGCCGGGTCGGGCACAGTTCTCGGAAATCTGGCCGGCAGCGGCGTCTATATAATCACCGCCGGCAACGGCGACGGCGCATTCGCCGTGGATCCGACCACCGGCGCGCTGACCGTTGCGGACAGCAGCCGCATCGATTTCGAGACCGCGGCCGTCCGCTACATGACGGTCGAAAGCGATGATGGCGTCACCGTCACACGGTTCACGGTGACGGTCGACATCACGGACGTGAACGAGGCGCCGGTGCTGGGCGACACCGGGTTCACGATCTCCGAAGCCTCGGGCCTGGGCGCTCCGGTCGGGACCTTGACGGCGACGGACGAGGATGCCGGTGCGTCGCTGACCTATAGCATCACGGGCGGCAACGGGGACGGTGCGTTCACGATCGACCCGTCGACCGGCGCGGTGACCGTGGCGGATCCGTCTGCGCTGGACCATGAGACGGCGGGGACGCGGACGCTGACGGTGGAGGTCAGTGACGGGACGCTGTCGGATACGGCGACGGTGACGGTGACGGTGGCGGACGCCAACGAGGCGCCGGTGCTGGGCGATACCGGTTTCACGATCTCCGAGGCTTCAGGGCTGGGCGCACCGGTCGGGACGCTGACGGCAACGGATGAGGATGCCGGTGCGTCGCTGACCTACAGCATTACGGGCGGGAACGGGGACGGCGCGTTCACGATCGACCCGTCGACGGGCGCGGTGACCGTGGCGGACCCGACGGTGCTGGACCATGAGACGGCGGGGACGCGGACGCTGACCGTTGAGGTGAGCGACGGGACGCTGACGGACACGGCGACGGTGACGGTGACGGTGGCGGACGCCAACGAGGCGCCGGTGCTGGGCGACACCGGGTTCACGATCTC
>JANQIX010000038.1 GCA_028281925.1 Alphaproteobacteria bacterium
GTTGTGATGCCTGGAACGACCTCGTCGCAGCACCAACCCGTATCACATCCATCGCAAATCGCGAATGGGCCAACGTGTCATGACTTCTGTCCGTTGGTATGAGCCACGGGATGCTCCTGGCCCCGGTCGCGCGAATACTGGAACAGCGCCGCCGGCGCCTCGGGCCTGCCGAAGGGTGCGTCGTCGCGCACATACACCCAAGCCCGGCCCTTGGCCGTCTTGCCCTTGGCCAGCACCGGCACGACGGTGTCGTCGCCGTGCAGGCGTTCGCCGGCCATCACGTGGGCGGCGATCAGGTCGTGCAGCGGCTTCAGGGCATGGGTGCAGGCGCCGACCTGATCGGCCAGCGTCGACAGGCTCAGGTCCACGCCCTCGCGGGCATAGCGCTCACTCTGCCGGTTCAGGGGCTGATGCTGGCCGTACTTCTCGAACAGAACCATGGCCAGCAGGCTGGGGCCAGCCCAGGCGCGCGGCACCGGATGGAACGGCGCCGGCGGCTGGGTGATATGCGAACAGCACCGGCAGGTGACCTTCTCCCGCACCGTCTGGACCACCTTCCACCGGCGCGGGATCACCTCCAGGGTCTCGGTGACGGTCTCGCCCAGCTTGGCCAGACGGTCGGAGCCGCAGCACTCGCAGGTCTCGGGGGCTGGGATGACGATGCGCTCACGCGGCAGGTGCTCCGGGAACGGCTTGCGCGACGGTTTGCGGCGCGTGAACGACTGGACCGTGGTGGTCGGCGCTGCCTGTTCGGCGGCCAGATCGTCCTCGGTGGCCGTCGCCTGGAGGTCTTCCAGGTCCAGCTCCATCTGCTCGAGCAGGCGTTCCCTGCGCTCGGACTTCTGCCCGTACAGGGCCCGGCGCATCTTCTCGATCTGCAGCTTCAGATGGGCGATCATCGCCTCGGTGCTGGAGGCCTCCGCCGTCGCCTGCGCGAGGTCTGCCTCGGCGCTCTCGGCGCGCTTTTCCGCCTCGGCGGCCCGGGCCTCGGCGGCGCTCAGGCGAGCCCGGAGATCGGCGATGTTAGCGGCGTCTTTCATGTCCGGAGTATACCCCGGACGGACCCCGCATTCTTCAATTTTATAAGCAATTCCAGAACTTTCCGGGTCTCAGCCAGCCCGTTTCGGGCGCCACGTGTGGCGCGGGTTGCGCCAGTCGATCCCGTCCAGCAGATAGCCCAGTTGGGCCGCCGAGATCGCCACCGCCCCGTCCGCCGGAGAAGGCCAGATGAAGCGCCCGCGCTCCAGCCGCTTGGCATACAGGGACATGCCGATACCGTCGTGCCAGAGGATCTTAATGAGGGATCCGCTGCGCCCCCGGAAGAGGTAAAGATCACCCGCATGCGGGTCGCGGCCGAGGCCTTCCTGGACCTGCAGCGCCAGGCTGTTCATGCCCCGGCGCATGTCCGTCACGCCGCCGGCGAGCCAGACCTTCGCGTCCATCGGCACCGGGATCATCGGCCCTCCACCACGGCCAGCACCCGACGCAGGGCGTCGCCGTCAATATCGGCGCCGACCACAATGCGATACCCACCAGGGGCGATAATCTCGATGCGGTCCTGCGGCGGTGCCGCCCTGGTCGCCGTCTCGATCGGCGTCGGGTCAGTCTCCCCGTCATCGGCGGTGTCCGCTCCCGGGTCATCGGGCACGATCACCGCCGGCACAAACCTCGGCGCGCTGCCGCTATCCGCTGGCCGAACACCAAGCCGGCCCTCTCGCCACAACTGCCGCCATCGATACAGCAACGACGTACAGATGCCATACCGCCGCGCCGTCGCCGAGGCCTGCCGGGAGCCGACGAAGCTCTCCTCCACGATGCGGACCTTTTCCGCGTCGCTGAACCGACGCCGCCGGCCCGTCTCCACGATCTCCAACCGCATCGCCTTGTCCACCGTCGCTATCCCTACGGATAGCCACAGTGCACAGGATCGACCTGCGCCTCGTCTCGCCCAAATTCAGCGGTCCTCACCGGAGGCTTAC
>JANQIX010000002.1 GCA_028281925.1 Alphaproteobacteria bacterium
TCACCACAGGCAACCATGTCTGGGACAAGCGCGAGATCATCGCCCATATCGACGGCGACCGCCGCCTCTTGCGCCCGCTCAACTACCCGCCCGGAACGCCCGGCCGAGGGGCGACGATCGTGGAGGTTGCTGGCGGCCGCCGGGTGCTGGTGATCAACGCCATGGCGCGGCTGTTCATGGATGCGATCGACGACCCGTTCGCCGCCGTCGACGCCGCCATCGCCGACACCGTCATGCCCCGCGACATGGATGCCATCCTCGTCGATTTCCACGGTGAGGCCACCAGCGAGAAAATGGCCATGGGCCACTATCTCGACGGCCGGGTCAGCGTCGTCGTCGGCACCCACAGCCATGTGCCGACCGCCGACGTGATGATCTTGCCCGGCGGCACAGCCTATCAGACCGATGCCGGCATGTGCGGCGACTACGACAGCGTGATCGGCATGAAGAAGTCCGCGCCGATCCATCGTTTCACCACGAAGATGCCGGGCGAGCGCCTGGAGCCTGCGGATGGGCCGGCCACACTTTGTGGGCTCGTGGTCGATACGGACGATGCCACGGGGATTGCCCGGCGCGCGGCACCGTTTCGCTTCGGGGGGCGCCTGGCCCCCGCCTGGCCCGAGGTCTAGACAAGGTCCCGATAGGCGACCGGTTGATTGCCGCTTTGCGCGCGGCTGCAGACATCCGGAACCGGCAACCGATCGACCAGATGACGATCGCTGATCCCGGCACACGTCGTCGGCCCAATTTCCGTTTCGCCGACGAGCGCCGTCAAACCAGAATCCATCCCCCCGCACCTGCCGATCTCGATGCTATCATCGCTTCTCCCTCATCGGAGAGTTGCGGGCGCTGGTGTCTCGCCAGAAGGAAGGAATGCCGGGCATGGAAGCGGATCCCAATCGGCTGCAGGAATGGGTGGGCAGGACGGAAGCTCGAGATGACCGGATTGCCCCGGAACGCGCCCAGGCGATGCAGGCTACACTTGACCGAACCGACCCGCTACTGGTCGCCGGGGATGCCCTACCGCCCCTATGGCACTGGTTGTATTTCTGGACGGTCGTGCCCCGCTCGGGCCTTGGGCGTGACGGTCATCCTGCGCTCGGCGGGTTTCTGCCGCCGGTCGGGGTGGCCCGCCGGATGTGGGCCGGCAGCCGGGTGAAGTTCCTGGCGCCGCTCAGGGTCGGCGACCTGGCCACGCGGGTATCGAAAATCCGGAGCATCGCAGCGAAGGAGGGCCGCACAGGGCGGCTGGTGTTCGTCACTGTCGAGCATACGGTCACCGGCGCCGACGGCCCGGCAATCGTCGATGCCCAGGATATTGTCTACCGCGAGGACACGGGCTCCGGCGCATCCGGCCGGCCGGGAACCCTGGCCCCGAAAGATGCCGCCTATAGCGAAACAGTGACGCCCGATCCGACGATGCTGTTCCGGTACTCCGCGCTGACTTTCAACGGCCATCGGATCCACTATGACCGGCCCTATGCGATCGACGTCGAAGGCTATTCGGGGCTCGTCGTTCACGGTCCGCTATTGGCGACGCTGATGGTCGGGCTGTCGGTGCGGGCGTGGCCGACCCGACGGCTCAGCGCCTTCGAATTCCGCGGCCAGCGTCCGGTAATCGACACGGCGCCGTTCACCGTCAACGGCAAGCCCGACGGCGATGAAGCGCTGGAGCTCTGGGTGGCGGACTCCGACGGCGCCCTGTGCATGACCGGACGCGCGGCGTTCGAAGCCGACGCGCGTTCCTGACGCACGAGACCGCGGCCAAGAACGGAGCTCGCCCAGGAACTCGCCTGCGCGAGTGCCCGTAAGACAGCAGGAGAACAAAGCGGATGAGCGGCATTCTGGACGGCATTCGGATCGTTGAAGGCTCCGCCTTTGTCGCCATGCCGCTTGGCGGCATGACCATGGCACAGCTGGGTGCGGATGTTATCCGGTTCGATCCCATCGGCGGCGGTCTCGACTACGGCCGCTGGCCGGTGACGCTGAACGGGCAGCACAGCCTGTTCTGGGCCGGCCTCAACAAGGGCAAGCGGTCGATCGCGGTGGATTTCCGAAACCCCCGCGGCCAGGAGATCCTGACCCAGCTGATCTGCGCCCCGGGGGAAAATGCCGGGATGTTCGTCACCAACTTCCCGGCGCGCGGCTGGCTCGACTATGAGCGGCTCAGATCGCACCGCGAGGATCTGATCATGGTCAATCTGCTCGGCCGCCGCGACGGCGGGTCTGAGGTCGACTATACGGTCAATCCGCAGGTGGGCTTCCCCCTGGTGACGGGCCCGACCACTTGGCCGCGTCCGGTCAACCATCTGCTGCCGGCCTGGGACTGTATCGCAGGGCAGACGGCGATGGTCGGTCTCTTGGCGGCGGAACGCCATCGCCGGCGCACGCGGCAGGGCCAACTGGTCAGAATCTCGCTGAAGGACGTGGCGCTGGCGATGCTGGGTCATCTCGGCAAGATCGCGGAGGTGACGATCAACGATGGCGACCGGCCCAAGGACGGCAACTATCTCTACGGTGCGTACGGTCGCGACTTCGGCACGCTGGACGGCAAGCGGCTGATGGTTGTGGGGCTGACCAAGGCGCAATGGTCGAGCCTGTGCAAGGCAACGAAGCTGGGGGCCCAGTTCGACGAACTGGGCGCGCGTCTGGGGCTCGACCTATCGCAGGAAGGCAATCGGTTCCGCGCCCGGCGCGAGCTTTCCAGGATCCTGGAGCCGTGGTTTGCGACCCGCATGTTCTCCGAGATCCGCGAGATCTTCGAGGAGAACGGCGTCACCTGGGCACCCTACCGCACCGTGCGCGAGACGATCGAAAAGGATCCGGACTGTTCGACGGACAACCCGCTGTTCGCCATGGTCGACCAGCCCGGCATCGGGAGCTACCTCATGCCCGGATCGCCGCTCGATTTCGGCGAGGTGCCGCGGGCCCCGGTGGTGCGCGCACCGCGGCTCGGTGAGCACACGGACGAAATCCTGTTGGACCTGCTGGGCCTCGCCGAAGGCGAGGTGGGCCGCCTGCATGACGACGGCATCGTCGCGGGTCCGGAACCGATGGACCGGCATTAGCCGCAGTTCCCCAAAAGGACCGCCTGCCGTCTCCGCGGCCGCTTCGGGACAAGTCTGCAGCGGCGTCGCCATGCTCTGCGCCGGCTGGAGCTGTGACGGCCGTCACTGCGGCCTGGTGTCCGACTGTCCAGAGTGCTGATTACGCGATCTGCCGGCTTAGGAACCAGGACAATGACCATGACCCGGTTGATTTGTCCCGCAGCCGCCGCCTTCTCTTTGGACGAATTTGCACGACTGCCGCCCCCATCGCTGGCGGGCAGAGGCCCGAGCCTGCGCGGCCGCGCGACAAGACATGAGTATGTCGCGAGGCTGGCGATCCCGCAGAATACTGAAGTGCATTGAGCTTGGGCGGCCACACACGTATCGAATACTCATCAACTTTCGCCGAAATAAAAGGAAATACCAGAAAACATTTGCATGCCACAGCTAAAGATGTTATCCAATACTTGCTTGAAACACACGACAAGAGATTGGACTCATTGGAGAGTTGTTTTTATATTGAGTCTTGATTTATGAAAACAACAACTTCGCCGCATGGCGTCGATAAGGCCGATTATGCATCCAGGGCGGCAATAGGTGCAGGCACCGGAAGAGCACTCCAAACCTGAAACTGGAGGACGCTCATGAGCGACATCTACAGGCCCGAATTGAGCAAAGTCGTCGTTGAACGGTCGCCGATCGCAAGGACATCGACGGAAACGCGGCGCGTCATGCTTGGCCAATTCGCCACATCGCGGGCGTGTCTGGAATTCAACACGACCTCTCAGCGCGTCGAAGTCTACGCGGACGTCGGACCGGACGGGATGGCGCACCGGCGCCATCCTGAGGTCCTCGAACCTGACGCGCTTGATGCCGAGCGCATGTTGAAGGTCGAGTTCAAGCGAGAGCTTGACGGTTTCTGTCCGTCGGCCGCCGAAGTGCGCTTCCGTCCGACGCGGGTGACCCGTCCCGTCATGACCCGACGCGAGAAGGGTGCGGACCGGACCGGAACGATCTTCGGAACGGACGACCGATACCTGTTCGCCGACACTTCCTTTCCCTGGCGGACGACGGGCATGGTTCGGACCGCGGCCGGGCGCTGCAGCGGCGTGATGATCGGGCGCCGCCTCGTGCTCACTGCGAGCCACTGCATCAACTGGGGATCGGGCGGGCCGGCCGGCTGGGCCACCTTCACGCCGGCTTACGCCAACGGCAGCGGGCCGTGGGGCGAGCACGCCGCCCAGCGCGTGATCTATTGGCAGCAGAACCCCATGGATTCCGCAACCGACCAGCAGACCGCCTTCGACTATGCCGTCCTTGTGCTGGGCGATGAGGAGGCGCTGGGCGACCAGATCGGCTATGTCGGCTACCGGACCTATGACGACGACTGGAACGGCGGGCAGTACTGGCAGTACATCGGCTATCCCGGCGAGCTTGCCGGCGGCGAACTGCCCGCATTCCAGAACAACTGTGTCGTATCGTCGGTGCAGGGTCACAACGCCCACGGCCAGCAAGGCTTTGTCATGGGCCACTTCAATGAGTTCACGCCGGGCCAGTCGGGCGGCTCATGCTGGGGCTGGTGGGGGTCCGAACCCTGGCCGCGCGTCGTTGGCGTCGGCAGCACGATCGGCAGCACGGCCGTTCAGGCGCCGCACGGCTCCACGATCGGCGACAACGAGTATGGCGGCGGACCGGCGCTGAGCGCCCTCATCTCCTACGCCCGGTCGAACTACCCCTAGGCTGTCTGGCCCCGGCCACCTCGTGACGGCCATAAAGGATCATGAGGCGGCCGGGGACCCTGGCTCGCCACCTCTCGTACGAGCCTCGCTCCAATGGCGGGCCGACGTCAGGCTTGCGCATTGACCGGGCGCTGCTCCGGCAGTCCCGGTCAATGCAATCCACCTGGGCGGCCGGTGGGCTGAGGGTGGGGCTCGGACGAAGGTGTCCGGTCCCGGACCGGCGCCCTCCGATCAGGGCGTCAGCTGCAGGGTCGCGACGATATCGTCGAAAACGGGCTCGAAGTCGTCCCGGTCCGGCACCGCGGCGCTGCAGCGAAACCCGTAGAATGCCCCCTCCACGGGATGGCCCATCACGACCCAATAGGTCGGCTGTCCGTGCCAGTCGGCCGTGTACTCCACGCGCACCCACTCTCTACCGTTGATGATCTCCACCGCCTGCTCTTCCCAGCTGAGGTCGGGGATGACACCGGCGATACTGGCGGAGAACGCTTCCAGATACTCCTCCATGGGCGGCAACGGCGGACCAACGACGGCGAGACGGATGGCGGACACGGTGACCGACAGGGTGTCGGTTGCCGTAAAGGCGATGTCCGGCTGAACGGTCCCGGCGGGGTACTTGATCGCCATCTCCTCCGGCGTCATCTCCCGGACTTCCGGCGGCAGGTCGAAGCTGAGCGCACCATCGAACAGCGTGACCGTTTCGGCCCGCACAGGTAAGGCAAGACATCCCAGCAGGACCGAAAGCCAGGCTGCCCGGCTCGCCAGGATCACGAGGGCGATGCCGCTGTTACTGGTGGAGTCGACAGGCGCCGCAGTATCAGACCGGTTCATGCGAGCCGTTCCCTTCGCCGCGAGTGCAGTCAGCGTATCTGACGGCAGCCCAATGCAAAAGCATCGAAAGGATCGCTGTCCGGCCGGCGCCGAAGACTGCCGACCCCGGTACCTGTATTGCGCCCGGCCCCACCCTTGGCCTAGTAGACACTCCTAGATCTTGGGGCAGCCCCAGCCCGCGACCGCCGGGCGGCTGGGTAACGAAGCGGTGTCGATATGGCAGGTCATTCACAGTTCAAAAACATCATGTATCGCAAGGGCGCGCAGGACGCAAAGCGCGCCAAGGTATTCACCAAGCTGCAGCGCGAGATCACCGTCGCGGCCAAGACCGGGCTGCCGGAACCGGACAAGAATCCGCGCCTGCGTGCTGCCATTCAGGCGGCCCGCAAGGCCAGCATGCCGAAAGACAATATCGACCGCGCCATCAAGCGGGCCGCCGGCGGCGAAGGCGATGCCGACTTCGTGGAGATGCGGTACGAGGGCTACGGCCCGGCCGGTGTCGCCCTGATCATCGAGGCGCTGACCGACAACCGTAACCGTACAGCGGCGGAGGTGCGCGCGCTCTTGAGCAAATTCGGCGGCTCGCTGGGGGAGACGGGGTCCGTCAGCTTCATGTTCAACCAGGCGGGCGAGATCGTCTATCCGACCGATGCGGGCGATGCAGACTCGGTATTCGAAGCGGCGCTGGAAGCCGGGGCGGAAAACGTGGAATCCGGCGAGGACGGCCATGTGGTGACCACGGCCGTCGAAGACTTCGCGGCCGTGCGCGACGGCCTCGAAGCGGCCCTCGGCCCGGCGGATTCGGCCGGGCTGGTCTGGCGCCCCACCTCCACCACCGCGGTCAGCGAAGAGCAAGCGCAGGGCCTCCTGAAGTTGCTGGACGGCCTGGACGACAACGACGATGTCCAGCGTGTCTCAGCCAACTTTGAGATCTCCGACGAGGTGATGGCGCGGCTGACGGCCTGACCTGGACGGGGCGATAGCGTGATGCGAATCCTTGGTCTCGATCCCGGGCTGAAGCACACCGGCTGGGGGCTGATCGAACAGTCCGCCGGGCGGCTGGTCCCTATCGGCCACGGCCGCGTCGACACCGATGCCAAGGCGTCTCTGGCGGCCCGCCTCGCCACGCTGCACGCAGGGCTCAGCGAGGTCATGGACCGCTATCGCCCCGATGAGGCGGCGGTGGAGGAGACGTTCGTCAACACCAACCCCACCGCAACGCTGCGCCTGGGTATGGCGCGCGGCGTGGTGCTGCTGGTGCCGGCACTCTACGGCATTCCGGTGGCGGAATACGGCGCCAACCACATCAAGAAATCGGTCGTCGGCGCGGGCCACGCCGACAAGGCACAGGTACAGGCCATGATCGCCCACATCCTGCCCACGGCCCGCGCTGGATCCGCCGATGCGGCGGACGCGCTGGCGGTTGCGGTCTGTCATGCCCACCACCGCGAGACGGAACAACGCCTGACGGCCATCGGAGGCGCGGCCCGCCGATGATCGCCAAGCTGACCGGAACGGTCGACAGCGTGGCTGCCGACTCCGCGGTGATCGATGTCGCCGGTGTCGGCTACCTGATCCACGCCTCACGGCGAACCCTGACGGCGCTGGGCCGTCCGGGCGAGCCCGTGGCCGTGGTCGTCGAAACGCAGATGCGCGAGGACCGGATCCAGCTGTTCGGCTTCATCGATGTGGCGGAGCGGGACTGGTTCCGCCTGCTGACCGCAGTGCAGGGCGTCGGCGGCCGCATGGCGCTGGCGGTCTTGAGCGTGCTGGACCCGGCGGCACTGACCATGGCGATCGCAGCGCAGGATCGGGCAGCGCTCTCTCGCGCCGACGGCGTCGGCGCCAAGCTGGCCGGCCGCATCGCGGCGGAGCTGCGCGACAAGGTCGATGCCGTCGCCCAGGCGCCGCGTGCCACCACGGCAGCCGCGACCGCACCGACGACCTCGGCCGCGCCGGCCCGTGACGATGCCGTTTCGGCCCTGGTCAACCTCGGCTACAGCCGCTCCGAAGCGTTCTCCGCCGTGGCCCAGGCAGTCGAGACGCTCGGCGCCGGCGCCGGGGCTGAGGCCCTGATCCCCGCAGCCCTTAAGACCTTGGTGCCATGACCGTGGGCGGCCCTGACGCCGATCGGCTGGTCAGCGGCGAAGCGGGCGCCGAAGACGGCATCGGCCCGTCGCTCAGGCCCACCAGCCTGGATGCCTTCGTCGGCCAGTCGCATCTGAAGGGCAATCTCAGGGTCTTCATCGAGGCGGCGCGGGCCCGCGGCGATGCGTTGGACCATGTGCTGCTGCACGGGCCGCCGGGGCTCGGCAAGACCACGCTGGCGCAGATCGTGGCGCGCGAGCTGGGCGTGGATTTCCGGGCCACGTCCGGTCCGGTGATCGCCCGTGCCGGCGACCTGGCCGCATTGCTGACAAACCTTCACCCCCGCGATGTCCTTTTTATTGACGAAATTCATCGGCTCAATCCGGCGGTCGAGGAGATCCTCTACCCGGCGATGGAGGACTTCCAACTCGATCTGGTGATTGGCGAAGGCCCGGCGGCACGGTCGATCCGCATCGATCTGCCCAGGTTCACGCTGGTCGGCGCCACCACCCGGTCGGGCCTGATCACACGGCCCTTGCGCGAGCGGTTCGGGATTCCATTGCGTCTGGACTTCTACTCGCCTGAGGAACTGGAACAGATCGTGTCTCGCGGCGCTGCCCTGCTCGACTGCCCTCTCACCCAAGACGGTGCCGGCGAGATCGCCCGCCGGGCCCGCGGCACGCCGCGCGTGGCCGGCCGGCTGCTGCGCCGCGTGCGGGACTTCGCCGCCGTGGCTGGCAGAACGTCGGTCGATGCCATCATCGCCCGCGAAGCCCTTGAGCGGCTGGAGGTCGACGCACGCGGGCTCGACACCATGGACCGCCGCTATCTGACGCTGTTGGCCGAGAACTACAGCGGAGGCCCCGTGGGCGTGGAAACGCTGGCAGCCGCGCTTGCCGAACAGCGCGACGTGCTGGAAGAGGTGATCGAACCTTACCTGCTGCAGCAGGGCTTCCTGCAGCGAACGCCGCGGGGGCGCATGTTGGCCGATCGCGGCTATCGCCATCTCGGCCTGCCTCCACCAGTGCGCGAGCCGGGCCAGCTGGACCTGCTGGGTGGCGATGCCGGCAACAGTGATGCCTGAGATGGCGCTGCATCCGGAGGATGGGGCGCACCGATTCGCGGTCCGCGTCTATTGGGAAGACACCGACGCAGGCGGTATCGTCTACTATGCGAACTATCTGAAGTTCGCCGAACGGGCGCGCAGCGAACTGGTGCGGCACGCGGGCATCGATCAGTCGGGTCTGCATGCGGCACATGGCATCGCCTTCGCCGTGCGCCGATGCGATATCGACTACCGCGCGCCGGCCCGACTCGATGATCTGCTGGAAGTGGTTACGCGAGTCGACGCAGTCGGCGGGGCGAGCCTGGCCATGGCGCAGGATGTTGTGCGCGGCGACACGCTGGTTGTGCGCATGCGGGTGGACCTGGTCTGCGTCAACCGCGATCTCCAGCCGGTCCGGCTGCCGACGGACGTGCGGCACGCATTGACGACCTGGCAAACGAACAACGACCCCGCGGCAGCGCCGCCGGCGGCTTGAGGCAAGACGAGGCGAAAGGCAAATGGAAGAAGGCGCTCTCAACACGGTTCCCATGCTGAGCTCCCCAGAGGCCCGCGACTTGACCCTGTTGGGCCTGGTCGCCCAGGCCGATATCGTGGTGAAGGCCGTGATGCTCCTCCTGGTCCTGGCCTCCGTCTGGTGCTGGGCCATCATCTTCGACAAGGTGTTCCGCGTGCGCCGGCTGCGCAGCCGGGCCAACGCGTTCGAAGAGAACTTCTGGTCCGGCGGGTCGCTGGAAGACCTGTACGACCGCATCGGCGGCAGCCCGAAGGAGCCCATGTCGGCGGTCTTCGCCGCGGCCATGAAGGAATGGCGGCTGGCCGTCGACCGCGGCCTGCCGAAAGACGGCCACATGCGCGCCGGGCTGCAGCAGCGCATCGAACGGGTGATGCAGGTGGCTCAAACCCGAGAGATGAGCCGGCTGGAACGCCACATGGCCTTCCTTGCCTCCGTCGGATCCACCGCCCCGTTCATCGGCCTGTTCGGCACGGTCTGGGGCATCATGAATTCGTTCACCGCCATTGCGGAGGAGGCGAATACGAGCCTGGCCGTGGTGGCGCCGGGCATCGCTGAAGCCCTGTTCGCGACCGCGCTGGGCCTGTTCGCGGCGATCCCGGCGACGGCTGCCTACAACAAGTTCGCAAGCGATCTCGGTAAGTACGGGGAACGGCTGGATAATTTCGCCGATGAATTCGGGGCGATTCTGTCGCGCTATCTCGAAGACCGGAGCGCGTAAGAGCCATGGCCGCCTTCCTGTCGCCGGGGCGCAACACGCGCCGCAAGCGCCGGCAAGAGCCGATGTGGCAGATCAACGTCACACCGTTCGTCGACGTTATGCTGGTGCTGCTGATCGTCTTCATGGTCACGGCCCCGCTTCTGACCGTCGGCGTGCCCGTCGACCTACCGCGCACCGAGGCGCGCAATCTGAGCGAGCCGGACGAGCCGCTGATCATCACCGTCACCGCCGAGGGCGAGATCTATGTGCAGGAGACGGAGGTCGATATGTCGACGCTGATCCCACTTCTGGTCAGCGTTACCGAGGCCAATCAGGAGGCACGCATCTTTCTGCGCGGCGATCGGGCGATCGCTTATGGCAGGGTGATGGAGGTGATGGGCGCCGTGAACAATGCCGGCTTCACCCGGGTCGCCCTGGTTGCCGAACTGCCCCCTCCGGAAACGCAATAGCAGAACAGCCCCATGCGGTCCGGGTTCGCAGCCTCGCTGGTCCTGCACATCGTGGTCATCCTGCTTCTGGCCGTCGATCTGCCGTTCCTGCGCCGCGATACGGAGATGGTGCTGAGCGCGGTGCCGGTGGACTTCATCGACGCAGCCGAGCTCGGCCCCATGGCCTCCCTCGACGAAGGCGGCGACGTCCTGGCCGAACCACCGATGCAGGTCGAATCAGAAGCGCCCCCACCGCCGCCAACACCCGATATCGAGCCTCCGGAAATCCCCTTACCCCCACCGACCCCGGAGCCGCCGGAGCCGGAGACGCTGCCCGACGCGCGCGAGCCGGAAGACATTCCCGAACCCCAGCCTGCGCCGGAACCGCCTCCGCCTCCCCCGCCGGAACCAGAGCCGCCGGAGCCGGAACCCGAGCCAGAACCGGAAGCCGAACCATTCGACGAACCTGAGCCCGAGCCCGAACCTGAGCCGGAGCCCGAGCCTGAGCCGGAACCCGAGCCTGAGCCTGAGCCCGAACCTGAGCCGGAACCCGAACCCGAGCCGGAGACTGAGCCGGAACCTGAACCTGAGCCGGAACCCGAGCCTGAGCCGGAGACTGTGGCAGAGGCGCCGATCCAGCCGCCCTCACCCCAGCGCCGCCCGCCCGCGCCGGAGAGGCCACCTGCGCCGGAGCCGCCGCCGGAGCAGCCCGCCCCCCAGCCGCAGCAGCCCGAGCAGCCGGGCCAAACGGCGGCGATACCGACTCAGCCAACCCGTCTCTCTGCGTCGCAAGAGGCTGCGGTGCGGGAACGCGTGCTTCCTTGCTGGAGCTTCGATGCAAATGCGGCCGGCGCTGACACGATTATCGTCGAGATTCGCGCCGCCATGAATCGGGACGGGACCGTTGCGGATGCCCAGATCGCAAACGCCGGTCAGTATCCGGGCAATGCGGTGTACCGGAGTGCCAGCGAGAGCGCTCGCAGGGCTATTCTGAACCCGAGATGCCAACCTTTGCCGCTGCCGGCCGATCGATATGACGAATGGCGCGACATCCTGTTTGTCTTTGATCCGCGTGATCTGTAGTGATCCTGTGGCGATGACCAAGGGAGCCTGATCCATGATCGTCGACTCTCGCCTGCCGAGACTGACGGCCTACGCAGTTGGCTTCGTGACCCTCCTCCTGCTGTACGCAGTCCAGGCCGTACCGGCCCGGGCCGAGCTGCGCATCGACATTTTCGGCCCCAATCCGCCGGAACCCATGCCGATCGCCATACCGGCGTTCAGCGGCTCCGGCGCCGACCAACAGCGGGGCCAAGAAATAGCGTCCGTGATCGCGGCGGATCTCGAACGCTCGGGCCTGTTCCGAGTCGTCGACCCCAACGCGTATATCCAGGATCCCGACTCGCTGCTGGTCGGCCCCCGCTTTGCGGACTGGCGCCTCATCAACGCCGAGGCGCTCGTGTCCGGCAGCGTCCAGACGCAGGGAGACGGCAGGCTGCGCGCCGAATTCCGCCTGTGGGACGTGATCGCAGAGACCGAGGCGACGGGCCAAGCCTATCAGACGGAACAGGAGAACTGGCGGCGCATCGCCCACATCATCGCCGATCAGATCTATGAACGGATCACGGGCGAAAGCGGGTATTTCGACACCCGCATCGTCTATGTCTCGGAAAGCGGGCCGGCGACCGCACGCGTCAAGCGGCTGGCCATCATGGATCAGGACGGCGCGAACCACCGATACCTGACCAATGGCGATACGCTGGTGCTCACGCCCCGGTTCTCGCCGACTACGCAAGAGATCACGTTTCTCGCCTATTACGACGACCAGCCGCGCGTCTATCTGTTCAACATCGACAGCGGACGGCGCGAACTGTTGGGCAACTTCCCCAGCATGACCTTCTCGCCCCGGTTCTCGCCCGACGGCAACAGCGTGGTCATGAGCCAGGCTCAGGGCGGCAACACCGATATCTACGTGATGGACCTGCGCACCCGCAGCGCCCGCCGGCTGACCTCGAACCCGGGGATCGACACCGCACCGTCCTTCTCGCCCGACGGAAACCAGATCGTCTTCGAGAGCGACCGCGGTGGCTCACAACAGATCTACGTGATGGGCGCGGGCGGTGGCGGCGGCCAGCGGATCAGCTTCGGCCCCGGCCGCTACGGCAGCCCCGTTTGGTCGCCGCGCGGCGATCTGATCGCCTTCACCCGCCAGCATCAGGGCCGGTTCGCCATCGGCGTCATGCGGCCCGACGGCACGGGCGAGCGCATCCTGGCGGAGGCCTTTCACATGGAGGGACCGACCTGGGCCCCCAATGGACGGATGATCATGTACTTCACGGAATCGTCCGGTGGGGGTGGCCGATCGGCCCGCCTGCAGGTCGTCAGCATCGACGGCCGCACGTCCTGGGCCGTGCCGACGCCGCTTGACGGGTCCGATCCGGCATGGTCTTCCTTGCTGCCATAACAAATCCGGCCTAAAAGGCCGCCTCACCCCGTGGGAGAGTTCACTGGCGGGCACCCACCTTACCCCAGCGACTGACTGAGGGATGATCAGCTATGACGATGAAGGTGTTCACCTTGTGCGCCGCAGTTCTGCTGCTGGTTGCTTGTGGCTCGTCGGAAGAGACGGTTTCGACTGGCGGCGGCGGCACCGTCGCCACGCCGGCACCCGGCGGTCCACGAGCGGGAACGGTCGAAGACTTCCAAATCAATGTCGGCGACCGGGTCTTCTTCGCACTCGACAGCTCCGAGCTGTCGCCGGAGGCACGCTCGACGCTCGATCGCCAGGCCGCGTGGCTTGCCCAGTATCCGCAAGCGCAGCTGCGGATCGAAGGCCATGCCGATGAGCGGGGCACACGTGAGTACAATCTCGCCCTCGGCGACCGCCGCGCCAACGCGGTCCGCAACTATTTGGTCTCGCAGGGCGTAGCGTCCTCACGACTCGAGACCATCAGCTACGGCAAAGAGCGGCCGGCCGTCGTGGGCAGCAACGAAAGCGCCTGGGCGCAGAACCGCCGGGGTGTCAGCGTCATCACCAGCGGCGCCCCCATCAACTAACTCCCACCTCGCCCATCCGGCCGGCGAAACGCCATAGTTTCGCCTGCTTGCCGAACGATCGTGAGACGGATCGGCAACAAGCGCGACCCCCGCGCCGGCCGGAAGGGCGTGTCCGGTGCCCGCCGCTGGCGACGCACGCGCGACAGACATGGATCAGCCATGCGGATACAGCTTCTTCGCCTGCGGCGATTGGGATGGCGGCAGGCCGGCTCGCTCGGTGCCGTCCTCTTCGCGATGGGGGGCGCTGCCTATTGGGGGTTGTCGCTGCCGTCCCACCAAGCGGAAGCGGGTGCGTTCGCCGATGCTGGCACGCTTGCGCGGCTTGAGCGGCTGGAGGCGGAGGCCGCCCGCGTATCCCGATTGCTCGGGGTGGAGCCCACGACTGGCGTGATCCTGGCCCAATCCGGCAGCCTGCCGGAAAGCTATGCGGCCCAGGTCGAGATCCGGTTGTCACAGCTGGAAGCGCAGATGCGGGCTCTGACCGGCCAGATCGAGCAGGCACAGTACGAGGCTCAGCAGCTCTCGGACCAGGTGCGGCGCAGCATGCAGGATATCGAATTCCGGCTGGATTTGCTGGAAGGCGGCTCGGGCGGGTCGTCGGGTCCGGTCTCCAGCGGGGCCGCACCCGCTGCGACCGGCAGTCCACCGACTGCGAGTTCGGACATCGGCCCGACCTATGACAGCCTGACGGAACTGGCGACCCAACCCGATCCGACGGGCGGCACTCTCGGAACGCTGACGGTGCCGGGCGGTGATGAAGGCACCTCGGTGGCGTCGCTGGGGGATGCACAGGGGCAGTACGAGACCGCCTATCAGCTGCTGCAGCGCGCGGACTATCCGGGCGCCGAGGCGGCACTGCAGCAGTTCCTGAGCGCCTACCCCTCGCATGAACTGGCCAGCAACGCCCAGTATTGGTTGGGCGAGACCTATTTCGTCCGTGGCCGCTACAACGACGCCGCGATTGCCTTTGCCCAGAGCTATCAGCGCTATCCCGGCGGCGCCAAGGCCGTCGACAGCCTGTTGAAGCTGGGCATGTCGCTGGCGGCCCTGGGCCAGCGCGACGATGCTTGCATCACCTTCGCCCAGCTGCGCACCGAGTTCCCGGAAGCACCCGCAGGGATCATCAATCGGGCGGACCAACAAAGCGACCAGCTGGAGTGTCAGTAACCCGGGCCGTCCCCCTCGGCGATGACGACTTTGCCCGGCTGATCGACGGTCTCGGCCCGTTCGAACCTTCCCCACAGATGGTCATCGGCGTATCCGGCGGCGCTGACAGCCTTGCCCTGACAGTGCTGGCCGATGCCTGGGCCCGTGGCCGCGGCGGAGCTGTGCTGGCGGTTACGGTCGACCACGGCTTGCGCCCCGAATCGGGGCAGGAAGCGGCGGCGCTTGGCCGCCAGCTGTCGGGGCTTGGCATCGAACATGCGGTCCTGCGCTGGCACAACGCCGCGGCGGGGTCGGATCTTCAGGCGCGAGCGCGCGCGGCCAGGCATGCTCTCCTGTCCGAATTCTGCCAAGCCCGGGGCATCCTCCACCTCCTGCTGGCGCACACGGCGGACGATCAGGCGGAAACCGTGCTGATGCGGTTCGCCAAGGGTTCCGGCCCCGACGGGTTGTCGGGCATCCCTGCGGTAGCAGAGCGCCCGCATGTCCGAATCCTGAGGCCCCTGCTGGGGATTGCCAAGGCGCGGCTGGAGGCCACTTGCGCCCAGCGTGACCTTACCTGGGCATCGGATCCGTCGAATGCCGACCCGCGTTACGCCCGCGGACGGCTGCGCGCCGCGCACGCCGCGCTGGCGGCCGAGGGTCTGACGGCGGATCGACTGTTGGAAACGGCCCAACGGTGCGGCGCCATGCGCGGATACCTGGAGCGAGAGGTCGCCGCAATCCTGTGCGCCGCAGTCAGCCTCTATCCCGAAGGATATGCTGAAATCGACCGCGACTGCCTCGACACCGCACCGACCCCGATTCGATTTGCCGCCATGGCCGCCATCATTCGCACCATCGGCGGGCAGGCCTATCGGCCACGGCAAAAGCGCTTGAGCCGGCTATCACACGCCCTCTCGGCGGCGACCGTCACCGGTGGTCGGACCTTGGGCGGGTGCCGCATTCTTATCGGACAACGCCTGACGATCTGTCGTGAAGGCGCTGCCGCCCGCGATGTCCGCCAAGCCATCCCCGGACGGACGATCGCCTGGGACGGACGGTTCCACGTCACCGTCCCACCGCTGCCGGAGGCCGGCGGCATGGAGGTCAGGAAGCTGGGCCGGGCTGCGTCCGCGGTCGCCCGAGGCAAGCCACGCCCGTCGGTCCCCTGGCCTGTTCGCGTGGCGCTGCCGGGCCTCTGGCGGGGCGACACGCTGATCGCCGCACCGGCCTCGGCGATGGGCGATGGGGGGACTGCAGACGCCCGGATTGCGGCCCTGGAATGCGCCTTCGTGCCCGAACATCCGCTCACCTCGGCGGCCTTTCCCGTTGCCTACGCGGCCGACGGGATTATCTAAGGAGTCGTCAAGAGGGACCTGATACAATGGTTGTGGAAACATCGCCGTTACGGCGGTCGCGAAATGCCAGGAAAGGCAAACGCCCGTGAATAGTTTTGGCAAGAACCTTGCGCTTTGGATCATCATCGGCCTGCTGCTGGTGGCTTTGTTCAACCTGTTCCAAAGCTCCGGCACGCGCGGCACGCAGTCGACGATCGCCTACAGTCAGTTCCTCAGTGAGGTCGAGGCCGGCCGAGTGGCCGACGTCACCATCCAGGGCGAGCAGATCACCGGCCATTTCACCGGCGGCGGCCAGTCCTTCAGCACCTATTCACCGCCGAACGATCCCGATCTGATTGAGCGGCTGACGGCGGCCGACGTCCGTGTGACGGCCGCACCGGAAGAGCGCAGCATGCCGGGCCTGCTGAGCATCCTGGTCAGCTGGTTCCCGATGCTGTTGCTGATCGCGGTGTGGATCTTCTTCATGCGCCAGATGCAG
>JANQIX010000008.1 GCA_028281925.1 Alphaproteobacteria bacterium
GGCCAAGGTTGCTCCATGCCTCTGCCAGATTTGGCGCCAGCTCCGTCGCACGACGCGCCACGGCGAGGGCCTCGGCCAACTGACCACGCGTGCGCAGCAGCCCAGCCAGGTTCAGATGGGCGACCGCCGCGTTCGGGTCGGCTTCGATGGCGTTCCGGTAGGCCGAAACGGCTTCGTCCGCAGCCCCCTGCTCGCGCAGCAGATTGGCCAGATTGCTTTGCGCGACGGCCAGGTTCGGGTCGAGGGCGACGGCACGGCGGTAGGCGGCCAGGGCCTCGTCAGTACGCCCCAGTCCCTTTAGCGAGAGCCCGAGATTGCAATGGGCGTTGGCGTCTCTCGGCGTCAGCTTCAGACAGCGCTCCAGCCAGGAGACGGCCGTCTCGCAATCGCCCAGGGCCTGCTCGATCACGCCCATCATGTGCAAGGCGGCCGGTGACTTGGGGGCTTGCTGCAGCAGCGTCTGGCAGACCGCTTTGGCAGCCTTGTCCTGGCCCTGGCGGTGAAGGGACTGTGCCTGGCGGAACAAGGTCTCCGCACGTTGCCGTCCGGCGACGCGCAGCTTCAGTCGCCGCTCCTGCGGCTTTTGAGGGTCGGCGGGGCTGCGGCCCTGTGCCACCGTATTCAGCGCCGGTCGTCGCAACGGCCTCCAGCCGTCGTCAATTGGTCTGCTGGGGCCCCAGAGCGCCGCTTCGGATCTGATAGGGAAGCTTCTCGGCAACTTCCGTGGCCGCCTCTTGGCCGATCGTCCCGACAAGCTCCGCAAAGCCTGTTGCGATGGCCACGGCGGCCAGGGTCTGGGGCGCCACGCCGCGTTCGATAGCCATCCGCCAGGCATCGATGATCAGTTCCACGGCCACCTCCTCCTGTTCGGCGACGGAGAGCGGCGGATGACTTTCGTCGGTCGGAGGCACGGTCGAAGCCCCTTCTTCCTAGCTTGCGGGAAGTCTGCCAGAGGACGATAGGCGCCCGCGCTTGGCAGGGAAACCGCCATCGCGATCCGGCGCCCGAATGGTCGTACACCTTCACTTCGGGCGGTCGGGCAAGGTCATATTCAATTGTTGATGGAACGGACCTTTAAGCCTCGTTAACATCCTCACCCTAAGATGACATTCAGTTTTGCTTCCAAGATCAGAGGATGGACCGTGTCCGACGGAATCGCGAGCGATCCGTGTGTAGACCGGTACGATATCGGGGCACGGACAGAGGATGACGACCCTCGTCCCTGCACGGTGGGGGATCTTGTCTCCAGCTATCCGGGGCCCGCGCTTCTGCTCGATGCCAATGGTCATGTGCTTGGCGCCAGCTACGCCGGCCTGGGGCTGATTCCCGGACTGGAGGATGCGCCATGGTGGCATACCCTGCTGTCGTGGCTGGCGCAGGTCGGCCAGGACGTCCCGGTCCACCACAGCTCCACCATCTCCACGGTCCGCGGCGACTTGATTGTCGAATGGCAGGCATCTCCTCTCGGCGATGGAACGATCGCGCTGCTGGGCCGCGACGTGACGATGGAACGCCATCTGCGGGGGGCCCTGATCGACTCGCGACAGCGTTTTCGTGATCTGGTCGAACTGGCGAGCGATTTCGCTTGGGAAACGGACGCCGAGGGGCGTTTCGTCTACGTCTCTCCTGGGGGCGCGCTGGGCTATGCGGCCAGCGAGCTGACCGGACGGCCGGCGGAAGACCTGCTGGCCATGGATCAGGAACTGGTGCGACTGCCCTTTACGGCCGACAGGCCGCTGAACGAGGCGGAGGTCTGGCTGTGCCGGGCCGATGGCGAGATTGCCACCGTCGTCGTCTGGGCTCGGCCGATCCTGTCGGAGGACGATGAACGGCTTGGCGTGCGGGGGCTGTGCCGCGACGTCACGGAGGATCGTCGGCGCGACATGGCGCTGGCCGGCGCCCGTGCCCGCGAACGTGTGATCGCCCACATTCTCCATGGCATGAGCGACGCCACGGACCCCCTGAAGGGCCTGGAACAGGCGGTGAAGGACACCGCCCACGCGATCGGCTCTTCAGGCTGTGCCGTCTATCCGCAGGATCCGGAGTTGGCTAAGCTCAGTCCCTTCGTCCACTGCCTCGACTCGGCCGATCCGGCTGCCATGCCTGGCTGCTTCGCAGCGGCCGGCATCGTCGCCAAAGCGCTATCGGATGCAGGGCCGGTGTGGGAGACGGTCGACGGTTGCGCCGTCCTGGCTGTCGCGACTCTCTACCGCCAGCAGGCGAACGGCGTGCTGATCCTTTGGCGCGCCGAAGACCGCGGGCCGTGGCAGGCCGGTGACGACGTGTTGGCGCGACTGATCGCCGACCAACTCGGGATGGGCCTTGCCAACGCCGACATGCTGGAGCGCCTGCGCCATCAGGCGGAGCGGGACGGCCTGACCGGCCTGTGCAACAGAGCAGCGGTGCTTTCCCGGATGCAGGCCGATCTCGGTGATCCGCGACCTGCGGACCGGGCGCTGCTCTACATCGATCTGGACGGTTTCAAGGCCATCAACGATCATTTCGGGCACCGGCGCGGGGACTCAATTCTGCTGTCCATGGGGGATCTGCTGCGCTCAGCGGTGGGTCCGGATGATGTCCCAGGTCGGCTGGGCGGGGATGAATTCGTGATCTGGCTCAAGGTGGCTGACAGGGACCGCGCCGCGAGCGTTGCCGCGGCGGTTGTGGAGGGCGCGCGCAAGTTGATCCGGGACGGTGAAGAGACAGCAACACCGTTCGGCGCATCGGTCGGCGTTGCCTGCGTGTCCTCGCCGACCAGCGAAAGGCTGGATGTGCTGATTAGCCGTGCGGATGCGGCGATGTACAGGGCGAAGGCGGCCAGCAAGTTGCGGACGGACCGCGGCGCTTGGCACGTCGAGACATAAGAGGCTTAGGACCAATGCAGGCAGCGGCAACCCAGAAAGGGGGCCTGGACTACCAGACGGCCAAACGCGTTGCGCGGTACGGCAAGACCGAAGAGCGTTGCGCCCTGGCGGCGCGTGACGATACGCCTCCTGAGATCCTGTTCTTTCTTGCGGCCGATGCCGCGGAGATGGTTCGGCGCGAACTGGCAAACAACGGACGGACGCCAGGCAAGGTGGACCTGCTGCTGGCCGGCGATCGCGATCTGGAGGTGCGCAGCAGCCTCGCCCGCAAGGCCGTGGAACGGGTGCCGGGCAACACCGCCGCCAATCCCGGGCAGCTTGAGAAGCTGACGCTGGAGGTTCTGTCGGCGTTGAGCCGGGATGGGGCGACGGATGTGCGGCGGATCCTCTCCGATGCGCTGAACGACCTGAAGCATGCACCGAAGTCCGTGATCAAGACGCTGGCCTGGGATAAGGAGATCGAGGTTGCCGGCCCTGTGCTGGAACGGTCACCGGTTCTGGAAGACGGCGAACTTGTCGAGATCGTACAAGGCTCAAAGGCCAAGGGCGCGGCCGGCGCCGTCGCCGGCCGCCGCATGGTGTCGGAAATGGTGGCCGATGCCGTGGTTCGGACTGACGATGCGGCGGCGATCGCAACTCTGCTGGCCAATGACAGCGCCCAGATCCGCGAAGAGACGTTGGACCGCATCCTTGACCAGGCTCCAGCGCAGGAAAGCTGGCACCGGCCGCTGGTCAGCCGGCCGTCCCTGCCGGGTGGCGCTGCACGGCGGCTGGCGCGCTTCGTTGCGCTTTCGCTGGTGGAGATACTGCAGTCCCGCCCCGATCTGGATCCGGAGGCCGCCCATGATGTGGCGGGGCTGTTGCGCCACCGGCTTGAGAACCGGAACGACGGCGGGGCCGCAGAGCCGGCGCCGGCCGCCCGGGCCCAGGCCGTGAATGAAGAACGGGACAAAGCGCGGCGGCTGGTGAAGGACGGTCAGGTCACCGAATACATGATCGACGAGGCCATCTTCGACGGGCGGCGGGATTTCGTGGAAGCCTGCCTGGCGGCCATGGCCAAGGTGGACGATCAGGTTGTCGCCCATATTCTGCAGTCGCGCGCCGCGCGGGGCGTCGTGGCCCTGGCCTGGAAGGCCCAGGTGAGCATGCGCCTGGCCATGAAGATCCAGCTGCAGCTGGCCCGCATCCCCCCGAAATCGGTGATTCACCCGGCCAGCGGCGACAAGTTCCCCATGACGCGCGAAGAAATGATCTGGCAGCTGGAGTTCTTCGGCGCGGCGTAGATTTGCCGTTCGACCTGAACCTAAAGCTCGTCTCCCTACTCCAACCCCGCCGCCTGCCAGTAGCCCGGCCGGCCGATCGTTTCGGCCAAGTAGTCGACGAAGGCACGGACCTTTGGCGACAGGTGGCGGCTGGCGGGATAGACGGCGTAGACCTCGCTCTCATGCATGTTGAAGCGCTGCAGCAACGGCACAAGCCGCCCGTCGGCCAGCGCGCCCATGAACTGATAGGCCGCCAGCCGGATAATGCCGATGCCAGCGAGTGCGGACTGGACCAGAACGGCGATGCTGTTGCTGCGCACCGTGCCCTTGATCGGTACGGAGACGCGCACCTCGTCCACCATGAAGGTCCAGTCGAGCTGGTACCCGGGCTCGGCATAGAGCAGGCAGTTATGGCGCAAGAGATCCGTCGGCGTCTCCGGGCATCCGGCGCGGGCGATATAATCCGGGCTGGCACAGACGACACGGCGGTTTGGGGCAAGGCGCCGGACGACCAGGCTGCTATCGGCCAATTCGCCGATGCGCACGGCCACGTCGATCCCCTCTTGCACCAAGTCGACGAAACGGTCGGTGATGATGATTTCCAGAGAGATGTCCGGGTACCGCGCCGCGAATTCCGGCAGAACCGGCGCCACATGTTCCTGGCCGAACGCGATCGGCATGGTGACGCGAAGATTGCCGCGTGGCGTCGTGCTGAGATTGGAGACCGCGGTCTCCGCCTCCTCCAGCGCAGCCAACACATGGCGGGCGCGGAAACGGAAGGCCTCGCCCACCTCGGTCAGGCTGAGCTTGCGTGTCGTGCGGTGCACCAGGCGGGCACCCAGATGGTCTTCAAGCTGCGCGATCTGCTTGCTGACGGCCGAGGGCGTCAGCCCCAAGACCTGCGCGGCGGCGGAGAAGCTGCCGCTGTCCGCAACCTGGGCAAAGACGGTCAGCGCCGAGAATCGATCCATGATTCGATCTGTGAATTTCATTCATGAGACATGTGCAATCATACAGGATTATCGCTTTCTCCGGAACAGATATGCTCTTTGCCAAGGCGGCCGATGAGCCGCCGATGCGAAGCGGATGAGGTCGGAGCAATGCAAGGCATGGATCATTTGCCCGGCGGTCTGCCGGGTCCGTCAGAGCGGTATGCCTATGTCGAGAAAGGCCGGCTGTTGCAGGCCCAGGCTGTGCGGCAGACTGCGGCCACCTGTGCGCGGATGGTTGCAGCCGGTCTCGTTTGGGTGGTGCGGACGGCTGTCGACCGTCCCCAGCGCCGGATCTCGGCCCGCCCAGTTGCTTGAGAACGGTGGCGGCGAAGGGCCGTCGCCTCTGCTGCAGATGTGAAACCGCGTTTGGCGCCAGCCCGGCTTGGGCTACAGTGCCGGCGTCATGCGGCAAGTGTTTCACTTCTGGCTTTCGGCGGCCTCACGCCTGATCCGTCTGGCCCTTGCGGAAAAGCGGCTGGAATTCGAGCTCGTCGTCGAGAAGGTCTGGGAACGGCGCAGCGAGTTCCTGTCGATCAACCCGGCCGGCGAGGTGCCTGTGCTGGTGGAGCCGGACGGAACCACGCTGATCGGCGCATCGGTCATCGTGGAATTCCTTGAGGAGGTGTATCCGGAGCGCGCCCTTTTGGGCGACGGGCCGCTGGAACGCGCCGAAACGAGACGGCTGGTCGCCTGGTTCGACCGAAAGTTCGACCGCGAGGTGACGGAGAATCTGGTCGGCGAGAAGGTGATGAAGCGCTTCCTGCGCATCGGCCAGCCGAGTTCCGAGGCGATCCGCGCCGGACTGGCGAACATCCACTATCACCTCGACTACATCGCCTATCTGGCCGAACAGCGGAACTGGCTGGCGGGCGACGAATTGGGCCTGGCCGACATCGCAGCCGCCGCGCATCTATCGGTGGTCGACTATCTGGGCGACGTGCCGTGGGACGACCATCCGGAAGCGCGCAACTGGTATGCGCGGATCAAGTCGCGGCCAGCGTTCCGCCCGCTGTTGGACGATCTGCTGCCCGGCCTGCCGCCGCCGGCCCATTACGCCGATCTCGATTTCTGATCTTCCTGACCGCTGTGCAGGCTTGCGGCCGGATCAGACGGACCGGGTCAGCCCGCCGTCGATGCGGATGTTCTGCCCGGTGAGGTAGGCCGCCTGCTCAGACGCAAGATAGGCGATCAGCGAACTGACCTCGGCCATGGTGCCGTACCGGCCGGCAGGAATGCGGGCGCGGCGGTCTTCCGTTTCCGGCAAGCTGTCGATGAAGCCGGGAAGGATGTTGTTCATCCGGACATTGTCGGCAGCGTATCTGTCGGCAAACAGTTTGGTGAAGCTGGCCAACGCAGCACGGAACACGCCGGATGTCGGGAACAGCGGGTCCGGTTCGAACGCGGCGAAGGTCGAGATATTCACGATGCTGCCGCCGCCATTGGCCGCCATGATCGGTGCCACCAACCGGACCGGCCGCACGACGTTCAGAAGATAGACCTCCATTCCCAGGTGCCAGTCCTCGTCGCTGATGTCCAGCACAGGCCCTTTGGGCCCGTGCCCGGCGGAGTTGACCAGCACGTCGACACGGCCCCATTGGTCCATCGCCAAGTCGACAAGCCTCTGGATGTCGGCGGCCGACCGGTTTGATCCGGTCACGCCGGCGCCGCCCAGTTCAGCGGCAAGCGCCTCGCCCTTGCCCGACGAGGAAAGGATGGCGATCTCGCACCCGTCTGCCGCGAGCCGGCGTGCCGCGTCGGCGCCCATGCCGCTTCCGCCTGCCGTGATGAGCGCCACTTTCTTGGAAGCCATCGTACCCTCTCCAACACCTCTCGCAGCCATTAGGATGCTCTGGCTGCAGACACTTGACCAATCATGTTTCGTCGCTTCAGGGTGTAGAAAATCTACTGCCTGGGAGCGGAGTGCTGGTGATTGCGTACGCCGAACCTCAATGCACTGCGCATGTTCGACGCCGCTGCCCGGCACCTGAACTTCCGGCTTGCCGCCGATGAGCTGAACCTGACGCAGGGCGCCGTCGCGCAGCAGATCCGGCGGCTGGAGACCGAGCTCGGGCTGCAACTGTTCCACCGAAGACCGCGCGGTTTAGCGCTTACCGAGATCGGCCGACGCTATCACGGCCCTGTTCGACGGGCGCTCTCGATCATTGATGACGCGACCAAGGACATCCGTCCACGGACCGGACGCGTCACGATCAGCGTAACGCCGTCCTTTGCTGCGAAATGGCTGGTGCCGCGGCTCGCCCGCTTTGCCAAAGCCCATCCCGACATCGATCTTCAGACCGTCGCCAGCGAAGGGTTGGCCGATTTCCGGTCCGATGGCATCGACATTGCCATAAGGCAGGGTGCTCCGCCCTTTGACGGCGACCACCATGTCGAACTGCTGGCGCCACTGGATCTGTGTGCCGTGAGCAGCCCGACCTTCGCGGCGCTAGCTCGGCCGATCCGCCGGATCGAGGACTTCGCAGCGCAGCCGCTCCTTCAGGACGCTCACCGGCTCTGGGACAGACTGCTCGACGAGGCCGGGGTCACAGCCAAGCCACGCATGATGCAGTTCAACCAGACGGCATTGGCGATGGACGCCGCCGTAAACGGTCAGGGTGTCGCCCTTGTACCTAGGATCCTGTTGGACGCCGAAATCGCTAGAGACGACCTTATCGAGCTTTGGCGAGACAACGGGCCAAGTCATGGCGGCTACTACATCGTCTTTCCAAAAGGGCGCGACAGCGATCCTGCAGGGCGCGCTGTCATCGAATGGATGCGCCACGAGATCGGCCGCACCGGGCCGGCGTCGCCTTAACGCGCTTACCCTGTGGGAAGCACGGTGCCTAGATGTCTATTGATGAAATCGTGTGTCGTGCTGAAGAACAGCCCCGGGCTGATCACGTGCGGTTCGTCGGCAAAGATGCAGAGCTCGACCGGCACGCCGTTCTGAGCCAGGGCGTGGGCAAACTGCTCGGCTTGCGCCGGGGCGAACTGTTCGTCCCGGCCGCCGTGCATGATCAGCACCGGGCATGCGATCCTGTGCGCCTTCGTCAGTGCCGAGCGCTCGTCAAACGCTTGCGCTGTCGTTCCCGCCTCAGCCTCGATGTTCCGCCGGATACCCGGAACGGGGCAGTCCCGATAGCCGGCGGCGAAGTCGTAGAAACCGGCGCTCAGCACAAGCGCGTTCACGCGGTCGGTGTCGGTTGCCGCGACGGCCGATGCAATTGCCCCGCGGCTGCCGCCAACCAGGGCAATCCGGCCGGGTGTTGCATGCAGATGATCGATGGCATGGCCGATCACCGCCAGGATGGCCCGCTGGGTTTCGGGGCCGCAGTAGTCGGGCGGCCCGTCGGATCCGCCATAACCGGGCTGTGAGACGGCGATAGCCAGAACGCCATCGGCGGCCACCTGGTCTAGATAGCCGCTGTCTGCCAGCCTTCGGCCGCCGGGGCGGTCGGGAAACTGGTGCCCGTGGACATGAATGAGGGCCGGCCACGGTCCCTCATCGGTCGGCTGGCAGAAGAAGAACTCGATCCGCCTGGACGGGACGGCCGGGGAGGGGATGAGGGCGGTATCGGCCAATCGGCATGTCTTCTTCGGCGTACAGACCACCAATGGGTACCGCAGTTTCCGCCGGCACACGACATGTGAAAACCGCGCGCTGACGCGTCGGCCCGCTACTGCAGATTAAGTACTGCGGCTCAAGTGTTGAGGATCGTCACCAGAGGCGTGCCAGGCAGAGCGCCGATGCGTGCCTTCTTCAGTACGGCGTCGCGCATGTTGGCGTCGGAGAAGTCTGTGCCCCTGAGGTCGGCGGACTGCAGGTCGGCGCCGATCAGGTTGGCGCTGCGCAGATTGGCAGCGGCAAGATTGCAGTTCCGCAGCTTTGCCCGCCGCAGCACAGCCAGCTCAAGATTGGCCGCGGCAAGGTTGGCTCCGGATAGGTTCATGCCCGTCAGGTCGCAAGTGGACAGGTCAAGCCGCACGCCGGAAGCCCCGCCGCTGTCCACCCATGACGCGTGCGCCGATAGGGTTTCGAACAGCTCCTTCTGGGTCATCTGTTTCTGAGGCGCCATCTTCGCGCGCGAGATATCGATCGATGCCAGAATGTCCTGGTCGACCGCCGCACCGATGAAATCGGTATCGGTGATCACCGCACCGCGCAGGTCGCTGCCCGTCAGCTCCGCACCGCGAAAGCTGCAGGCGCGCAGATCCGCGCCCCGCAGGTCGCAATTGTCCACGACCGCACCAGAAAAGTCGGCATTCTTCAGCTTGCAGTGGCCCAGATTGGTGTCCCGCAGTGTAGCGCCGCGGAACGAGCTTCCCGGCGACCGATCCGTGTCGGGCCCTTCCTGGATTGTCGTCATGCTCATGACGACGCCTTCGCGCATATCCGCCTCTGACAGCCTGACGTTGGTCAGGTCGGCGCGCTCGAAACGGGCGCCGCGCAGGTCCGCGCGTTCCAGGATGGCGCCGGTCAGATCGGCATCGTCGAAGGTCGCGCTGAACACATTGGCGGCGCGGAAATTGGCGTTGGTGAGATAGGCGCGGCTGAAGTCGCAGCCAATGAACTCGCTGTTGCTGAAGTTCATGCCTGACAGGTTCAGTCCGGTCAGATCGCAATTCAGCAGCGCCGCCTTCTGCCCGTTGCGCTGGCCGCTGATATGGCGCTTGTGCAGCTGGCCGATTCGCTCGGCGATTTCCTGAGTTATACGAACGTTCTCGATCATCGGCCGGTAAGCGACGCCTGTGTCGTTGACGTGCCGGCGCCCTGTCGGGCGACGGCTCTATGGCTGGACAGGCCTCGGCGAGGATGCGGCCCGACAGAGTGATGTCTAAGCGAACAACCGTTAAATCTTGGTATGTCGGGAAAAAGGCGAACCATTGAGAGGGCTTACGGCCCTCCGCGCCCTGTCTCGACTGCCTTCCGAGACATGGCGCGTGGTGCGGGTCGGCGAAGGCCGCCGTGCGCTGCCGGTTGGGGTGGCGTCCTGCAAAACCTGTCAATTGTCGAAGAGTGTCGCCAATGGCGTTCCGGGGAGCGTCCCGATCCGGGCATCATGCATATCGGCATCGCGTATGCTGGCGCGGGAAAAGTCTGTCCCCCTTAGATCGGCGCCGCGGAGATCGGCGCCGATCAGATTGGCGCCGCGCAGATTGGCCGCGGCGAGGTTGCACAGCCGCAGTTTTGCGCGCCGCAGCACCGTCAGCTCCAGATTGGCGGCGGCAAGATTGGCGCCCGCGAGGTTCACCCCGGTGAGGTCCCGACTGGACAGATCGAGACGCTGCCCCTCCGCGCCGTTGCTGTCGAACCAGAGGGTATGCGCTGCAATCGCATCGGCAAGCGGTCCCCCAGCTACCCTCGCCGACGGCACCGCTTTGGCACGTGTGAGGTCGATGGAGTCCAGGATGTCGCTGTCGACTGCGGCACCGCGGAAATCAGCGTCCGTGATCATGGCGCCGCGCAGGTTGCTGCCGGTCACTTCCGCCCCGCGAAAGCTGCAGGCGCGCAGATCCGCCCCCCTCAGGTCGCAGTTCTCGACAATTGCACCAATGAAGCTTGCGTTCTTCAGCTTACATTGCCCGAGGTGAGCATCACGGAGAATAGCGCCGCGGAACGAACTGCCGTGCTCCCCGTTCGCCTGCTCGTCCTCGCCATCGATGACCATACGCCTCACGACCATTCCCTCGCGCATATCGGCGCCCGACAATCGAGCCTCGGTCAGATCAGCCTCTTGAAACCGCGCGCCGCGGAGGTCGGCGCGTTCAAAGTTGACCCCGGTCAGGTCGGCTTCGTCGAATGTGGAACTGAACACATTGGCTGACCGGAAATTGGCGTTCCTCAGACACGATCGGCTGAAATCGCATCCGACGAGCTCACTATGGCTGAAGTCCTTGTCGGAAAGATTCAGCTCACTTAGATCGCAGTAAAGCAATGTAGCCCGCTGACCATTACGCTGGCCGGTTACGTGCCGCCAATGGAGCTCGCAGATCCTGTCAATGATCTGTTGAGTGATGCGCATATTCTCAAGCATGGCCGACTCCGGATGCCTTTCGCTTAGATCGCGATACCTGGGCCGACTGGGCTCTGACACCCGCGCGGCCGCGAAGCAATTGACAAAGGACTAGACAAAAACAGTAAATATTGCGCTAATATTGCGATCTCTGGCATATGTACTCAATAATAATCGGAAATTTATTGAGTGCATGACAGTAAGAGTCATGACAAACTGGTGACAATCCTCAGACAGCTTCCGGTTTTATGAGTGCATCACATTGATAATGAGGACATAGATTTGATAATGGTTGCGATATTCTTGTGAGACTCTAATCCAGATTCAGCCGATTCAGATTCGTTTCGGCGGCCCGGGCCGCGGCAGAGCCCGGCGCAGCCTCGATCACAGCGCGCCAATCCGCGCGTGCGCCTTCCGGATCGCGCAGCAATCGCCGGATGTTGCCGCGTTCCAACAGCAGGTCCGGACTGCCGGGATCGAGGGAGAGTCCCGATTCCACATCCGAGAGCGCCAGATCGAAGGCGCCGAGACGGCGCCGGGCCGCGGCGCGCAGCAGATAGACGTCCGGATCCTGCGGCATCAGCTCTTGCGCGCGGTCGAGATCGGCGAGCGCGGCTGGAAACTCGTCGCGCTGTCCCAGCAGCTGGGCGCGCTCCAGCAGCAGCAAGCCGTCGTCGGGCCGCAGCACGATGGCCCTGTCGAGCGCGGCGACCGCGTCGCCATCCTGCCCGGAAAGGCCAAAGGCTGTGCTGGCTTGCAACAGCAGTTCCACGGCGAGATCGGGTTGCGACGGCTCCACCCTTGCGGCCAGCCGGTCGAGTCTGCCGGCAGACGCGGCATAGTCGCCCAGCGTGAACAGGGCGGTCGCCATGCAGTGTTCCGCCGGGTTGCCGCCGCCGGCCAGGGCCCAGGCATCGGCGATGGCGACGGCCTCTTCCGGCGCCTGCCGCGCCAGCCCCATGCACTGTTCATAGAGCGCCTGGGGATCGAGCGCAGGCGTCGACTGGGCCGCGGCGGGGCCGATCGAAAGGGCGATCACCAGCCCCGCGCACGAGGCGGCTGTACCTATCGTCGCCCCCGGTTTCCTGACTGCGTCCACGATGCTAGAGGTCCCTGCCCCATGTCCCGGGCTCGGGACACTAGCGCAACAACCTGGGCGAACTTTGGGCCATGGCAAAGCTCTTCTGTTTCGGTCTCGGATTCTCGGCCATGCGGCTCGCCGGCCGTCTGCAGCGCGAAGGCTGGTCGGTCGCCGGCACGTGCCGTGGCGAAGACAAGCGCCAGGCCCTGATCCGGCAGGGCATCGATGCACATCTGTTCGACCGCGGTGTGCCGATCGCCGATCCGGCTGCGGCCCTTGCCGGCACCACGCATGTGCTGCTCTCGGCGCCGCCCGATGCGGCCGGCGATCCCGTGATCGACCACCACGCCGACGACATCGTCGCCGCCGGCCCACTGGCCTGGGTCGGCTACCTTTCCACCACCGGCGTCTATGGTGATAGGGCCGGTGGCTGGGTGGATGAAGACGATGCGCTGGAACCGACCACCGAACGCGGCCGACGCCGTTTGTCAGCGGAATACGCTTGGCTGCGCCTTTGGAAGAACCACGGCCTGCCTGTACACCTGTTCCGCCTGGTGGGCATCTATGGTCCCGGCCGCAGCGCCATAGACCAAGTGCGCGGTGGCCGCGCGCGGCGGCTGGACAAGCCGGGCCAAGTGTTCAACCGCATCCATGTGGATGACATCGCCGCGGTGCTGATGGCCTCCATCGCCCAGCCCAACCCCGGGACGGCCTACAATGTCGCAGACGACGACCCGGCGCCGAGCCATGAGGTGGTGGCCGAAGCCTGCCGCCTTTTGGGCCAGCCGGTGCCGCCGCTGGTGCCGTTCGAGGAGGCGGAGCTGTCGCCCATGGCCCGCAGCTTCTATGCCGAAAACAAGCGCGTGCGGAACGACCGAATGAAGCGCGAACTGGGCGCGGAGCTGACCTATCCCAGCTACCGCGACGGGCTGAGGGCGCAGCTTGCGGCGGAGCGCGGCCCGTAGCCGGGTCACAATGTCCGGCTGAGACGCCGCTTAAAGAAGCCTGACGACCTCGTCCAGCTCAGGGCCTTGGCGATCGAGGATGCGTTCGGCCTCCCGTTTCAGGGCGCTGATATTGGCGGCGTGGGCGGCGTCCAGATCGTCGAGCGCTTCGGTCAAGGCAATGTTGAAGCGGAAATAGCGCTGTCCGCTCTCGCCGGGGCCCGGAAGCAGTTGCAGCAGATGGTGGTGCACGGCGTCGGCCGCGCCGTCCATGAACACGCCGATCATCGGCACGGCCCAGCCGGCTTTGCCCCAATCTTTGGCCTTCTCATACGGGATAGACCGCGTGGTTATGCCCGTGCCGATCGACACGATCACAATGTCGTCCGGCGGCTGCTTCTTCTTTCGCGCCTCGGTGTAGCCGCATAGGGCAGGGTTGTTGGCAAAGACGCCCCCGTCGATCAGAACGCGCCGTGTCTGCCCATCGACGGTCCGCACGACGGCGGGTTCGAAATAGGTGGGGGCGGCCGATGTCGCCCGCGCCACGTCCCGCAAGAAATGGTTCCGCTCCGGCGCGGCGGCCTTGCTGCTCTTGAACAGATACGGCTCGTGCTTCTCGATCTCGAACGATGTGACCAGAAGCTCGGTGAGCACATCGTTCAGTCGGGCGTCGCCTGCGAAATCGCCGACGACCCGTTCAAGATTGTCCGCGCTGTAAAGCTCGTCGAAAACGCCGGCCGGGTTGGTCAACCCGTCCCAGAACGACCGCTCGAAGATCTCGCCACCATGATCCGTCAAGAGATCGACGAGATCTTGCGCCGACAGCGCGGTTCCGGACCGCTTGGGGCTTGGGCCCGCGAGCCCCACCGCGATGATCCCGCCGATGGAGGTTCCGGCAATCAAGTCGAAGGCCTGATGGAGGGGCTTGCCGATGCGTCGTTCGATTTCGGCGAGGACCACGGCCGGGATCACGCCGCGGATACCGCCGCCGTCGATGGCGAGGATTCTGTACACGATGGCCTCCCTTCTTCTTGTTGCTGCGCCGGCCCCTAGGGCCGCGTCTGTAGCTCGGCAATCACGAGGCGGCGATAGGTGACGTAGAGCGCGACGGCAAAGATGCCGTCGAACGCGGCCAGCCAGAGGAAGCCGCCGCCGAGGGTGAGGAAGAGCACCGCCATCCCCCCGCGCCCCAGCACGCCGACTACGTTCGGGATGCGGTTGTGGATCGGATCGAGATAGCCGGGGACCTGCAGCGCGCTTGCCATCAGTACCATCGCCGCCCAGACGCGTGCCCAGTCGATTGCCGCGTCGGGGTGCTCCAACCCGACCAGGCCCAACAGCGCCGTCGGCCAGATCAGGGCCACGACCGCGATCAGGCTCTGCAGGGCGAGGTTGAAGCCGTAGAGGCGCCGATGTGTCTTCAGGGCCTTGTCGGCCTCGGCACGTGTCCAGCCGATCGAAAGCGAGTCGGTCATTTCCCCCACTTCCTTCCCATCAGAAACGCAGCAGATAGGCGAGCAGCGCCGCCTTATCCGCCTCGTTCAAAGACGTTCCGTAGATGTGCCCCTGGTTGCCGTTGCCTGGCAGGGTAGTGTCGAAACAGAAGCCATCGTCGGGACCGGTCTCGCCCGGGTCGCAAGGCGGGGCTACGAACCCGCCGCGCACAACGTCCAGAACGTCCGGACCGCGAAGGAACGCCCATGGCCTTTCCTCCGGCGGCGCAAGCAAATCGGCGAGTGTCGGCACCGAACCGTTGTGCAGATAGGGGGCCCGCAGCCAGAGCCCGTCCAGCGGATGGTTGGCGTATCCATCGGTCTTGACGAAGTAGCGGAACCGGTACTCCGTGTCGGCGAACAGGTCGCTCAGCTGCCGCTCACGGAAGGCGGCGGTGTAGGAGTCCAGGCGTCTGGGGTCCGTGCCGATCGCCCCGATCGGCTCCACCTGGCCAAGGCGCTCGCCGGTGAATTGGTAGCTGCCGTCCTCGCCCAGGTATCCGTGGCAGGCCGCGCAGTGCTGCATATAGATTTCCCGGCCTGCGGCAGCTTCGGCATCGTCGGTCGCGATCGGGCTCGGCGGCGGCTCAAGGTCCGACAGCCAGCCGGCCACCCGCTCGATCGCCGCATGTTCGACCGTCGCCGGCGTCACGCCGGCGCCGAGCGCGGCCGACAGATTGCGCTCATCCAGCGACGGATTGTTGCCGTCCCAATGCAGCTGCATGCCCTCGCGCGGTCCCTGCAGAAAGATCGAAGGGAAGTCCGCCGCCCCGATCGCCTCGGCTTCGGACAGCTGCAGGATCGGCGGTTCCAGACGCGCCACCTTGTAGGGGTTGAAGGTATCGACCCGCCCCGGCCCCCAGGGCGGCTGCCCGGCCAGTAGCGGTTCCAGGCGCAGCCTCTGGAACAACAGCCCCTCGCGCACCCGCGGCAGCACGATGTGCTGCCACATCAGCCGTTCCAGCATCCCCAGCGACTGGCCGCTTTCCTCAATGGCGGCGAACACGCGTTCGTCGCCCAGCCGCGCGTCGTCTGCCGCCCCCAGCAAGAAATCGACGAACCCGTGGAGGTCCAGATTGTTGGCCGGCATGCCGGCGACGATCACCAGCTCGGCTTCCGGCTCCGTCCGATAGGTACCGGTATGGCAGACGGCGCAGTTGAACCACACCAGATCGACGCCCAAGACGCGGCGCTCAGAGATGCCGATGGGCAGGTCGCGCGGCCACCCATCCTCGGTGCCGTAGAGGAAGCCGAAGGCCGCATAGTCCGTGCGCCCGCCGAACGCCTCGGGAAACAGGTGCGGCAGTGCGTGCCAGAGCTTCAGCGGCAGGCCGCTGGCTTCCTCCGCACCAATCGAGCCATAGAGGAAGTGGTCGGCATCGTCGCCGTAATGCGCCGTCGACTGCCCCGCCAGCCGCAGCCCGGCCGCCGCCAGCACGAGTGTGAGGATCACCGAGGCCGCCACCAGCAACACAAGCGCCCCGAAAACGATGCGCCAGCGCCCGCGGCGGCGAGCGAGCTCCGCCTCGACAGCCGTGATGGTCGGAGGCGCGCTCACGGCGCCGCCTCTTCGGCCGTCGGGATGGCGAGTTCGCTCCGCGTGCGATAGATCGACATCAGCTGATCGATCATCTGCTCAGGGCTGTCGAAGCGGCTTTCCTCATAGCAGCCCATGGGGTTCTTCGGGGCGTTCAAGAGGCACTTGTTGCAATAGGTGCAGGGTCGCTCGGGCAGGTCTCGCCCGGCCTGCCACTGCTGCACCAGGTCGTTGTTGGCCACCAGCGAACGCGCGATTGCCACGCCGTCGATGTCGCCGCGCTCAAGCGCGCTGCGCACGAGGCTTGCGGACTGATAGCCGCCGGTGCTGATCACCGGGATCGTCACGGCCTGTTTGATCGTCCGTGCGTCCTGCAGGCTGATGCCCTCGTTCCCGCGCCCACGCTTCAGGCGGAACCAGAGCCACCGGAACAGCGGCCTGAGCGCCGGATAGCGGAAGAACAGGAAGTTCCGGAACCCGTGGATGCCGGACGAGATCATGGCGTCGTAGGTGACGGCCAGCACCTCCAGCGGCAGGTCGCCTGGCGGATTCAGCGGGTGGGGGAACAGCGAGCCCGTCGAGATATGCAGGGCGTCGGCGCCGGCCGCCTCGCACCAGCGTGCGACCTGCACCGTGTCGGCGAGCGTGTTGCCCTTGCCCTCCCAGGGGAGCACGTCGTTGTGGTCGACCGCGCTCAGCTTGACCTGCAGGTGGTAGTCGCGGCCCACCGCCTCGCGGATCGCGGCGATCACTTCCAACAGGAAGCGCGCGCGGTTGCGCAGGGAGCCGCCGTAGAGATCCTTGCGGTCGTTGATGGCAGAGCTCAGGAACTGGGTGAACAGGTAGCCGTTGGCGGCGTGCAGTTCGACCCCGTCCAGCCCGGCCTCGCGCGCCCGCCAGGCGCCACGGGCGAACGCCTTGACCAGCTGTCGGATCTCGCCGACCCCCATGGCACGCGTGAGGAAGCCGTGCAGGGTTTCCGGCTGGCTGGTGGCGCTGGGTGTCGGGCGGGCCTGGTTGTGGATGCCAGGCAGGTCCATCTGCCGCCCGGAATGGCTGAGCTGCAGGATGTACTTCGCGCCATGCGCATGCACGGCCTCCCCCAGCCGCTGCCACAGCGGGATGAAATCATCCCGGTGGATCGTCGCGTAGTTCGCGATGATCCGCCCCTCCATCGCCACCGGGACGTAAGAGGAAAGGATGGCGCCGACGCCGCCGGCGGCGAACTTCGTCTCCCAATTGATCCGCGTCTGGGTCAGTGACCCGTCTTCATTGTCGAAGCGGCCGGAGATGTTGGACCGGAAGATGCGGTTCTTGACCTCCAGGGAGCGGAACTTGAGCGGCGTGATGAGGATGTCGTCGGCCACCGTCTCACCCCCTCCCGCTATTGCCAGACCGCCTGTGACCACACAGCGGCGATCATGGCTGGGACGACACGGTGCGCTGGGCATTCGCTCCAGCCGCCGCGCATGAAGGTGATGCGTGGGTCGAGGCTGCGTTGGCCTGCCTCGCGAATGGCAAACGTGACCAGCGTCCCGGGCCGGAGCGGGCCGACCAGGCTGTCCGCATGGCCGTCGGCCTGGCGCACGATGGTGCGCGGCCCGACAAGCGTGCGGGCGATGGCTTCGGCTGTACTGACGCTCGCCCGGTCGTCCGCCTCGCGATAGAGCTTCGCCAGGCCCTCCATCGCATCGACCAGATTGTGCACGGCAATCCCGGTGCTGTGCACCGCGGATGGGTCCCCCTTCGCGGCATCCGACAAGGTCCGCTGGGCCCTGTAGATGCTGCCGATGATGACCCTCAGCAGATGCGTGAGCGGGTTGTTGCTCTCCGCCGCCCGCTGCAGCCGCTTTGCTGCGGCCCATGTCTCGCCCGTGGCCTGATAGTCGGCGTCAAACAGCCGGCCCACAAGCTGCTGGGTCAGCGGGCCGACCTCGCCACCTTCCCCGCGGACGAAGCCGCTTAGCGCTGCCACCGTTTCCTCGTCCAACAGGCGTTCCGGCTCGGCAGGCGTCAGCCGGTCCGTCAACGCGGCCTGGGCGGCCGCCCGGTCGGTGTCGTCGCGGCGGAGGATCGTCGGCAGCGGCCGGCGGCCGGTGCTCAGAGTGAAACGCAGGCGCCCGGTGACGAAACGGTTGAACAGCGGTCCCGCAGGACGCAAGCCCCGATCGAGGGTCGGATGCGGGGCGACGGCCCTGATCGCGTCCGGCGTCGACACCGAGACAACGTCGATCAGCCAGGGGATGCGGATCCGCCTCGCCACTGCCGTCACCTCTCCGCCGTCTTCCAGGGGAAGAAGGGATTACGCGCATCGGCAAAGGCATCGGCCAGTACCGGGCAGTGACGCCGGACGACCGAGGCGAACCCATTTTCCTGCACCCAGCGGAATCCGGCCTCGGTGTAGATCTCCGGCCGGAAGTCGTCGGTATAGAACCGGTCGCTCTTCAGCCGCCGCGAGGCCATGACGATGAAGATGCGAAAGGCCGTGTCGGAGAAGCCGAAGCGGTACGGCATGCCGCGCTTGGAGCGCGATTCGGCCAGCGTGCCGATCAGCAGGTCGACCTTGTCGACGCTGCCATAGATGTCCTTCAGTTCTTTCTGCCAGTCCTTGTCGTCGGTGATGTCGGCGAAAGTGTCCGGCGGCTTCATGCCCAGGAGACGGCGACATTCCTTGAACCGGGGCACGCCGCGCTCGCGGTCGCGCAGGATGTCGACGGCGGCCAGATCCATGAACACCGATTCGTCGGCGCGCTTGTCGATCTTCCGCAGCGTGTTGGGGAAGTTGTGCAGCACCAGCGCGCCCGGATGGTCGGTGGCAAGCGAATAGACGACGTCTTCGAACGACGCGTGGTCGTAGATCGACCGCGCGCTCGCGAACGCGGCCTCGGTCAGCGTCCGGCCGAACAGCGCGCTGTTGTCTTCATGGCTGCGGAACGACAGGTCGTCCGGCAGCAGCGAATGCATGCGATAGATGGCCGTGAATTCCTCGGTCATCGCGTAAGGCACGTCGCTGTGGTCCTGCGGCGAGCCGGGGATGCCCGAGGTCACCTCGCTGTCGGAAAACCGGCCGAAGGCGTTGATGAACGTTTCGCCCATCAGCCCCCAATAGTTGCCGCGCATGATCAGGCGGCCCCGCGGCGAGTCCATCAGCGCCGGCGTCCATTCCACGGTGTGGATCTTCGCCATCAGGGCGGCGTTCACCAGGCGCGCCTTGTGGTACAGCCAGTCGCCGGAGGCCTGGGGGAAGTCGATCTTCAGCCGGTCGACGATGGCATTGTGTTCGCGCGTGAACAGGGTGTGCAGGACGGATAGGCCGATCCACCAGTTGCCGTTGACGCCGGAGAGCTCAAGGCTCTCGGTCGTTCCGTCGATCGGTAGCAGCCCGCCGTCGGTCAGCCCCAGCTTGCCGTCGTCAAGAAACGCGGCGGGCTTGCCGTCCGGGCCGGGCCGGCTGCGCACCTGCCGGTTGCGTTCAGGCGTGGAACCATAGATCTGCGAGCCGTCCCACCAATGGGTTTCGATATTGCGATAGGTGGCCGGCCGGCCTTCGTCTTTCGGATTGGTGTCGTCGTCCGGCTTGGTGCGGGGCACCAGCATGGGCCGCCGCGGCCAGTCGTCATCGGCGCCAAGCGGGACCTCGAGCATGTTCTCCTTCTTGTTCTTCCCGTGCCCCAGCCAGTCATGCACCATGAACTGGATCCACGCCGCCGCCAGCAGGTTGAGATGCGGGACAGGCGCGAAGCTCTGGCGCGCAAGCAGGCGCCGCGACACCTCGCGGGGGTTCGGATCCATCAACAGCGGCGGCGACTCGCCGAACGCGGCCGAGAGCGGCACGTTGCGCCCGAAGCGGGTGTCGGTCTTGCCCATCCAGGGCGTGCCGAGATCGTTGAAACTGCCGTCGATGGTGCGCGCACCCTGAATATCGAAATCTTCGGGAACCGAAGGGTTCTCCGGCGCAGTTTCAGTATCAACTAAATTGTTGTTACGCAGATTGACGCGATGGCCAAGGACGATCGCAATGCCGGCGATGAACGGCCAATGATGCCAGACACGAAATCCCTCGGTCAGCCGCGCCAGCGTGCCGAGGATCCAATCAGCGAATTGCTTCACCCAGTCCTCCCGGTTCTTGCTGGCGGCCGATACTTCGTCGGATATTGAACGGACGGCGCCTTATGTAAGACCAGGATCTTCGCTCGATTGCGGCCGGGACGCAACTGGGGAGGCACCAGCACGGGCGCAACCTTCGGTCGTTCTGCGGAGATCCGGCCTGCGTACGCGGATCTGAGTTTGGACAAGAGCCGTTCGGCGAGACAGCAAATGGCCGAGAGGCAGCCATTGTAGCGCGAATCGGCTCCATGCGGAGACAGCCCCCCGCTACAGGTGCCGAACGATGATCCTGCCATTGCGTGGCACCGTCAGTTCGAAGTGCCTGCGCTGAACGACATCGCGCACCGCAGGCGGCCGGAACGAGACGACGTTGGTGCCTGCCGGATCGCGCACGCTGTCATAGACGATGCCCGCGTGCGGCGATGCGCGGACCTGGGCGCCGAAGGCCTGGCCGGCGGCATAGTCGTCGGGCCGGTAGACATCAGGCAGAGTGGCGGAACGGCCGCGGATGTCGACATGGTCGCCGGCAAGATGCGCCTGATAGGCGCGGTACTGGGAGACGATCTCCGGCTGGCCGGCACGGTGCGCTTCGCGGCGCAAGTGGTGGGCGACCTCTTTGATCGCGGTTTTTTCGGCCAAGCTGGCATACCAGGCGCCCAGCTGCGCATCGCTGAAGCGAGCGCCGTCGGGCGAGGGGTGCAGGAAGGCGGCCAGGATCACGCCGGCGTTGCTCCGCCCCAGCACTCGCTGATCCTCGGGCAACCGGTGCAGGCGATGGCGGACCAGCCGATCGTTGGTCCAGCCCTCCAGCGCCATCACGGCGTCCAGGTCGCCGGCCGAGGCGACGGTGTCGAACGCCTGAATGGTGGGATAGCGACTGGGGATCAGCCGCCACGTTTCAGGGAACGGACCGGCTGTCGGCAGTCGGTCGAGGCCGGTCCCGGTCACGCGAAGACCAGATCGTCGTCCACGATCGGCGTATGTTCGAAGTTCGCGCCGGCGAGCGGGGCCGAGGCTTGGCCGCCGTGCCACGCGTCGAGATAGCGCCGCACCAGATAGAGGCCGTCTTGCGTGCCGGAGACGACCAGCGCCAGGGGCGGCTGGCCACCAAAGGTCGTACCGTCATTGGGCGCGGTCAGCCACGCCAGCCCCTGACCGTCGCGGACGAAGATCAGCTTCAGCGCCTTGTAGATGCCGAGCACGGCGGAGATGCGCAGCAGCCCGTCCAGCGGCAGCCGGACGGCGGCCCCCGCCTGGGCCTTCGCCAGCCAGCCATGATAGGTCGACCGTCCGGGCTGGCCCAGGACGGCCAGCCGGTCCTTCTCGCTCAGCCCCCATTCATTGGCGATGTTGGCAAAGATCCGCAGCCCCGGACCGCTGAGGCGCATGCGTTCGTCATTGGTTATGCTGCGTGGGTCCATATCGGTCGCCGGCGCGAGACTGTGAATGAGGGCTGTCTGCGCGGCCATGATCCATATGTCCATATATGGATATAATATCCATATCCGGACATTGCCAGCCAAATACTCTTCCCTTGACCAGCGGTGGCCCGAGAGGCGGCCAAACGTGCCAGGCGTTGGATAGGTGCGACTCCAGACGGCAGGAGATGCCCGTCTCGCGCGGGCATGACGGTCTTGATTGTTGTTTCTCCGGCAACTCAACCAGCTCGTCGTCCTCGCGAAGGCGAGGACCTCCCTGGCACGGAGCAATGGCCGCTCAACCTGCGCCTCTCCCTCCGCTTCAGGGGTTGACCGCCGCCGATGACCGAACGATCGCAACATCTGTCGCCACTTCGGGTAGTTTTGGTTGGAGACCGATCGCATTAGGCTTCATCGATGGCCGGAGAGCAGCCCCGCATCTTCATCTCGTATTCCACCCATGACGGGGCGGAGCGCGCCGCCGAACTGCGCCGTGAGCTTGAGGCCAAGGGGTTCGCCGTCTGGCAGGATCTGGTGGCGCTGCAGGGCAGCGCCGACTGGTGGACGCAGATCGAAGCGGTGCTGCGGTCCAAGGCACTGCAGCACTTCATCCTGATCGTCACGCCGAAGGCCCTGGCGAGCCGCCATGTGCGGGCCGAGATCCGGCTGGCGCGGCAAGAGGGCAAGACGGTTTCGCCCGTGCGCGGGCCCGACATCGAAAGCCTGGACGACATGCCCCGCTGGCTGGGCAACGTCTATGACCTGAACGTTCCGGAACGCCGCACGACCCTGATCCGCGTGCTGGAGCTGCCGAGCAGTGCCGCGCGCGTGCCCATGATGGCGCCGGAACCGCCGGAGGATTTCGTCCTCCGGCCGCGGGAGTTCGACGCGCTGAAGCAGCAATTGCTGGACGCCAAGGACGATGCCGTGGCGATCACCGCGGCCCTGCGCGGCGCTGGCGGCTACGGCAAGACGACCCTGGCCCAGGCGCTGGCCCACGACCCGGACATCCAGGACGCCTATTTCGACGGCGTGCTGTGGGTGGAATTGGGCGAACAGGGCGGCGGCCGCGTGCTGGCGGAGATCGCCGATCTGGTCAAACTGCTGACCGGCGAAGCCCGCGAGATGTCCACGAACGACGGTGCCCGCACGGCGCTGGCTGAGGCGCTCGGCGACCGCCGCATCCTGCTGGTGGTGGACGACGTCTGGCAGCGCCCGCACCTGGAGCCGTTCCTGTTTGGCGGCCGTAACACAACGCGGCTGGTCACCACGCGGTTCGACCCGGTGCTGCCGGACAAGGCGGCGCGACAGCCGGTCGATGCCATGCAGGATGCCGAGGCGCTTGCGCTGCTAGGCCGGAACCTGCCGCCCGATCAGGTGGCCGGTCAGACGATAGCGCTCAGCCGGATGGCGACCCGGCTCGGCGAGTGGGCGCAGCTTCTCAAACTCGCCAACGGCTTTCTCAGAGACTGCGTCGATTTCGGCGCGACGCTCGAAATCGCCATCGCCGATCTTTCGGCGGGTCTCGATGAACATGGCTTGGTCGCGCTCGATGCGGCAGAAGACGTCAGCTACGAGGATCGGCGGACGTCCATCGCCAAGGTGATCGACACGTCGCTTGGGTTGCTGAACGACCAGGAGCGTGCCCGCTTCGGTGAGTTGGGCATCTTCCCTGAAGACGTGGACATTCCGACCGGTATCGCGGCGCGGCTTTGGGCGGAAACCGGGCCGCTGAACGCGTTCCAGACACGGAAGCTGCTGATCAGGCTGTCCGGCCTCTCTCTTCTGTTCTCCCTGGACCTTGGCCGGCAAACGCTGCGTCTGCACGACACGACGCGCCATTTCCTGCGATACCGGGCGGGCGAGGAGGGGCTGGCTGCTCAGAACCAAGCGCTGGTCCGCGCCATCGGCGGCATCAACGGTGCCAAGGGCATGCCGACGGCGGAAGCGGAGTATGTCTACCGCCATCTGCCACAGCACTTGGCCGACGCGCACGACCGTCAGGCGCTGGACGCGTTGCTGCTCGACCCCGGCTGGCTGAAGGCCAAGTTGGCGGCCAGCGGCAGCCCGCAGTCTATTGTCGGCGACTACACACAGCACCGCCATGGACGGTTGCAGGACCTGATCGGCCGGACGCTAGGCGTGACCATCGGCATCTGCGCGCGCGATCCGCGTCAACTGTTGCCACAGATCCTCGCCCGACTGATGGCGGTCACCGATGCCGACACCGAGGGTTACCGTGAGGCGGCGCGCAGACTGGTCGATCGCCCAGCGCTGTTAACGGAGCGGGCCAGCCTGAGACCCCCGGGGGCGGAAATTGCCCGCCTGGAGGGGCATACCGACTGGGTCACGGCGCTGGCGGTGCTGCCGGACGGCCGCCTCGCCTCGGGGTCCTCCGACACCACTGTGCGGCTGTGGGACCCGGCGACGGGCGCCGAAACCACCTGCCTGGAGGGTCACACCGACTGGGTCACGGCGCTGGCGGTGCTGCCGGACGGGCACCTCGCCTCGGGATCCAACGACGGGACAGTGCGGCTGTGGAACCCGGCGACGGGCGCGGAAATCGCCCGCCTGGAAGGTCACGCCGGCGCGGTGAGGGCACTGGCGGTGCTGCAAGACGGCCGCCTCGCCTCGGGGTCTTTCGACACCACGGTGCGACTGTGGGACCCGGCGACGGGCGCGGAAACCGCCCGCCTGAAGGGCCACACCAGGCGAATGCGGGCGCTGGCAGTGCTGCAAGACGGCCGCCTCGCCTCGGGGGCCGACGACAAGACGGTGCGGTTGTGGGACCCGGCGACGGGGGCGGAAATCGCCCGCCTGGGCGGCCATACCAGTCGAGTGAGGGCACTGGCGGTGCTTCAAGACGGCAGCCTCGCCTCGGGGTCAGATGATAGGACGGTGCGGCTGTGGGACCCTGCGACGGGTGCGGAAACCACCCGGCTGGAGGGGCACATCGGCGCGGTCACGGCGCTGGCGGTGCTGCCGGACGGCCGCCTCGCCTCGGGGTCTTCCGATACCACGACGCGGCTTTGGGACCCTGCGACGGGCACGGGAACCGCCCGCCTAGAGAGCCATACCGGCGCGATCACGGCGCTGGCGGTGCTGCCGGACGGCCGCCTTGCCTCGGGGTCTTCGGACACCACGGCGCGGCTGTGGGACCCGGTGACGGGCACGGGAACCGCCCACCTGGAGGGCCACACCGACGAGGTCACGGCGCTGAGGGTGCTGCCAGACGGCCGCCTTGCCTCGGGGTCCAATGACACCACGGTGCGGCTGTGGGACCCGGCGACGGGGGCGGAAACCGCCCGCCTGGAGGGGCACGCCGACTGGGTCAGGGCGCTGGCGGTGCTGGCCGACGGCCGCCTCGCCTCGGGCTCCGACGACTGGACGATGCGGCTCTGGGACCCGACGACGGGTGCGGAAACCGCCCGCCTGGAGGGCCACACCGGCTGGTTCACGGCGCTGGCGGTGCTGCCGGACGGCCGCCTCGCCTCGGGGGGCAACGATGGGACGGTACGGCTGTGGGATCCGGCGACGGGCGCGAAAACCGCCCGCCTGAGGGGCCACACCGGCTGGTTCACGACGCTGGCGGTGCTGCCGGACGGCCGCCTCGCCTCGGGGGGCAACGATGGGACTGTGCGGCTGTGGGACTCGGCGACGGGGGCGCAAGCCACCCGGCTGGAGGGCCACACCGGCGCGGTCACGGCGCTGGCGGTGCTGGCGGACGGCCGCCTCGCCTCGGGCTCCGCTGACAACACGGTGCGGCTGTGGAACCCGGCGACGGGGGCGGAAACCGCCCGCCTGGAGGGGCACGCCGACTGGGTCAGGGCGCTGGCGGTGCTGGCCGACGGTCGCCTTGTCTCGGGATCGGATGACAACACTGTGCGGCTGTGGGATCCGGCGACGGGGATCGAGCTTTGTCGCCTCGAATTGGACAGGCCCATCCACTGCCTTGCGGTTCCGCCTCCCTACACGCGCTACGTCTGCCGCGTGGTCGCCGGCGATGAGGACGGCCGCCTGCACTGGCTTGAAATCTTGGATTGAGGCTGACGGTACGTAGCCGAATGGCGACGCGAGATCACGCCTATCCCTGCTTCCAGTCCCGCACCGGCTCTTCGTCCATCTCTAGATGCAACTCTGCACCCTCGTACGGGTGTGCCGCGGCCACCGCCTCATCCAGCTCCACACCCAGACCTGGTTCCGAGGACGGGATCACATAGCCATCCTCCCACCGGATCGGCTGTTTCAGGATCTCGGCGTGGAAGCCGCCCCAGGTCTGGATGCTTTCCAGGATCAGGAAATTCGACGAACAGGCGGGAAGCTGGATGTTCGCCGCGCCCTCGATCGGGCCGCAATAGAGGTGGAGGCGATCTGGGTATGGCGCGCCTCTGCCATGCCGGCGATCTTCTTGGCCTCCAGCAGGCCGCCGATGCGGCCCAGGGGCCGTGCCGAAGCCGGCGGCGGGGCGGCCTTCACCTTGGCACGAGTCTGTAGTTCGCGGGATCGTATCGCTCGGCCGCATTGGCGCCGCCCGCAAACGTATTTCCGAACGAAACAGACGTGTATATCCCCGGTTTCCCGAGAAACTGTCGGACCCCATCGAAGGTGATGAACTCCGCAACGCAGGTGCTGTCAGAGCAGACCGAGATGTCGTTGTCCAGACCGCTCAGCGTCAGCACAGGATCGTTCAGGTCGCTTCCGTCAACCAGATCAGCGAGGCTCGTCACAAAGGGCAACGCGGGGCCGGCCACGCCGTCAAGGCGCGCTTTTTCGAAGGCGCTCACGATCACGGTGTCGCCATCGTCCTGCAATTCGCCCGTGACGTCCACTTCAAGTACGCTGCCGAATGTGAAGGTGTAGGTGAGCCTGAAATCTTCGGCGGCCACCGGTCCTGCGGCAAAAGCCGCAGCGGCGAAGATGGCTGCAATCCCATTTACTGATTTCCGCATCGGCCCGCCTTTTCCAAGTGGCGCGTTGGGTGAAGGCAAGGGTTGCCCGATCCCGAGTTCCGGTCAATCTCGCATGGCCCGCGGGGAGTGCTGAGGTCGTCCGCACGCCCTCCGATGTGAGGTGGAGGCTGCGATCATTCGTTGGAAGAGCCGACAGGGGCTATCCCTGCACTCAGTCCTGCACCGGATCGCCGACCATATCCAGATGTAGATCCGCGCCCTCATACGGGTGCGCCGCCGCTACCGCCTCGTCCAGCTCCACCCCCAGGCCCGGCGCTGTCGGCGGGATGACGTAACCGTCTTCCCACCGGATCGGCTGTTTCAGGATCTCGGCGTGAAAGCCACCCCAGGTCTGGATGCTCTCCAGGATCAAGAAATTCGGCGAACAGGCGGCGAGCTGGATGTTCGCCGCGCCCTCGATCGGGCCGCAATAGAGGTGGGGGGCGATCTGGGCGTAGTGCGCCTCGGCCATGCCGGCGATCTTCTTGGCCTCCAGCAATCCGCCGACGCGGCCCAGTGCCATCTGCAGGATCGAGGCGGCTTGGAGCTGCAGCACGCGGGCGAATTCGTACTTAGTTGTCAGCCGCTCGCCCGTGGCGATGGGGATGGAGGTCTGCCGGGCGACGCGGGCCATTTCCTCCGGCACCTCGGGCGGTGTCGGCTCCTCGAACCAGAGCGGGTCATAGGGCTCCAGCGCCTGGGCCAGGCGGATTGCGCCCGACGTGGTGAACTGGCCGTGGGTGCCGAACAACAGATCCGCCTTGGTGCCCACGGCTTCGCGGAGGCGGCGCACGAAGGCGGCGGAGCGTTCGATCGCCGCCAGCGACGGCTGGCGCGGGTCGAACACCGTGTACGGTCCCGCGGGGTCGAACTTCACCGCGGTGAAGCCCTGGGCGACACAGGCCGCGGCGCGCTCCGCCGCCAAATCCGGGTCGGCATAGACCTCGGTACCCTCGCCCTCGGCCGGATAGAGATAGGTATAGCTGCGCAGGCGCTCGTGCACCTTGCCGCCCAACAGGTCATAGACCGGGCGGCCCACGGCCTTGCCGACAATGTCCCAGCAGGCCATTTCCAGCCCGCTCAGCACGCCTACCAGCGACACGTCGGGGCGCAGCGTATAGCCACCGCCGTAGACGCGGCGCCACAGCGTCTCGATGCGGAACGGGTCGGCACCCTGGACGTGCCGTTCGAACACGTCCTCGATCATCGCCACGATCGTCTGGGGCCCGAAGGTCGCGGCATAAACCTCGCCCACGCCTTCGATGCCGGTGTCGGTGACCAGCTTCAGGAACAGGAAATAGCGGCCGCCGAAATGCGGCGGCGGATTGCCGACGACGAAGGTGCGGAGCTCGGTGATCTTCATGGGGTTCTCAATCTGTTTGATGGGCAGACGTTTTGATTGGCCCGGTGCAACATGGCAGGAGATGCCCGCCTGCGCGGGCATGACGGCATTTGTTCTCTCGCGATCGATCAACCAAGTCGTCGGTCTCGCGAAGGCGAGAACCTCCCTGGCAGGGACACCAGCCTCTCCACAAGCGCACGCGCAAAGGTGTGCCCCGGCTCAGAACAGGATGACGTTGCGTAGCGCGTCGCCGCGCTTGACCTCGTCGATGGCGACGTTGATGTCGGAAAGGCCGTAGCGGCCGGTGATCAGCTCATCCAGCAACAGCCGACCCTCCCGGTAGAGGCTCACAAGATGCGGGATGTCCACGGCGATGCGGGCGGAGCCCATCTTGCACCCCAGGATGCGGTGGTTGGCCGAGGCAATGTTGGACGGGTCGATCTCGCTCATCACGCCAGAGGGCGGCATGCCGACCAGCACCGCAGCACCACCGCGGGCCAGCAGGCCAAAGGCCATGTCGAAGGCGGGCTTCGCACCGACCGTGACGATCACAGTGTCGGCGCCGTGACCGCCGGTCAGGCTGCGGATGGCCTGAGCGGCATCTTCCTTTGTCGGGTTGACGATGTGGGTAGCGCCGAAGCGACGTGCCGCCTCCAGCTTCATGTCCGACAGGTCGACGGCGATCACCGGGTCGGCGCCGGCAATGCGCGCACCTTGCACGCTGTTCAGCCCGACGCCGCCCGTGCCGATCACGACCACGCTCATGCCCGGCTCCACCTGGGCGGTGTTGACCGCCGCGCCATAGCCGGTGATGACGCCGCAGGCCAACAGCGACGCGCTCTCCATCGGCATGGCGGCGTCTATGGCGACGGCCTGCGAGGCGTCGACCACGACGGATTCGGCAAAGGCCCCGGTGCGCAGGCCGTGGACGACCGGGCTGCCGTCCGGCAGCGAGAGCGGGCTATGGCGATCCAGCGGAAACTCCGCATCGCACTGCACCGGCTCGTCGCGCGCGCAATAGCGGCAGGTGCCGCAGGCGCGGATCAGCGTCACCACGACCGGGTCGCCCACTGAGAGCCCCTGGACGCCGGGGCCCACCGCCTCGACATGTCCGGCTGCCTCATGGCCATAGACGGCCGGCAACGTGCCGCCCCAAGCGCCGTCGGCATAGAAGATATCGCTGTGGCAGATGGCGCAGGCCGCAATCCTGACCTTGATCTCGCCCGGGCCGGGATCCGCCAGGGCAATATCTTCGATCGTCAGCGGCTGTCCGAAGCCGTGGCACACTGCGGCTTGCAAGGCAGGGGTCCTCCTGCGGCATCTGGGTGGCGGGCCGCTCCGCACTAAAAGGCATCCGCGGGGCTGCCGATAGCGCGAAAGCGCCGGTCCCGGACGAAAAGCGCCAGGCAGTGCACTTTTGGAGCGCTGAGGCGGGGCGGCTGGACAAGCCTCCGCCGCCGTCCCATATCGCCCGTAAGGCCCCTTTCGCAGACCCTTCGGCAGGATCCATGGAAGCGATCGACGTGCTCTTGACCCGGCGGTCCGTCGTGGTCGCCAATCAGATCGGGCCGGGGCCCGACGAAGCGGCGCTTCAGACGATCCTGCGCGCCGCGACGCGCGTGCCGGACCACGGCAAGCTGGCGCCGTGGCGCATCCAGATCCTGCGTGAACCGGGGCAGGCTGCCCTGGGCGACCTGCTGGCCCGCCTGTTCGCCGCGCAGTACCCGCAGGCCAACGACAAGCAGATCGCCTTCGAACGGCAGCGGCCGCAACGCGCACCGCTGCTGCTGGTGGTCGCCACCAGGCTGCGGCACGACCACAAGATCCCGGTGATGGAACAGATGCTTTCGGGCGGAGCGGTCTGCATGTCCCTGCTGATCGCGGCCCAGGCGCTGGGCTATTGCGGGCAGTGGCTGACCGAATGGCCGGCCTACCGGCCGGAGGTCGCACGCTTCCTTGGCCATGACCCGGAAACGGACAAGATCATCGGCTTCGTCTATCTGGGCAGCCGGGCCGAGGCGCCGGACGACCGGCCGCGCCCCGATCTCGCCGATATCGTCTCCGAATGGTCAGGGCCGGTTGGCGCCGATGCTGTAGAGAGTGCGTAGGCCCTTCGAAGCTCGAAATCATAAACGAATAGAATTTGTTAGCGGACTGCTCAAAATTCTTCGGACAATTTATCGTTAATGCCTGAAGGATCTGCGAAGCACAAATACGTCGACAACAGTGTTAATGTTGTATAATCCAAATCTTGCCTTAGCATGATAGTCGAATCGCTTTGGCGGTTACTTCGAATTGAAAATAATAGAGATCGAAACGAAGGGTGGGGCGCGATGAGATTGGAGATCATTCGTCGAAAGCCGCAGGGGCCGGCGCATCCGACGCCGCTGTTGTTCGTGCACGGGGCATTCTCTGCCGCCTGGTGCTGGGATGAGCATTTCCTGCCCTATTTTGCGGAGCGCGGATTCGATGCCTATGCGCTCAGCCTGCGTGGCCATGGCCTGAGCGAGGGCCACAACGCGGTTCGCTGGGCGACACTGGCCGATTATGTCGCCGATGTCGCCGCGGCGGTCGAGGCACTGCCGGCACCGCCTGTGCTGATCGGCCAGTCGATGGGCGGTTTCATCGTGCAGCACTATTTGCGCAAGCACACGCTGCCCGGCGCGGTGCTGATGTCGTCGACGCCACCGCACGGGATCTACATCACCGCGCTGGACATGATGATCCGGCGGCCGATGCTGTGGATGCAGATGGCCATGGCCCAGTATGTCGGCCCCACGGCTGCCGCCGACCGCACCATCCGCCACAGCTTGTTCTCACACACGTTGCCGAATGCGTTGGCCAACAGATACATGCGCCGGTTCCAGGACGAATCCGTGGTGGTCGCCTGGGAGAGTATGGTCTACGCCGTCTCATACTGGACGCGGCAGATCGAAACGCCCATCCATGTGATCGGTGCGCGGGATGACGCGTTCGTTCCGGCCTTCGAGGTCGAATCGACGGCTCGTGCCTACGGCACGCGCGCCGACATCATCGATGATCTGGCGCATGCCATGATGCTGGACACGAACTGGGAGAGTGCAGCCCGAAGCGTCCATCGCTGGGTCAACCGCACTCTGGCACTCCCCGATGCCTCGGTCGGCGCCGCCGCCTGACCCGGCGGTGCACCGCTGGACGGCTCACTGACGGGGCGCCAAGAGCCCCAGCCCCCGGAATGCCGATATCGAACCTGGATCGGGCCAGATTCGAACACGCTCGCATGCGTTGATAAAGTATTGTGTCGAATATGGGTAATGGACCGCCTCTGCCCTCGCGCGGTTCTTGACAGACAATGGCGATCGTTCGATTTCTTTCGAAGCGGCGGTTGCGTCCCCCCATTGCTGCGCGCCGCGATCCGCAATCCCGTAAATGAGGCGCCCATAATGACGCAGACCCATTCTGTTGAGCTGACGGACCAGCACGGTCCGATCCTGGTCGGCAGGCCGAACGAACACGCCATGCAGGCGTGGTATCGCGGCTGCTTTCCCGTCCGGCAGGCGGCGAACGACTCGATGGAAGAAACCCTGGTACCGTTCTCCGCTGCCGGCAACGACTGGTAGGCCGCGTAGCCTGATCTCTTCCCATTGATGATGACGGCCGGGCCGACGAGCAAAGGCTTGGTCTGAGTCGGCACAGTTTGGAATGCCCGGCGCGTCCTCGTGCCGGGCATTTCATTGTCCGCCATAGTGACCGGGGCCTTCCTGTCGGCGGTTCATATCGTGCTGCCGGAATGGTAAGACGCTTCCCGTGCTCAGGCGGTTGCGCGGCCCATTTCCTGAAGGGCCGGGCCGGCCGCTCATCGAGCACCGACTGGGAGGCATAATCACATGTGGTACCGGCTTACGGCCCTGATTGCGCTCGCCTGCCTGGCGGGGATGGTACGGCCCGCCACGGCGCAGGCGCAGGACGGCAGCCCCAACGTGGTCATGGTGCTGGACGCCTCCAACAGCATGTGGGGCCAGGTCGAGGGCGAGCACAAGATCGTCATCGCGCGCCAAGTGGTGGCCGAGCTGTTGGGCGACTGGGACCCGGGCGTGGAACTGGGCCTGGTGGCCTACGGGCACCGGCGCGAAGGCGACTGCTCGGATATCGAGACGGTTATCCCGGTCGGCACTGTGGATCCGCAGGCATTCTCCCAACAGGTCGACGGCCTGCTGCCGCGTGGCCGAACGCCGCTGACGGCGGCCGTGCGCCATGCCGCGGAGCTGCTGCGCTATGACGATGAGCCCGCCACCGTGATCCTGCTGAGCGACGGGATCGAGACCTGCAATGCCGACCCCTGCGCGCTCGGGGAAGAGCTGGAGCGCGCTGGCGTGAACTTCACGGCCCATGTCATCGGCTTCGACGTGGCCGCGCCGGAGGACCAGGCGCAGCTGCGCTGTCTTGCCGACAACACCGGCGGCGTGTTCCTGACGGCCGAGACGGCGGAAGAGCTGTCGCAGGCGATGGACACCGTGCGCGAGGCCACGGTTGAGCCTGTGACCGATGCCACCATTACGCTGCAGGCCATCGACGGTCCGGACGGCCCGGTGTTTTCGGATGGCGTGACGTGGCGGGTCACGACCGAGGCCGGTGCGCCCGTTTTCGACGCCACGGACACGGGCGCGGCGGAGGCGGTGCTGGAAGCGGGTCGCTATGTGGCCGGCGCCGAACGCGGCGATGCGTTCGGATCGACCGTGTTTGAGGTGACGGCAGGCGATCCGGCGACGCACCAGGTGGTGCTGACGATGCCTCTGCCCGAGGCCACGCTGGACGCACCGCCGGAGGTGCCGGCCGGGTCCGGCATTCCGGTTGTCTGGACCGGGCCGGACGATGATGGCGACTACATCACCGTGGTACCCGCCGATGCGGATGCCGGCGCCTATCTTGATTACAGCTACACCCGCGACGGCAGCCCGCTCGAGGTGCTGGCCCCTGAGGAGCCCGGTGAGTACGAGCTGCGCTACATCTGGGACGATTCCCGCGAGATCATCGCAAGCCGCCCGATCATCGTAACGGAGGTGCTGGCCACGCTGGAGGCGCCGCTGGAGGTGGTAGCGGGCTCCGACGTCAGGGTGGACTGGACCGGACCGGACAACGATCTGGACTTCATCACGATCGTCGCGGCCGGCGCCGATGAGGGCACGCACGGCAACTACACCTACACGCGCGAGGGCAGCCCGCTGGATGTGGCGGCCCCGGACGAGCCGGGGGCCTATGAGATCCGGTATCTGACGGCCCAGACGCGGTCGACGCTGGCCAGCATTCCGCTGACCGTCTTGGAGGCCGGCGCGACATTGGAGGCGCCTGCAGAGGTTGTTGCCGGTGCCGATGTGCGGATCGACTGGACTGGGCCGGACAACGACCTTGATTTCATTACGATCGTCGAGGCGGGCGCCGATGAGGGCACGCACGGCAACTACACCTACACGCGGGAAGGCAGCCCGCTGGATGTGGCGGCTCCGGACGAGGCCGGCGACTACGAGATCCGCTACCTTACGGCCCAAACGCGAGCCACGCTGGCCAGCATCCCGCTGACGGTTGCGGAGGCCGGCGCGACGCTGGAGGCGCCGCTGGAGGTGGTGGCGGGGGCGGACGTACGGATCCACTGGACCGGTCCGGACAATGAACGCGACTTCATCACCATCGTCGAGACAGGGGCGGACGAGGGCACGCACGGTAACTACACCTACACGCGCGAGGGCAGCCCGCTGGATGTGCCGGCCCCGGACGAGCCGGGTGCCTATGAGATCCGTTATCTGACGGCTCAGACGCGGGCCACGCTGGCCAGCATCCCGCTGACGGTTGCGGAGGCCGGCGCGACGCTGGAGGCGCCGCTGGAGGTGGTGGCTGGTGCAGATGTCCGGATCGATTGGACCGGACCGGACAACGAGCGCGATTTCATCACGATCGTTGAGGCCGGAGCCGACGAGGGCGAGTTCGGCAACTACACCTACACGCGCGAAGGCAGCCCGCTGGACGTGCCGGCCCCGGATGAGGCCGGCGACTACGAAATCCGGTATCTGACGGCACAAACGCGGGCAACGCTGGTGAGCCTTCCGCTGACGGTGACAGCGGCCGGTGCGACGCTCGAGGCACCGCAGGAGGTCGTGGCGGGCGCGGATGTCCGGATCGACTGGACCGGGCCGGATAACGAGCGCGATTTCATCACGATCGTGGAGGCTGACGCTGACGAGGGCGAATTCGCCAACTACACCTACACGCGGGAAGGAAGCCCGCTGGAGGTACCGGCTCCGGATGAAGCCGGCGACTACGAGATCCGGTATCTGACGGCCCAGACCCGGGCAACGCTGGTGAGCCTTCCGCTGACGGTGATGGCGGCCGGGGCGACACTGGAGGCACCGCAGGAGGTCGTGGCGGGCGCGGAAGTCAGGATCGACTGGACCGGGCCGGATAACGAGCGCGATTTCATCACGATCGTGGAGGCTGGCGCCGACGAGGGCGAGTTCGGCAACTACACCTATACGCGCGAAGGAACCCCGCTGGAGGTGCTGGCGCCGGAGGAGGCCGGCGCTTTCGAGATCCGCTATCTGACGGCCCAGACTCGGGCGACGCTGACAAGCCTCCCGCTGACGGTGACGGAGGCCACAGGGACGCTCGACGCGCCGCAAGAGGCAGTGGCCGGTGCCGATATCAGCGTGGTCTGGACCGGACCGAACAACGACCGCGACTTCATCACCGTGGTCGAAGCCGGCGCCGATGAGGGTGAGTTCGCGGCCTACACCTATACGCGGGAGGGGAGCCCGCTGGAGGTGCGCGTGCCGGATGAGCCCGGCGCCTATGAAGTGCGGTACGTGACCGCGCAGACCCGCGCCACGCTGGTGAACCTGCCGATCACGGTGATCCCCGCGACGGCTACTCTGCAGGCCCCCGAGGTGGTGATCGCCGGCGAGCTTTTCGACGTGACCTGGGAGGGGCCGGACAATCAGGGCGACGTGATCACGCTGGTTGAGGTCGGCGCGGATGAGGGCTCGGTCTTGTCCGGCTATACCATCACCAGGGGCGGCAATCCTGCCAGGGTGAGGGCACCGAACGAACCCGGGGACTACGAGCTGCGCTATGTGACGGGCCAGTCGCGCGCCACACTCGCGTCGATTCCCATCCGGGTGGAGTGACCGGCCCCCGCTCGCAGGCCCAGGAACGCCACCGCGTCATGCGTTGACGCGTCGCGGCTGTTGCGCAATGCCGGCTGGGTCTGGCGTTTGTGCGCGCTATCGAAACCGGTTCCAGCCGGATAACGGTCATCGGCCGAAGATGCCGCGTTGACCGGCATAGTGTGCTGTGGCCTTTCAGCGCCTGGCTTCACGTCGTTCGCTATCCCTTGCCCGGCGCCAGCCGGCAACCGTGGAGGGTGACGGCATGTTCGGACTGAATCGTCATGCGTGCCGCGGTCGCACGCCTATGCGTTTGGTGACAGTGGCAGGGCTGCTGGCCCTGGGTGCTGCTGCGACTGTCGCGCCGGCAGCGGCCGAGGGCCCGCCCTTGGACCTTGAAGGATATCGGCTGACCTTCGCCGAAGAATTCGACGAACTGCCTGATGTATCGCCCTGGGGCCCGGGGACCCGATGGATTGCCCATACACCCTGGGCAGGGGACTTTGGCGATGCTCGGTTCGTCGATCCGCGCCCAGGCTTTCCTTTCACCATTGAAGACGGCGTGCTGGTCATTACGGCGGCGCGAACACTGGAGGGCAGATGGGAGTCGGGCCTGCTGGCCTCTGCCGACCCTCAGAACCAGGGATTCTTGCAGACCTACGGTTACTTCGAGGCGCGTATGCGGCTGCCGCCCGGACCCGGCGTCTGGCCGGCCTTCTGGCTGATGGGCCGGTCAGACGACCGCAGCTTCGCAGCAGAGATCGATGTGCTGGAGTATCTCGGTCAGTTCCCGGGCGGGTACGGCACCTATGTCCACACTTGGTACAATGACGGCGAGCGCGAGCATGAAGTGATCTCCGAGCGTCATCGCCCGGACGCGGACCTGACCGGTGCCTTCCACACCTACGGCGTTCTGGTCGACGAGACGGACATCACGTTCTACTTCAACCGCCAGCCGATCTGGCAGACGCCGACACCGGAAGCGCATCGCATCCCGAAGATGGTCCTGGTCAACCTCGCGCTTGGCAGCGGCTACCCCATCGACGAGACCTTCGATCCGTCGCACCTCTATGTCGACTACATTCGCGTCTATGAAGAGTGTCCGTCAGGCGGGTGCTGAGCGACGGCAAGGGACCGGATCAGACGCCTTTCCGACGCGTCCCTCTGTTCTCCCGATGTTGCCCAGCGAGATGCGAGGCCGGCCACCCTTTGTCAGGTGACCGGCCCCCATTCTCGGATGCGGGGCGGCGGACCGCGACGGAGACGATGAACCTATGCCAACCGGCATTGATCAGAACTCATGAGCCCATTGGCGATGTCCGATGGACATGATCTTCCAGGGGTGATCGATGAGCTTGTTCCAGGCGTCGCAGCAGTGGGCGAGGGTATCGTCGTAGGCCTCGAAGACGCGGTTGGACAACCAGTTGTCGCGCAGGAACTGCCAGACTTTTCGACCGGGTTGAGCTCGGGCGCCCGCGGCGGCAAGTAGAAGAGCGTGATATTGTCGGGGATCGTCAGGGCGCCGGAGAGGTGCCAACCGGCCTGATCCCGAAGGATCACCGCATGGGCGCCGGGCGCCACCTGGGTGGCGATCTCGTGGAGATGCCATTGCATCGCCTGGGTGTTGCAGCGGGGTAGGACGAGGCCTGCGCCGACGCCGCGCTCAGGGCAGATGGCGCCGAAGAGATAGGCCGATCTGGTGCGCTGGTCATGCGGCGCCCGGGGACGGGTGCCGCGCCGGGCCCAGCGGCGGGTGATCTTGTTCTTCTGGCCGACCCGCGCCTCATCCTGCCACCACAGCTCTATTGGGGGTGTCCGCCGGGAGCGTGGCGCGGATCGCCGCCAGCTCGGCCGGGAGGCTTCTTTATAATCCTCAAGCGCCAGCTCGTTCTGGGCATGGTGTCGGGGACGCGCGGAGAGCTTGCGGAACCCCAGCGCCTTGAGCTCGCGCCCCACCGTGGTCTGGTCGAGCGAGACGCCGAACTCCTCGAAGAGCCAGCGCACCACGCCGTCGACCGCCGGTATCGATCCGCTCTCCACCCTCTGCACCAGAGCCTGGCGCTGGCTGTCGGTGAGCTTTGGCCGCTTGCCCGGCGCCTTGCCGTCGATCAGCCCCGCCGGCCACCGTCATAGATCATCGCCAGCGCCAGCAGCCGCCGCGTCCGGTTGGCATCGTTGGACGCCTTCGCCAACCGGCGCAGCGTCGGACCATCATGATCGTCGCGAAGCGGGATCGCGGAAGCCATGGCAAACACTCCATCGTTTGCCATGGTGAATTGTGTCTGGCCTCCCTTGGGAATCCTCCACCTGAGAGTCTCACTCAACGCCGATTGGTGTTAGGGATCGAATCAGTTTAAGCCGATATCAGATGGCGATAGGAATGCCGCGGCGAGGACGGCCCCGAGCAAGACCAAAGAGATAAGAATGAATACGGACGTGCAAACACATACTGCAATGTTGCGATTTTTCCTGCGACGCGTTGTGTCAGCACGAGTTTCCTGCTGCACTTGTTGCGGAGATATTTTCTTACCGGCGTCAATATCTGCAGGTCTAGCCTCCCCCAAGTCGGCTCTTGTCTTCACCAGTCCTGGGCCTGGACAGCGCTTTACAAAGTCCAAATAATCCTTCACACGCTTCTGATCGGCTCTTAAGATCAAGTAGACAAGACAAAAGCAGATAAAGATAGGAAGCCCGAGCATGAAAATATGTAGCCAATCGCTTGCGATCAGCCATTCAAGCATTCTGTTGTCTGGCAAAATCTCTATGAGTTCTGCAATATAGTATAGACTCGTCAAAGCAGAGAAAAATATGAACGCATATAATTGATAGCGCAAACTGTTCATAAGTTTTATTCTTGGGTGCGTGCCCAGATAGGGATTGAGCACCGATTTATCCTCACTCGTGCAATAGATCGCCTCTACATTCGCCAAGAATGCGATTGCTCTTACCGACCAGAAATTGGCATCGATGATGTGCAGCATTCCCCATCCGAATACAATGAGCGCGATGGAGACCGCAATCGGCAAAGGCAAATGTCCTTGCTCACCGAGACTGATGGCTGCGACCGCACCGGCGATCATAGCGATGGATTGCCAACCGCTCTTGAGATGACGATCAAGATCCATTGTCGCCATATTGTAATATGCCAACAGAAACTCGTGCCGTTCCCTCTTGATATCTGTCCCGTTGGACATCGAATTTGCCCTTCACAAACCTTGCATATGTTCAACTGGTTTTATAGCATGCTGCGATCGATTTACAATCTCCAGCAAGATATGCTCAAGTTTGTTTCTCACAGCTACACTGTGCAGAAGTTGGCGAAGGAGTATGGCTGGTTGCCCGGCGCCAGATACACGAATCTTAGGGACGTGAAGAAACTGGATCGACTGGGTTTTCTCGATATCGACTGGAAGAGCTACAATTTTGATGCCCATCTGCGCGCGGTAAAATCAACCCAACCTCTAATGACTGTTGCTCAAGACGTTCTCGTCATTGAAGATCTTGAAAACATTCTCGAGCAGGCTTGGCAGCTGCGAGAGCACGCGTCCCATGTGATCGTCGTTCCGAAGGATCCGCGGATGGAATCGCGGCTCAGCGAGCTTATTCCCGATGAATTCATCCTTGGCTACAGTGTTCCTACCCGCTACGGCGGAACGACGATCCGCCCGAGTGCTTTCCGCGGCCCGGTCCATCTGCTTGGGGGTCGGCCGGATGTCCAGCGCAGGCTGGCGAATGAACTGCCCGTATGCAGCATCGACGGGAACCGGTTCACGGTCGATGCGGCCTACGGAGACTACTTCAACGGCTCCCGCTTCGTGCCCCATCCAGAAGGGGGATATGAACGTTGCCTGAGGGCGTCTTTTGAAAGCATCAATGAGCTTTGGGCAGACTATGACAGACATCCGGCAATTGGAACCTGCGCGTCATGCCCCTAGTCGACAGTATTGACAAGATAATCACAAACTATGTCAGCGCAGCCGCCAGTGAACCATTCACGTACCGATCACGGAGCTTCACCCCGGCCCGCCTGCTCGTCTCTCCTTTGTTGTTGAGATCGTTCGAATGTCAGCCTGCATGCGGCGGATGCTGCCCGAGGTTCTCGCTGGACTACCTTCCGGATGAGCCGATGCCGGCCGGCGCGGCACCGCGGTGTGTCGAAGTCAACAGTGTGGCCAAGACTGTCCATTCAGATTTGCAGGACGATCACAGCGACCGTTTCTGCCGGCATCTGAATAAGGAAACCGGAAGGTGTCGCATTCATGCCCTTCGGCCGTTTTCCTGCGATTTTGAGCTGATCCGCTTCACCCACCGCAGAGACGGCGTCGTCCTGAACCAGAAGATGTACGGACGCGGCTGGGCGATGACGAGAGTCGATGGCGGGAAAGGGGCGACATGCCGTCTGGGTCCGCCAGGATCGGGCGCACGCCGTGAGGTGATCCGGAAGCTTCAGCGTCTTGGTCGGTGGTGCGAATACTTCGGCGTTTCCTCTCGCGTGCCTGTCATCATCGACTGGATAGAGACGTCGGATTTGCGCAGACCGCTGCGATTCAGGCCTTGATGTCGTCCCCAGCCCACACAGCGCGCCTATGATGCCGACTGCTGTTGCCAAGTGGGGAACCTTGCGCGCAGCTGGCGGAAGATGATGGTGCTCATGGACACGGTAACCGCTTTGGCGCCCAGGTCGCCGATGGCCCAAGTCACCCAAGGAAGGCCGGTCCCGTAGAACGCCAGCGAGAAGAAGAAGATCGTGTCGATGGTGGAACCGGCGGACGACGACAGAAGGGGCGGAATCCACCAGCGCCGTCGCCTAAGGCGATGAAACACCCAGACATCGATGCACTGGGCCATCAGAAAGGCCGTCGCCGAAGCGACTGCGATCCGTGGGGTTGCCAGGTAAGCCGACAGCGCGCATCCGACGAAGAACCCCAGAAACACCAGCTGATAAGCTCGGCGCGGGCCGTAGGAGAAGTTGGTCAGATCGATGATCAGGAATGTCAGAGGATACGTGAAGGCGCCAAGGGTGACCCAGTCGTTGAGGGGATACTGGACCGCAACATTGGAGAGAATCACGACGAAGACGATGCCTGCAGCCAGGGCAACGGATCGCGGCATCGTCTCTCCCATCGCTTGCAGGGCTGGATTACGAAGGACTGCTCAGGGGACCTGATCCGCGCATCGTATCACAGGATCTGCAGCGCCCCTCATGCGCCATTCGTCTTCGGGTGAGAGACTGTTTCTGGCGACCGCTGCGTTAGCGCAGCCGCGTTCAGCGCTGCCCGTGGCATGGCGACGCCAGGGGACACCAACGTTCCCCGGTCCGGCTGCGCATCACCAGCTGCAGCAGCCCAGACGACCCGGCGCGGGCGAGCCGCGCCGGGTTGGCCGCTCTTACGACCCCGCCGATTCCGCCAGCAGGTTCTTCACCACGTCGCTGGTGGACAACACGCCGATGGGAACGTTGCGGCCCTCGCGTTCCTCGACCACCACCAGGCGGTGGATGCGCCGGGCGGTCATCATGCTGACGGCGTCGGTCAGCAGGGTGTTCGCGGTGCAGGTCACCGCTCCCAGCGTCATGACGCTGCGCACCGGCATCTTCAGTGCGGTGTCCTGAGAACGGCCCTGGCGCGCCAGGATGATGTCCGTGTGCGAAACCACGCCGGTCACCTGTCCGCTCTCCAGCACGGCAACGGCGTGGATCCCGTGTTCGACCATCAGGCTCGCTGCCGTGCGCAACGTATCCTGCGGGCTGCAGGCAACGATGCGGGGCGTCATCAGGTCGCCTACGCGGGTTGTCTCGTCGATCGCCACCGCGTCCGGCAGATCGAGCGCAGCCGCGGCACTGCCCGTGGGCACGACGTGCGGGCGGGCCGGCTCCATGATCGTATGGGTGTCGCCCTTCGGCAGCATGTCCGCGGCCGAAACGCGCGGCGCCTCGCCCGTGCGGCCCAGGCCGAAACCGGGCGCGCCGACCAGCACGGCCATGTTGCCGTGCGGATGCTGGTTGTCGTGCATCAGCTGGTGCGCCAGCGGAATCTCGTCGTATTTGAACGACCGGGAGAGGCAGGCATCGATCTTGCCTTCCAGCACCATGTCGTTGAAGGCGATGGACTGGTCGCCGTTGGCGAAGTGGGAGCCCTGGATCCGCTTCTGACGCATCCAGACATAGCGCAGGTCGACCGTGGCGTTATAGCCGCTGGTGCCGGCGCAGATGACCACCATTCCGCCGGTGTCGCAGACGAACATCGAGGTCGGCACAGTAGCCTCGCCCGGATGCTCGAAGACGATGCGGGGGCTCTTCTTCTCGCCCAGAATGTCCCAGATGGCGGCGCCGAACGAGCGTACGCCCTTCAGCCAGCGGGCATAGCCGGCCGTGTCCTTCCAGTGTGGCAGCATCCCCCAGTGGTCGAAGTTGCGGCGATTGATGCAGCCTTTGGCGCCCAGGCCCATGCAATAGGGGATCTTGTCGTCGTCGGAGATGATGGCGATCGGGATTGCGCCTTTGGCCTTGGCAATCTGGATGGCCATGGAGCCGAGGCCGCCCGCGCCACCCCAGATCAGCGCCACGTCGCCTTCTCGCACCGTGTGCTCATCCCAGCCCATCAGCATGCGGTAGGCGGTGGCGCCGACCAGCACATAGGCCGCCGCCTCTTCCCAAGTCATGTGCTTGGGCTTCGGCATGCACTGCTGGGCCTGCACTTTGGTGAACTGGGCGAAACTGCCGAAGTTGGTCTCGTAGCCCCAGATCCGGTAGGTCGGCGAATACATCGGGTCGACGCCCGCATTGACCATCGGGCAGTTGCGGTCCCACATGCCGCAATGGACGACGACCTCGTCACCCACCTTCACGTTGGTCACGTCCTTGCCGACCTTGTAGACGATGCCGGAGGCATCCGACCCGCCGATGTGGTATTCCTCCGGCTCTCCCGCCTTGTTCCGCGCCTTGATGACATTGACCGGGATGCCCAGCCCTGCCCAGACGTTGTTGTAGTTGACGCCGGCGGCCATGACATAGACCAGCGCCTCGTCATCGGCGATGTCGGGAACCGGCACCACCTCGGACTTCAGGCTGTCGTTGGGTTCGCCGAAACGCTCTTCACGCGCCAGGAACGCGTGCATCTTGGGCGGCACGACCCCGAGGGGCGGCGCTTCTCCCACGTCGTAAAGATCGCGGGCGACGGCGTCGGTCATGGACATGTCAGTTCTCCCTTCGGGCTTTCCTATCGAGGCGCAACCGCGCCCAGCGTTCTGCCAAATCGGTCCAGTTGCTCAAAAGCTGCGGCGGGGTCTTCCTCGACCGCGGTCCGCACGGCTTTCTCCCCACCCAATCGAACAATGCCGTGGCGGCCGAATTCCTGATCCAGGCGTTTCAACACCCAGTTTGCGGCGAAGCCCTGCCGCTTCGGGCCCAGCGTGCTGCGGTCGGCAAGCCAGGTGCGGTGGCCCGACAGCCGATCCGCCAGATCGTCGATCCCGGTCTGCGCCGCAGCACTGGTGGCGACAATCGGCGGGACCCAGACCTCGTCATCCCCGGTACCGACGGCAATGCTCAGATCGGCCACCGTCTTTTCCCAGGCGATCCCCAGATCGGCCTTGTTGACCACCAGCACGTCCGGCACCTCCATGATACCGGCCTTCAGGAACTGGATGGTGTCGCCCGATTGGGGCTGCAGCACGAAGCAGGTGGTGTCGCAGAAGCTGGCGATGTCGATCTCGCGCTGGCCGACGCCCACGGTCTCGATCAGCACGATGTCGAACGCTGCCAGCATGACCACGCTCATCGGCCAGACTTCCGCGCTCAGCCCGCCGTAGTCGCCGCGGTTGGCGAGCGAGCGGATGAACACGCGCGGGTCGTCGATCCCGGCCAGCATGCGCAGCCGGTCGCCCAACAGCGCGCCGCCAGTGATCGGGCTGGACGGGTCCACGGCCAGCACGCCGACGGTCAGCCCGCGGCCCAGCCAGAGCCGGATCAGGGCGGCCGACAGCGTCGACTTGCCGACGCCGGGCGGCCCCGTCATGCCGATGATGTGGCCCTCGCTCAACAGTCGATCGTGCGACAGCGCCGACAAGAGCCGCGCAGCCCGCCGATGCATGTCCGGTCGGCGGTCGTCGATCCAGTTCAGCCCTGTCGCCACCGCCGCGCGGTCGCCCGCGGCGGTGGCCGCCGCCAAGTCGGCGATATCGGGCTCCACCATGCCTTGATGGGTCACGCCGCCTCCTCATAGGGGCCAAGCCCGTTGGCATCGCGGATGATGTCCACCAGTTCCGCCATGATACGGTTCAGGTCCATGTCTTTCGGCGTATAGACCGCTGCGATCCCGGACGCTCTCAAGGCTGTGGCGTCATCGTCGGGGATAATGCCGCCGATGATGACCGGCACCTTGGTGAGGCCGAGCCTGTCGAGTTCGGCGCGGATCTCTTCCACCAGTTCGGTGTGGCTGCCGGAGAGCACGGAGAGGCCGATCAGATGCACGCCTTCCTCCAACGCGGCGGTGGCGAGCTGGCGGGGCGTCAGACGGATGCCTTCATAGACCACCTCGAAGCCGGCATCGCGGGCCTTCACGGCCACCTGTTCGGCACCGTTGCTGTGGCCGTCCAGACCAGGCTTGCCGATCAGAAGCCGTAGCGGCCGGCCCAGACTGTCTCCGGTCTCACGCGTGCGGTCGCGCAAGGCCTCGACCTTGGCGCTGTCCGTCCGCGTCGTGATCGCACCGTCGATGCCAGTGGGCGCGCGGTATTCACCGAACACCGCGCGCAACGCGCCGGCCCACTCGCCGGTCGTCACGCCGGCATGGGCGCAGGCGATGGAGGCTGGCATGACGTTGGCGCCGCTCTGCGCCGCTTCGGTCAGCGCCTCCAAAGCCTGCTTGACGGCTCCCGGGTCGCGCTTGGCCCGGAAGGATTCCAGCCGGTCGATCTGTTCGCGCTCCGCGGTCGGATCGACCTTCATGATGCCGCCGTCGGTGCCCTGGGTCAGCGGCGAGTCCGCCGTTTCGGTATAGCAGTTCACGCCGACGATCTTCAGATCGCCGCTTTCGATCGCCCGCATGCGGGTGGTCTGGCTGCCCACCAGCTCGCGTTTCACATAGCCGCTTTCGATCGCCCGGATCATGCCGCCATGTTCGGCCACGCGGGCCATCTCGGCCTCCGCGCCGGCAACCAGCGAGGCGACCTTTGCAGCGACGGCGGGCGAGCCGTCCAAGAGATCGCCGTATTCCAAGAGGTCCGTTTCGAACGCCATGACCTGCTGGATGCGCAGCGACCACTGCTGATCCCAAGGGCGCGGCAGGCCCAGCGCCTCGTTCCAGGCGGGAAGCTGGATTGCGCGAGCGCGGGCCGTTTTGGACAGGACGACGCCCAGCATCTCCAGCACGATGCGCTGCACGTTGTTCTCGGCCTGGCTTTCGGTCAGGCCCAGTGAGTTGACCTGGACGCCATAGCGGAAGCGCCTGAGCTTTGCGTCTTCCACGCCGTAGCGTTCATGGGCGATGCGGTCCCAAAGCTCCACGAAGCCACGCATCTTGCAGCATTCTTCGATGAAGCGGATGCCGGCATTGACGAAGAACGAAATGCGGCCGACCACGTCGGAGAATTCGTCTGCCGCGATCTCACCGGAGTCGCGGATCGCATCCAGCACGGTGATCCCGGTCGACAGCGCATAGGCCATCTCCTGCACCGGCGTGGCCCCGGCCTCCTGCAGGTGATAGCTGCAGACATTGGTCGGGTTCCATTTCGGCACATGCTTCACCGTGTAGGTGATGACGTCCGTCGTTAGCTTCACCGAGGGCTGCGGCGGGAAGATGTAAGTGCCGCGCGACAGGTATTCCTTGATGATGTCGTTCTGCACGGTGCCCTGCAGGGCCCGCGTATCGGCCCCCTGGCGCTCAGCCACGGCGATATAGAGGGCCATCAGCCAGGGCGCTGTGGCATTGATGGTCATCGAGGTGTTCATCCGCTCCAGCGGGATGCCCTCGAACAGGGTCTCCATGTCTTCGATGGAACAGATGGGCACGCCCACCTTGCCGACTTCGCCGCGCGCCAGCGGGTGGTCGGCGTCATAGCCGGTCTGTGTGGGCAGGTCGAAGGCAACCGACAGGCCGGTCTGCCCCTTGGCGAGGTTGGTACGGTAGAGTTGGTTCGACGCCTTGGCCGAGGAATGTCCCGAATAGGTGCGGATCAGCCAGGGCCTGTCACGTTTGACCTGGGTGTTCTTTTCCAAAGTGTCCATCACATCCAATCCAATCGATTGCAAATCAGTGAGGGCGGCGCTTGATCACAACGCGCCGCTCGATCTCGAAGATCTTCGCGGGGATCTTTTCTTTGCCGAGTTTCTTCTTGCTGTTTTCCTTGATGAACAGATCGGCGCCATGGGTATCGAGAGCCGCGCCCGCCGACATGCCCTTCACGCCGATCAGCTGGAAGGTGACGATGCCCGTCGTCTCGCCCAAGGGGCCCGGCGTCGGCTGCGTCTCCAGCACACGCGAAATCGCAGCGACCGTGTCGCCCGACACCGCCGGCTGCGTATGGTAGCCCTCGGTGAACCCAAGCTCCCACACGGCATTCTCGGTGGCGTCGCGGCTGGCGCATCCTTCCAGCCAGGCGAACACGAGGCCGCCATAGACGATCGGCTCTCCGCTCATCTTGCCGCTGAGCGCGCCGGAGAAGATTCGGTCGAAATGCAGCGGGTGGCTGTTGCCGATCTTGTAGGTCTGACCGATGTGCTCGTCGGTGATGGTGCGGCCATTGGCGTGCACGATGATATCGCCGGCTGCGAAATTCTCGAAATACGTATCGGAACCGGTGAGGTCCGCCGGGTAGGGTCCCTGCGGCAGGGGTATCTCCGCCACGGCGTCGGGATCCCAGGGGAACTCGATGCCGGGGGCTTCCGGGTCGTCGAGCGGCGTCTTCACGGGTGGCGTGCCGGGGGGCCGGTGCCCGACCATGATCTTGCGGCGATACTGCAGGACGACCGCGCCGTCCTGGTTCACGCCCACGGTCTGCAGCGTGACGATACCGGGGCTGTCCGGCCCCCGATCCTGTCGGTCTTCAACACGCGTGAAAGCCCGAAGCGTCTCGCTGGCATAGACCGGACGCAGGAACTGAACATCGTAATAGCCGAGATTGGCGATCGCCCGTTCGCTATTGTTCTGGACACCCAGCGAGAGGATGGCATTGAACACCATCTGCGGGCTGACCGGAATGTCGCGAAACCCATGCTCGTGGGCATAGATCTCGTTCAGATACAGGGGGTTGGCCTGCATGAACACGCGCGCGAACGCGGTCATGCCCGAGCGCAGAAACGTCATGCCGCGCGGGTGGGCGTAGACATGCCCCGGCTCCAGATCGTCGAGAAAGCGGCCATACCGGGGCCGGCGGACGCGGCCGAGATTGATGTCCTGGCCCGGTGCCAGCTCGGCCTGAGGCGGCACCGGGATGGCCGCAGTTTTCGTCGGCTGATCCATATCGGCGGTTCCTCCCGTCAGCGGCGGCCCAACAGGCCGCGCGCGATCACCTGAGCCTGGATCTCCGCTGCACCCTCGAAGATGTTGAGGATGCGGGCATCGCACAGCACGCGGCTGATCGGGTATTCCATGGCATAGCCGTTGCCGCCGTGGATCTGCAGCGCCGCGTCGGCGTTGGCGAAGGCCACGCGGGCGCCCAACAGCTTGGCCATGCCCGCTTCGATGTCGCAGCGCTCGTCACTGTCCTTGGCGCGGGCGGAGAAGTAGCTGAGCTGGCGCGCGATCATGGTCTCCACCGCCATCCAGGCGATCTTGCCGTAGACGCGGGGGAACTCGAAGATCGGCCGGCCGAACTGGATGCGCTCTTTGGCATAGCGCAGCCCCAGCTCCAGCGCGCTTTCCGCCACGCCGACGGCGCGCGCCGCCGTCTGGATGCGCGCACTCTCGAAGGTTTCCATCAGCTGGTAGAAGCCGCGGCCTTCCTGGTCGCCCAACAGGCTGGTAGCCGGAATGACGAAATCGTCGAAGCCGATTTCGTATTCCTTCATCCCGCGATAGCCGAGCACCGGGATCTCGCCGCCGGTCATGCCCGGGGCCGGGAAGGGATCGGCATCGGTGCCGCGCGGCTTTTCCACCAGGAACATGGACAGGCCGCGATGGCCCGGTTCGTCCGGGTTGGTGCGCGCCATCAGCGTCATCAGATCGCTGCGCACGGCATGCGTGATCCAGGTCTTGTTGCCGGTCACCCGGTAGACGTCGCCGTCGCGCACGGCACGGGTGCGCAAGCTGGCCAAGTCGGATCCCGTGTTGGGTTCGGTGAACACGGCCGTGGGCAGGATCTCACCGGAGGCGATCTTGGGCAGATAATGGGTCTTCTGTTCGTCCCGCCCGCCAAGCCGGATCAGCTCCGCCGCGATCTCGGAGCGCGTGCCGAGAGAGCCCACGCCAATATAGCCGCGGCTCAACTCTTCGGTGACGACGCACATGGCCGTCTTGCCCATGCCGAAGCCGCCCCAGTCTTCCGGCACGGTCAGGCCGAACACGCCGAGTTCCGCCATTTGGGCGATGACAGCATCGGGCACCAGCTCGTCCTTCAGGTGCCATTCGTGTGCTGCGGGCAGCACCTGCTCCGCCACGAAGCGGCGGAATTGGTCGCGCACCATCTCCAGGCTTTCGTCTTCCAGCCCGGAGGCGCCAAAGGCGCCGGTGTCCAGCCCGGCGGCCACCAGCTCCGCGGTCCGCCGGCGGACGGCATCCGTATTGCCGGCGCGCATCACCAGTGCGACCGGTTCTCGCGAGAATGGGGCCAGTGCGTCTTCGCCCAGGCCGAAGTCCCGTGGCCGGACGATCTCCACCTGGCTCAAGGGGATGCCGCCGATCAGCTGCGCCATGTACTCGCCGAAGGCAGCCTGCAGGATCAGCGCCTCCAGCTCCCCGAAATGGCCGTGCTCGGTCAGCCGGTCGGCCCAGCCGACCAGCTCTCGCAAGCCCGCCACATAGGTGGCGTACCAGGCATAGCCGTGGGCCGACGATTGCCGTTGATCCATGGCCGCCGCGTCGATGCGGCCGTCGCGGGTGACGTCCTTCGCCACGGCATCGCGGATGCGGTCCAGAAGCTGCTCACAGGCCGGCAGGCAGGCTCGGCATGCGTCGACGGGATCGGCGATGCTGACCTCGTGGGCCGCCGCCTCTTCGATATCGGCAACTGCGCTGGGCACGGGCTTGTCGTCTCCCAAAATCTACCCCTGCATGCACGGCGGCGAGCCGGCATGAGGAGGCGGGGGACGCAGAAATTACAATACGGCAATTGGATCATATTTGGAAGGATCAAGTCAGAATCATGAATCTCCGTTCCTTCGTAATCGCTGCGATCGCGAAGGATGAATTCAATCTGTGTAAAACTCGAAACTGTTGAGCGACAATGACTTGTGGAAACACGAAGAGTAACGGAATATTAAGTTTTGTTGCTTTGGAGGCGGATTAGGTATTCGAAAAGGTCAGGCTGTTTTGTGGCAATGCCGGATGGCGGAATACACCAGCCTTTGCTTTCGGTCTCTCCAATCCAGCCGCGCGTGGCTGGTGGGGGCACAGGGGATCGGGGGCAGCGTGCCGCATCGTTTGGGCCCACCTTGGTCAGTCCAGACCCCAGTTCTAGAGTATCATCACGCCATCGGTGAAGATCAGCCGTTCGATCCCCACTAGCGTGTCGTAGCCTTCATTGCCGCTCAACGCCTGCACAGCGAAGGAGCCACCCAGGTCGACCACCTGATAATGGGCCTGCGGCAGCAGGAAGACGGCGGAATCGGTGCCGGCACCGCCGAACAGGCCGTCGTTGCCGCCCCCACCGAGCAGCAGGTCGTTGCCGTCATTGCCGAGCAGCGTGTCCCGGCCGGCTTCGCCGTTCAGGTGGTCGTCGCCATGGCCGCCGGACAATCTGTCCTTGCCGCGACCACCGAGCAGCCTGTCGTCGTGCGAACCACCCTCGATGGTGTCGTCGCCTCTGCCGCCCTCGATGTAATCCTCACCATGGCCGCCATCGAGGGTGTCCATGCCGAGACCGCCGTAGAGGAAGTCGTCGCCGTCGTACCCATCGATGACATCGTGGCCGCGCTCTCCATAGATCTCATCGCTGCCCTTGTCGCCGAAGACCGTGTCGTCGCCCCGGCCCGCGTAGATGGTGTCGTGGTGCACGCTGCCCTGGATCTGGTCGTCACCGTCGCCAGCATCGACCAGTGGTGCAGCGATCGGGATGCCACCGGTCGATGGGCTGTCGATGTCGACGACGTCGTCGCCCAAGGACAATCGCTCGATGAGCGCTTCGCCGCCCTGGTAGAACGCGTTGTAGACGTCAAGCGGATCGAAGTCGTCGACATAGGACGCCAGCACCGCATCCACGGTGTCCGGGTTCTCGTCGTCGATGAGGTCCGTAATCTGGGTCAGGCGTAACACGGCCACGAGGGAGCCGAAGATCGGCTCGCCGAGCGCGTTCAGAACGATGTCCTCACCCAGGAATACGGTATAGGTGCCGTCGATGTTCAGATGCGCCCAGCCGTTGACCCCCTCCATCAGGGCATCGGCCGCGATCTCAATGAACGGCGCCGTCGGGTCGACGACCAGTTGCCACGGTGCGAGACCGAAGCTGCCTTCGAAATAGTTCACGGTTGCCATCGGGGTCCCTCTTTGGCTCGGGTTCGATCACCGCATCGCTGTTGAAGGCCCTCCATCGTGGTCCTGATGTCTCGGTGATGCAGTGACTGTCGTCACGTGCCTGGTCTCAATGGGCGCCATCGCGATCCGTAAGATGACGGCCTGCGCGGCTCAGTGGCCCGACCCCATGGTGCAGCCGATGCGATGGCCCAACCGAAATCGACAGCCACGGCAGGAGAGCTGCGCGTGCTCGCCAACATCCCGCTGCTACTGCTTGTGGTCGGCGCCTACAACGTGCTCGCCGGCTTCACGGTCACCATCACCGGCGCCCGCCGCGATCTGGGCATGGTGCGGTAGCGTAGGGGGCCGCCGCACCAAACAGCGGATCTTCCGCACGCCGTGCGCTCACGCCTCTGGTTCCGAGCCCGTCCCGCAAGTTACGAGGATACAGTCGCAATTCCGGCAGCTGACCACCCAATCGCGGTCAGTCGGCGTTCTGCGGGTCATGACCCGATGCGGACAGTCGCATCTCCGCGAGCGGTAGCCGGTTCTTGCCTAAGGCGGAACTGAGGCATTCCACATACCGCGTCACAAACGGGAAGGAGAACTGACATTGGTGAGACCTTGGGCTACTTCCCTTTGCCCGATAGACCCGTGGGTTAGAGCCCGGCGGCAAGTACTGCTACTGGACCAACAAGTGTAACCAGCATCGCCTTCTGACAGTTTCTCCGGGAATTCCTAGGATCCTGTAGCCCGATGTTCGGCGCTCGGCGGACGGCCAAAGGTCGCGCGAAAGTCGCGGCTGAAATGCGCGGCGCTTGTGTAGCCCGTCGCGTGGGCGGCCTCCGCGACGCTTGCGCCCTGGTCGCTGAGCAAGCTCCGAGCGCGGAGCAGCCTGCGCCGCTTCAGATACTGGAGCGGCGAGACGCCGAAGGCTTCGCGAAAGCGCCGGTAGAAGGTCGCGGGGCTCATGCCGGTCTCTGCCGCCATCTGCTCGACATTCCGATCGCGGCAGGGATCCCGATCGAGACGGCGCAACAGCGCGGCGATGCGCGCCTCCGGCCGATCCGGCCGCGTCTGCGCCATCAGCACCCGGCCGTGACGATCCTGAAGCGCATGGAAGAAGACCTCGCGCAATGTGGCCGGAGCCAGAAGCTGCGCCTGCGCGTGATCGCAGAGCTGCGTCGCCAGGCGCGAAACGGCGTCCAGCATGGCCGGCGAAAGCGGCAACGGCTCTACGCCGAGCGTAACCGGCGTCGCGCACGACGCAGAGTCTGTTTCGGCGAGGCCGGCAGCGAGTTCCCGCAGCATCGCCTGCTCAGCGTGCAGAAAGATCCCGACCATCGGTTCATCCGGCGTGGCTTCCGTTTCGCAATCGAAGCAGACCGGCAGCCCTACAGCGAGATAGGAACCTGCGCCGTAGACGAATGTCGCGCCATTGAGAAAGCCGGTCTTTCGCCCGGAGACGATGACGGCGATCCCCGGATCGTAATAGAGCGGGACGCGCGGTATCGGATGGTCCGACCAGAAGACCTGCGCTCCCGGCAGCCGTGTCGCCGAGAAACCCGGCTGCGTGGTTCCGGCCTCGTGGCGAAGGCGGCGCAGCCGCTCTTTGAGACAGTCGTTCATGTATCCCAATCCGGTCACCGTGAGAGGAATGTCAAGCGCTGGGGCGCATCTGAGCCTTGATCATCGTGAACATGAGAGGATCCGTCATAGCTTTGACAGGAACCGTCATTCCGGCCGCGCCTTGTGCCGGTTAGCTTCATGGTCGTCCGCAGCGAGAGGAGAGACGGATGACCGCCGAGCAGACGATCCCCGAGGACAAGCTGGCCGTCGTAAAGTACCTGGCGCATTTCGCCGTCAAGCCGATGTTCCGCACGCCTGTCCACAAGACGCCGGCGGACCACGGCATCGAGGCATGGGAGGACGTGTTTTTCCCCTCCGCGGACGGCACGCCGCTGGAGGGATGGTACGTGCCCGCGGTCGGCGGCGAGAGCGACCGGCTGATCATCATGAATCACCCGATGCCGATGAGCCGCTCGGGCTTCACGGGCCACTGGGGCGAGCCATGGAGCACGGTCGACGCCATCGAGATCGACTTCGTCGCGCATATCGCCCACCTCGCGCGAGCCGGCTACAACGTGCTGGCCTATGACCTGCGCAACCACGGCACCTCGGGCTCGGCCAATGGCGGGGTCTGCGGCATTGGCCGCTACGAGTGGCGTGACTGTATCGGCGCGAAAGCCTATGTAGACACGCATTCCAAGCTCTCGGGCATGACGCTCGGCCTTTACAGCCAGTGCACCGGCGGCAACGCACAGTACGAGGCGATCTCGCGCCATCCCGAGATGTTCGAGAATGTCCGCTGCATGCTAAGCCCGCTGGTGGTGTCGATGTCCGCGCTGATGGGCCAGTTCGCCAGCCTGCAGGGCGTTGGCGAGCACATGGATGCGATGGATGCGGAGCAGAAAAAGCTCGGGGGTTTCACCAACGCCGAGATGACGCCGCACCTCTTCGCCGCCGATGTGAAGATGCCGACTTTCATCGTTCAGGTGAAGGACGACCTCTGGACAACACCTGCCGACGGCCAGAAGACCTTCGACCTTCTCGGCGCCAAAGAGAAGGAGCTGTTCTGGATCGAAGGCACCAGCCGGCGCTTCGACGGCTACAACTACTTCGGCAGGAACCCCGAGCGCATGATCGCGTGGTTCAACATGCACATGAGTTGAGGGGCGGCTTAGACCGATGCGGAAGGCCTTCATCATCAACGCGCATCACCACTATGACTTCTCGAAAGGGTTGCTGAACGCCAAGATTGTCCGGTGCATCACGAGCGAACTGGAGCAGAAGGACCATGAGGTCCGCTCGACGGCCACTGATGCTGACTGGGGTGGTGGCGGCGGAGCTGGAAAAGCACCAATAGGCCAGTCTGATCATCGTCCAGTCGCCGGTGAACTGGATGGGCGTGCCCTGGCCCATGAAGAAGGATATGGACGAGATCTACACCGCCGGGATCTCCGGCGCGCTCTGCCATCGCGACGGCCGTACGTCCGAGGTGCCGAAGGACGGCTACGGCTCGGGCGGCCTGCTCGGCGGCAAGAAGTATGTGCTTTCGCTGACGTTCAACGCGCCGAAGGAGGCGTCCGACGACCGCTTCCAGTATCTGTTTCAGGGCAAGGGCGTCGACGAACTGTGGTTTCCCATGCGCATGAGCTTCCGGTTCTTCACTATGGAGGCTCGGCGATGCCTTGATGCCCGCCATCCCGAGACATGACCAGCCTTAGGGGCAGCAAGGCGGGGCGGGGTCAAACGGCCGTCAGCGAGTCCACGGCCTCTTTCAGGATCTCCGCGCTGCGGCGGAGTGCTGTATGCTCGCCGTCGTTCAGTTCCGGCTGCATGTCCTGCAGGATGCCTGCGCGGCCAACGATGCGGGGCAGCGACAAGGCAACGTCGCGCACGCCCTCCACCTCGTCATTGATGGTCGAGACGGTGATTACCGACCGGTCGTCGGCCAGGATCGCCTGGGCAATGCGGGCAATGCCGGCGCCGATGCCGTAATAGGTGGCGCCCTTGCCGTCGATGATGTGATAGGCGGCGCGGCGCACCGCGTCGTCGATCCGGGCCATGACGGCGTCGGTCAGCGGCATGCGCACCTGGGCGGCGAAGGCGCGCACGGACATGGCCCCGGCGCGCGCGCCGGACCAGTGCAGCACCTCGCTGTCGCCATGTTCGCCCAGCACATAGGCGTGCACAGACCGCGGCGAGATGCCGAGCTGTTCGGCCAGAAGGGCACGGAAGCGGGCCGTGTCCAGCACCGTGCCGGAGCCGATCACGCGCGCCCGCGGTAGGTGCGACACCTTCAGCGCCACCTGGGTCATGACGTCGACCGGGTTGGTGGCGATCAACAGGATCGCGTCCGGCGCCACGGCCAGCACCCGCGGAATGATGTCCTGGAACACCTCGGCATTGCGGTCCAAGAGCTGGATACGCGTCTCGCCGGGCCGCTGGCCGACACCGGCGCACAAGACAACGATGCCGGCGCCGGCTAGATCGTCGTACCCGCCGGCCCGGACCTGGATAGGAAAGGCAAACGGCGTGGCGTGCACGATGTCTTGCGCCTGGGCGCGGGCCAGCGCCTCGTTGCGGTCGGTCAGCACGATCTCGCTGCCGACGCCCCGCAGCACCAAGGCGTAAGCCGCCGTGCTGCCGACAAAGCCGGCCCCGACGATCCCGATCTTCATCCCGCCTCCCGCCCGAAGATCAACTGCCGCGCTATACGAGCGGGGTGATCTTCCAGATCTGATCGGCGTATTCCCGGATCGTCCGGTCGCTGGAGAAGACGCCGATGCGCGCCACGTTCAGGATGGCCCGGCGCACCCAATCGCCGCCGTCGTAATAGTCCGCCACGGCCTGGTCCTTGGTGGTGACATACGTGTTGAAGTCCGCCAGGCACATATACGGATCGCCGCCATGGGTCAGCGCATCGGCGATCGGCGCGTACATGCTGCCGTGGCCCGGGCAGAACCGATCAGACCAGAGCGCGTTGACGATACGCTTGATGCGCCAGTCCATGTGATAGGCGCCCCAGGGGTTGTGGGCACCAGCCCGCATCTCCGCCACCTCGTCGGAGGTCAGGCCGAAGATGTAGATATTCTCCGCGCCCACGGCTTCGCGGATCTCAATGTTGGCACCGTCCAGCGTGCCGATCGTCATGGCGCCGTTGAGCGCGAACTTCATGTTACCCGTGCCGGAGGCCTCGAAGCCGGCCGTGGAGATCTGCTCGCTCAGATCGGCGGCGGGGATCATCACTTCGGCCAGCGACACCTTGTAGTCGGGCACGAAGGCGGCGCGCAGGCGGCCATCCACCTTCGGATCGGCGTTGACCCGCTCGGCCACGTCGTTGATCAGCTTGATGATCAGCTTGGCCATGTAATAGCCGGGGGCGGACTTGCCGGCGAACAACCAAGTGTGCGGCTGCACGTCCTCACCGTCCTCGACGATCCTCAGATAGGCATCGATCAGCGACAGCGCGTTCAAGAGTTGGCGCTTGTATTCGTGGATGCGCTTGGCCTGAACGTCGAACAGTACGGCTGGGTCGATGGTGACGGAACAGCGGCGCTGCACCAAATCGGCCAGCGCCGTCTTGTTCGCCTGCTTGGCGTCGATGAAGCGGTGCCGGAAGTCGGGGTCGTCGGCCAGTGGCTCCAGATCGCGCAGCCGTTCCAGGTCGGTGATCCAGGCGGGGCCGATGCGGTCCGTAATCAGGGCGGCAAGCTGCGGGTTGGACTTCAGCAGCCAGCGGCGCTGGGTGATGCCGTTGGTCTTGTTGTTGAAGCGATCCGGAAACAGCTTGAAATAGTCGGCGGCAAAGGTCTTCTGCTGCAGTTCCGAATGCAGCTTCGCCACGCCGTTGACGGAGTGCGAGCCCAGCATGGCAAGGTTGGCCATGCGCACCTGCTTCGGCATGCCCTCTTCGATCAGCGAGGTGCGGGACAAGAGATCCGGCCGGTCGGGGAAGCGCAGCTTCAGGTCTTCCATGAAGCGGTGATTGATCTCATAGATGATCTGCAGATGCCGGGGGATCACCCGTTCCATCAGATCGACGGACCATTTCTCCAGCGCCTCGGGCAGCAGCGTGTGGTTGGTGTAGGCGAGCGTGGCCTGCGTGATCTCCCAGGCCTCGTCCCAGGTCAGGCTGTAGATATCCAGCAGCACGCGCATCAGTTCCGCCACGGTCAGGGCCGGATGCGTGTCGTTCAGCTGGATGGCCGTCTTGTCGGCCAGGTTGGACACCGTTTCGTACTGTTTCAGGTGTCGGCGCAGGATGTCCTGAATGGCGCAGGACACCAGGAAGTATTCCTGGATCAGCCTGAGTTCCTTGCCCGCCTCCACGGTGTCTTCCGGATAGAGCACCTTGGACACCGTCTCGGTCGAAACCCGCTGTTCGACCGCGTGCACATAGTCGCCGGCATTGAAGATGGCCATGTCGAAGTCGTCCTGCGCCTTGGCTTCGAAAAGGCGCAGCCGGTTGACCGTCTTGCCCCCATAGCCGACCACAGGCATGTCGTAGGGCACACCCATCAGCCAGCTGCAGTCGACCCAATAGGGCCGGCGGTCGCCATTGTGGCCGTCCATATAGTCGACGCGGCCGTAGAGCAGCACGGGGATGGCCTGGTCGGACCGGCGGATCAGCCAGGGGCTGTCGGCGTGCATCCAGCGGTCCGGCACCTCCACCTGCAGGCCGTTCTGGATCACCTGACGGAACAGCCCGAACTCATAGTTGATGCCGTAGCCATGACCCGGCAGGCCGAGCGTGGCCAGGGAATCCAGAAAGCACGCCGCCAGCCGGCCCAGGCCGCCATTGCCCAGCGACGGGTCAGTTTCGTCCGAATAGAGCTGATCCAACTCATACCCGTAATGCTGGGCGGCGTTCCGGCACACCTCGTGGAGCCCGAGATTGGTGATGGTGTTGTCGAGCATCCGCCCCAGCAGGTACTCGATCGAGAAATAGAAGGCTTGCTTCCCGCCGGCAGCGGTCTGGCGGTCGTCGGTGGCCACCATCCCGTCGACCACCCGGCGGCGCAGTGTCATCGCCATGGCCCTGCGGACATCCGCGCGTGAGACCTCATCGTCCCTGCGGCCCAGCGTATAGCGCAGGGCGTCTTCCATGCCGGCAATCAGCGCCGCCTCGTCCATCGCCTGCCCCTGGATTTCTGCCGTGTCCATAGTCCCGACCCGCTTTCGTTCGTCTCGTCCACCGTCACGCCCGTGCCCGGCGGGGGGAAGACTAGCCCTTCGCTTGCGAAGCATGCCATCGACCAGATCAATCCACTCGTGAATTTCCCGCGACAGGTGCTCGGACGCGGTTCGAGATGTCCTGTCTCTAGGTTCGGTCGACGGAGTGGCAGCAGCGAAGGGGTCGTTTTGACGATGGTGATCGGCGCATGTGCCGTCGACGGCATCTGCATGAAGCCGCATCCCTTTGCTGCCGGTGTGCCGAAAAACCCCGGTGGTCCCTCCGCGGGCCGTTTCTCTGCGAACGATGGCGACGGTCGATGCGGTCCCTGCTGCTTTCCGTCACGGCGCTGATTTCAAGCCTGTTCCTGCTACTGGCGGGCAACAGCCTGCAATTCGTCGTGCTGGGCCTGCGGGCGGATGCCGAAGGCTTTGCGCTGACCACCATCGGGGCGATGACTGCCGGGTACTATGTCGGCTATGCCGTCGGGTCGCTGCGCGCGTCGGCCGTGGTGGCGGCGATCGGGCATATCCGCACCTTCGCTGCCCTCAGCTCTGTCATCTCCGCCGTGGTGCTAGCCCATGCCTTATGGGTGGACCCGGTGTTCTGGGTCGGTCTGCGGGTGATCACCGGCCTGTGCTTCGCCGGCCTGGCCACCGTCGTGGAAAGCTGGCTGAACGCCCGCGCCACGCGGGAAGTGCGCGGCCGGCTGCTGGCGATTGCCAGCATCGCCGCGATATCAGGCTATGCCGTGGGGCCGCTGTTCACGGCGCTGGGGTCGGTCGACGGCTACCTGTTGTTCGTGATCGCATCGATCCTGATGTCGGTGGCGCTGGTGCCGGTCACGGTCACGCGCGCACCGGTACCGCTGCAGCCGGGCGACGGCCGGCCGCGGGCGGACTATTCGCTGCGCCGCCTGTTCCGCGAAACGCCGTTGGGATTGGTAGGGTGTATGGCCATCGGTGCCGTGCAGGGGTCGATCCTCGGCCTCGGCGCGGTGTTCGGTGGCCGCATCGGCCTGAGCGACACGCAGGCGTCGCTGTTCGTCACTGGCGTGCTGGTGATGGGCATGGCGGCACAGTATCCATTCGGCTGGCTGTCCGACCGGTTCGACCGTCGCGCGGTCGTGGCGGGGGCAACGCTCACTTTGGGCGCTGGCGCGGCCTTGGTGGTCGCGCTGTTCACCATGGTGGGGCCGGTACTGCCCGTGATCGTGCTGGCCGCGACGGTCGCCGGGGTGGCGGCCATGCCGCTCTATCCCATCGTGATCGCCCATGTGAACGACCGGCTGCCGGAGAGTTCCATCGTGCCGGCGGCAGCGACGCTGATCTTAAGCTTCTCCATCGGATCGGCGCTGGTCGGCCCGGTTGCGTCAGCGGCGATGGACCATGCCGGGCCGGGGGCCCTCTTCGGCGTCATGGCCGTCATCCTGGTCGGGCTCGGCCTTTTCACCGTCTACCGCATGGCCCGCCGTGAAGCACCCATGACCGTGACGGATGACGAAACCGCCGTGGTGGCTGCCACGCCCGCGCTGCTGCCGATGGATCTGGTCGAAACGGAGCAGCAGCTTACCTTCGACTTCGACGACGCAGAGCGGGCCGCCGGGGTTCCTTAAGGTCAGGCGGCCGCCACGCAGGTCTGCTGCTGGGTGCCCAGGCCCTCGACGCCCAGGCGTACGACATCGCCGGCCTTCAGATAGACCGGCGGCTTCTGCCCCAGGCCGACGCCCGGCGGCGTGCCCGTGGAGACAACGTCGCCCGGCTGCAGGCTCATGAATCGGCTGAGATAGCTGACCAGATGGGCGACGCCGAAGACCATCGTCTCGGTGTGGCCGTCCTGATACCGGTGGCCGTTCACCTCAAGCCAGAGGCGCAGCGCCTGTGGATCCACCACCTCGTCCGCCGTCACCAGCCAGGGGCCGATCGGGCCGAAGGTGTCTGCGCTCTTGCCCTTCACCCATTGGCCGGTGCCTTCGATCTGGAAGGCCCGCTCGCTCACATCGTGGCTGACGCAGTATCCGGCGACATGGTCCATGGCCTGCTCGACGGGCACGTACTTGGCCGGCTTGCCGATGACGACGCCCAGTTCGACCTCCCAGTCCGTCTTGGTGGAGCCGCGCGGGATCTCCAGATCGTCATACGGACCGGAGATCGCGCTGGTCGCCTTCATGAACAGCACCGGTTCCGCAGGGACCGCCAATCCGGATTCGGCGGCATGGTCTGAATAGTTCAGGCCGATGCACATGAACTTGCCGACCCGGCCAACGCACGGGCCGACGCGCTGCGTCCCCTCAACCAGCGGCAATGCGGCCGGATCGAGAGCCGCCAGGCGTCCCAGGCTGTCCGGCAGCAGCGCGTCCCCTGCGATGTCGTCCACCACGCCTGAGAGATCGCGAATCCGCCCACCGGCATCCAGCAGCCCGGGCTTCTCCCCACCTTTCGGTCCGTAGCGCAGCAGTTTCATAGGCAATGTCCTTCCCGGTCGGATTGGATGCGCGTCAGGTGGTCCAGCCGCCGTCGATGATGTGAGCAGCACCGGTGGTGAAAGCGGACTCGTCGGAGGCCAGATAGACCGCCAGCGCCGCGATCTCTTCCGGCCGGCCGACCCGCCCCATGGGCTGGCGGGCGATGAAGGCGGCGAGTGCCGCGTCCGGATCGTCTGCGGCGCGGACGCGTCCCTCCCAGGACGGAGAGTGCACCGTGCCCGGACAGATGGCGTTGCAGCGGATGCCGCGGCCGGTGAAATCGGCGGCGATTGCCTTGGTCATGCCGATCACGGCGGCCTTCGCCGCCCCATAGACGAAGCGGTTGGGCGCACCGATCACACTGCTGGCCACCGAAGAGACGTTGATGATGCTGCCGCCGCCCGCGTCCAGCATGGCCGGCAGAAAGGCCCGCATCGTCCAGTACATGGACCGCACATTGACGTCGAACGACGCATTCCAGTCGGCATCCGTGCAGTCGAGGATCGTGCCCGTATGGACGATGCCGGCGCAGTTGAACAGCACGTCCGCCGTGCCAACTGCACGCGACAGTGCGGCGATGGCCGATGCGTCGGTCACATCCAGGCGCCGGGTTTCGATACCGGGAATATGGGCTGCCAGGGCGGCCAGTGCCGTTTCGTCGATGTCCGTGGCCCAGACCGTCGCCCCTTCGCGGGCGAAGGCCTCGGCCGTTGCCCTGCCGATGCCGGCGCCTGCGGCGGTCAGCACCGTCACTTTGCCGGCCAGTCGCCCGGTCATGGGACAGCCTCTCCGATTGGGTATTCACTGGTCAGTGACATAGCCGCTGATCCGATCCGATGCGAGGAAAACGTACACGAGGTCGCTCGCTTTCCATTGCGCTGGCGATCGGTCTCGCGGTCGGTGTCGATCGGAATGGATTTCGAGTAATCAATCGGCTGCCAATGATATCGTGTCTTGTAGAGTCCCGTGACCAGATTAGGTCCGTCAATGCGCGCAAATGCCCACGCGCGTTGCGGTTTCTGCATTATTCGATGAAAATAGGTAATAAGGTAGCAATTTTGCCCGCCTATTTGGCAGAGCAAACCATTTTGTCTCAAAATATTCAGGCAATTACTAACGAACTGACAATCTGTCGCATCTTTTTTATGGAATAATCGCCTCCTTTGGTTGTTTTCTTAACGGAGAAGACTGTCGCCGCTGGGCGGAACAGTCCTATGGCTCGAGCACTCAGGCAGGGTAACGCGATGACACATCATTCGACGGCACGACCGGTCGCCGATCTTGGTCATGCAGATCTCTCGTTTTCTCTTCTTCAACTGGCGATCGCCCAGCGCGTTGCCAGTGATCTCGTTCTCCGGCCCGCCGAACCGGCGGATGCCGACACGCTGGTGGATCTCTGGCACGACGGCTGGCACAGGACGCATGCACCGCTGGCGCCGCCGGAACTGGTGGAGCGCAGAACCTGGGAAGACTTCCAGTCCCGGATTGGCAGCCGCCTGCCGCAGGCCACGGTCGCGGAGGTCGACAAGACGATTGTGGGCTTCTGCTCGATCAAGCAGAGCGAGATCGACCAGCTCTATGTTGCACCGTTGGCCTGGGGTACAGGAACCGCTCAGGCCCTGTTGCAGGATGGCCTGGCCCGACTGGCGCGCAACGGTGTCACTGTGGCGTCCCTGATCTGTGCCATCGGCAACTGGCGCGCGGCCCGCTTCTACGAAAAGATGGGTTGGGTCAATGCGGGCGTCGTCACGCTGATGACCGAGACGTCGAGCGGTCCGCTGCAGGTGAACGGCTGGCGCCTGGAGAAGTCGCTTGCCACGCCGGCCGAACAGCGCCGCGAAGACGCCTACGCCGTGCTGATCCATGTGGCACAGCCCCGGCGTCATTTCTTCAACCCGGCGAAGATGGCGTGACCGGCATGCATCCAGTAGACATCCACATCGCGGAACCCTGACGCCTCCAACCAGCGCAACTGCTCGAAAATCGTCGACGGTTTGTCGACCGGGTCCGGCTGGGGCTGTTCGTAGAAGTTCCAGCCGGCATCACGGAAATAGGCATGGGCACCGGGTGTGCCCAGGTCCCGTTCCCGGTCGCGTACGGCTTGGTCCCAGAGATCGGCGGCGACGTGCCAGCCGGCTGCCGCTGCCGGTTTCACCAGATCAGCGATGACGAAGGCACCGCCGGGCAGGAGTGTGCGACCGACAGTCGCGAACAGCGCCTGCTTGCCGGGTCCGTCGAGGTGGTGGATCGCCAGCGACGACACGCACGCCGCGGCTCGCAGCCCCTCGGCCCAAGAAGGATCCTCAAGGGCAAAGGGGGCGATCTCGGCGCGGCCGGCGTGGCGGGCCAGCGATCGTGCGGTCAGGGTCCGCATCGCCGCTGATCCGTCGAGGGCCAAGAGGCGCGACATCGGCAGGCGGTCGAGCAGGTGCGCCGCCAGCGTGCCGTCGCCGCACGCCAGTTCCACCACCAGCGGCTGTGCCCCGAAGTCGCCGGCCGAGAGGGCGTGGACGAGGATTTCGGCCATGATGTGCCGTTGGCGCTGCCGATCCGGCACAAGGCATTCGCCGAAGTCCTGGAAGTCGCGGCTGAGATCCTCGGACCAGGTAACGGTGGTGCCGGGGTCGCCGTCGGTGAGGGGCAAGGACCTGCCTCCGGCTGGAATACGGAATGTGAACAGCGGCGAAGTCTATCATGGTTTGGTCCCAGCCACAGGACCATGATCCGCGGATCCGGGAGGCATTCGTATGGCGCTGGCAACGCTCGTCGACTGCCGCTGGTCCAAAAGGACGACGCGATGTGTTCGCCGTCACGGCGTCCGTTGTCGCTACCGATCATGTTGACCGCAATGGCCGGGCAACATGGCGCCGGACAGAACGCAATAGGGCGAAGGTCCGGAACGATGCTGAAGATGGCTGCCTCTCTGCTCGTGATCGTGGTGGCGTCGATCGTCTACCTGCAAGTGGCGCAGCCGGGTGGCCTCTGCGCGGCGATCGGTCATTCGCATCTTTGCGGCGACAAGGCCGGAGCTGTGGAGGCGTTGGGCGTCGCTGCCGCGGATTGACCCGTCGGTCCGCCGCGGCCACCAATGGGTGGCGGTCCGTGAGGTGACTCCTCCGCCGCTGGCCTTCACCGTTCGAGGCAATGGCGATGTTGGAGTTCGGGATTGCTCTCGGCGTCTTTCTGACCGCCCATGTGGTGCCGTCTCGGCCCGTCGTGCGGCGGCGCCTTGTCGGGATTGCCGGCGAGGGGGCGTATCTGGCGGCCTATTCCGTCGTCTCGCTGGCCCTGCTCGTCTGGGTGATCCATGCCGCCGTAACGGCCCCGTATATCGGCCTCTGGTATCCGCGGCCTTGGCACTTTGTGGTCTCCGTGGCGGTGATGCCGCTGGCATTGGTGCTGCTGGTCGCCGGGCTGATGCAGCCCAATCCGCTGTCGGTGACGATCGTACGCGGCCCGTTCAAGGTGCACGGTCCCGGTATCGTCGCGGTGACGCGCCATCCGGTGCTGTGGGGATTCACCCTCTGGGGTGCGGCACACATCCTTCCGAACGGTGATGCGTCCTCCGTCATCCTGTTCGGTGGGCTGACGCTTTTCGCACTGGCCGGCATTCCGATCCTCGACCGGCGGCGCCGGCGCACGCTGGGCGAAGACCGGTGGTCGGAGATAGCGACCGCGACCTCGGTTCTTCCGTTTGCGGCCCTTGTCGCCGGCCGTGCCCGCGTGCCACGCGACGCCCGCACCTGGGTGGGCGTGATCCTTGGCCTGGCCGCCTATGCCATGCTGCTCTTCGGCGGGCATCTCTGGCTGTTCGGCGCCGATCCGCTGGCGCTGCTTTAGACGCTCTCCGGTTCCCTCACGACCGCTTCGCCTACGGGACATCGAAGATGTGCTGGATCGTGTCGACCGCCTTGTCAAAGTTGGCCCGCTGCCCGCCATCCCGATCGGCCAGCAGCACCAATTGCGACATTGACTTAACAAATCAAGGGAATGTTCGTGATTTGCGTTCGCAATACCAATCGCGTCATCGGCAAGATCTGTCGATCTCCAGATCAGAAATGCGTAACGAAAAGCATGAATGGGGGCATGCCATCGATCGATCCTTGCCTTCGATGCGATTCAGCGAAATCACGCTGGACTGCGCTGTGACCCTGGATAGACTGCTTGGATCGTTAACCGTAAGTCAGGGAGCGCGCAGGATGCCAAACAGCGTCGGCACAACCGTCGTGCGGCGGCTCGCGCCTATCCCGGCTTTTTTGCAGCCGGAGTCTGCCCGTGACCGCGGCAACTCCTAGAGGACTCATCGGGATGGAATTCATCCGCGCCTTCACCCCGCTGCCGAACCGTTAGCTGCTCCGGCCCCGATCCCGGCCCGGAGCAACATCCGGACAGCCTGAGATCGGAGCCAGATCATGACCGTCGCAGAAGCCCAATTGGGCCTGCAGGGCGACGAGCCCGAACGAAAACAGACAATCACCTTCACTGACGCCTTTGCGTTCGGTTGGCGTTACTGGCGCCGCCATCCGTGGGCGATCGCATTCCTGCTGGTCTGCGCCACGGTCGGGCCGGTGCTGCTGGACGTGCTGGGCCCGCTGTTCACCGGCTACATGGTGGACGCTCTGACCGACGGCGAGGCGCGAGCATTGGGCGAGCCGCTGTTGTGGCTGGGGCTCTACCTGGTCACGGCGGGCATCTATGTCACGCTGAAGCATGCCGGCGATTTCGTCTGGATCCGCCTGGCGGCCGACGTCATGCACCGGCTGACGCAGGACGGCTTCCGGCGCGTTCAGAGCTATTCGACCGACTGGCACGCCAACAACTTCGCCGGTTCGACCGTGCGGTCGCTGACCCGCGGCATGTGGGCGTTCGACCAGTTCGGCGACGTGCTCTACGTCAACATGATCCCGATGACGACGGTGCTGACCGGCGTGGCCATCGCACTGACCGTGCGGTTCCCCCTCGTCGGTGCGCTGGCCATCGCCTTCATCATCCTGTTCGGCGCCGTCAGCATCTGGATGGCCACCGTCTGGGCGAAGCCGGCGATCACCGAGACGAACACGGCCGACACGGCGATCGGCGGCGCGCTGGCGGACTCTGTCGGCAGCAATGCGGCGGTCAAGGCCTTCGCGGCGGAAGATCGTGAGGAAGACCGGTTCCGCGGCGTCATGGTGCGCTGGCGCGACAGCGCATGGCGCGCCTGGGGCCGCATGGTCACGACCTCGGCCGTACAGGGCGTGTTGTGGATCGGGTTCAAGCTCGCCGTGCTGGCCCTGGCCCTGTGGCTGTGGTCGACCGGCGAGGCGACGGCCGGCGATGTCGTCTACATCCTGATCAACCACTACATCATCGGCGGCTATATCCGCGATGTCGGCCAGCACATCCGCATGCTCCAGCAATCGATCAGCGAGCTGGAGGATGTCGTGCTGTTCGCCCGCGCGCCGGTGGAGGTGGAGGACGTGCCCGGCGCCAAGGCGCTGCAGGCATCGCGTGGCGAGATTGCTTTCGACCGCGTCACCTTCCGGTATTCCGGGCAGAGCAAGGCGACGTACGAAGACTTCTCGATCACGCTCGATGCCGGGCAGAAGGTGGCCCTGGTGGGGCCGTCGGGCAGCGGCAAGAGTACCTTCGTGAAGCTGGCGCAGCGGCTCTATGACCTGCAGTCGGGGCGGATCCTGATCGACGGTCAGGATATCGTGACGGTGACGCAGACCAGCCTGCGCCGGGCCATTGCGCTCGTGCCGCAGGAACCGGCGCTGTTCCACCGCTCGCTGGCGGACAACATCGCCTATGGCCGGCCGGGGGCCGACCGACAGATGATCGTCGACGCGGCGCGGCGTGCCCATGCCGACGAGTTCATCCGCCGCCTGCCGGATGGGTACGACACGCTGGTGGGCGAACGCGGCGTGAAGCTGTCAGGCGGTGAGCGTCAGCGCGTAGCGATCGCCCGGGCCATCGTCGCGGATGCGCCGATCCTGATCCTGGACGAGGCGACAAGCGCCCTCGACAGCGAAAGTGAGGCGCTGATCCAGGATGCGTTGGCGGAGCTGATGCGCGGGCGCACGGCGATCGTCATCGCCCACCGCCTGTCGACCATCCGCGATGTCGACCGCATCCTGGTGTTCGACGGCGGCCGGGTGGTGGAGGACGGCACGCACGACGCCCTGATCGCCAACCCGGCGGGGCAGTACCGGAAGCTGTACGAGATCCAGGCCGGCGGCTTCCTGATGGCGGGGGAATGACGGTACGTCGGCTCGGCGATCTCAGGCCGCCGAGCCGACAGCCGCCATCGGCCCGGTGCCGGCCGCATCCTTCGGCAGGACGATCACGACGCGCAGCCCTTTGGGGCTGTTGTCGGCGAGGTAGATCATGCCGCTGTGACGTTCCACGATATCCCGCGCGATCGAGAGGCCGAGCCCGAACCCTGTCGCCGCCTGGGCCGACCGCGCATGGTCGCCGCGCCGGAACGGCTCGAACATGGCCTCGCGGTATTCCTCGGCGACGCCCGGCCCGTTGTCGGCGACGACAAGGCGGATCGCCCCGACGGAAGGATCTTCGCGCAACAAGACCTCCGTCTCAGTTGCGTATTTGACGGCATTTCCGATCACGTTCGCGACGGCCCTGCCGACCCGGCCCGGATCGCCGATCATCGTCAGACGGTCAGGGCCGTCATACTCCAGATGCCGATCGGCGCCGGCACTGTCGTCGCAGACCGACTGCACCAGAGCGGCGATATCGAAGGGCTGATGGGACAGCGGCGCCTGCTGGTTGCGGATATAGCCGAGCGCGGACTCGATCATGGTTTCCATCGTGCCGATGTCTTGCAGCAGCTTCTCCCGGTCCGTTTCGGGGGAAAGCCCATCGACCCGAAGGCGTAGCCGGGTCAGCGGCGTGCGCAGATCGTGGCTGATCGCGGCGAGCGTATAGGCCCGTGCGTCGACCAGCGACTTGATCCGGTCGCGCATGGCATTGAACGTCCGCGCGACCGTCCGCACTTCCGCCGGCCCCGTCTCGGTCGCCGGCTCAGCATTGAGATCGATGCTGAAGCGCCGGGCTGCGCCGGCGAGCCGCTTCAGCGGCGCCACCAGCGTGCCGCCGGCCCAGATCGAGAGCCCTGCGAGCGGTAGCGCCAGAAGCATGGTCGCCAGGGAGAGGGCCATCAGCGGGAAGGTGCGCAGGAACAGGTCGCGCGCGGGCGTGAACGTCAGCCACACCCCATCTGCAACTTCGACACCCATCTTGTAGTTGCCCATGCTCCACGGCCAGGCGTCGAAGATGATCGCTTCCGCGACGCCAAACCGCTCGGGCGGCAGATCGGGAAGGGTATCGGCAAGCGCCCGCAGGAAACGGCGACCGGCAAAGTTAAGGCGATCCTCTGCGAGCCGCTGGAAATCCGGCTCCAGTGCCAGGCGCTGGTCGGAGTTGATGGCAGCCATCAGGATCTCGGAGGTCCGCGCGGGGTCGCTGTGTTCGGCAATGCCGAAGGTGGTGGTCAGCGGGCCAACCGCCTCTCCGGCCATGCGCGTCGGCAGCGAAGAACCGAACCCGTCCGTGCCCATGCTGACCACGAAGACATTGGCCGCGTGTGCCAGGAACTGCATACCAATCAACAGAGCGACGATCTGCAGGCGGATTGGCATACCGCGCCTCGAGAAGATCGGAGATTTCATTCGCGAACGACCTCCGGCGTGAACAGGTAGCCGCCCAGCCGAACGGTCTTCAGCAATGCGGGGTTCTTTGGATCGGGTTCGATCTTCCGGCGGATACGGCTGACCAGCGTGTCGATGCTGCGGTCGAACGGCGCGGCTGCCCGGCCACGCGTCAGATCCAGAAGCTGGTCGCGATTGAGCACCCGGCGCGAATGCTCGCAGAAGACCTGCAGCAGATCGAATTCCGCAGCCGTCAGCGTGACCTTCACACCCTGCGGGTCGAGCAGTTCCCGCGTCGGCGGCTTCAGGCGCCAGCCGGTGAAGACGAATGTCGTGTTCGGAATCGGGGAGGGCATGAGGCGATCGGCCGATCGCCTCAGCACCGCGCGGATGCGGGCCAACAGTTCCCGCGGGTTGAACGGCTTGCCGAGATAGTCGTCGGCACCCAGCTCCAGGCCGACGATCCGGTCGGTCTCCTCTACCATCGCCGTTAGCATGATGATGGGGATCGACGTTGTTGCGCGGAGCCGCCGCGCGATGCTCAACCCATCTTCGCCCGGCAGCATGAGGTCCAGCACGATCAGGTCCGGCCTGCCGTTGGCCAGGGCCCGATCCATCGCGGAAGCGTTAGCGGCGATCGTGGTGCGCAGGCCGTTCGTCTGGAGGAACCGGGCCACCAGCGCGGCGATCTCGGTGTCGTCTTCAACGATCAGGATATGGGCGTTCGTCTTCATCAGCGTTGCCAGCATGGGGTCGGAGAATTGTCGCACGCGGGCGTCGCCGGCCGGCGGGCCACGGCGAGAGGGCCATGTGCGAACTTTCCACGGCTGCATCGACCACCTCCCCCTCCAGTCGGCGTGATCTCCGGGCGATCGCTCTAGGATCTTTCGACATTCAGAAGTCCCTCCCCCTTGATGGGGGAGGGTTCGGGTGGGGGTGACGGCGCCGCAACGCTCTCCTCGCCCCGAGATAGGAGCATCCGAACCCCGTTCGCTCATCCAGCAGGCCTCTCCAAGGCATCGCCGGGCCCTCCCCGGCCATGGTTGAGACCTGTTGCTCATGCACCCGGTCAAATCTGGCACCCATGTAGCCGGTTTGGACCGGCACGATCACCCCCACCCAACCCTCCCCCATCAAGGGGGAGGGCTCAAAGTGGCGTTGGGGCTTTGTATGGCGACAGACCCTAGTCCCATCACCGACCGGCTTCAGCGGGAGAGTTGTGTCCAAACGTGTCTGCACGCGGTCCGGACACGTCTGGACACATCTTTCTTCAACCCAGCCAAATGGCGGAGACATCGCGTGGCTATAGAGGCCCCGGTCGATGCCGGACGCGATGACGGTCGCCAGGGTCCTGAGCATGTGAGGCGTCTGCATGATGGCGCCGTCTTCAGCAGTCTGGTCATGGCCGGCGATCCGCGTCCGCCGCGTCCGTCGTTGCCCCCGATGACGGTGCGGCGGGGCGGATCGTCTCCACAACGCAAGAACGGAGACGGTTCATCCATGACGACAACAGCATCGTCGTACCAGGTCCGGCAGTCGCGGTTCGCCATCGCCGCAGTCGCGGCGCTCTGCCTGACCTGTGTCCCACCGGCGGAAGCCACAGAAGACTTCATGACCGTCATCGCCGATGGACGGCCTTGGGCCATCCAGATGCCCGAAGGACGGGAGGGCACGCTTGCCCTCAATCCCGACGGCACGGGCACCATGCGGGCCGGCTTCATGAGCATGGATATGACCTGGACACGCCAGCCCGGCGGGTTCTGCATGACCGGCGGACGCATGGGAACGCGCTGCGTCACCCTGCAGGCCGACGGCAGCGGCTATGTCGGCGTCGGCAGCGACGGTGGGACGATGCGCCTGAGCCGCTAGACCCTGCCGCCCCGGCGATGCAGGCCTCGGATGATCGCGCGGCAGTCGATCCGCAATCCGAAGGCTTAGATCCACGATATTGCAAGGAAAGCCGATGGTGAACGCCTTTGGTTGCAGGGCGTTGCTGCGCGTTGCCGCGGTGATCGCCTCCCTGGCTGCTCTGTTGACGTCGGCGAGACCCGCCAAAGGGCAGTCCGATACCATGGACCCCCCGACCGGTGAGACCACGGAGCCGCTGGTCGAAGAAACAACCACAGTGACCCTCGGCGTCGGGGTCGGCTATGCGCCGGAGTTTCTGGGGGCAGGCGATTACGAGATCAGTGCCGTCCCGCTGGTCCGCGTCGCGAATTTCTATGGCTTCACGCTGGCGCCATTCTCAGTCTCTTACGATCTCGTCAGCCATCGCTCCGCAAACAGGCTCTGGGGCGTCAAAGCCGGCCCCTACGTCGCGCTCGACTTTGGCCGCGATGAGGGCGACAGCGAATTCCTTGAGGGCACCGGCGACGTTGGCACCAGCGTATTGGCGGGCGGGTTTGTGAACCTGCGCTATGGCCCGGCCATGCTGAGTGTCACTGGCGCTCAGGATCTTGCGGGCGGGCACGAAGGGTTCGTGATCAACAACCAAGCCAGCGTCCGGTTCGGCGTGACCGACAAGCTGATGGTCGTGCCCGGTCTGTCGGCGACCTGGGCCAGCGAAAACTACATGCAGAGTTTCTTCGGCATCACCGCCGCACAGTCTGCCGGCAGTATCTACGACCAGTTTGACGCAGACGCCGGCGTGCGCGATGTCGGTCTCAATCTCAGTGTCCAGTATGAGGTCTTCGAGAACTGGTTGCTGACCGGGCTGGTGTCGTACAGCCGGCTTGTCGGCGATGCCGCTGAAAGCCCGATTGTCGAAGGGCCTGGCGGCTCGGAAGATCAGGTCAGGGTCGTCTTCGGCGTCACCCGTCGGTTCAGTTTCTGAGACATCCGCGCAAGACGTCACAATCGGTTCAGCGCCATGCCGCAGTTCCATGCCCCAGGGGAGGAATCCTGGCATGCGGCATTGTTTCCATGGTCTGGCGACCTTGCGGATCGACCGTCTTATCGACGTCCACGGTCGTATCACCAATATCATCGATTGCAGTGCCATATGCTCGACCGGTGGGCGTTCGGGAGGTTGGCGGATGTGGACCCCGTTTGGCCGCGAAAGCACCGATCCGGTCCTCCAGGCGGCTCTGGCGGGCGAAGAGCGGGCCGGATTGCGGTTCGCGCTGATCATGCGCGCTCTGGCGCTGACGGTGATCGCCGTCTGGCTCTTGGTGTCGGTGCCGATGCCGCGCGTGCTCTATTGGCTTGGGCTCGCCAGCCTCTTCCTGGTTTCCGGCCTGATACCCTACCTGATGCGGAACAGCCGCCACTGGTGGCTCTGGGTGATGGGATTCGCCGGGGTCGATGCGCTCGTGCTGGTGACGGCGATGCTGATGCCCAACCCGCTGGAGCCGATCGATTGGCCCATCCAGATGGTCTTGCGCTTCCACAACGTCCTCTACCTGTTCGTGCTGCTGGCCGGTGCAGCGTTGTCCTATTCGCCGTTCCTGGTGATCTGGACGGGGTTCACGGCCGCAACGGCGTGGACCGTGGGATCACTCATGATCGCCGCCCGGCCGGAGTCCATCACTGAAGGACCACCATTGACGGGCGATCCTACAGCCGACAGCCAGAACGGTCTCAGCAACTTCCTTGAGCCCACCTATGTCAGTTACCAGATGCTGGCGAACGAGGTGATCCTGCTGATGGTCGCCGCTGCGATCATCGCGGCGGCGGTGTGGCGGGCGCGGCGGCTGGTGCTGCGGCAGATGGAGACGGAACGGGCCCGGTCAAACCTGGCCCGCTATGTCTCGCCGTCCCTGGTGGACCAGCTGGCGCAGCTCGAGGCGCCGCTGGCAACCAGCGAACAGCGCAACATCGCCATCCTGTTTGTCGACATCATCGGCTTCACGCGGCTTGCCGAGCAGTCGACGCCTGACCTGACGATCGTCATGCTGCGCAGCTTTCACCGGCGCATGGCCGAAACCGTGTTCGCCTGCGGCGGTACGATCGACAAATACGCCGGTGACTCCGTCATGGCCACGTTCGGCGCGCTGGGCGACGAAGGCGACCCCGCCAACCGGGCGCTGAACTGCGCCTGCACCATGCTGGACGCGGTCGGCCGCTGGAACACCAAGCGCCAGGCCCGCGGTGCCGCGCCGATCAAGGTCGGCGTCGGCGTGCATTACGGCCCGGTCGTGCTCGGCAATGTCGGGGACCAGCGCCACCTGCAGTTCACGGTCGTCGGCGATACGGTGAATGTCGCAAGCCGCATGGAGCGGCTGACGCGGGACCATGGCACCCCGATCTTGGCGAGCACCGAGGTGATCGAAGCTGCCCGGCACGAAGGCAATGGGTCGATCGCGGTGCTGGCCCGGTTCGACGAGGCCGGGCGGGTTACGGTGCGGGGCCGCCAGGGCGAAGTCGGGCTCTGGCGCCTGAGCGACGCGGTGACGTGACTGGCGGTCGCCCAACGCACTCGCGGGCCAGCCGGGCGCGGCCCGCTGATTGGGATCAGCAGGCGTGGAGGCGGAACAGCTGGTGTTCCGGGTCGCTGCGCAGCCAATAGCTCTCGGCCGTGTCGATGGCCCCGCATTCCAGAAAGCTCAAGCCGCCCAGGGTGTTGGACAGCAGTACGGAGCCGTCGCTCGACCGGTGCGTCAGCGTGAACTGGCCCCCGTCGCAGGCGACCCCGCATGTCCGCTGATCGCCCCTCTGCGCCTCGCAGATGATCGTTGCTTCATAGTTGATCGCAGGGGCAGCTCCCGGGCGCAGACCAATGGTCAGCATGCCGAAGGCAACCCCGTCCGGCGCCGGCGGCTCCAGTTGAAGCTGCATGGTCGTGACCTGCTGGCCCGGATGCCCGGCCAGATGCTCGGCGGAATAGGCGCGTGTCCAGCAGGGCTCGGCGGCTGTGGCCTTGGCGGCGCAGAGCCCGGTCAATGCAAGCCAGAGGCCGGCACGCATCTTCGTGTTCATCGCCTATCTCCGGTTCCACGTAGCTGCGAATGATTGGGTTGGTCTGGCAAGCGCCCCTCGGGCGAGGTCACCATGAACAGGGACGGATTGCGACCCAGAAGGCCTGAACCAGGGCAGGGCAGACATCTCTGCCCAAACCATCCCGACAACGTCGCAACGTATACCTGATTGGTCGAAGTCGGCGCGAGTCCCGTCACATTCCACGCAAATGCAAACGACCTGAGCGCGCTTTCCACGGTTCCTCAAACGGCGATCACCACGGTCTCACGGCATTGTGAGGCCGCATCGGGACAGCGGGTCCCGCAATGAGGACGGGAGCATGAACGCCACCAGAGTGCCGCTGGCGAGCCGCCGAGAGGTTGGATCGTCGCACGGCAATGCATCTTGGCAATCCCTGTTGGGATTGCCGCGAGCCGCCACCATGACCGCGATGGAGCGCGTCGCCAGAATTTATCAGCGGCGGCGGGCCATCCGGCATCTTCGATCGCTTTCAGATCACTGCCTGAAGGACATTGGGATCGACCGCTCGGAGATCGTCTCCGTCGTTTACGGGACGGGGCGCGACCGCAGCCGCCGCAGGGCGCGCTGACGGCCCGCATTCGCCGAGCCCCCATTCATCAAGATCGGCGGGCGGCAGCGACGTTATCATCGCGGATAACGGGCTGAATGGCCTGATCTCCATCGACATGTACGGCGCCGGCAAGGGGGTCGGTTTTCAGGACCAGTGGGTCTTCTAGGGCGACGGCGTCGCCGACATGACGCTCAACACCCTGTGGGACAGCTTCGTCTTCGCGTAGGAAACGGCGGATTGCGGCCGGTACGACGACCCCTGCTCACCACGTGAGCGGGGGTCTCTCGGCTTCACGGGAACGGGAGCAGCGAGGTCGTCACCCATGTCTTAGGGACGGTCTGTCACCTATCTGTCCGGAATGGACCCGAGAAGACTTGGAGCGGGTGAAGGGAATCGAACCCTCGACACGTAGCTTGGGAAGCTACTGCTCTACCACTGAGCTACACCCGCGCCGATCCGCGACATTCGTTCAAGCGCACCGGCGCGTCAAGGGCTCCGACGGCCATTGACAAGGGCGGCTGCCGGGCCGCACATCGCAGGCCATGACCGATATCATCACCCTTTCCGGCCCGACCTACCCACCGGCCTATGGCGGGGCTGCCAAGCAGCTCGTCATCCTACTGCACGGCGTCGGCGCGGACGGCAACGACCTGATCGGCCTTGCGCCCTATTGGTCGCGGATGCTGCCGGCGGCGGAGTTCGTCGCCCCGAACGCGCCGTTTCCCTGCGACATGGTGCCGATCGGCTATCAGTGGTTCAGCCTGATGGACCGCCGGCCCGAGCGCATGTATGCGGGCCTGTCGGCGACCCATCCCTTCGTCGATGCCTTCATCGACCGGGCGCTGGACCAACGCGGCCTGACCCCGAGCGACCTGGCGCTGGTCGGCTTCAGCCAGGGAACGATGACGGCGCTGCACGTGGCGCTGCGGCGCCCGGAACCCTGCGCCGCCTTGGTCGGCTTCTCCGGCGCGCTGCTGGATCTGGGCCAGCTCGCCGATGAGATCACGGCCCGCCCGCCGACGCTGCTGATCCACGGCGACGCCGACGAGGTGGTGCCCGCCGCAGCCCTGCCGGCCGCGGTGGCGGCGCTGAAAGCCGTGGATGTGGAGGTGGACTCCCTTGTCCGGCGGGGCCTTGGCCATGGCATCGATCCGGAGGGCATGACCCGGGCCGCCAACTTCCTGAAGCAGCGCCTGCCACCGCCTGCATGACCTGTCGTGTGCCGCAGGCTGTTGGAATCAAAGGCGTTACAACGCCATGACATTTGGCAGCACCGGCCGATCAAGATGTTGCGTCGCGACTCGGCTGCTTGTATCTAGGGATCGGTTTTGGATCTGATGGTCCCGTAGCGGCCGCTTGAAAAGCCTCAAGCGCCGCCGCCCGCCGGGGCCGATTGCGACGAGGCAACGACTTGAACGCCGCCCTCGAAGCCTGCCCAGCCCTGGTACTGAACGCCGATTTCCGGCCCCTCAGCTATTTCCCGCTGTCGCTCTGGTCGTGGCAGGACGCCATCAAGGCGGTGTTCCTGGGCCGGGTCAACATCGTGGCGGAGTACGAGCGGGTGGTGCGCAGCCAGCGCTTCGAAATGCGGCTGCCCAGCGTGATCTCGCTGAAAGACTATGTGACCACGGGCCGGCGGCCGGCCTTCACGCGGTTCAATGTGTTCCTGCGCGACCGCTTCACCTGCCAGTATTGCGGGGAGCCGTTCCCGAGCCACGTCTTGACCTTCGACCATGTGATCCCGCGTTCGCGCGGCGGTCGCACGACCTGGGAGAACGTCGTTTCCGCGTGTGAAGACTGCAATCTGGCCAAGGGGAACCGCATGCCCCACCACGCTGGGATGCATCCGCTCACACGGCCCGTGCAACCGTCCACCTTCCAGCTGCAACAAAATGGGCGGGCTTTCCCGCCCAATTTTCTTCACGACAGCTGGCGCGACTTCCTCTACTGGGACACCGAGCTCGATCCCTGGTGATCTCGGTCGCGTGCCGATCGATTTTCGATTGCATTGGTATCCGGCTGTAGGTCGGGTAGAGCGCCAGCGAAACCCGACGTGCCGCCTCTGTACAGGCGTCGGCTCGCGCTGCGCTTGAGCCGACCTACGACCGCTCTTATGCCGCAGGCACCTCTTCCCGCTCCTCCCTGGACGTCGTGCTCAGGCCGAGGTCGTGCAGGATGGCGTAGAGGCAGGGCAGCATGACCAGCACCAGCACGGTCGAGGCGACCAGGCCGAAGGCCAGCGACGTGACCAGCGGGATCAGCACCTGCGCCTGCAGGCTGCGCTCGAACAGCAGCGGCAACAGCCCGGCGATCGTGGTCAGCGAGGTCAGTAGCACCGGGCGAAAGCGCTGGCGGCTGGCCTGGCGTGCCGCCTCCACCAGTTCCAGGCCCTGCGCGTTGCGTTTGACGAACAGCACCAGAAGGATGCTGTCGTTGACCACGATGCCGGCCAGCGAGACGAAACCCATGATCGACGGCATGCTGAGCGGCATGCCCATGGCGAGATGGCCGAAGACGACGCCGATCAGCGCCATGGGGATCGCCAGCATGACGATCAGCGGCTCCACATAGCTGCGGAACTGCAGGCTCAACAGCAGGTAGATGCCCATCAGGCCGTAGAGGAGGCCGCGGACCATCGAGCCGGTGGTTTCCGCCTGTTCCTCCGCCTCGCCCTCCAGCAGCACGCGGATGCCGGGATAGCGCTCCGCCAGGCCGGGCAGGAACCGGGCTTCGGTATCGGCCAGGATCTCGCCCAGATTGGCGACGGCGACGTCGATATCGCCCTGAACGGTCACCGTGCGCTGGCCGTCGATGCGGTTGATGCGGGCCACCCCGCGCCCGTGCTCGACAATGGCGACGGTCGCCAGCGGCACCTGCGACCCGTCGGGCAGGGTGACCGTGAAGTAATCCAGGTCCCCCAGCGTGTCGCGGTCGGACTGGGCGAGGCGGACATCGATCTCGAAGCTCTCGCTGCCGACCTGGATCTCGGCCGCCGTGCGGCCCTGCAGGGCGGAGCGCAGCTGGCCTGCGATCTCCGCCGCATCCAGGCCCATCACCAGGGCCCCGGGGCGCAGGCGCAGGCGGATCTCCGGCTTGCCGGGGCGCAGGTCCTGCTGCAGGTCGGCGACGCCGCGATAGCGGCCAAGCCAGGCGATCAGCTCGTCAGCAGCAGCGGTCATGGCGTCCAGATCGGCCCCTTCCAGGCGGATCTGGATCGGGATGCCGGCAGGGCCGATCGTCGGCTGCTTGAAGGCCAGCGCGAGCACGTCCGGCACCACGCCGACCTCTTCGCGCCACAGGTTCAGGATGTCGTCGACCCGACCATTGCGGCGTTCGGCCGTCAGCAGGTCGCCGGTGACCGTGGCGACATGGGGGCCGCTTTCGAAGGCATCGATGTTGCGGTTGTATTCGACCAGCACGTTGCGCAGCAGACGTTCCGGCTCGCCGTTGTCGCCATTGGGCTGATCCGCGCTCAGCGCTTCGTCAACCCGCATCAGCGCATCGGTGACATGCGCCACGAATGCCTCGGTGCGCTCAAGCGGCGTGCCCTGCGGCAGCAGGATCCGGGCTTCGATGACGTCGCCGTCGAGATCCGGGAACGCGATCACCTTCAACGTCCCGCCGGCAACCAGGGCTACTGCCGACAGGAACAGGAACAGCAAGAGACCGACGGTCAGATATCGCCAGGCAACGGCCGTGTCGATCAGCCGTCCCATCACCTTCTCGCGCACCCAGTCGAACCCGGCATCGAACCGCTCGCGCCACCGCACCTGGCGGTTGCCGTCCAGCGAATGGGCGAGGTGGTGCGGCAGGATCAGGAAGGCCTCGATGAAGCTGACGGCCAGCGTGACGATCAGCACCACCGGCACAACCTTCAACACGTCGCCGATATTGCCCTCAAGGAAGGCCAGCGGCCCGAACACGCAGATGGAGGTGATCAGCGACGAGACCACGCCCATCGCCACCTCGCGCGTGCCGTCCACGGCGGCGTCCAGGCGCCGTTTGCCGCGCTGCAGGTGGCTGGCGATGTTCTCGGCGATAACGATGCTGTCGTCCATCAACAGGCCGATGGCGATCAACAGCGCCACCATGGTCATCATGTTGATGGAATAGCCGATCAGCGTAAGGACGAAGAGGGTGCCGAGGAACGAAGCCGGCAGCCCCATCACGACCCAGAACGCGAAGCGCGTGGAAAAGAACAGCCACAGGATGAACGCGACCAGCAACAGGCCCTGGGCCAGGTTGACCGTCAGCATGTCCAGCCGGTCCTGCACGATCGAGGCAACATCGCGCGTCAGTTCAAACTCCACACCGGGCGGGGCACGCTGGCGTTCGACCTCGAGGAATTCCCGCACGGCGTCCATCACCGTCAGCGTGTCCTGATCGGTCGTCTTCGCCACGTCCAGCAGGGCCGCACGGCGGCCGTTGAACTCCACCCGCGCCTCGTCCAGTTCGAACCGGTCGGTGATGCGGGCGAGCTGGCTGAGGCGCAGTTCCGCCCCGCTCTCGCTGGCCGTGATGATCAGATCGGCGAAGTCGACGGGCGTCTGGCGCTCGTCCGTGAAGCGCACCAGCACGTCCTGCTCGCGGGTTTCGACGAGGCCCGCGGGAAGGTCGATGCTCTGGCGTTCCACCACGGCCGCAATGTCGGAGACGGAGACGCCGTATTGCCGGAGCGCGATGGCGTTAGGCTCAATGCGGATCTGCCGGTCGGCAAAGCCGCTGACGGTGACCTGGCTGACTTCCGTCAGCGCGGTCAGCCTGTCCTTCACCTCTTCGGCATAGACCTTCAGGTCGGGTTCCGCCATCTCGCCGGTGATGGCGATCGAAACCACCTGGTCGGTCAAGTCGAGCTGGCGGACGACCGGCGTTTCGATCTCGTCCGGAAAGCTGTCGATGGCATCGATCTCGGTCTTCACATCGGTCAGGAAGCGGCCGATCTCGCCGCTCTTCGCCATCTCGATGGTGGCAGCACCAACGCCTTCGCGGGCGTCGCAGGCGACCTCCTCCACATCCGTCAGCTGATCGAGCGCGTCTTCGATGCGGCGGCAGATCGCCTCCTCCACGTCTTCGGCGCTGGCGCCGGGATAGACCACACGCACCTCGATCCGGTCTGCGGTGAACTCGGGAAAGGTCTCGCGCAACAAGGTCGGCAGCGATACCAGGCCGACGCCGAACAACAACGCCATCAACAGGTTCGCAGCCGTGGGGTGGAAGGCGAAGGCACGGATCATCTGACCGGGTCCTCGCCGGCCGCCGTCGCCAGCATGCCGCCGGTCAGCGTTTCATCTTCCGTCGCCTCGATCAGCATGCCTTCTATGGCCGGGATCAGGTCGGACACGATCACCCGGTCGCCCGCCGCCAGTCCGCCGGCGACCAGTGCCAGATCGCCCTGGACGAAGGCGACCGTCACCGGTCGGATCTCCAGTCGCCCGTCGCCGTCGACCAGATAGACGACCTGCCCGCCATCGGCGCCGAGATGCAGCGCCACGCGCGGCACGACGATCCGGTCCGGCAGCGGCCGCCCCGTCAGCGCCACCTCGACATACATGTTCTTCGTCAGCGGCGGCCGCACGCCGGGGATCGCGTTGCGCAATGGCTCATCGACCACCACCACGACGCCGATCGTGCGCGTCTGCGGATCCACCGTCTCCCGCACGCGGTTGAACTGGGCCGGCCAGTGCGCCACGAAATTGCCGATGGCCAGCCGAACTTCGGCCGTGAGGCCAATCTGCTCGCGCAACTGCAAGAACTCGTCCGTCGGCATATCGCTGACGTCCAGGTCCAACGCGGCCATGAGCGGCCAGAACTGATCCGGAGCGATCTGCGCCGTGATCTCGGCGGTCTCGATGCCGTCGCCCACGGCCAAAGTCTCCCCGACCGACACGAACTGGCTCACCTCGGCATTCACCTCGGCGATGCGGGCATCGATCGGCAGGCGGATCTCGGTTCGCTCCAGATCCAGGCCAGCCTCTTCCAGCTGGGCCTGGTTGACGGCGATGCTGGCCTCCAGCACCCGACGCTGGACCGGGATCAGGGCCAGCGTATTCTCCAGATCCTGCACGCGCTGGCGGCTGGTCAGCGCTGCCTGCTCTGCCGCGTCGACAGCGGCCTGGCTGACCGTGCCGCGGGCACGCAGCGTCTGCTGACGCTGTAGGTCCTCATCGGCCAGGGCGGCCGCCCGCTCTTCGATCGCCAGCGAATTGCGGGCATTGGCCTCCTGCACCTCCAGCTCCGCCAGGTCGGCCTCCGCACTCGCAAGCTGGGCGCCAAGGCGGGTGACGGCGAGTTGGTAGTCGGCGGGATCGATGCGGAAGACGACCGTTTCGGCGGGCAGGATATTGCCGCTTTCCAATTCGGGGTGGCGGTAGACGATCCGGCCCGAGACCTCGGCAACGGCGTTCCACACGGTCGCCGGTTCGACGATGCCGTAGGCGAGCGCGCGGGGCGTGAAATCGGCCGCCTGCAGCGTCGTGACGCGCGCCGGCCGGGCCATCTCGCTGTCGGGCAGCACCTCCGGCGCCCCACGGTCGCCCGCCTGCCAGACCAGCACCGCGATGCCGAGCGCCAGTGGCGGCAGGATCAGCAGCCGCCGCAGCCAGCGTTTGCGTGTATCTGTCATGGTCCTTCGTCCGGCAGCAGGTTCAGCGATGCCAGTATCATTGGCACGACGACGCGGCCGATGGCGTCGCGGCGATCGGGCGTGATGCTCTCCCACCCCAGGCGACGGGTCACCGGAACTTCGGCAATGGCGAAGGCCATCACCTGGCCGATCACTGCATGCGCGCCAATGATGGCATCGGGATGTTCGGCCGGCAGACCGCGCGCCGCCGCCACCAGGGCCGTCAGGGTCCGGTGCATGGGCTCGACGACGGTTTCGTAGATCCGGTCGAACGCTTCGCCGGGCCGCGTGTACTCATGCAGCACGAAGGCCATCTGCCGTTTGCGGCCCGGGTCGGCGACGAACACGGTGATCAATCGCCGCACCAGGCCCGCCGCCAGGCGGCTGAGGGCCCGGCGGTCTTCCCCGGCACGCGCGATACCGTCGGCCAGCCCGTGCACATGGTGCAGCATGGCCCCACCCACATCGGCAACGATGCTCTCGGTGATGGCCATGTAGAGGCCGTGCTTGCTGCCGAAGTGATAGGCGATCGCCGCCAGGTTCACGCCGGCGGCCCGGGCCAGCTCCCGCGTGCTGACGGCGTCGAACCCGCGTTCCGCGAACAACGACATTCCCGCACCCAGCAACTGGGCACGCGTCTCATCACCGCGGGTGCTGATCGGGGATTCTGTGGCAATGTCGGTTGGACGCTGAGCCATCTGCCAACTGCATGCGATTGGGCGTCTGAGTCTCAGTATAGGTTGGCCCAGCGAATAATTCAATCGTTCGACTTAACTCAGAATCGATGCATCGGGCGATTGAAGAGCGCATTCTGTCCGCTACGGCACAGCAGTCGTGCCGTTTGGGAATGGCTGTGGTGGTGGCCGCAGATCGGCGGGTTGGCTATGGTGTGCTGCAGTGGATGTATATGCACGGAACCGGGCGACGGGTCCGCTGCCAAGGGAGCCGGAGAGATGAGCAGGGCGGCGGTCACGGTACTGGTGAGCGGCGTTTGCGTGCTGATCCTGGCGATGGGCATTCGCCAGTCGTTCGGTGTGTTCCTGACGCCGATCTCGGTGGATCTGGAGACCGGTCGCCAGGCGTTCGGCCTGGCCATCGCCATCCAGAACCTGCTGTGGGGCGTGGCCCAGCCCTTCACCGGCGCCTTTGCCGACCGCTACGGGGCGGGGCGCGTGCTGATTGTGGGCGCCGTGCTCTATGCCGCGGGCCTGGCGCTGGCGACGTTCAGCAGCGGCCCGCTGGGCCTGAACATGACGCTGGGCGTCCTGATCGGCTTGGCACTCAGCGGCACCACCTATGTCACGATCCTGGGCGCTGTCGGCCGCGTGGTGGCCCCAGAAAAGCGCAGCTTTGCCTTCGGGCTCTGCACGGCGGCCGGGTCGTTCGGCATGTTCGCCGTGGTGCCGGGGGCACAGGCACTGTTGGACACGTTCCAGTGGCAAAACACCTTCCTGATCTTGGCCGTAACCATGAGCCTGCTGTTCGGGCTGGCGCTTGGCTTGCGCCCGGCGGACCGGGCGCTGAAGGCGCCGGCCGGCCCCCAGCAGTCGCTGCGCGCCGCGGTGCAGGAGGCTGGGCGGCATGACGGCTACTGGCTGTTGAACGCCGGGTTCTTCGTCTGCGGCTTCCACGTGGCCTTCGTAGCCACCCACCTGCCGTCGTACCTGGCAGACAATCAGATGGCCCCGGCGGTCAGCGCCTGGTCGCTGGCCATGATCGGCCTGTTCAACATCTTCGGGTCGTACCTGTTCGGGGCGATGGGTGCGAAGTTCCGCCAGAAATATCTGTTGAGCGCGATCTACCTGGCGCGGGCCGGCGTCATCGGCCTGTTCCTGGTGGTGCCGCTGTCGCCCATCTCGGCCATCGCCTTCGGCGCCGGCATCGGCTTCCTGTGGCTGGGCACGGTGCCGCTGACCAGCGGTTTGGTCGCCCGCGTTTTCGGCGTACAGTATCTCTCGATGCTGTACGGGTTCGTCTTCATGTTCCACCAGATCGGCGCCTTTCTGGGCGCTTGGGGCGGTGGTTGGGCCTACGACGCGCTAGGCTCGTACGACGCCATCTGGCTGGCGTCGATCGCGCTCGCCGTATTCGCGGCTCTGGTCCACCTGCCCATCCGCGACGCGCCGGTCGCGAGACTGGCGGAGGCTCGGACATGATGCTGCTGCCACGCCCCTATCGCCGCCCGGTCCTGTGGGCCGGCGCACTTGCCCTGATTGCCGGCGGATTGGGCCTGTGGTGGCAATGGGGCCTGCCCGTCGCCATGGGGGCGGGCGCCTGGTTCTGCATCGGGCCGTAGGCGGCACGCGTTCTGACGACTTGCGGCCCACCTTGTAGACACAGCGATCCCGATCGGGGTTCGCAGTCCCCTCAACTGCATTCCATGTGAAGCAGAAGCCAGAGCATCGACACCCAGCCATGGCGCACAAAGGCGCTGGCCATGGGGGACGTTTCGGACCACGGATCGGCCTCATAGCGGGCCGTCACCAGTTCGATCAGCGCTTGCATATCGGCCTGTTCGCCATCCGCCGGCCATTCGGGATCGCCGGGCAGGATATGCAGCCTCTCCGCCAGGATCATCCGGTCGTCGAGTGATCGTGCCCAATCCCGCATTGCGTCGGAAACTGCTGCCCCGCTGATGTCCAACGCAGACATCGCAAGCTCGATGCCGACCGCTTCGACCTCAGCGGCGAGCCAGTCGTTCAGCGCCTCACGTGCCGCCAGGGCAGCGTCCAGCGAATATGTGAACGCCTCGCCGAACCCACGCTCTTCCAGGATGGCAAACCCCGGCGTGTCCGCCGCCAACGCACGCAGTTCGGAAAGCGCAGCCTCGCTGAAGGCGTAGGTTTCCCCATGGAGATAAGCGTCGGCGATGGGCAGGAAACAGCTTCGCGTCAGGACGACCGAGGATTCCGTCATCCAGGCGAGATACCCTGCCAGCGGAAGCAGCCGCGGGTCCATGCGCCGGTATTCGTGGACGCGTCCATCGACGATCACGGAGAACTGGTCCCCCAGATCCGTCGCGGCACCGCCCTCCCGCTCCAGCGTAACTCGGGGTTCGTCGATCTGGAACGGGCTGGGACGCGGGTTCTCGCCCCGCGCCTCAATGCCGGGTTCGATCAAGGTCGGCGTCAGGGTGTCGGCAGTCCATGACAACGTCCCCGGCTCTACGACGACCCTGCCGGTCATCGCCACGCGCCGCATCCGGGGAATATCCAGCCGCCCAAGATCCTCCGGCCCCACATCCGGGCGGAACTGCACCTCTGAGGCCAGGAGTTGCAGCATCGACAGCGCCGAAGTGCCCATATGCTGGTATCCCGCCTCGATGCGCAGCGTACCGGCAGGATCCGTTTTGATCTCCAGATACTCATGGATAGAGACGATGTAGCCTTCCTGCTGCAGGCGCAGGTCGTCGACTGAGACGTAGTGAGCCGTTACCTCCGACGCATGGGCCACCGATCCGCTGACCATGCACGTCACCAGCGCCACCATCCCTGCGGCCACAAGGCTTGCTCGCATTCTCGTATTTCTCCGTTAAGGCGGGCAGCGCAGGTCGGTCGGGCGAACGACAACAGGCTGGACGCGATGCAGCGGAGCGGCATCATAGTCCTGTCAGCGGCAACGCGAGCCCTTATCCAGGCCCAGTCGATCGGCAGCCTCGTCGGTGCTGGACGGACCGATTAGGCCAAACCGTCAGGAGCGACTCAGGCCGCTTGCCGGCCGCTCACCCGCCACCGCTGAGCTTCTGCATGAACAGCGACGCCGCGGCGCAGGCGCGTGGGTCACCGTCCCGCAAGTCAAGATAGCCGGCATCGTTCAACGGGATGCTCAGCTCGTCCCCGACCTCTCGGAGGTACTGCGCCACCGTATCCTGGGACGGAGACATTTCCTGAACCATCGCCGTGATCTCCTGGTCCAGAGCGCTGACTTCCGCCTCCGTGCAGGTCTGCGCCAGGGCTGGGGCGGTCGTAAGCGCCAATGAACCGACGGCGACAAAGAGGGTGCGTCTCATCGGGACCTCCGGTTGGATGCGGCTGGATCGCCAGAGCCGAAGTGTTTCATAGGCGGACGGCGGGCGCCAGCGGGACAGGCGGCTCCGCCGGCATGGGCATTCTCGCTGCCCTATTGGCGCAAGGCGATCCAATCCGCGTTGGCCCAACCATGGTTCTCCCTTCGCCAGCGGTCGGCGCGAGTCGCTCACCCAACGGACGTTCCTGTGCCGAGCGCCTTTTGCGCCAATGCCTTCATCGTCTCGATGTAGAGGGGCCGGGGCCAGCGGCAGTCGATTGTAAGATGCTCCCAAATCCGTACTGACAGCAGCGCCCACAGGAGGTCCGTTGCCTGCGCGGGCGAATGTTCGGGTGAAAGCCGGCCATCCCTCTCCAGGGCATCGACGGCAGCGCGGCAGCCCTGGCGGAGGGCTTCCATGCGATTGTCCCAGGCGAGCTTCGCCGCTTCGTCGGTGTCGCCCATGCCCATCAGTGCTTTCGCAACGCCGTAGATCTCCGGGATGTAGTTGCCCCAGGCGTCGATGAACGCGTCCAGCCGCTCCGTCCCCGTCGTGGCCGCGCGGCTGCGGGCGAGCCGGGCGTCGACGTCCTTGACAGCATCGATGTGGTGCGTCGTGGCGACCAGCAGATCCGCCCGTGTCGGGAAGTGCAGGTAGAGCGCCTGGCGGCTGACGCCGGCGTCTTTGGCGATATCCGACATACGCACCTCGCGGCCCTGGGCAGCTTCCAGCAAACGCCAGGCGGAAGTGAGGATCTTCAGCCTTGTTTCCGGATTTCCGCTTGACATCGTGTAAACCATCTCCTACTTGACATCGTGTCAATTTACACCGTGTCAAGCCAGCGGAGCAAGACCATGACCACCGCCCCCATCCTCGTCATCGGGTCCACCGGCAAGACCGGCCGCCGCATCGCCGAAACTCTCATCCGGCGGGGATTTGCCGTTCGGCACGGCTCGCGAAGGGCCGCCACGCCTTTTGACTGGGATCGGCCGGAGACTTGGGGCCCCGCGCTGTCCGGCGTATCGTCGGCCTATGTCTCGTACTTTCCCGACCTCGCCTTCCCAGGCGCGCCGGAGAAGATTGCGGCGCTGACGCAAGCCGCAGCCGCAGCCGGCGTCAAACGGCTGGTTCTGCTGTCCGGCCGTGGGGAGACGCATGCTGAGGCCTGCGAAGACATCGTGCGCACCTGCGGGCTCGACTTCACGCTGGTGCGCGCCGCCTGGTTTGCGCAGAACTTCAGCGAAGGCTATCTGCACGACCCGATAATGCAGGGCATGATCGCGCTTCCGGCAGGCGATGTGCGCGAACCCATCGTCGATGTCGACGACATTGCCGATGTGGCCGTTGCGGCCCTGACAGAACAGGGCCATTCCGGCCAGCTCTATGAGATCACAGGGTCGCGGCTTCTAAGTTTCGCTGAGGCCGCCGCCGAACTCTCGGCTGCCACGGGTCGCGAGATCCGCTACCTGCCGATCACGCTGGACCAGTTTCATGCCGCGATGACGGAAATCGGCGGTGCGCTGATCGCCGACGTCTTCACCGACATCTGCCGCGAGACCCTGGACGGGCGCAACCAGTCCCTGGGCGACGGCGTGCAGCGCGCGCTCGGCCGCCAGCCGCGGGATTTCGCTGACTTCTGCCGAGCTGCCGCAGCATCGGGTGTCTGGCGGCAGGCCGCCTAGACGTAAAAGCGGAAGGAAAGGGCGATCAGGTCCGGTTGTCAGAGCGGATGGAAAGGGGTCGGACCCTCTCCATCCGCGACATCAGCAGGCGTCAGACGCCGCACTCGTTGCCTTCGAACAACTGGCCGGCCGTGGTAAATGCGCCGGAGCCCTCGAGGCTGACCATCGTGACGACGCCGTTGGCGGCGATCTGGAAGCGGTTGCATTCCGTAAAGCCGTCCGTAGTCTCGCACACGTCGTTGCCGTTGACGGTCCACGTGCCGTATGCCGGTGGCTGGTTCTCAAAGGCAACGCCCATGGTTCCGTCCGGCGCGTAGTAGATGCAATAGAGGTCACCGCTCAGGGCCTCGGCGACCAGGCTGGCGCCAGCGAGATCAGCATACACGCTCGAGGCGGGCGCGGGAGGTGCGGCCGTTGTCGGCGTTGCGGACTGCCCGCTGCCCGACGGCTGACTCTGCGTCATGCACGAAGCGATCAGCAACGCGGAAACGCCGATGGCGGCAAGCCGCCCAAACTCGATGATGGGCCGGTACATATTGTCTCTCCCTGTTTGGCGATTTGTTGCCGGCGTCCGCCAGCGGCTGTGTGGGTACGAATGATGCCTGGCACCCATTGGCTGGGCAAACCGAATATGCGTACAGCCGCCTGTGGGCGTCCCTGGGGCAGGCTGCTTGACGCTGCGGCCCCAATCGCGTCGAACTGGCCCGGAATCGATGAAAAGGAACTGTGTGCATGGGATATCGACCCATCGGGGCCTGCGCGGCCGTTGCGGGGGTCTGGCTCTCGATCGCGCCGGCGCAAGCCGAAGAACTGCGGCTGGCCACTGAGGGCGCCTATCCGCCCTATAACTTTGTCGACGCGTCGGGAGAGCTCGGCGGCTTCGACATCGCCTTCGGCGAAGAGCTGTGCCTACGGCTGGATGCCACCTGCGAATGGGTGGTGCAGGACTGGGACGGCCTGATCCCATCCCTGATGCAGGGCCGCTATGACGCCATCGTCGCAGCCATGACACGCACCGATGAGCGGCGGGAACAGATCGCGTTCACCAACGCCTATACCGACACGCCGGTGCAGTTTGTCGGGCCGGCCCATAGCGACCTGGCCGGAGCGGAGACGGTCGAGCAGATCGCCGAGGCCCTGGAAGGCAAGACCATCGGCGTGCAGACCGCGACCGTATTCCAGTACTTCATCGAACAGCAGTTCGGCGAAACGGTCGCTCTCCGTCTCTATGACACGCAGGACAATCTGGGTCTCGATCTGGCAGCCGGCCGCATCGATGCCGGGCTGGCGGACGCGGTGGCGTGGGAACCGTTTCTGGCAAGCGAAATTGGCAGCGGCTTCTCGCCGTTCGGACCAAGCCTGACCGGCGCCGCCTTTCCCGTCTTGGGCGAAGGCTTCGGCATCGGCCTGCGGCAGGAGGACACAGCTCTCCTGGATCGCATGAACCAAGCCATTTGCGCCATGATCGAAGACGGCACGCTGGACGCCTTGCATCAGGAGTTCCTGGGCTTCGGCTCGCCCGTCATTTGCGAGCGGTGACGGCCCGCCGACGGGCCTCGACCTCCAACAGACTTGACCTGTTCGACGAAAGCCGCCGAAATCGGCGAATCGTCGTGCCGTAAGCGGCGAACACAACGCTTCACTCTTCTGGAGGCTTCATCCCGTGAAAACCTGGATCTCCATGGCAGGCGCCGCCGGCCTGGCTCTTGCTGCCGCGCAAGCCCACGCACAGATCGACAGCATCAAGCTGGGAACCGAAGGCGCCTATCCGCCGTACAATTATTACGATGCTTCCGGCGAACTGATCGGGTTCGAGATCGATTTCGGCAATGAGCTCTGCCGCCGCATGGAGGTTGAGTGCGAATGGGTGGCGCAAGACTGGGACGGCATAATTCCGGCCCTGTTGAACGGCCGCTACGATGCCATCATCGCCGGCATGTCGCGCACCGACGAACGGCGCGAGCAGATCGCGTTTTCCAACGGCTATACGACGACGCCCGCCTGGTTCGTGTCGGGCGCAGAGTCGGAGTTCGCCGGGCTGGAAACCTATGAAGAGACGGTGGCCGCCCTGGAGGGCAAGACCGTCGGCGTGCAGACCGCCACGATCCACTTCAACTTCCTGGAACAGGAACTGGGCGACAGCATCGAGATCCGGCTCTACGACACCCAGGACAACCTGAACCTCGACCTGGTTGCCGGGCGCGTCGACGCGGCCCTGGCCGACGCGACCAGCTGGACCGCGTTCCTGGAGACGGAAGACGGTGCCGGCTTCGCCCAGTTCGGCCCCGGCCTGACCGGTGTCGACTTCGCCGTCTTCGGCGAAGGCGTTGGTATCGGCCTGCGCCAGGACGATGAAGAGCTGATGGCCATGTTCAACGAGGCCATCTGTTCCATGGTCGAAGACGGCACGTTGGAGGCAATGGCCGTCGAGTGGTTCGGCTTCGACACCTCCATGCCGTGCGAGCAGTAACGGCCGATCCGGCACCCGCCGTCCCTGACCCTGGGGCGGCGGTGTCGCCAAAGCCCGGACCCGCATCGTGATCGAGCTTCTGACCTACGGCGAAACCGGCTGGGGCGACGAGATGTTGCGCGGCGCCGGTGTCACGGTGATCGTCGCTCTCCTGGCCTACGCGCTTGGTATCCTGGTCGGTATGGTGGCGGCCGCCGGCAGGATGGGTGGCAGCTTGATCGTGCGCGGCGTGGTGGAGGTCTACACCACAGTGGTGCGCGGCGTGCCGGAGCTGCTGGTCATCTACCTGTTGTTCTTCGGCTTTTCCGGTGCCGTCATGTGGGTGGCGTCGACCTTCGGCTATACGGACTATATCGAGGTCGACAATTTCGTGGTCGGCGTACTGGCCGTCGGCGTGATTTCCGGTGCCTATTCGGCCGAGGTGTTCCGCGGCGCCATTCAGGCGATTCCGCCTGGGCAGATCGAGGCCGGCAAGGCCGTCGGCATGAACGGATGGCAGATCTTCCATCGCATCCAGCTGCCCCAGCTGCTGCGCCTTGCGTTACCCGGCCTGGGCAATGTCTGGCAGCTGACGTTGAAGGATACGGCCCTGATCTCCGTCACCGGCTTGGCGGAGCTGATGCGCACGTCGCATGTGGCGTCGGGCTCCACGCGCGAGCCGTTCACGTTCTATCTGGCGGCCGCCGTGCTCTATCTCGTGATGACGACCTTCTCGCAAGCCGCCTTCCAGCGCGCCGAACGGTTCTACAGCCGCGGCGTCCGCATGGCTTCGGGCTAAGGGACGGCTGCCGTGAATTTCGAGCTGATGGTCGAGAGCTTCGGGCCCATCCTGGCCGGCGCGGGCCTGACCGTGCAGCTGGTCACCCTGTCCGTCAGCATCGGTTTCTTCGCCGGCATCGGCCTGGCCCTGGCGCGGCTGTCGCCGAACCCGCTGCTGTCCTATCCCGCCTATGCCTATGTGTTCTTCTTCCGCGGCACGCCGCTGTTGGTGCAGCTGTTCCTGATCTATTACGGCTCCAGCCAGTTCGACTTCATCAAGGAAAGCCCGGCCTGGGTCGTGCTGAGCGAGCCGTTCTGGTGTGCGGTGATCGCGCTCGCCATGAACACCACGGCCTATACCAGCGAGATCATCCGCGGCGGCATCCAATCGGTGCCGTGGGGTCAGATCGAGGCGGCGCGTGCCTGCGGCATGTCGCGCTTCCTGGTGTTCCGGCGCATCACCATGCCGGTGGCCCTTCGCCAGGCCCTGCCAGGCTACAGCAACGAAATCATCCTGATGGTCAAGGGCAGCGCACTGGCCAGCACCGTCACGGTGATGGAGATGACGGGCATCGCCAAATCCATCATCTCCCGCACCTTCGCGCCCGTCGAAGTGTTCATCGTTGCCGGGTCGATCTACCTGTTGATCAACTTCGTGGTCACACGGGTGATCCGCCGACTGGAACACCGCCTGACCCCTTACCAGCGCACGCGCGCTGAGCTTGAGAAGGAAGAGGCTCAATCGGGCATCTTGGGCTTGGGGTCGTTGCTCGGGCGAGCCAGGACGCGCTAGACAGACCACATCCATTGGATCAACTACGACGCCGGCAGACCACTTATTCGCGTCACCTCCAAAGGGCGTCATTCAGTTGATCTAGCTCCCGCGATCTGGGCGCACGCCCTGGTCGAAGATCATGCATTCGACGATGAGGGCATGCGTCCATCGCATTTGACACGTCCTGCGAGACGATCTGTACTCAAGAAACGCAATAATGTTTCGGAAACCTGATCGGTCTGTGCAGTCATCTTGCGGATTGCAGCCGATGGGAGCCGTGCCGCCGTGCATATCGAGCAGCTCATAGAGCTGGCATACGAACCGGCCGATGGGTCCGGCGATTGGGGCACGCTGCTCAACGAGTTGCGTCGCCATCTCAATGCAAGCAGCGCGATCCTGTTCGATCACAATTACCAAAGACAAGATGGACTGCGAAGGGCACAGGTCGGCCTCAATCCGGACTTCGACCAGCTCTACGAAGACTATTACGCGAATCTGAATCCCTGGCTTAAGCAAGAGCATAGATATCTCTCGCGAAATGTACACATCGGTGATGAAATACTGCCGCATCACGAACTGATAAAGACCGAATTCTACAACGATTATCTCCGGCCGCAGGACTGTTTTCATCGGCTGTGCGGCGTGGTCGATCGCGATGGTGACTGCCTCACATGCTTGAGCATCCATCGTCCCAGCCGCTATCCACCCTTCACCAGGGATGACAGGGTTTTCCTCGGGCATCTCGTGCCGCATGTGCAGCGTGCGCTGAAGCTGCAGCGGCAATTCCTGCAACGCCGGCAAGAGAGTGACTCCCTTCTCGACCTGCTGCACCGCCTGTCCGTCGCGACCTTCGTGATCGACAGGCACGGGCGCATGATCGAATGCAACCAAGCCGGCGAGGATCTGCTGCGGCAGCGTGACGGGATCATGCTGCGCCAGGGCTGCCTGTCGGCAGCATCGCGCAGCGAAGATCTGCTGCTGCGGCGCGTGCTGGCCGATACCGTCGGCATGGCCATTACGCCCGCACGGCGCGGCGGTGGGCATGTCGCCATCTCCCGGCCCTTGTCCGGCCGGCGGCTGGTGCTGCTGATCTGTCCGATCAGCCCGTCCATGCGCTCGGCAGACGGGTGGGACGGCCCGGCGGCGATCGTCGTCACCAAGGACCCGGACCACGAAGGCGATGGCGGGTGCTGCACCTTCCCGTCGCTCTATGGACTGACGCCTGCGGAGTCCCGGCTCGCCACGCAGATCATCGCCGGGGCGGGGGTTATCGAAGCCGCCCGGCGCATCGGAATCAGCAAGAACACCGCCCGCACCCATATGAAGCGCATTTACGCCAAGACCGGCGCGCTCAACCAGGCCGGCCTGGTGCGGTTGCATGCAAAGAGCTGCACCGAAAGCCACTGACCCCCCGAATTGCCGGGCGAGGATCCGTGCACGGTTGGTGCATCACCCCTAGGGGTGATGTGCGCCCCCGCAGCAGTCCGTAGCCTTTCCGCCGAAAGGTGCGATCGCGGCATCGGCGACATGAGGCCATCGCGGGACGCACCGGAAACTCGCGGCCCCGCCGGGCCCAGGCGGCGCGCGCGGATGGGAGGAAGACATGGCGAGGACGGCCTTCACGGCAGAGCTGACAAAGGCACCGGAGCAGCAGGCAATCAAGACCCATAATCGCTGGCATCCGGATATCCCGATGGTCGAATGGTTCAAGCCCGGCGACGAGTTCCGGGTGGAATGCTATGACTGGACCGGCGGCCAGATCTCCAACGACGACAGCGCCAACGATGTCCGCGATGTCGACCTGACCAAGGTCCACTATCTGAGCGGCCCGTTCGCGGTGGAAGGCGCGGAACCCGGCGATCTGCTGGTGGTCGACCTGAACGATGTCGGCGCCCTGCCGGACTCGCCCTGGGGCTTCACCGGCATTTTCGCGCGCGACAACGGCGGCGGCTTCCTGACCGAGCATTTCCCGGACGCGCGCAAGGCATGCTGGGACTTCCACGGCATCTATACCACGTCACGCCACGTGCCCGGCGTGCGCTGGCCCGGCATCATCCATCCGGGCCTGATCGGCTGTCTGCCCGACCGCGCCCTCTTGGACCGCGCGAACCAGCGCGAGGCGGAGCTGCTGGCCACCGATCCCAACCGTGTGCCGCCGCTGCTGGCACCGCCCCATGCCGACACGGCGCTGATGGGTCAGATGGACGGGGTGGCCGCCCAGGCCGCGGCGCAGGAGGCTTGGCGCACGGTGCCGCCGCGCGAACATGGCGGCAATTGCGACATCAAGAACCTGTCGCGCGGGTCGCGCGTCTATTTCCCGGTCTACGTGCCGGGTGGCGGGCTTTCCATGGGCGACATCCACTGGTCGCAGGGCGATGGCGAGATCACCTTCTGCGGCGCCATCGAGATGGCCGGGTTCCTCGACATCGGGGTCGACGTGATCAAGGACGGTATCAACAAATACAGTGTCACCAACCCCATCTTCCGGCCGAGCCCCATCGAGCCGCATTACTCCGAATACATCGTCTTCGAGGGTATTTCGGTCGATGAGCACACGGGTGAGCAATACTACCTCGATGCCCATGTGGCCTATCGACGGGCCTGCCTGAACGCTGTCGAGTACCTGAAGAAGTTCGGATACACCGGAGAGCAGGCCTATGTGATCCTCGGCACCGCACCGGTCGAAGGCCGGGTCAGCGGCATCGTCGATATCCCGAACGCTTGCTGCACTGTGGCGATCCCGACGGGCATCTTCGACTTCGACATCAAGCCGACGGCCGCGGGCCCGTCACGCCAAGTGCCGTCCAGCAGCGTCGCCGTCACAAGCTGACGGTAGCCGCGCCGGGGGGGCAGCCGACCTTCATGGCTGCCCCCGGACAGACGATCACCTGATCGGAGGACACGGCCATGCTGCTTGGCTTGGCGCTTTTTTGGGTCGGTGCCGTTCTCTTCCTGAACGGCCTGTGGCTGGTGGGGCGCGTCGGCGACAAGGAAATCTACGTCATCGACGTGTTCGTCGGCATCCTGACTTTCCTGGTGGCCATGTATCTGGCCTTCGGGCCTGGTGCGGATCTGGGCACCATAAAGGGCGCGGCACTGACGCTGTTGTTCAGCTTCACCTATTTCTGGGTGGCGTGGAACCGCGTGAACGGGGCCGACGGCCGCGGGCTGGGATGGTTCTGCCTGTTCGTTGCCCTGACCTGCGTGCCTGTGACGATCGAGACCTTCGCCGGCGGCGGGTCCACCTGGGATGTCTGGTTCGGCATCTCTTGGGCGTCGTGGGGTGTGCTGTGGTTCCTGTTCTTCCTGATCCTCGCCTTGGGCAAAGGAGAACTGACAAAGCGCACCGGCTATCTGTGCAGCCTGCAAGGCATCTATACGGGCTGGATCCCCGGATACCTGCTGTTGTCCGGCACCATGCCGGGCGCGGCACCACCGCCCGTGGCCTGACCTCCCGTCAACCCGTGCACGTGCGGCCCGACGCCGCCGCCGGAGACAACCCATGCCCCTCTACGACTATCGCTGCGACACCTGCGGCGCCTTCCGCGACTGGCAGCCGATGGACCGCTCGCAGGACTCTGCGGACTGTCCCACCTGTGGGAACTCCGCAGACCGCCAAGTCGCCATGCCGTTCATCGCCGCCCTTCCGGCCCATACCCGCATCGCCCATGCCCGCAACGAAAAGAGCGCGCACGAGCCGAGGGTGATGAGCCGATCGGAGATGAACGCACATGGCGGCCACCTCGGCCACGGCCATTGCCATGCGCACAGTCATGGCCAGGGTGCTCCGCTGGCCCGCGGCTTGGAACCCGGCCTGAAACGCTCGCCCAAACGGTGGATGGTCGGCCACTGACGCCAGCGGTTGCGGGAAAGGCGGGTGTATTCTCCGTCATCCTCGCGCGGGCGAGGATCTCGTCGCGCTGCGTGAGATGCCCGCCTCCGTGGGCATGACGGAAAACGGCTGAAAGATCTAAAGCGCCAGCTTCATCCCCTCGTGGCTGGCGACGAATCCAAGGGACTCGTAGAACCGGTGGGCGTCGGTGCGGCCCTTGTCGGTTGTGAGCTGCACGAGAGCACAACCGCGACGCACGGCATCGGAGATCGCCCACTCCATCAGCACCCGCCCAAGCCCAAGGCCGCGTGCGCTACGCGCCACACGTACGCCTTCGATCTGGGCACGCAGGCTGCCGAAGCGCGAGAGCGTACGGATGTATGTTAGCTGTATGCATCCGATGACGCCGGCCCCGCGCACGGCAACGATCAGATGATTGTTGGGATCGGCTGCGATCTCGTCGAACGCCGTGACATAGGCGTCAGGCAGGGGGTCGGCCCAGCGTTCGCGACCGGCCCCCATGGAGTCGTCGGCCAGCATGCGCACCATGGCCGGCAGGTCGTCCCGCGTTGCCGGACGGATCTCGATATCGCCGCCACTCACGAAACCGTCTCTTCCACGGGCTCGCTGATCATCTGCACCGTGCCGTTGCGCACCGCCAGATAGAAGCAGTTCCGCCGATTGGTGTGACAGGCCGGGCCGGTTTGGTCGATCAACAGCAAGAGGGTGTCGGCATCGCAGTCGAAGCGCAGCTCCACCAGCCGCTGCGTATGCCCCGACGTCTCGCCCTTGCGCCATAACGTGCCACGCGAACGGGACCAATAGCAGACCCGGCCCGTGGTCAGCGTCTCTTCCACGGCCGTCCGGTTCATCCAGGCCAGCATCAGCACCTCACCGGTGTCGTGCTGCTGGGCGATGGCCGGGATCAGTCCGTCGTCGTTGTAACGCAGGGCTGCAGCCATCTCCGCGCCGCTGCGGCCGATCAATCTCTCAGGCATCGTCATCCTCGTCGTCGGGATTGACGGCGACATGGATGTCGACTGGGCCGGGCGCGCCGTCCGCTCCCTGGCGGTAAACATCGAAATCGCCGGTATAGGTGCGCTGCAGATCGGACGCCCAGATGGCTTGCCAAGCCTCAATCACCGCCTGCGGCAGCGGCCCGTCGGCCCGGATCACAGCGTAATGTGCCGCCGGCACGTCGTAGGCATCCAGGTCTTCCGACACCGGCACACCGTCGGCCACAGCAAAGCCGATCAGCAGCGTGAACTCACCGGTATGGTCGCTCTCATAATCGGTGTAGAGGCTGTAGACCTCGTCGCTCAGCCGCTGCGGCAGGTCGGCCTGGATTTCGGCCTCCTTGAACTCCTGCCACAGCTCGGCGAAGCCCTCGGGCCGGTCGTTGCGCACGCGCGCCGACACGCCGGCCACCACGAACCCCGGCCGGAACGCTGTCTCGTAATCCATCCGCCGCCTCCGTCTCGAGTACCTCTCGGATGTCGTCGATTGCCGCGGTCAACGCAAGTCCGGCATGATGCCGGCACGCAAGACAACGGCCGAAGCCATGACCGCCACCGCCAATCCCATCTTCGGCAATATGCCGACGACCGTATTCGAGGTGATGTCGCGCCTGGCGCGCGAGCACGAGGCCATCAATCTGGGCCAGGGCTTCCCCGATGGCACCGGCCCCCGCGACGTGCTGGAGGCCGCGGCTGCAGCGGCCATAGAAGGCTGGAACCAGTATCCGCCCATGCTAGGCGTGCCAGAGCTGCGCCAAGCCGTGGCCGCCCACGACCGCCGCTTCTACGGGCTGGAGGTGGATTGGCAGAGCGAGGTGATGGTCACGTCCGGCGCTACGGAAGCACTCGCCTCCGCACTCCTGGGCCTGATCACGCCGGGCGACGAGGTCGTGCTGTTCCAGCCGCTCTATGACGCCTATGTGCCGATGGTTCGCCGGGCCGGCGGCGTGCCCCGGTTCGTGACGCTGGCACCTCCGGACTGGCGGCTGACAGCCGAGGCGCTGCAGGCCGCCATAGGCCCCAAGACGCGCGTGTTCCTGTTCAACAACCCGCTGAACCCGGCCGCCAAGGTGTTCTCGGACGAAGAGCTGGCGCTGATCGCCGAGGCCGCGCAGGCCGCCGACGCGGTCGTGATCTGCGACGAGGTCTACGAGCATCTGGTGTTCGACGGCGACGCGCACATACCGCTGATCACGCTGCCCGGCATGCGCGAGCGCTGTTTGAAGATCGGCTCCGCCGGCAAGACCTTCTCTCTCACCGGCTGGAAGGTGGGCTATGTCACGGCCGCCCCCGCGCTCTTGGCGCCGGTGTCGAAGGCGCACCAGTTCCTGGTGTTCACCACACCGCCGAACCTTCAGAGCGCCGTCGCCTACGGCCTGGGCAAGGACGATGCGTACTTCGCCGGTCTGATCGCCGAGATGCAGGCCAAGCGCGACCGCTTCGCCGACGGTCTCACCCGGATCGGCTTAGACGTGCTGCCCTGCGGCGGCACCTATTTCGTCAACATCGACATCCGCAGCACCGGCTTCGCCGGCGACGACGTCGCCTTCTGCCGCCACATCACGGCAGAGGCCGGCGTCGCGGCCATCCCCGTCAGCGCCTTCTATCACCAGGACGCGCTGACGACCGTCGCCCGCTTCTGCTTCGCCAAGGCCGACACTGTGCTGGACGGCGCGCTGGAGCGCTTGGCCGCGCATTTCGGCTGAGGCCGCATGCCCAGGCACATCGGCATGGTCTGCTGCTCCGCCGAAGGTGCAGCACTCTGCTATCGCACGATCTGTGCCGAGGGCGCTCGGCTGCTGGGCCCGCACGACCATCCCGAGATCTCGATGCACACGCCGTCCCTGGCCGATTACGTCGCTTGCCTGGACCGCGGCGATTGGCGCGGCGTGGGCGAGTTGATGCTGGCGTCGGCCCGCAAGCTGGCTGCGATGGGCGCCGATCTCCTGATCTGCCCCGACAATACGATCCATGGGGCGATGGAGTATGTCGAGCCGCGATCACCGCTGCCCTGGCTGCACATCGTAGACGTTGTCGGCGACGCGGCGGTCGAGCGCGGCTTCCGCAACTTGGCCCTCATCGGCACACGCTGGCTGGTCGACGGCGACACTTATCCGGAAAGGCTCGCGACCCGTGGCCTTCAGGTCGTCCGCCCAGCGCCGGACGAACGCGACGAGATCAACCGCATCATCATGGATGAACTGGTGTATGGCACGTTCAAGCCCGAGGCGGTCGCATACCTGGAGCAGATCATCGCCCGACTTCAAGGCGAAGGCTGCGACGCCGTGATTCTTGGCTGCACGGAGATCCCGCTGATCCTGAGCGACAAGAACTCGCCGCTACCAACGCTCGACTCGACCCGCCTGCTGGCCCACGCGGCCCTCTGCCAAGCGATGGAAGATGCTGAGGCGCCATCCTAGAGCATTTTCTGATCATTCTGGTTCATAGCCGCAGGCTGTGAAGTAGTTGGCGCACTCGTCAGGGGTGATGGCGTCGATGGCGATGCGGATGGCGT